>CAKSFP010000004.1 GCA_934454585.1 uncultured Clostridia bacterium
AATAAACGAAAGCTGTCCGCAATTATTTTATTAAAATAATTATATTCTCAATAAACGAAAGCTGTCCGCAATTATTTTATTAAAATAATTATATTCTCAATAAACGAAAGGCTCCCCTGTGCAAGGGGAGCTGACGGATGTAACCCGACATTTCGTCAATTCAAAATATTTATCTGACCTCGCTGCCGTCGGCAATATCTGCCTTCTCAGGTGCCACAAGTGAGAGCGACTTGCCATCAGATGCGGCAAGAATCATACCCTCGGAAAGCACACCGCGCAGCTTACATGGCTTGAGGTTCGTCACCACAACAACTTTCTTGCCCGCCATTTCATCGGGTGTGTAACTATCGGCGATGCCGGAGACAATCTGTTTTGTCTCGCTGCCGATTTTTATCTGCGACACAAGGAGTTTCTTCGCCCCCTCAACCGGTTTGCACTCAAGCACCGTGCCGACTTTCATCTGCACCTTGGCAAAATCGTCTATGGTTATCTCCGAGGTTTTCTCCTCATCTTCTTCCTCGGGCCCGTCCTTAAATATATCCGCCGCCACTTCTTCGAGTTTCTTTTTCTCATCAAGACGCGCAAAGAGCGGAGTTGCCTCGCCTACAGTGAACGACTCACCTTCAGTGAATTTCTCCGTGGTGTTCATCCCGGTTTTGCCCGATTTTATCTGTTCAAAAATCTTAACCGATGTTTCCGGCATAAACGGAGCAATAAGCACCGCTATGAATCGGATAGCCTCCGTCAAATTATACAGCACCGTCATCAGTCTGTCGCTCTTTGTCTCGTCCTTTGCAAGGACCCACGGCATGGTTTCGTCAATATATTTGTTACTGCGCCTTGCAAGGGCGATTATCGCCTCGGTGGCATCCGCTGCCCGGAATTTATTCATGAGGTTTATTACGGACTCGCGCGTCTCGGTGCAGGCGGCTTTCAGCTCTGCATCGACAGGCTCGGCAACACCCTTGTCGCAAACCGTGCCGCCGAAATATTTGTTAATCATAGCAACCGTTCTGTTCACCAGGTTACCCAAGGTGTTCGCCAGGTCTGCATTGTATCTTGCAATAACAGTCTCCAGTGTTATTGTGCCATCCTGGGCAAAAGGCATCTCACGCAGAAGATAGTACCTCACCGCATCAACGCCGAAGTGACGCACAAGGTCGTCGGCATACATTACATTGCCCTTCGACTTGCTCATCTTGTCTGTGCCCGAGAGCAGCCACGGATGGCCAAAAATCTGCTTCGGCAAAGGTTCGCCCAGTGCCATGAGCATAATCGGCCAATAAATGGTGTGGAAACGAAGAATATCTTTTCCGATAATGTGCACATCAGCAGGCCAGTACTTTTTGTAGAGTTCCCCGCTGCCGTCCACATCGTAGCCGAGGGCGGTGATGTAGTTCGAGAGCGCGTCTATCCACACATAGATGACATGCTTGTCATCAAAGGTGACGGGTATGCCCCACTTGAACGATGAGCGCGATACGCACAAATCCTGGAGTCCCGGTTTGAGGAAGTTGTTCACCATCTCTTTTTTGCGGGATTCCGGCTGAATAAAGTCCGGATTTTCCTCAATATATTTCATCAGTCTGTCCTGATATTTGCTCATCTTGAAGAAATATGCTTCTTCATTTGTCTTTTTAACGGGTCTGCCGCAGTCCGGGCAGCAACCGTCGCTTATCTGCGTGTCGGTAAAGAACGATTCACAGGGCACGCAGTACCATCCGGAATATTCGCTCTTATATATATCACCCCGGTCATAGAGTTTTTTGAAGATTTTTTTGACAGCCGCCTCATGATAATCATCCGTAGTGCGGATAAATTTGTCGTAGCTTGAGTTCATCAGATCCCATATACCCTTTATCTGACCGGCAACACCGTCAACATACTGCTTGCAGCTTATGCCCTCTGCCTTTGCAATATCCTCGATCTTCTGTCCGTGCTCGTCCGTACCCGTGAGGAAGAACACATCATAACCCATCATTCGCTTAAAGCGTGCTATGGCATCGGTGAGCACAATTTCATATGTGTTGCCGATGTGCGGCTTGCGCGATGCATAGGCAATCGCGGTGGTTATATAAAACTTTTCTTTTTCCATTTTTGTCAATCCTTTCGCACAATTGTGACGCCGCTTGCGACACAACACAGTTCATCATTATATATCATACCATTTTTCGCCTCGTTTTACAAGTGTTAATTTTCATTTTGAGTAATATTTTTTAGTGATGCGTGCTCTTAAAACGGCGGAGAGATTTAATCACCATTTCGAAAATCACACACAAATCAACACATAATCCGCTGGGAACGATCGGTGTGCCTTTTTGAAAAAATCGTTCCGTCTATGAAAATTACGGCTTTTTTGTTGTAATTTTAACTGTTTTCCCATCACTCTCTGCTATGATATCACCGTTCACATCTGTGCGATACACTTTAACATCGGCGTCACGCAAACGGCTTAATGTATCATCCGTCGGGTGTCCGTAACTGTTGTCGCCTACTGAAATTATTGCATACCTTGGCATAACTTCACGCAAAAACGGATATGTGGTTGAATTTTTGCTGCCGTGATGTCCAACTTTAAGCACGGTTGCGGATATGTCATATCCGGCTTTCAAAATTTCTTGTTCTTCCTTGCGCTCGGCGTCACCCGTAAAAAGAAATGATGTATCACCATATATGATTTTCATCACTACGGAGCCATTGTTGCGGTCATCTTCGCTTTCGGTTATCGGTCCGTAAAATTCAATTTTGCTCACGCCAAATTCAATGGTTTCACCCGGTTTCGGGTGAACAATGCGCAAGCCCTGTTCATCAATCTTTGACTTCAGACTTTTATATGATCGAATGTCGGATTCCGTTTTCGGTGCTAAAACATTCCCGACTTTCATTTTTGCAAGAGGTGCGGATAGTCCGCCAATATGATCATCATCGGCATGCGATGCCACGATATAATCAAGATAATCAATATTAAGTTTCTTAAGATATGTATAAATTATATCGGAGGCGCGCGGTTTACCTCCGTCAATAAGCATCGTTTTGTCATCGCAAACCACAAGTGCCGCATCACCCTGTCCGACATTGATATAGTGTACGGCAAAGCTGTGCCCGGAGTAATCAACAGCATCTTTTGCATTTCCCGTAAGCTGTCTTTCTGTTTTGTTTTCATAGTTTGCAAAGGTTGAATTTTTCGCACACGCGCACAAGCTGAAAAGCATTAATAAACATAAAAGTATCGATATTGTGCGATACCTGCTTTTCTTCATCTTGTTATCGAAAAAATTTCTATGATAAACATGCCCTTTTCCTTTGTATGATTGTTTTATCAATAGCATATCAAAATCCCCTTTTACTAATAATAGTCTTTATATAGCCTATATTGTATCATATATAGCCTACTTTTTCAATCCCATCCGTCTATAATTAGACCGTTAAGAGGTGAAGTATGTATGAATACCTATGAAATCGTAAAAAATCGCTTGGTTTTTCTGTGCGGTCAAAAAGGCATGACAATAAACAAATTGGCAACAGAGTCCGGCATTGCACCGTCAACAATTAAAAACATTCTGTACGGAAAAAGCTTGAATCCGGGAATTGTTACTTTGAAAAAACTTTGTGACGGATTAGGTGTCACATTAATCGAATTTTTTAACACCAAAGAATTTGCGGAATTGGAACAGGAAATAAAATAATATTTTTTTGAAATGATTTAGGAATTACGCCAAAGTGTTAATTTATGCATCAAAGCAATTCACCCGGGCGACCACGCAGGGTCGCCCCTACGGTGCACATGAATTAATAATTGCCAAATAATTGCGGAACGACACACAGGTCGTTCCGCCGACAAACGCAAACTAACAACCGACATCTATCCCGGCTTTCCTCGATTTCACCGCCAGACAAACAACGATAATCTTATTAAACTTACGAAAATTCAAAAAAATTGTTGACAAATGAAAAATTCCGTTGTATAATCATCTTATTCAAAGGCTATGACCCGAAACAAGTAGGAGCACAGGGACTTTTGAGAGAGCTGCCGTTTGGTGCGAGGCAGTGAGGAATGTGCTTTGAATACATTCGGCGAGCCGCACACCGAAAGGATTTTTGCAATGCGGTTTTTTCCCCGGCGCAAAGTTGTCCGAGTAGGCTGTGACGGAAGGCAACCGTTATCCTGCCGGAGTATAATCCGCGATTTTCCTTTTTGTTTTTTCGCGGCCGTACTTGCAAAGGGCAATGCCGTGAGGTTTTGTCAAATTGAGGTGGTACCACGGGAGATACAGTCTCGTCCTCATAATTTCGATTATGCGGACGAGACTTTTTTGTCCGCAAAAACAAGGAGGAAATTTGTTATGGCAGTAAAAATTCTTATGCTCACAGTGTTCTTCGCAATCATGATTGCGGTCGGCATCTATTGCCGCAGACACACAACCGATGTAGGCGGATTCGTCCTGGGAGGCAGAAATGTCGGTCCGTGGCTCACCGCTTTCGCTTACGGAACTTCTTATTTTTCGGCAGTAATCTTTGTTGGCTATGCCGGTCAGTTCGGCTGGAAATTCGGCATAGCGTCCACATGGATAGGCATCGGCAATGCGGTGCTCGGCTCACTCCTTGCATGGATAGTGCTTGGCAGGCGCACCAGGCTGATGACTCAACATCTGCACAGCTCCACCATGCCAGACTTCTTCGGCAGACGATATGACAGCAGCGCACTCAAGATAGTTGCGTCCGTCATAGTGTTCATCTTCCTCATCCCCTACACCGCCTCCCTCTACAACGGGCTCTCGCGCCTGTTCTCCATGGCGTTCCCGGGGATTGACTACACTGTTTGTGTAATAGTAATGGCAGTGCTCACGGGCGTGTATGTAATCGCCGGCGGCTACATGGCAACCGCAATTAACGACTTTATTCAGGGCATAATCATGATTGGCGGCATAATAGCGGTCATCGCCGCAGTGCTCGGCAAAAACGGCGGTTTCATGGGTTCGCTCGAAGGGCTTTCGAAAATATCCGACCCGTCTGTATCAAGCTTTGACGGCGTGTTCAATTCGTTCTTCGGACCGGATCCGCTGGGACTTCTGTTTGTGATTATCCTCACTTCGCTCGGCACATGGGGTCTGCCGCAGATGGTGCAGAAATTCTATGCCATAGAGAGCGAAAAGTCCATATCCAAAGGTACGGTCATCTCCACTCTGTTTGCGGTCATAGTTGCCGGCGGATGCTACTTCCTGGGCGGTTTCGGCAGACTGTTCTCCGATGTTGTTGAGCACTCGGCATCCGGCGCAGTGGTATATGACTCCATCATACCGAAAATGCTTGAGGGCCTTCCCGACATACTCATCGGTATAGTGATAATCCTTGTGCTGTCGGCATCCATGTCCACTCTTTCGTCGCTTGTGCTTGCGTCAAGCTCCACGCTTACGCTCGACCTCATTGCAGAAAAGAAAAAGAACATGAGCGACAACTCAAAAATCCTCTGCATGAGGGTGTTCATAGTAATATTCATTGCAATCTCGGCTGTTATCGCCGTGGTTCAGGTTAAATTCAACATCATATTCATAGCGCAGATGATGGGTATATCCTGGGGTGCACTTGCCGGCTCATTCCTGGCGCCGTTTATCTACGGTCTGTACCTCAAGCGCACATCAAGAGCGTCTGTGTGGGTTTCGTTCATCTTCGGATCGGGGCTTATGGTGCTCAATATGCTGTTCAAGAGTGCATTTCCGACGATTCTGCAGTCGCCGATAAACTGCGGCGTTGTGGCGATGGTTGCCGGTCTTGTGATAGTGCCGGTTGTCAGCCTGTTCACCAAACCGTGTGACAAGGCTGATGTTGATGAGATTTTCACCTGTTATGACAAAAAGGTGACCGTATCGGCAAAAAAGGCTTTGGACTGATACCAAAAAATCCGGGAATGATAGTTTCATCGTTCCCGGATTTTTTTCGCAAAAACAACCCCCGTCGGATTTGACGGGGGTTGTAAAATATCAAACGGTATTTTACTGTTCGGCCATTTTCTTGTATGTCTCATATCTCTGAGCAAGATCTCTCTCCGCTTTGTCAAAGAGTTGTTCCGCAAGATTCGGATCTGCTTTCTTGAGCATGAGATACCTGTTCTCGCCGTTGAGGAAGTCCTTAACTGCGCCTGTCGGCTCCTTGGAGTCGAGAATGAACGGATTTTTGCCCTCTGCTGCAAGTTCAGGATTGTATCTCCACAGATGCCAGTAGCCTGTGTCAACAGCTTTCTTCTCCTCGGAGATGGTGTTAGCCATACCCACTTTTATGCCGTGGTTGATGCACGGTGCATAAGCAATGATGAGCGACGGGCCGTTGTAAGCCTCTGCCTCTTTGATAGCCTTGATAGCCTGGTTCATGTTTGCACCCAGAGCAATCTGAGCAACATAAACATAACCGTAGGTTGTGGCAATCATGCCGAGGTCTTTTTTCTTGGTTCTCTTGCCGGCTGCGGCAAACTTAGCAACCGCACCTGTCGGAGTAGCCTTGGACGACTGACCGCCCGTGTTTGAGTAAACCTCGGTATCCACAACGAAGATGTTGATGTCTTCGCCGGACGCGATTACATGGTCGAGACCGCCGTAACCAATGTCATATGCCCATCCGTCACCGCCGAATGCCCACTGACTTCTCTTGATGAGGAAGTCCTGTCTGTCGGCTATCTCTTTGATTGCCGGGTTGGACATATCTGCCTTGCCTATCTCTGCGGCGATAGCTTTTGCGGCAGCCTTGGATGCCTCAGCATCGTTCATGCCGTCAATCCATGCCTTGAATGCATCCGCAAGCTTAGCGTCAACGGAATCCATAACTTCTGTCATTCTCTCTGCAAGAGTGTGTCTTATTTTGTTGTTTGCCTTAACCATGCCAAGGCCGAACTCTGCGTTGTCCTCAAACAGAGAGTTTGCCCAAGCCGGACCCTTACCCTCTGCATTTTTGCAATAAGGCATTGACGGTGCACTGCCGCCCCAGATGGAAGTACAACCGGTAGCGTTCGCAACCATCATTCTGTCACCAAACAGCTGCGTGATGAGCTTGATGTAAGGTGTTTCACCGCAACCTGCGCAAGCACCTGAGAATTCAAGCAACGGCTGAGCGAACTGCGAACCTTTAACGGTATATTTGTCTGTAAGATCATCCTTAACCGGAATGCTCATTGCATACTCCCAGTTAGCCGCCTCAACATCTGCAACATCATCAAACGGCTTCATTGTAAGCGCCTGAATCTTGTCCGGGCAAACCTGTGCGCAAACTCCGCAGCCAAGACAGTCGAGTGCGGAAACCTGCATGCGGAATGTCATGCCCTCGGGAGCGTCCTTTATCCCCTTAACGGGAACGGTTGTGAATGTGTCGGGTTTGTTCTTTGCTTCGTCAGCCGTGAGGAGCACGGGTCTGATTGCAGCGTGGGGGCAAACCAGCGAGCACTGATTACACTGGATACATTTTGAGCTGTCCCATGTGGGAACCATAACGGCAACTCCGCGTTTTTCATAAGCTGATGTGCCTGTCTCAAAGGTACCGTCCTCCATGCCGACAAAAGTGCTCACGGGGAGTTTGTTGCCTGCCTGAGCATTTACCGGCTCAACAATGTTCTTAATGAATGCCGGAACCTTGGACGGAGCCTCCGGCTCGTCCGCAGCGTCTTTCCACGATGCGGGAACATCAACCTTGTGCAGAGCATCGATAGCGCCGTCAACTGCTGCGCAGTTCATGTTTACTATCTCGTCGCCCTTCTTGCCGTAGGTCTTCTTTATAGCCTGTTTGATGAGCGTTACGGCGTGATCAAAGTCTATAACATTTGCCAGCTTGAAGAAAGCGCTCTGTGTTACCATATTTATTCTGTTCGGTCCGAGTCCCACTTTAACAGCTACATCAACAGCGTTGATTGTGTAGAAGTTGATGTTGTTGTTTGCGATGAAGCGTTTCATCTTTGCCGGGATCTTCTCGTCCAGTTCATCGGGAGTCCAAACGCAGTTGAGCAGGAATGTGCCGCCGGGTTTGAGTCCCTCGAGTACATCGTACTGATGGATATATGCCGGTTTGTGGCAAGCGATGTAGTCTGCGGAATCGAGCAGATAGGTCGATTTTATCGGTTTCTTTCCGAAACGCAGATGAGACATCGTCACGCCGCCGGATTTCTTTGAGTCATAATCAAAGTATGCCTGTGCATAGAGATCGGTGTTGTCACCGATGATCTTGATAGCGTCCTTGTTTGCGCCGACTGTACCATCCGAACCGAATCCCCAGAATTTGCAGCAGGTAGCACCCTCGGGAGCTGTGCTGATCTTCTCGGGCATGGGCAGGGAGTGGTTTGTAACATCGTCCACAATGCCGATTGTAAAGCCGTTTTTCGGCTCTTTCTCGTCAAGATTGTTGTATACGGCAAGAATCTGGGTCGGAGTGGTATCCTTTGAACCGAGACCATATCTTCCGCCGACGATTTCCGGAGCATTTTTCTTTCCGAAGAAAAGATTGCATACATCCAGATAGAGCGGCTCACCGAGCGAACCGGGCTCTTTTGTTCTGTCGAGAACGGCAATTTTTTCAACCGTCTCGGGCAGGACATCAAAGAAGTATTTTGAGCTGAACGGTCTGTAGAGGTGAACCTTAACAACGCCGACTTTCTCGCCCTTGGCAATGAGATAGTCAACAGTCTCCTCAATTGTCTCACAAACAGAGCCCATTGCAACAATAACCTTCGTTGCATCCGGAGCGCCGTAATAGTTGAACGGCTTGTATTCTCTGCCGGTGATCTTTGATATTTCTTTCATATAGTCGGCAACTATGCCGGGTACTGCTTCGTAAAATTTATTTGCAGCCTCTCTGCCCTGGAAGTAGATATCCGCATTCTGAGCTGTACCTCTGATAACAGGGTGCTCCGGATTGAGCGCTCTGTCCTTAAACTCCTTGAGAGCATCTTTATCAAGCAGCTTTGCAAGATCTTCATAGTCCATAACTTCGATTTTCTGAATCTCATGAGAGGTTCTGAAACCATCAAAGAAGTGGAGAAAAGGCACTCTGCTCTTTATTGACGCAAGGTGCGCAAGACCTGCAAGATCCATTGTCTCCTGAACGGAGCCTGATGCGAGCAGCGCAAAGCCGGTCTGACGACAGGCCATAACATCCTGGTGATCACCGAAGATGTTGAGTGCGTGAGCGGCGAGCGCTCTTGCGCTTACATGGAAAACCGTCGGCAAGAGTTCACCTGCAATTTTGTACATATTCGGAATCATGAGCAACAAGCCCTGTGACGCCGTGAATGTGGTTGTGAGCGCACCTGCCTGGAGCGAACCGTGAACCGCACCTGCGGCACCTGCCTCAGACTGCATCTCTACAACATCTACCGTCTGTCCGAAGATATTCTTCAGACCTGCGGCACTCCATGAATCCACATGTTCTGCCATAGTGGATGACGGAGTTATAGGATAGATAGCGGCAACTTCGGTAAAAGCATAGGCGCAATGTGCGGCTGCCTGGTTTCCATCCATGGTTTTGAATTTCTTAGCCATTTTGTACCTCCTGTATTTTAAGTGGGTATATATATTTCAACCCTTGTATTATATCACACTTTAAGCCTCATTTCAAACACATTTTGTGTCAATGCGTACCCAAAAAAATATTTTGTTTATTTTGACGAATTTTGTCGGCAATTAATATGCACATTACACAAAATCCATATTTTTTTGCGCCGCCGTCCGTTTTGGTTGACAAGAACACACAATATGCGATATAATCATAATCGGAGATGATTACTTATGCCGATAAAAATCCCGAACGGGCTTCCGGCTGCGGAGACCCTTCACAACGAAAATATATTTGTTATAAACGAGACCAGAGCGACAACCCAGGACATCCGTCCGCTGAAAATTCTGCTGCTGAACCTCATGCCGACAAAGATTGCAACGGAGACTCAGTTTGCGCGGTTGCTCGGCAACAGTCCGCTGCAGGTGGAAATGGAGCTGCTGCAAACAGCGACTCACAAAGCGACCCATGTGTCCGAGACGCATATGCTCAGTTTCTATAAGACATTTGACGAGATAAAGGACGAAAAATTCGACGGTATGGTGATAACCGGCGCGCCGGTGGAACTGATGGATTTTGAACAAGTGACCTACTGGGACGAAGTGTGCGAGATCATGGACTGGAGCCGCAGCCATGTCACAAGCACGCTGCACATCTGCTGGGGTGCACAGGCAGGACTTTATCACCACTACGGAGTGAGGAAGATCAATCTTGACGAAAAGCTTTTCGGAGTGTACCCCCACACGGCAGATTACAAACAATCCATGCTGCTGCGCGGTTTTGATGATGTGTTCATGGTGCCGCAGTCGCGCTATACTACGGTGGAGCGCGCGGAGATAGAAAAAATTCCGGAACTTAAAATAATCGCCTCGTCCGAGGAGACGGGCGTTTTCATAGCAATGACGGACAAGGGCAGACAGATTTTTGTCACGGGTCACCTTGAATACGATGCCGACACACTTAAAAACGAATATCTGCGCGACAAAGCAAAGGGCGATGACATCGCCGTGCCGAAGAACTATTTTCCGAATGATGACGACACCAAAGCGCCGCTCGTCACATGGCGCAGCCATGCAAATCTGCTGTATTCCAACTGGCTGAACTACTTTGTATATCAGACAACACCTTATGATATAAGAGAAATCAGGCAAATTAATCACGACTGATTTATAGCCTATCGGGCGGCAATGATGTCCGATAGGCTATAAAAAAATATGCCATCCCTCAATCGACCGGGCAGCTGTGCCGGGCCGATGCGGATGACAAATACAAAATTGGAAATGGGTCTACCCTTTCGGGCATACCGGACTCAGTCATACCGACAGCGGTATGGCAGACTCCCGTGTGCCCGACAAAGTCGGGCTGAAATAAATTTCAACGGTTATTCAAAAATTATTTGCTTGCGAGGAAGTTGTTTATCTTCTCAACAAGCTCGTCAGCGTCCACACCGTGAACCATGCACGCCTGTTCAACGGATTCTCCGCTTGCCGACGGGCAACCGAGACAATGCATACCGATTTCAAAGAAGAACGGTGCAGTGTCAGCGTCGATTTTGAGCACATCTGCAATTATGGTATCCTTTGTTATCTGAGCCATTGTATTTCACTCCTTAATCGCCGATTATTATCACTTCATTTCGATTGTACTTATTATAATATATACTTCTTAAAAAATCAATATGTAAATTGCAATTTTGTTAATTTATCAATCTTTCGGGGGTTTTTATGTGCAATATTCCGTCATATTCGGCACTTCACTGCTAAATATCTGATTATATTTGAAATTTGACCCTGTTAAAATGTGCGTTTTACTATTTTCTGTGCTGTCATATATGTGTCACATCCGCACCCATTTTGAAATCATTGCCGAAAAAATTCCGCCATATGTCATGCGCGGCACATTTTCGGCAAAAATCAAATCACATCTGCCGAGTTCTCTGTCGCCGCTCTTTATGATAAGTTCTCCGGCGCGCTCACCCTTGGCGCACGGCGCGCAGAGGTTTTCTTCAAAAATCGGCGTGCGTTCAATTTCCGGCTGCTCGCCTTTTTTGCACAAATAGTCAAGATTTTCGGCACACGCAAGAGGTGTTTCGCCGTCTTTTCCTTTTTCTATGTGCAGCCGCGCCGCCTCCTCGCCCTTTATGGCAAGCGGAATCACCGCATAGTTGGCAAAACCGTAATTAAGCAGCTTGCTTGCGTCAGCAGAGCGCTGTTTTGAAGTCGGCGCCGCCATAACCACGGCAATCAGGTGCATATTGTCGCGCTTTGCAGTGGCGCTTATGCAAAACTTGGCCTCGTCCGTGCTGCCGGTTTTCAGTCCCGTTGCACCGTCGTAGAACCTGATAAGTTTGTTGGTGTTCGACAAGGTGAATGCGCCGCCGCGCAGCGAATCCATCCATATGGTGGTGAATTCAAAAATACCATCGTGCCGCATAAGCTCGCGGCTCATGAGCGCTATGTCATACGCTGTGGAATAATGGCCCTCGTCAGGGAGTCCGTTGCAGTTGACAAAATGAGTATCTGCCATTCCGAGCTGTGCGGCGCGTTCGTTCATCATTGACACAAAGTTTTCGCAGCTGCCGCCGATATGTTCCGCCATCGCAACCGCGGCGTCATTGCCGGACGACACGGCTATGCCCTTTAGGATGTCACGCACGCTGAGCTGTTCGCCCTCGTCCAGAAATATTGTCGAACCGCCCATGCTTTTGGCATATGCCGAGCCGGTTATCATGTCGTCATAGCCAAGTTTACCGTCATCTATCGCCTCCATGGCAAGCAGCATGGTCATGATTTTGGTCACGCTGGCAAGCGGCCTCCTGCTGTGGCTGTCTTTTTCGTAGAGCACCGTGCCGGTTGAGCTGTCCATAAGGATTGCCGACGGGCACGACAGCTGCATAGCGTCATCCTCGGCGACAACAGTCGGAGCGGTTGTGATAATTGCCGCCGACACAAATATCGAAACAAACGATAATGCTTTTTTCATTTTCATGAGATTCACCTCGCATGAAAAATATATGCGGCACGGCTTGTTCGATATTCATTATTGAATTTGGTATGTTATTTCCTCATTTTCAACATCGGAGAGCGCCTTAAACACAACAACATTGTTGATCCCGGAGTTTCTGCCTTTGTCCGAAGAAAAATTGAAAATCAGTTTTCCGTTTTGAAAATCCGCCTCCGAGATTATGATTCCGCATCCGTCCGTTTCGCACGGCAAGAGTTCTTTTTCCGCCGTAAATGCGCACAGATCTACAACCTCAAATTTTTGAGGATTATATCCGATAATGTGCATGGCATCGAGGTTTGCGCCTATAACACTATCGCAATTCATGTACAGATTAAAAATCTCGCCGCCCATTACAGATATCGGGATTGATTTTTCCCGCAGATAAGGTTCGATATCGCGAATGTGTTTGAAACCGCCTATGGGTCTGAGTGTGCGCATATCTTCCCACGCAAGGAATTTCACGCTGTATTGTTCTCTTGCACCGTCCGGCACGGCAATTTGCATTCTGCCGCCGACGGTCGCTCCCGGCGCCGCTGTCAGCGATGAAGCGGTCACACTCTCCGCAGACAAATTTTTATACAGCACCGCAAAGAGGTTTATTCCGTGCGATTCGTTTTCGGCGTTTGCCACCGAGTATGAGATATTTACCGCTGCACCGTTCACGGTGTATGTAACATCATATGACATTCCGCTGTCTGCCGATGCGCTGCACATTGTGCAGACAAACGCAACAGCTATGATGAAACACATTGAAAATTTTCGCATTTATCAGCCCTCCGTATTTATTTTTTATCCCTTTAAGAATCATTTCTTCCGTGTCACCGTTATGCAAAAACAATGATTTTCCGTAATCCATATGATAAATTACATATTTATTTTCCCATATAATTACCGTGTCTTTTCCGCGCACTATTTCACCTCTTGCAATCTTTTCTTCGTGTTCCGCCGCCTCTTTCTCCAGTTGATTTGCGACAATTGTCCAAAATCTGTCCGTCGCAAAATCGACTATTCTCCCGGCATTAAGAATAATTATTAATAATGATATCAACGGCAAAGATATCTAAAAGCATTTATTATTCATAGTTATACCTCATTAAATTCCACTAATCGAATACATGGATATTTATTAGTCGTTCACTTCCCCTCTTTCTCTCATTCTTCTGTACTCATTGAAATCCGTTTCGTAATAGTACCAGTTTTTTTGCGAAAGCGGTACTGTTTTTGTTAAATATTGCTTTTGAGGTTTCTCTTCAATCAAAGAATAAATCAAACCCTTACTGCTGTCAAGATTCGCCCATAATTGAAACTCGATGTAACTATCGGTCTTTTCGACAATCAAATATTTTTTCTCTTTTGCAATACGAATAATCCTATCAATGTCCGCATCGGTTATACCTTGTATATGTTCGGGTTCATGCGTCCATTTTTCACCGTCATCATAAATGTGTATTGAATCAACATTTGAATTTATTATCGTCTGAACAATTTCATTCAGTAAATCATTGTCCTTCTCATATTCGGCAACTATTTCATTTTCGGTTTCATATGGGCATATATAATTGAGAAACAACTCCAGTGATGTAAACACTACAGTTACAGCAACAATAATATTCAATACAATTTTCAAATACTTCATGATAAATTCCTCTTTATCGGATATTTTTGATGTTGCCACATTACAAACAAGCGATTTTAATAGCTATTCTTTTCATTGTTTCTCCGTCTCCACTCATTAAAATCTTCCTCATAGTAATACCAGTTCTCATCATCCAACTTTTCGTACTTCGTCAGAAATTGCAATGTCGGAGGATTTCCGTCCAAAGTGTAAGCGATTCCCCGACCGGCATCAAGGTTAGACCATAACTGAAAATAAATATAATTATCTGCCTTGTCTATAACTGAGTATTTTCTTTTTTGCGCAATGTCAATAATTCTGTTAACATTTTCGACAGTCACCCCCTGAAAGCCGTCAGGTTTATATACCCATTTTTCGCCGTCGTAGTATATATATATCGAATCAATATCCGATGCCAACAAAAGTTGAACAGATTCGTTCAAAATGTCCTTGCTCTTTTCATATTCGGCAATTATCTCTGCCTTGGTTTCATACGGACAAATATAATTAATAACCAATCGAAGCAATATGACTAATAGCACTGTAATAACCGTAATATTCAATGTTAATTTCAAAAATCTCATAATTTTCACCTTATTTCATAAACCACCGAATACCTTGTCGGATATTTGCTTTATCTTCTTCCGAATCAGCTTGCTTTATAACTCCCGCAATTCCGTTGTATATTCCTTTTAATGATCTTATTCCAACACCGTTTGCCACGAAAATCCCTCACCGGCACCAGAAAAACACCTGTTGATGACTTCTGATATTCTGTTCGTTTTGAAATCCCACGCAACAATTCTGTGTCCGACAAACTGTTTGTCAAACAGTGCTCCGCTAATTGCCGTAAAGAATTTCATTTCATCCTCGATAAGCAACAAATTAGATTTCGGCGAAAAGCAATAATAATAGGCATTCCCATTATATACATGCTGCTCACTTGTTTGTATATCCAAAACTTTCAAATTCCCTTCCAAAGTTTTATAAGCAATGATTTGGTTATTTCCCGAAACAATAGGTTCCCTGCCTCCGCAAATCTTTTGGCTGAATCCACTACTCATATCGTATTCTGTAATTTCATCATTCACATTGGAATAAATCAGTTTTTCGGATAGCCAATCATGATATTTAGAACCATTATCATCTACTACAACGGTTTTTTCGCCCGAAATTAGATTCAGTTGAAAAATACTTTTTCCACATGACAAACTAATTCTAGAATCATTTATCATAGTCGCATAATCGATAACTTCTCCAAAATCATAAATTCTTTCAGTATTTCCGTTTGAGTCTAACATTTCAACAGAATCATACTTGACAGATATCATTTTTCCATCGTTCAAGAATTTTACATTATTGTGTTCCTTTATAAATCTTTGTTGCCTTGTCTCCATCTCCATAACAAACGAGCCGTGAGAATTATCATCATATGCGCTGTATGTTATTTGTCCGCTGAGCACATTGTTGCGCTTGTCAAATGCTTTATGTGATAAAATAAGACATACCAATAATGTTAATATAATGAGAATCGTTTTTTTCATTATCTGTGCGCACTCCTTTTCAGCATTTGATCAAGAAACCAAGCCTTGTAGTTAGTATGATACATACTTGTATATACAAAAGAATCATTAGGCATAATTCTTTTATCATAAAATATCCCAGCTGCAGTAGCAACCGTACTTGTCATATGATCACAATTGCGAGAAATCAAACTGTATTCGCCAGGGTGTGTATATTGATAAGCAATTTCATTTAGAGCTTTTTTGCCATTGTAACTTTCTACCTCCAAATACAAATTTCCATTAAAAGATTCATATTGAATAGTGCCATTGCTCGCAACGAGATGAGTGGTTGATTGATTATAAAGAACACCATCCCACTGTTGCACATTCAAAAATGCAATTCTCATTTGCCCGATATCAGCCGCCTTACCGTTCTCAGGGAAAAAGCTGAACAATAACCCTTGTTCACTCTTATTTAACAACAGCGTTGCTGTATGTCCTGCACCTGCCGCGGCAGTCGTTTGTACCAGTATCATGTGTCTGTTAATATTTTCTGTATTAAAACTTCTTATTTTTTCTGCCATATCGGCGATGACACTTTTGTCGCTTTTTGAAGCAAGTTTCCAAGCGAGCGACAATCCACCCTGTCCATCTTTATTAGGTCCATTCAAAATAACCTGAATACAGTCATTAAGCTTGTTATCTCCTTCCTTGATCATCCCTGATGGATCAACAAACACTATCGGGTTATTCGAGCAATACACATACCAATTATCCCCGTCATGTGCCGGATCCTCAGTCAGAAATCTGCCCGTCACTGGGTCATACATCCTTGCGCGCAGATATATCAATCCGCTCTCGGCATCGGCATATTCGCCGCGATATCCGAAAGGATTGTAAACATCACCGCCGCTTGTTTGAATTCCGTAAGCATCGAAAACATAGCTTGTAGCTACGGTTCCGTCGGAATTGAGCAGGATTGACACATCTCCCTGACCGTTGATAATATAATATATGCCGTCACCGGTTTTTATCAATTCAACACCGTGCAAATACTTATTCATTCCGTCTGCGGTAATTTCTGCAACGATATTTGAGTTGTCATACACAAAAGCAGTCGTATTGCCGCCAACGGTCTTTGACGCCCTCATGCCGTCCGGCGAATATGTGTAATGTGACATTACACCTCGCGTGTCAACTCCCGTAAGCTGATTATAGCAGTTATACTCATAAAGCGCAACATTTCCGTCCGAATTTTGCGAAATGGTGTAGTCACCGCTCACATTTTCGCCGAACCGTTTGTTCGTCATGACAGCCTTGCTTACCATATTGCCGTTTTTGTCATAAAACATAGTCGTAGTCCTGGCGTCATAATTATCACTGAACTCAACCACCTTTACAAGCCTGTTGTTCAGGTCGTATTCATAGTCCGCCGCCGCGTCATCGGATATCATGGCTATTCTGTTGCCGAAATCGTCAAAGAAATATTCGGTGTCATTTTCGTTTGACAGTCTGTTCATACCGTCATAGCGATATGATGTCACCTCGCCGTTCACCGTTTTGGTCTTCATGTTGCCGTTCAGGTAATAGGCATACTCCTCGGTCAGCTTGTCGCCGCTTGTCTGAGCAATGAGCAGATTGCCGATGTTGTAAGTATAATTTGTCGTAACTCCGCCGCTTACCGTCTGCGTTCTGTTTCCCTTGCTGTCAAAAGAATATGCGGCAATGACATTTCCGTTTTCTCTGACTGTTACCGGGCGGTTCAGTTTGTCATATTCATATGTCTGCCGAATCTCTGTCTGTCCGTTTCTCTGCAAAGTGAACGCCGTGCGGTTGCCGCCCGAGTCATATTCAAATTGCTTAACAGTTCCCGTTGCCGAGTCACTCTCCGTTATCGGCAATCCCTTTGCGTTGTAAGTGTAAGTAACGGTCGAGGTAGCGTTTTGCAGAGAGTGAATTTTGCCCGTAGAATCATATGTTCTCGTCTCGGAATTTGTGCCGTCCGCCATAGACTTTGATTTCAGACTGCCCAAGCCGTTATAAGCATAAACGAAGTTTTGTCCATTCCTGTCTGACGATGCGGTCATAAGTCCGCTTGCGTTGTCATATGTTTTTGTCTCGCTCTGTCCGAGGGCGTCCGTCATCCGCGTCACTCTGCCGAGTTCGTCATAAGAATATTTTGTGACGGCGTAGTCACTGTCACCACCGTTGGTGACATCGTCGCATCCGTTAATGGTGAGCGGTTTTGACAGCCCGGTATACACCCTGAGCAAATTGCCCTTGGCATCGAAAAAGTTCTGCACATAATTATTTTTGTATCCGTCATGAGTTTTAGTCATGACGAGTCGGCTGCGGCTGTCATAAGTATATTCTGTTTCGTTATACTTCTCCGCCGTGCCCGGGGCGTTCGTGTTTACCCTTTCTTTGATGAGGTTGCCGGCTTTGTCGTACCACATCTTTTTGACGGCATAGCACACCGTGCCGTCCTTTTCTTCAACGGGCGACCGTTGTTCAATTAGTCTGCCGAGTTGGTCGTATTTATATTCGGCAGCATAATTGTCAGCGTCATACTCCTTGATTTTTCTGCCTAATGTGTCATACTCTGTTCGCGTTGAATTGCCCATGACATCTGTCGCTTTTGTCTGCCTGTCGGCGTAGTCATATTCAAATGCCGCCACGGCATTTCCCGACCAATTCTCACTGTTTGCCCTTGCGGACTTAACGGTCAGAACATTGCCGCGATAATCATGCGTATACGATTCAAAATCCGCACCGTTTTCAACCTTGATTTTGTTGCCGTAAGCATCAAAATACTCACTTGTGACAACGGACTGTGCACTCTCGTTGCCGACAATTGTCGTGGTGCTTTTTTGATAGTCCGCCGTGATTTCATGAGAATATGTTTCCCTGTAAATCAGTGCATCGTCTCTGTCAAACACCTCTTTTGCAATCGGGCGGTGCGCAGTGTCATAAGAGTATTTAACGGTGCGCAGAGGTATCTGCCAGCCGTCATCGTCAACATCGTCGGAATAAAAAATCTCTGTTTCAAGACCGCCGAAAGTGTCATAATACATCCGCGTGCTTTCGACTCCGAGCGTGACATATCTTATCAGTTTAACATCTCTCGCACGGGTATATGATGTCTGAACGGTGTTTCCAACCTCGTCAGTTTCCTTTACACTCAAACTTTTGTGCGTATAGTTCTTTGTGCTGCCGTCCGCATTGGTCACCTTGAGAACCCGGTTTACCAAATCATATTCATATGCCGTAACATTGCCGTTTGCGTCTGTCCGAGAAATCGGGTTTCCCCAATAATCGTATACCGCAGTCATCGAGACATCTGTTGTGATGTTGTCATTATCCGCGACATTTTTATTGGTTTCCGAAATCAGATTTGCGCCGTTTTGATACACATATTCCGTCTCGGTATAAGACAAGAAATCGTCGCCAAATTCTTTTTTTGAGGTAATATTTCCGTATGAATCATGCGAATAGCAAACCTTGTTTTTCAGGACATTGTTCTCATATATATTGATATATTCAACGCCCTTTCCGTCAGCCGTCGGAACATATTCATACTTTATCTCTCTGTCCGCCGCCTGTTTATATGTGCGGCTTGTGGGGAAATGGTAATTTGCGCTGTAGGTGTATGCTACGGTTCTGTCATCGTCGCCGTTCGGCGTCTCGCCGAGCACATCGCCGTATTTGCCAGAATCATATGTATATGCGACGGATTTTGTCATGCCGACCGCAGAATCCGGCGTGTCATAGCTTGTCTGCACAATCTGCAACGGCAATTTGAGAGTGCTGTCATAGCTGTAATCCGTCACAAACCTATGGTCGCTGCCCTTGTCGTCCAATTGAGCCAAAATGATGGTCTTATCCCGCTCTGCGCCGACATACGAATAACTGTATATCTTGTGCGAATACTTATTGTCGGACACATTGCCGTCTGTCACCTTTACGGCATAATTATACCCCGAGCTTATCCTGTCCTCATATCTGTATGATATATAACCGTCATATTCTCCGACATCGTTTATATCGTACAGATAAGTTTTTCTGTTCATATCGACCGAATTGCCGTCAATGTCCTCAACATATTCTTCGTGCGACATATATGCCTTTGCAAAAATCATCGACCCCCGCGGGGTGCAGTTTTTCACAAACGGAGCATAGGCAAAAGTATAACTCTTGCCGCCGCTGATTGAAACGCTTGTCACAAGGGCATAGGCATTGTGCAACCCGACAAATTTTTCGATATTGCTTTTGTCCACATAGGAATTTCCCTTGAACGAATCCCTCACATCGGCATAATCCGTATGAAACGCCCTGTTTCTGTCCAAAAACGAGAATTTCGATTTCATGTAGGAGTAATCGTAGTTTGTGCGCCTGTTCTCCGGGTCATACGCACTTTTGAGCACCCATTTGTCCCTTTCTAATGGTTTGCACTCGGGGTATTTCAATATTTCAATATCGTTCACCGTGAGTTTTTGCAAATCGTATTCCCACACGCGGATATCCCCGGCATCGTTTGGATTTGAAATTGACATACGCAGCGTCCTTTTGACACTGCTGTCATTCACGGTCGAGAACACGACCTCCCGCCCCACGGTATCGACTATTCTCTCTATATACGGGCACGCCCTGTTATTGCCCCATGCATCGGCAAAGACATCGGTTCCGCAATAAAATTTTATCCGATTTCCGTATCTGTCCTCTTTTATCAGCAATCTGCCGTCAGTGCCGAACCAATGTCGGGTGCCGTCTTTTTCGACAGCAACATATTCACTCCTGATTCCGTCATGGGTTACACTTGAATCATAGGAAATTTTTACATCATTGAGTGGATAGCCGTCAAGATGATTTTCGGGAGAATCTGATGAAAAATCAAGCAAATATGTGCCTTTGTCACCAAAATGGAGATATTCGTACTCCCTGTCATCATATCCGTAGCGTTTCTCTATGTAAGGAAAATCAAATTCCCAGCCTACGCCCAGTTTTGAGTATCTCTCCGACGCCGTGTAGTCAAGCAACCCGTCGGAATAACCGATAGTTTTTTTGATAACTTCCGCCGTGACAACCTCGAAATCACAGTAATCAATCTGTATTAATTGAACATTGCTATACGGATATGTGGCAGATATCTCATTCAACTCCGAGTTGACATAATCGGCAAGTTCCTGAGCATCTGCCGCATTGGCAAAAACCATTTCTTCACTCGGCTCGGAATCATAAAGAAATTCAAACTTAGAAGTGTTGCTGAGCATCCAAAGCGCGTTTTTGCCGTTATGATAGTTCATAAACTCAGGTCTGAGGCAAATATTTTCCGTCACAGTCTCGTTTGCCGCATTATCCATGTACACCTTATATTCTTTTTTCTTTCCTCTGACAGTATATCGAGTGACACTGTAGTTCTCCTCGGTTTCATGCAAATATCCCTCATAGAGTGCCGAGTTTTGCGAATTATACACCCTCGTGATACTCAAATCAAACCCTCCGGCACCGGGAAGTACAACATCCGTTGCACTTATATGCACACTCCCGGTGGCAGGGTTGACATATGCCTCGGCACTTTGAGTGTCGAACGAGTTTATTCCGCCGTTATATACCGATTGCGGATAGTACAGGTTGTTATAATCATCAATCTCCGATTTAGTCTCGGCTTCGGCAGAGACAACCGTTGACAAAAGTATTGCAAAGAATATCAAAAATCTGTTTATCTTCATATTCCGCCCGCTTTCTATTTTGCGCTTGATTTGTCTGCGGCTTTCGTTACATCCGGCTTGGTGACTTCGTCAATGCTTGCTCCGTTCTTAATCTTGCTGAGCATATCGGCAAATGAGCGTCCCTCAATTCTCTCGGTGTCTTTCAGGCGGCACGCATCAAAAAAATTTGTCACTCCGGCGTCCGCCGCCTGTTGCAATTCGCTGTCGGAAATGCACGAACCTGCCTTGCGCACCTTCATCCAACCCAGCTGTTCACTCCTCGCATAGTCCATAATTTCTTTGATGTCTATTCCGTCGATAATCTCTTTCATGCGCTCGGTATAGTCTTTCTCGGTAATCTTTCCGAACACAAAATCAGTCGCAAGCTGTGCCTTTTTGGTCGACAATTCGGTTCTTTCGGTATAAATCTCTTTTGCGGTTTTTCCGTCCTTTTTGCCTTGCCATGCGGTATCTATGTCAACCAACCAACGGTCTGCGTCCTTCGCAAAATAATAGCAATCCTCATCCGACATCCCTTCGGACTTCATCTCATTATATATCCCATCGGGAATCTCTCTGCGCTGAGCCTTTGCGGAATTTAAGAGTACATCGGGGTCGATTCCGTATGCCTCGGCAACCTTTTCCCAACTACCGCATTTTTCGTGTTTTTGATATACCCGATCTACCACATTTATATCAGCCAGGCCCGCCGCCACAACGGCATGACAGGCATCGTCCGCACTGCGCCCTCTCGCAATCTGCTTGGTGACCCACGAACTGTATACCGTTTTTGCCGACACCGAGCACACCATGCACACACCTATTGCAACCACACCCAAACCGACAGTTAATTTTCGCATTTTATTGTCCCTCCGCACACATTATTATGATTCCATTATAATGTAATTACCGTCATATGTCAATACAATTTTTCCATATAAATTACAGCCAAATTTTGTGACAAATGTCAAAAAAAGATATATTGTCGCAAGATGGCAAACGGGTTGTGGTTATGCCAAAACACCAATTTCTGTAAAACGGCGTTTTTTTTGATTTTTTTCAAAAAAACACTTGCTATTTGAAAAAAAGTATGATATAATAATTTCTGTTGTTGATAACGGCCCATTGGTCAAGCGGTTAAGACGGCGCCCTCTCAAGGCGCAATCCCGAGTTCGATTCTCGGATGGGTCACCAATCGAGCAGGGTGGGGTTTCTCTGCCCTCTCGCACCAATGTGTGCGCCGTTTGGCACACAGCGGTTCAGTTCAGAATTTAATATTTACCTATGATAGTAATCGAATACGCTGACCAAGCCACGCTTGGTCAGCTTTTTTGAAAATTGCTGTTGTCAATACGGGTTTCACACCATGTCAGACTTACTGTTTGTGACACACATTTCAGATTGAAGCTTTGAACTTTTCAGCCTTTCCCATACTCCTGTGATAACCATGAATTCTGCTGAATTCCTTCAGTGCGTTATTATTACTTCTTGATCGAACTGCCGCCGCAGAGCACTGATACGCCCATCATACTAAAAAGTGCCCGGAGCAGTTTATAACCACGCTCCGAGCACTTTTTGATTTTTATCTGAATCTGCTTTTATAGCTTCTCTTTCTTTTTGCCTTATTGAGCATAACGGTGTATGCAACAAATGCTGCAATGAGCAAAATGACTATCATTATGAAAATCCACGAGGTGAACACCGCACCGATTGCCGCAAAAAAACCTTTTACGGGCGCCGCAGACACCGTTGCATCGGACACAAGTATCATCGAGCTGATTTTTTCGCCGTTGTATGACACCGTCAACTGACCGAGTGCATCGCCCTTTGTGACCGGTGCTTTCACTTTTTTGTTGGTTTCGACCTTTTTTTCTATTTTGTCTTTGTCAAACCCTTTAGGGAGATTTATGTACATATCTTCCGGCGCCACAAGCAGAACCTTGCCCGCCTCTTTACCATTGCGCAGTTTGATCTCCGCCATAATATCGTCCTTGGAGACAACTTTTTCGGACACATAGTATTGCGCGGCATATTCAATGAGATGTTTTGCATCTTCTGTAGCATAGTTTGTGCCGTTCTTGTATGGCGAGTTTGCCGTCAGGCACAGGAATGTTGAATTGCCGCTCTCGCACATCAGCGCTATGCCGCAGTCGCTGTTACTCACATACGATGTCTTAACGCCGATTGCATTTGGCGAATAGTATGTATTGCCCGACGCATTGGATACAAATTTGTTTGTATTGTTCATATACCGCGTCCGGGAATATTTATTTGTCGGAGCAATTTTGTATGTTTGTGTTTTTACTATTTGCCTGATTGTTTCATCCTTCATTGCAAATTCGACAATCAGGGCAATGTCCTTAAGCGTCGAATACTGGTCATCTTCCGGAGTGCCGCTCGGATTGGTGAAATGAGACGAGGTACAGCCTATCTCCGCCGCCTTGGCATTCATCTTATCGACAAAGCTGTCCATAGACCCCGAGCAATAGACGGCGAGTGCGTTTGCCGCCTCTCCTGCATCATATATCAGCATGCCGTTCATAAGGTCACCGACAGTCATAGTCTCTCCGGGGAGCAGGCCCATGTTGTTAAATGAAAAGTCATACCCATTCACCGCCTTGGCATCAGCGGTCACTTTTTCATTCACATCATTTACTACCGTGAAAACGACAGCAGCCGTAAGCAACTTGGTAAAACCGCCGGGAGCGATTTTTGCGTCGCTGTTTTTTTCGTATATTATTTTTGACGAATCGGCGTCGGCCAACAGCAAATTTTCCGAACGCAGACCTTCGGGTACATTTGCTGCATCGCCGTCGGCAAATGCTGATGTGCACCCTATACAAAGTGTGCATAGGGTCAATATTAATGCTATAATTTTTTTCATCTCGATACCTCTGCAAAATTATTAAACTACACTTATTATATATTATATCATATAATTTATCGATTTTCCATAGTTTTTGTCTAAATTTTATTTTTTGTTATAAATTCGGTTGCCTCTGTTTTATAAACTAAAGTGTGCGGGCGGGATTTAAGTTCCGTCCGCACACTTAATAATCATATATTTTTCTCTTGTCTATCATGATCATTGCCGGGATGACAACCACCATCATTTCCGCAACCACAATCGGCAACTCCGCATATAGACGCAAAAATCATCATGCATATTGACGGAACGATGAATCGAATCAGGCGATTGTATGTGAAATAATCTGAAAGGTAAATTATTATTGACAGATTACATCCGGTGTATTAAACTTTAGATAGACAATTAAAATTCGGAGGAAATACCATGGAATATATAAGAATAACCAACGAAAACATAGACAAGGAGCACATCTGCTGTGCCATGTCCGGCAAACAAAGCCTTGTGAAAAAAGAATGGATGAAACAGCGCTTTGATGAGGGACTTGTCTTTTATCGCAGCGCAGAGAGGGGAAAATGCTTTATAGAATACATTCCTGCCGAAAATGCCTGGGTTCCCATAGATGCAGACGGATACATATATATCAACTGTCTGTGGATCGCCGGCGCAATGAAAGGACACGGATATTCAAACGAACTTCTCGGCGAATGTATCCGCGATGCCAAGGAAAAAGGCAAAAAAGGAGTCTGTATTCTCTCGTCCGACAAGAGGAAAAAGGAGTTTTTGTCTGACCCGAAGTATATGTCATACAAGGGTTTTACCGTCGCCGATACGACCGATGCCGGAATCAATCTGATGTACCTGCCGTTTGACAAATCTGCCGAACCGCCGAAATTCAAAGAGTGCGCGCAGCACCCGAAGATTGAAGAAAAAGGCTTTGTTATATACTACACCGACCAGTGCCCCTTTACTTATTACTGGGTGCCGAGGGTTCGGGAGGTTGCTGAGGAAAATAACATACCGCTGAAAATTATCCATATCACCGATAGGGAGACGGCGCAGAATGTGCCGGCGCCCGTCACGACATATGCTCTGTTTCGCGACGGAGAGTTTGTGACACAGGCTATTCAGTCCGACAAAAAGTTTTTGGCGCTTGCCGGGGTGAAATTGGTTTGAACAATAAAACACTAATATACATCGCAGGAACTCAAAAACCGGACTGACAGAATTGTGGCGCGAGATGCTGCCGATTATTGATGTGCTTGCGGATTTCGGCAGATATTATTAATCCGTTTGAAAAAATCCGGGCGAAAGCGGATAGTTTTCGCCCGGGCGTCCGCAATGATATCATTTCATCACGATTTTATGACTTATTCGCAAAATATTCGAAAAAAGTATTGACAAACCGCACCGTTTATGATAGAATATCACTTGTTGATTGAAAAACAGAATATGTATTGGGCTATCGCCAAGTTGGTAAGGCACCGGATTCTGATTCCGGCATTTCGGAGGTTCGAGTCCTTCTAGCCCAGCCAGAGAATCGACAAGTACAATCAGTGCTTGTCGATTTTTACTATTCATTCTTCACTAAAATAGGAGCAACCCTCATGACCAAACAAGACATATACAATTTCCTCACATCAAAAGACATATGGTATGACGCAACCGAGCACGAGGCAGTATTTACTATGAACGAACTGACAGACATAGAGATCCCATACCCTGAAGCGGATGCAAAAAACCTCTTTGTGCGCGACGACAAAAAGCAAAACTATTTTCTCATCACAGTTCGTGGCAGCAAAAGAGTAAACATTAGGGAATTTCGGCGCACTTTCGGCACAAGACCGCTGTCGTTTGCCTCTGCTGAAGAGCTTTTTGACATACTTGCCCTCACTCCGGGGTCTGTCACTCCGTTCGGGCTGTTAAACGATGACGAGAGAAAAGTCCGTCTTATCCTCGATTCGGATTTCCGCAAAGAACCCGGACTAATCGGAATACACCCAAATGACAACACAGCCACGGTGTGCCTCAGGACCGATGATTTGACAAATATAATAACCGAACACGGAAACTCCGTTGAATTTTATGACATAAAAACACTGTAGGAAACAAAACAACCAACCGGCATTCACGCTGATTGGTTGTTTTTTCGCATTATGTGTTATTTACTCTTTATATACTCGTCAATTGCGGCGGCGGCGTTCTTGCCCGCGCCCATGGCGAGGATAACCGTTGCTGCGCCCGTCACGGCGTCACCGCCGGCAAACACACCCTCACGGGATGTGAGCCCCGTCTCATCTGCGATGATTCCGCCCCATTTCTGGGTTTCGAGTCCCTTTGTGGTAGATTTGATAAGCGGATTTGGACTTGTTCCTATGGACATAATCACACAATCGACATCTATTACAAATTCAGAATTTGCCTTGACTTGCGGTCTGCGTCTGCCGGACTCGTCCGGCTCACCCAGCTCCATCTCAACGCACTTCATGCCCTTGACAAACTTGTTGTCGTCCGGCAAAATCTCCACGGGGTTGGACAGGAGTTTGAATATGATGCCTTCTTCCTTGGCGTGCTCCACTTCTTCGCGACGCGCCGGCAGTTCCTGTTCACTGCGTCTGTATACAATATACACTTCCTCCGCACCGAGGCGTTTTGCACACCTTGCGGCGTCCATAGCAACATTGCCGCCGCCGACAACCGCAACTTTTTTGCTGTTCTTAATCGGCGTTGTGCTGCCGTCCTTGTATGCTTTCATAAGGTTGACACGGGTGAGAAACTCGTTTGCGGAGTACACTCCCTTAAGATTCTCTCCGGGGATATTCATAAATCTCGGCAAACCGGCGCCGGAGCCGATGAACACCGCCTCAAAGCCGTATTCACTCATAAGCTCGTCTATAGAGAGCACCTTTCCGATGACCATATTGGTGTCTATCTTAACCCCGAGCGAGACAAGACCGTCTATCTCGCGCTGAACGATAGCCTTTGGCAGACGAAACTCCGGTATGCCGTAGACAAGCACGCCGCCGGCAAGATGGAGCGCCTCAAACACAGTGACCTCATAACCTTTTTTGGCCAAATCACCGGCGCAGGTGAGCCCCGACGGTCCGGAACCTATGACAGCAACTTTGTGACCGTTGGACTGTGGTTTAACCTCGGTTTTTCCATCGGAATGAGCATTGTGCCAATCCGCAACAAATCTTTCAAGTCTGCCTATGCCTACAGATTCGCCCTTAATGCCGCGGACACATTTACCCTCGCACTGATTCTCCTGGGGGCACACTCTGCCGCAGACAGCCGGGAGTGAGCTTGAGCGCGCTATTACCCCGTAAGCCGCCTCAAAATCTCCCTTTGCTACATGGGCGATGAATTCCGGGATATTAATCTGCACGGGACATCCGCTGACGCAGGGTTTGTGCTTACAATTGAGGCAACGCTGTGCCTCGTCTATTGCGTTCTCCTCACTGTAGCCGAGCGCCACTTCCAGAAAATTTTTGTTGCGCACATCTGGCTCCTGAGAAGGCATGGGATTCTTTGTCGGTTTCATATTAGGCATTGTTGTCTACCCCCTTATAAAGATTGCAGGTCTCCTCGTGAGCCTTGCGTTCAAAATCTCTGTACATGGTCGACCTGTCCATAGCCTCATCAAAATCGACAAGGTGACCGTCAAAATCGGGGCCGTCCACACAGGCAAACTTTGTCTCGCCGCCCACGGTGAGGCGGCAGCCGCCGCACATGCCCGTGCCGTCAATCATTATCGGGTTCATGCTGACTACAGTCTTTATGCCGTACTGCTTTGTAAGCAGACAAACAAATTTCATCATAACAAGCGGTCCGATGACTATGACTTCATCATAGCTGTTGCCGGCCTCTATAAGTTCCTTGAGTGCGTCCGTCACAAGTCCCTTGGTACCGTGACTTCCGTCATCGGTCATCATGACAAGCTTGGAGCTCGCCGAGGCAAACTCGTCCTCCAGAATGACAAGGTCCTTGTTGCGGAATCCCGTTATTGCGTGCACCTCACAGCCGTGTTCGTGAAGTTTCTTAGCTATAGGATATGCAATGGCGCAGCCGACTCCCCCTCCGACTACCGCAACTTTTTTTAGCCCGTCGGTGTGAGTAGCCACTCCGAGAGGTCCAACAAAATCGCTTATATATTCGCCCTCGTTCTTGTGATTAAGTTTTTCCGTAGTGGCGCCGACTATCTGAAAAATAATGCTTACACTGCCCTTTTCTCTGTCAAAATCGGCAATGGTGAGCGGTATTCTCTCGCCGTCGTCATCTACCCTGAGTATGATGAACTGACCCGGTTCGGCTTTCTTAGCCACAAACGGTGCGTTAATTTCCATGAGTGTCACCGTCGGGTTCAATTCCTTTTTCTTTAATATTCTGAACATATTCAATCTCCTTTGTATGAATATAATTTATGCTTAAGTGTCTGATAAAAGCTATTGTCATTGAAGTTGACAAGGCGCAGAGAGCAACATGATTTTGTCACTGTAAGTTCACTGTCCGCACCGAAAGCGCAGTTGTCGATATTATCCACCGAAAGGCAGGCAGACTCGCCGCCGCGCAAATCGGCAAGCTTTATGCATATGATGTCGTCACCGGATGCGACAATGGAGCAGTCCGCCATGGCATGAGCGCATATCGGAGTGATGACAAGGTTGCTCGCCGTTGGGATGATGACAGGGCCGCCGGCAGACATATTGTATGCCGTGGAACCCGTCGGGGTGGACACAAGCACACCGTCCGCAGCAAACCGCTCTATAAAGTTGCCGTTTATATGCACCGTGACATGGAGTGCCCCGGCAAATGCCGCCCTGTGCAAAACAACCTCATTGAGCCCCGTAAACTCGCGCACTTTTCCGCCGCTCACAATGCGGCAATTGAGCATTATACGCTCCTCTATCTCAAAATCGCCGCGCATCACGCGGTCGAGACACTCTATCGCCAATTCGGGTTCACACTGAGTCAGATAACCCAAGTGACCAAAATTAACGCCGAAAAGCGGCACACCGAGACGGCGGATGTAGTCTATATTGCGCAGAACAGTGCCGTCGCCGCCAAGCACTACAGCAATGTCGACGCCGCCAAGGTCATCATCGGCGGCAAACACAACCGACGGTGCATCGCCGACAAGATTTTTGTATTTCATCGGTACGGTTGCCTTTTTGCCGCAATCCGCAATATGCCGCGCAGCAACGGAGACAAAATCCACCGATTCGGGTTTTGTGGGATTGGGAATCAACAAAAAGTTATTATACATACACAGCTCCCCTTAATACATATCAATATTTATTATACTAAATAAGCTATGCAAAGTCAAGCGCAGAGACTGCCGTTTTGCAGTCTCTGCGCATTCATTAGAAATATTTGTTCACATACTTGGCTTTCATAACCTTTTTTTCCTGGTTATACGCCTCGTTTATCTTGTCGGCAAGCGCCGTATCTCTGCCTGCCTCAGAAAGCAACGATTTAAGATCCGCCACAATGACCGCCACCTGAGCGTCGCACTGTTTTTCCAGAGCGGACGCACCGGATATCTTTGACTTTATTATCTCTAGTTTTTTTGACTCGGTGCGCTCCTCTTTGGGATAGGAGTCAAACTCATTCTCCGCCGCTGTTTTCATAGACGCAAGCTGACTGCTGAAATTCGCCTTTACAACATAGAGCTCGGCGACCTTTTCGCTTATCAGCGTGTCATAATCCACAGCCGGAGTTGCCGGTTCGGACGGTTCCTGCGCATTGCCGCCGTCAGACGGTGCCGCGGGTGCAGCCGTACTTCCGCCCGTTGCCGCCGGTCCGCCGTCTGCGTTACCGCTCTCAGTTTTGCTGTTGCCAGAAGCGCCCGTCTGTGCGGATTCGCTGCCTTTGTTATTCTTTGCATCGTCAAGAGTCATTGCCCCGGTCATTATCTTGACCGCGTCCTGCTGACTTATCTCGCCGGAGACAAGCGCCGCCTCCTCCTCTTGTGTGAGCATCTTTATTTCACCCAGGTTATTATCCTTCATGTAATCCTTCACACTCTCCTCGGACGATACAAGCTGATTGTCAAGATCCTCATCGGTGTATCTCATTCCGTCTATAAGTGCGCTAATGTTGTCACGCTGAACATAAGCAACCGCTCCGGCGGCGATCGCAACAGCACCTACAACACACAATACAATTTTTGCCTTTTTCATAAATTCACCTCGCAGAAATTACTCCGCAGCAACCTTTTCTCTGCTCTGCCCCATAGTTTTGTCGGGGGTGTATGTAGGCACAACCGACGCAAGAGCATCCCTGATTTTTTCGTTATCATATGTCTCAATCGCCTTTGTGAGTACAGACAGTTTATCCGTAATCTCGGAAAGATCCGTCTCAAGCGGCTTTCCTATATATATCTTGCTGTGGCAGGTTTTTTTGAGTCCTTCCTCGTTCATGAGCAGTTCTTCATAGAGTTTTTCGCCGGGGCGCAGACCGGTTATCTTGATCTCCATATCCTTTCCCGGAGTGTAACCTGAGAGTTTGATAAGATTCTGCGCAAGATCGTAAATTTTGACCGGCTCTCCCATGTCAAGCACAAATATCTCGCCGCCATCAGCAAAGCACGATGCCTGAATGACAAGCTGTGCCGCCTCAGGGATAGTCATAAAAAACCTTGTTATCTCCCTGTCGGTGACGGTTACGGGGCCGCCCTCGGCTATTTCGCGTTCAAACAGGGGAATAACCGAACCGTTCGAACCAAGTACATTGCCGAAACGCACTGCGACAAACTGAGTCTTGCTGACCTTTTGCATGGCCTGGACTATAAGCTCGCACATGCGCTTGGTCGCACCCATTACATTGGTTGGGTTGACCGCCTTGTCGGTGGATATCATTACAAACTTGCTCACATTGAATTCATCCGCACAGCGGGCAACATTGAATGTGCCGAAAACATTGTTCTTTATAGCCTCGGACGGAGAATACTCCATCAGCGGCACATGCTTGTGGGCCGCCGCATGGTACACAATGTCGGGATGATATTGTGAAAATATGGTGTCGAGCCTCTTTTTATCCCTCACAGATGCTATGAGCACCTTGAGTGCCTGATTTGGGTATTTGCGGATGAGCTCATTTTGCAGATCATATGCATTGTTCTCATATATATCAACTATGATGAGCAACTTCGGCTTGTATCTGACAAGCTGTCTGCACAGTTCGGAACCTATGGAGCCGCCGCCGCCGGTGACCATTATGGTCTTACCGCTGATTATCTCGGATATGCCGCTGTCGTCAAGCACAATCGGTTCGCGTGCAAGCAGGTCGTCAATCTTTATTGAACGCATCCTCGAGAGCTTGCCGCCCTCCTCTATGAATCTGTCAAGGCTCGGCATAATCTTTACCTTGCATTTTGTGCCTATGCAGATATTGAGGATATCATGTTTTTCCTTGGGGGTTATGGTCGGGATTGCAACGAGAATCTCCGCTACCTTGTATTTTTTGCACAGATACGGAATATCGTCTCTGTTTCCGATAACATATATGCCGCTTATTGAAGAATGAAGTTTCTTTGGGTCGTCGTCCACAAAGCCGACAATATTATAATTCATAGCAAGGTTGACCTTGACATCGTTTACAAACATTGCTCCGGCAGATCCGGCGCCGACAACGAGAACATTCTGTCTGTCGTCTGCATCACGGGTGGAGAAATACTGCCTTGCCACCACATAGCCGAATTTTATGCATATGCGGTACGCCGTGACAAAGAAGAATGTAAGCACTGACGACAGCATGGTAAGTTTGACATAAAAATACTGCATCTTAAAGTAAGCTGACGAAAACACAACAATCATTCCCGAGAGCAAACACGCAGCGAGCACCGATGCAAAATCACGGAACGAGGCATGCTGCCATATGGTGCGATAATTCTTGAATATGAGCATCATCATCATATACACCGCAACAGTGTATGTAATAAACATGGCCGAAGCTTGTATTATGTACCAAAGTTTACTGAGGGGATATGCCACAAGCGAAACACAGATATGCGCAAACAAAATCAACAATATATCTATAATCCACATATATCGTTTGCTTGCAATCGCCTTGGATACAGCCCAAAAATACTTTCTCGAAAAAATACCCATACAGATTTTAGCCCCTTTATAGTATGTATGTCAAACGCCGTTTTGAGACGCATGATTATCCAATCGGTTTCCGGTGAAAACAAAACTCATCAATATATATTATATCGTCAATCGGAACATTTGTCAAGTAACATTCTGCCAAAATTTGAAATAATCAAAAATATGGGGTGGTTATTTCAATCACCCCATATTTTTCTTAAAAATTCCGACAAATTTGCCTTGAATTTTTATTTGTTCTTTATTGCCTTCTTTGCCGCCTCGGCAATCGCCGCCGGGGTAAGACCGTATACTTCGAACAGTTCTGCCGGTTTTCCCGATCTGCCGAATACATCTCGTGTGCCTATCCTCTGCATGGGCGTCGGACAGTTCTCGCAAAGCACTTCTGCCACGGCACTGCCGAGACCGCCGATGATGTTGTGCTCCTCACAGGTGACCACGGCACCCGTCTTGCGCGCCGATTTCACTATGATTTCTTCATCTATCGGCTTGATTGTGGCAATGTTGATTACCTCTGCGCTTATGCCCTCGTTTGCAAGCAATTCCTTCGCCTTGATCGCCATCTCCACGAGCAGACCCGTAGCAACAAGCGTGACATCCGTTCCCTCGGCAAGGAGTACACCTTTGCCTATCTCAAACTTATAATCATCGCCGAATATCACCGGAACGCCGAGTCTGCCGAATCGCAGATATACGGGTCCTTTGTGCTCACAAGCAGCCCTTACGGCAGCCTTTGCCTCGGTGTCGTCTGCCGGGTTAATTATCGTCATGTTCGGCAGGGTTCTCATTATGCCGATGTCCTCAAGACACTGGTGGGTTGCGCCATCCTCGCCAACGGAAATGCCGGCATGGGTCGCGCCTATTTTTACATTGAGATTCGGATAACAGATAGAATTTCTTATCTGCTCAAAGGCTCTGCCCGCCGCAAACATTGCAAACGAGCTTGCAAAAACCGTCTTGCCGCAAGCTGCAAGTCCGGCGGCGGTGCTCATCATATTTGCCTCGGCTATACCCATATTTATGAATCTGTCGGGGTATTTTTTCTTAAAAACCTCTGTTTTTGTGGATTTTGAAAGGTCAGCGTCCAGCACGATTATCGGAAATTCCTCACCGAGTTGCGCCAGAGCGTCACCATATGATTGTCTTGTAGCAATTTTCTTTATGTCTGCCATCAGAGTTTTTCCTCCAGTTCTTTAATCTTCGCATCAAGCTCTTTCATCGCCTGTTCGTACTGCTCATCGTTTGGCGCACTGCCGTGCCATGAAGCCTGGTTCTCCATGTACGACACTCCTTTGCCCTTAATGCTTTTTGCAATGATTACGGTTGGCTTGCCCTTGGTTGCCTTTGCTGCGGCTATGGCGTTCTTTATCTCGTCCATGTCGTGCGCATTTATGGTGATTACATTCCAGCCAAATGCCTCAAACTTTTTGTCTATCGGTGTGGGATTCATGACTTTGGTTATGTCACCGTCTATCTGCAGCCCGTTGAAATCAACAAAGGCTGTGAGATTGTCAAGCTTGTAGTGCGGAGCGAACATTGCCGCCTCCCACACCTGGCCCTCCTCAAGCTCGCCGTCACCGAGAATGGTGTACACCCTGTAGGACTTGCCGTCAAGCTTTGCCGCAAGCGCCATACCGTTTGCCGCACAGATACCCTGCCCGAGAGAACCTGTGGACATATCCACGCCGGGCACACCCTTCATGTCCGGGTGACCCTGAAGATAGCTATCAACATGACGGAATGTCTTGATATCCTCAACCGGAAAAAATCCCCTCTCCGCCAGTGCACCGTAAAGCGCCGGTGCGCAGTGACCCTTTGACAGGACAAATCTGTCTCTATCGGGATTCTTGGGGTTATTGGGGTCAATGTTCATCTCATCAAAATAAAGCACGGCAAGAATGTCCGCAATGGAAAGCGAACCGCCGGGATGACCCGATGCCGCACTGTGTACCGCTGTGACCGCATCGCGTCGTATTTTATATGCAGTCAGTTCCAATTCTGTGTTGTTCATCATAACACGCTCCTTAGTTTTTCCGTTTGTAAAGTAAAAAAATTAATCTTCTATTTCAAATCCGTTTCCAAGAACCTCACGGGCGTCGGTCAGGATTATAAAAGCATTTTCGTCTGCCTTTTTTACCGTCTTGCGCAGACGGATAACTTCGTTTTTGCGCACGGCGCACATGAGCACATTCAGCCTTTCGCCGCTGTACATTCCCGTTGCGTGCAGAGCAGTCACTCCGCGTTCCATTCCGCCCATCACCGCCGCGGCAATTTCGCCGCTATTTGCGCTGATGATGTATGCCAGCTTGGCAAAGTTGACGCCCTCTATGACATTGTCCGCCACAAGCGATGAAATGTACATTGACACCGCCGCATAGAGCACCACCTCATAATCACCAAAAACCGCACCCGACAAAATCACCACGAACAAATCCATGATGAGAATCAGCCGTGCCACCGAAAAACGCCTTGATCTGCGCCGAATAATGAGCGCCGCCAGGTCCGAACCGCCCGTTGAACCGCCGCCGGCAACGGTAAGCCCGGTGCCGCCGCCGAAAAGCACTCCGCCGCAAAGTGATGCAAGAAGTTTGTCCGCCGTGAGTGCGGAGAGAAACGATGTGAACTCTATAAATGCGGAAAGCAGCAATGTCGCCGCAACAGTCTTTACGAGACAACGCCTTGTGAGCGCCTTTGAGCCTACAGCAAACAGGACTGCGTTCACGCCCAGCACCGTGACCGAGACAGGCACGCCGGCGCTGACAAAAAATATTGTTCCGAGTCCGCTCGCTCCGCCGGATGCAATTGAATTCGGCACGAGAAACAGATTAAGCGCAAGCGCCGAAAGCAATGCGCCGCCGACAATCTGAGAATATTCCTTTATTCTTTTTCGCATAAAAATCACCCGTGGTATTTTTACGCAAAAAAGGAAGTTTTATTCGCAGTTATGCGCAGCGTCATTGCAAAGGAAATCCTTGCCGTGAAGTGTTCATTTGTGCGAAACTGTTTATTATCTCGGGCGACCACACAGGGTCGCCCCTACAGCCAAACACAGTTTCTGCGCATAGGCGAGGGGGTGTATATTTTATTTTGAGCGCCGAAAGCATTTTGCCAACGGATGTGTATGTGTTTTTTATCCTCAGACGACAAGTTCAGCGCTACTGCACTGCTGTCCGAGGAGTCCGAATAAAAAATATATACACAGACGGCACAAGTATTTATGCGAGCCAAAATAAAATATATACCACCGAGCCGACTTGCTGTTTACATATCATCAATACATTCCATGCTCATGGCAAGAATCTCCGCCAATCTCTCCGAACGGCCATCCAGATACAAAAAACCTATGAGTGCCTCAAACCCGGTGGCATGGCGATAATCCACAATGTCTGCATTCTTTGCACTTGTATAGGAATGAGCGTTTCTGCCACGCTTAAACACGGCGTTCTCCTCGTCGGTCAGACTGTCCGATATTGCATGGATAATGTCGCTTTGTGCCTTTGCCTTGACATAGCCTGTCGCTGCGCGATGCAGCTTGGCAACCGGCATATTGCCGCGAAGCATAACATGCTCACGCACATACACTTCGTAGACCGCGTCGCCGATGTACGCAAGCGACAGCGGTGACAGCGTGCGCGGATTTATGTTCACACTCGGCTCAATCATTGTCTATCCTCTTCCACTTGACTCCCTGACGGGTGTCCTCAAGCTCTATGCCGCTTTCTTTGAGCATATCCCTTATCTCATCCGCACGGACAAAATTCTTCGCCTTGCGCGCGGCGTTGCGCTCCTCTATGAGTGCCTCAATGTCGCTGTCGAGGATGTCTGCCTTTTTCTCCTCTATTATGCCGAGCACTCCGCCAAGCTCACGGATAAGTGCAAATATTGCGTCTATGTCGCCCTTTGGTGTGTTCTCGTCAAACTCCACATTGGCGTATTTAACAATATCAAATATTGCCGATATTGCGTCAGCCGTGTTTATATCCTCATCCATGGCGTCGATGAATTGCCGTTTGAATTTCTCCGCAGCGTCCTTAGTCTCGGCGCTCGCCTCTCCGTCAGCCGCCTTTCCGGACATGAAGTCCAGGTTGTCAAGACAGGTGTTTATTCTGCCGAGAGCCGCCTCTGCCTGTTTGAGCAGATCATGGCTGAAGTTTATCGGATTGCGGTAGTGGGCGCTGAGCATGAAGAACCTTATCACTATGTAGTCAAATTCCTTTGCTACATCCCTCACTGTGAAGAAATTACCGAGGGATTTGCTCATTTTTACATTGTCCACATTTATGTAACCATTGTGCAGCCAGTAGTGAGCAAATTCACATCCATGGGCGCACTCACTCTGTGCAATCTCGTTCTCATGATGAGGAAAAATGAGATCCTGTCCGCCGCTGTGTATATCTATGGTGTCGCCAAGATACTTTGTAGCCATTGCCGAGCACTCAATATGCCAGCCGGGTCTGCCCTGACCCCATGGACTGTCCCATGACGGTTCGCCTTCTTTTTTTGCTTTCCACAGGGCAAAATCCATCGGGTCTTCCTTGACATCGGTCACATCTATGCGCGCACCCGCCTCCAGATTTTCGAGCGGCTGATGTGACAGCTTGCCGTATTCAGGGAATTTTTTTACTCTGAAATACACATCCCCGTTCACGGTGTATGTATATCCTTTTTTCTCAAGTTCGGATATGATGTCGATTATCGCGTCGATATTCTCGGTGGCACGCGGATGAACGCTTGCCTTTTCTATGCCGAGACCCTGTGCATCGACAAAATACTCACCGATGAATCTCTCTGCAAGCTGAGCCACGGTAATGCCTTCCTCGTTTGCCCGCTTAATCATCTTGTCATCTATATCGGTAAAATTCTGCACGAATTTGACATCATAACCCCTGTACTTGAGGTATCTCCTCAAAGTGTCGAATATGATAAACGGACGCGCGTTTCCTATATGAAAATAATTATAGACGGTCGGACCGCAGGAATACATCTTCACTTTGCCCGGTTCTATGGGCACAAATTCCTCCTTGCGGCGCGTCATGCTGTTGTACAGTCTGAGCATACAATCAACTCCAATATAGTATCGAGAATGTAAAAATTCATTCAACTTATATTATATAATCATTTTTCAAAAATTACAACCGTTTTCGGCATATTTGTGATTTTTATTGTTTTTTAATTGATTTTGGGCGCTCCGCATGATAAAATATAGATATGTAGACAATAATTCATAGGCAAGCGGCGTCCAAATTCCGTTTGCCTGAATCGGAGTGAATGAAAAAATGATTTTTCGAAAAGATATTGAGCCTAAGTGCCGCCTGTGTGCCAACGCACAAATGACGGACGATTCGGCAAACATGAAATGTTCGCTGCGCGGCACGGTTCCGCGTGACTTTGCGTGCAAAAAATTTAAGTACGATATTTTTAAGAGAGAGATAAAGCCGCAACCCAAGGTGAATTTCGGCAAGTTCAGCAAGAAGGATTTTGAAATATGAGAAAACGCCCGTACAGCAATAAACCTGTACGGGCGTTTTTTCATTTTTCGTCCGGAAACTGTTCCGTACAAAAACTAACCAATCAAATTTTCATCATAAACAGCTCTGCAGCCGCCGATAAATTTCGGTCTGGTGCGTGCGGCGATAACTATAGCCTCTCCGATTTTCTTTGTGTCCAATCTGAGCGGCACGGCAACTTTTTTAAGATGCATCCCTATTAGAGTTGCCCCGATGTCAAGTCCGGCATCGGCACGAATCTCCTCCACCACAACCGGATGAGAAAAATGTGCATACGCCTGGGTGGCGAACGAACCGCCTGCCTTTGGCTGAGGCACAACATTGACTATGTCTGCTCCCGGCACGGCGTCCGCCTCGGTGACTATGGCGCGGTTGAGGTGCTCGCAGCACTGCGCCGCAATGTATATCCCTTTTTCAAGCGCAAATTCATATATGCTTTCAAAGAGCGCCTTTGCCGTGTCCGGGTTGGAATTAGTGCCGAGTTTCGAGCCGAGTATCTCGCTTGTCGAGCAACCGATAACCACCGTGTCACCGCGCTTTAAGTGCGCTTTTTCATATAATTCCTCTATTGCCATCCTGCCTTGGCGCGCTATTGTTTCTGTCATAATACAGTCATCCCTTTCGCGAATGAAAAATACTTTTTCGTTTTTCAAGCTATATTATATCAAATCGGATACAAAAAATCAATGTGATGACCAATATTTTTTTATTGCGTTTTCATGAAAAATTGCGGACAACCGGGAGCATAATTGAATATTTCGGGGAAAATCAAATTTTTTTTGAAAATTCATGTTTTTTTACTTGCATTTTGAAAAATATGTGGTATAATGTATTAGTCAGCGATTTTAACGGTACCATATGCGGATATGGCGGAATCGGCAGACGCGCCAGCTTCAGGTGCTGGTGGGGGCAACCCCGTGGAGGTTCAAGTCCTCTTATCCGCACCAAAATCTCACATCATTCGGTGTGAGATTTTTTTAATTTAAGGTTAAAGACGGTGAATTTTATGGCTGTATATTCTGTGGGCGATATTCATAACATTGTCAGTGATGTTGCAAAACAATACGGCGTGAAAAAAGTTGCTCTTTTCAGCTCATACTCCACGGGGAAACAAACATCCGACAGTGACATTGATTTGCTCACAGACAAAGGAGAAATCAAGGGACTCTTTATGTTCAACAGCTTTGTAAATTCACTTAAAGATCGTCTCGGCAAGGATGTTGATGTCGTGACATACTCCGCACTTGAGCGCTCGCTTATCAAAGTAAAAACAAAACAAGTATATTTTTCTCAATCATGCATACCCTGTAATCGGGTGATTATATGGAATCAAAGACGAAAAAATACATCATCGGCATAGCGATACCGCTTGCTGTCGGCGGACTGTCCGCACTGCTCACGCAAAGTGCAATGCAAAAATTCAACAGTCTGAACCAACCTCCGCTTGCGCCGCCGTCATGGCTTTTTCCCGTGGTGTGGACAGTGCTTTTTGTGCTGATGGGCATCGCCTCGGCGCTGGTTTACATGGCAGATGTGCCGCAAGAGCAAAAGAAAAGCGCACTGACCCTGTACGGAGTACAGCTTGCCATGAATTTTCTCTGGTCAATAGTCTTTTTCAACTTCGGCGCGTATCTGTTTGCGTTTGTGTGGCTGTTGGCGCTGCTCGCTGTAATAATAGCCACCGCGGTTAAGTTCCGTAAGATTTCGAAACCGGCGGCTTGGATGCTCATTCCGTATATACTTTGGGTGTGCTTTGCCGGATATCTCAATTTTGCCATATATTTATTAAACTGACAAGTCAAAAACGGTTGCCGCGTCAATCTGCGGCAACCGTTTTTTAGTCAGCATCCGATCAAGCTTGCCGCACCGTTTATCAGCACGCAGGCGGCGAACCCGGCAAGCGTGGGTATGACTGCGGCAAGGATAGTCCACTTCATGCTGCCGGTCTCTTTTTTTACGGTCAGCAGGGTGGTAGAACACGGCCAGTGCATCAGGGCAAACATTATCATGCACACCGCCGTGACCCGGGTCCAGCCGTTGGCGACAAAGAGCGAATGAATCTCGGCTATGCTTCCGAGCTGAGACAATGTGCCCTGTGACAAATACTGCATGATTATTATCGGCACGACAATCTCATTTGCCGGGAGTCCCAAGATGAACGCAACAAGTATGGCGCCGTCCAGTCCCATGAGGTGACCGATCGGATTAAGAAAATCCGCGGCGTGTGCGATAAGGCTCGCTCCGCCGATATGCACATTGGACAAAAACCAGATGATGAGTCCCGCCGGAGCGGCGACGGCAACGGCCCTGCCGAGCACAAACACGGTGCGATCGAATATGGAGCGGACAATAATTTTGCCGACCTGAGGTTTGCGATACGGCGGCAATTCAAGAGTAAACGACGATGGAATTCCTTTGAGCAGAGTATGCGACAAGAGCTTTGTCACAATCAAGGTCATACCCACGCTGAGCGCAACCACAGCCGTCATCACAAGCGCCGCCCTCACACCGCCGCCGCAAAAAAACGCCGTGATCATCGTTATTATCATCGGGAATCTGCCGTTGCAAGGCACAAAGCTATTCGTCAGTACGGCAAGCAGTCTCTCACGCGGCGAATCTATAATACGGCAACCTACTATTCCGGCTGCATTGCAACCAAATCCCATGCACATGGTAAGCGCCTGTTTGCCGCAGGCACAACATTTTTTGAAAGGTTTGTCAAGGTTATATGCAATCCTGGGCAGATAGCCGAGATCCTCAAGCAGGGTGAACAGCGGAAAGAATATTGCCATAGGCGGCAACATGACCGACACAACCCAGGCAGTTACGCGATATGAGCCGAACACCAATGCGCCGTGAACCCATTTTGGTATATGAATTTTTATAAGAAACTCCGTCAATTTGTCCTGAATCCAAAAAAGTCCGTTCGAAAGCAACTGTGACGGGTAGTTCGCTCCGTTTATCGTCAGATAAAAAATCAGTGCAAACAGCAATAACATCATGGGATAGCCGAAAAATTTCCCCGTAAAAACCCTATCAAGCCGCCTGTCGAGCGACGATTGCTTTGTCTCGTCGCAGACGACGGCGCCGCTGCACACGCCATGGGCATGCTCCACGATTGACGATACGACCGTTTCAACAAATTTTTCTCTGTCAATGCCCCTGTCAGCAAGATAATTGCGCGCATCGGCGACCGCCGAGCGCACCGAACCGTCATCGAAAAAGGATGCGCCGAAGTACGCCTCTATCTCCGATTCCAGGCTGTCGTCTCCCTCAATGAGTCGCAGAGAGAGCCACCGCGGATTCACGCCTCTGCAATCGCGCCGCTCCAGTTCGGTCGTCACAAGATGCACTGCCGTCTCCGCCTCGGGAGAATACACCGGGATCTTCGCCGCAAAATCGATCTCTCCGTCAGCAGCGCGATCAATCATGTTTGTGAGCGCGGCAAGGGATTTTTTCTTCTTTGCGGAGGTTGTCACCACCGGAAGCCCCAGCCTGCGTGACACGGCATCTGCGTCTATCCTTATTCCTTTGCGATTTGCCTCGTCCATAAGATTTATGCACACGATAACCTTCGGAGATATCTCCGCCGTCTGCAACACAAGATTTAAGTTGCGCTCAAGACAGGTTGCGTCGCACACCACCACAGTGAGATCGGGATTGCCGAAACATATGTAATTGCGCGCAACTTCCTCCTCTGCCGAGTGTGCCATGAGCGAGTATGTGCCCGGGATATCCGTCAGTGTGTAGGTGCGGCGCCGAGTCTCGAATTGCCCCTGGGCGCCGGAAACAGTCTTGCCGGGCCAGTTGCCCGTGTGCTGATTCATGCCCGTGAGCGCATTGAAAACGGTGCTCTTGCCGACATTGGGATTGCCGGCAAGGGCGATGGTGAAGTCGGAGCCGCCTTTTGGCGGCGTCCCCTTGTCAACAGAGTGTTTACCCATAAATTCAAATGTCAGTCCCATATATTTGCCTCCCGTGCAAGCAGATTTTTTACATTGTGACAGATATATTCCTGCAGTCCTCGGAGCGAATGGCTATCACCGCACCGCGGATAAGAAATGCCGTCGGATCGCCGAGCGGACTTTTACCGACGCACTCAATGCGTGTGCCCTCGATAAGACCGATGTCCATAAAACGCCGTTTCATGCCGTCATCCGAACCAATACGCCGCACAACGGCGCTCTGCCCCGGCTCTATGTCGGCAAGGCTTTTGTGTTTTTTCATAACGGATGCCTCCTTTTTTGGCAAAAACACAGTCCGTTCTTTTTTATACTATTCATTTTCGGGCATTGCCGTTACAAATCGTCTGTAAATTGTTGACGGGAGGGATATTAAGTGGTACAATATAAATTATGAAAAATATTACGGAGGAAATTTTATGAATAAAGTGATTTTGACCGGCGACCGTCCGACGGGACGACTTCATGTCGGACACTATGTCGGTTCGCTCAAGGAGCGCGTGCGGCTGCAAAACTCGGGAGAATATGACGAGATATACATAATGATAGCCGATGCACAGGCGCTTACGGATAATGCGGAGCACCCCGAAAAGGTGCGCAAGAACATAATAAATGTGGCACTGGATTACCTGGCGTGCGGCATAGATCCCGACAAATCGACCATCTTCATTCAGTCAATGGTGCCGCAGCTCACGGAGTTGACATTTTACTACATGAATCTTGTGACGGTATCGAGAGTTCAGCGCAACCCCACCGTGAAAGCGGAGATTCAGATGCGCAACTTTGAGGCGAGCATACCGGTCGGATTTTTCTGCTATCCGATAAGCCAGGCGGCAGACATAACGGCATTCCGAGCAACAGTTGTGCCCGTGGGCGAAGATCAGATGCCCATGCTGGAACAATGCAAAGAGATTGTGCACAAATTTAACTCGGTGTACGGCGAGACTCTCACCGACCCTAAGATTCTTCTGCCCGGTAACAGTGCGTGTCTGAGGCTGCCCGGCATAGACGGCAAGGCAAAGATGAGCAAATCGCTCGGCAACTGCATATATCTGTCCGACGAGCCGGAGGAGATTCAGCGCAAGATAATGTCTATGTTCACCGACCCGAACCACATCAGAGTTGAAGATCCGGGCAATGTGGTCGGCAACCCTGTGTTCATCTATCTGGACGCATTCTGCACGGACGAGCACTTTAAGGAATTTCTGCCGGACTACGCAAACCTCGATGAGCTGAAAGACCACTACAAACGCGGCGGTCTCGGTGACATGAAGGTGAAAAGATTCCTCAACAATGTTATGCAGGAGACACTTGCGCCGATTCGTGAGCGCCGCAAGGAATGGGAGGCACGCATACCGGATGTGTATGACATATTAAAGAGCGGCAGTGCGGTTGCCGAAGCAAAGGCGGCACAGACATTAAGCGATGTGCGCGCGGCGATGAAGATAGATTATTTCGAGAATATGGATCTGTAGCAAAAATCCCCCGTGAGTGAATAATTCACGGGGGAGAATTTATTTTTAATCCAATTTACCGGTCAGAATATAGTTATATATTATAACCTTGCCGCAAAGTGTTTATTTGTGCGGAGTTGTTTATTTATTCGGGTCGATGAGGTCATCGACCCCTACCGCCTTTTTCAACTATTAGATGAATTATTAAACCGAACATTGACTTAACTCTGATACACTGTTAGTGGAAGTAGGTGTTCATATGGTTAACATGGGTGAAAAACTCAAAAATCTCAGAATTAAAAACCGATTAACTCAAAAACAGGTATCGGAAAGAATCGGCGTGACAACAAGTGCGATTTCCGCATATGAGTCACTTGTCCGTTACCCCTCATATTCCACTCTCATACGGCTGGCACGAATGTATCATGTGTCAACCGACTACTTGCTTGGCATCACGCCGCGGCGAGGTGTGAATATTGACGGATTGAACGATGAACAGATTGACCTGATTTGTCGCCTGGCAGATGAATTGCGAAAATAGAATTCTATCGAAAGGGCGGAAAAATCAAATGAAAATATCTTTCATCGGCGGCGGAGACCGGGCGCGGATATGGAGCAAAATCTTCTTTGGCAGAGACGGATTCGAAATCGGCGGATTCTTCTGCAATCCGCTGTCCGACTGCGCTCAGCTTGCCATCGACACAAACACAAAGCTCTATGGAGGCATAGATGATTTGTGCGCCGACTCGGACATGATAATGATAGTCACTGCGGACAGGGTGATGCCGTCAGTCATAAACAGCCTGTCCAAACTGCACATCAACGGCAAAATCATCGTGAGCGTGGCGGACGAAGTTCACGCAAGCGAACTTGACACCGGCTATGACAACACATATGCGGTAATCGGCGCCGGTGTTGCGGCAGAACACCTGAGCGCCGCCGAGGCAGAATCACCATCGATAGTCTGTGAAGTGACGGGCAAAGGTGCGGACAAACTTAAATCGACTTTTGACAAGTCGGGCATAGACTGCGCCTTTGTCACTGCGCAGCAGCTCAATTTGTATCGCACGGCTATGCACCTTGTGCATTTCGGCACTGCGGCTGTGATAAACGCCGGCGCAAAGCTTGTGAAAATGTCTGCCGGAAAAAACGAAAAAGTTCTCTCTCCGAGTATACGCGCCGCCATAGGTGATGTGATGTCCGGCAGGGCGCACAGTGTAGGTCATCCGTATACAGACGGCAAGGCGATACCTATCTTTGAGCACAAAAATGTGCTCGACGATGTCGGCATTGACAGCATTACGCAGATGTTTAAGGCAGTCGCGGCGTATCTGACGGAGACGGAATGTGCCGACAAGGTTATGGCAGACGAGATTGTGAGACGGCTGAGGCAAAATCGCTGATTTTTTGTATATTTATGCCTATTGAAGATTGTCGGATTTTATGATATAATCAGACAAACAAAGAGAGGCGATCAACATGGCAAAAGTTATAGGATGCATACCGTTGTATGACGACGAAAAAGACAGCTACTGGATGGTGCCCGGCTACATGAAGATGCTCGAAGATGCCGGGGCGGTGCCGCTGATGCTGCCGCTGACGGACGACGACGGTATTATTGATTATTTCATGAAAATATGCGGCGGATTTCTGCTGACAGGCGGACACGATGTGACACCGTCGCTCTACAGTGCCGCAAAGAGTGAGAAATGCGGCACAAACTGCCCCACGCGCGACTCAATGGAAAAAAAGATTCTGTCAAAAGCCGTTGCGGCTGACAAATCCATACTCGGCATCTGCCGCGGAATACAGCTGATGAATGTGTGTCTCGGCGGTGACTTGTATCAGGACTTGCCGAGCGAGCACCCGAGCGGGACGGAGCATCACATGAGTGCGCCGTATGACAGAGTGGCGCATTTTGTGAAACTGCTCTCCGACACTCCGTTGCGTGCGATAATCGGCAAAGACCGCATAGGGGTAAACAGTTATCACCACCAGGCGATAAAAAAACTCGCGCCGGTACTCACTGCCGAGGCAATGTCGGACGACGGGCTGACCGAGGCGGCATATATGCCGGGCAAAAGGTTTATCCGTGCTGTGCAGTGGCATCCGGAGTTTTCATACAAAACGGACGAAAATTCACGAAAAATCGTTGCGGCGTTTGTCTCATCGTGCCGGAAAGATTAAATTTTTCAATAAATTTTTCGTAAAATCATCTTGAATTTTGAGGATAAATGGTATATAATGAATTTTGTCGGAGAAATCCGATGTTAAAGGTAAGGCTGAAAACAGTTGCGGCGAAATATGTGTTCTTTATTTAGGCACAGCATATTCGCTTAAGAGCTGGGCGGTTATATCGCTTCATTCCTGTACTAACGGTCGGGAAGGGAGGTGATATTTATGGATAGAGAATACATAATCACATTAATAATAGTGCTTATCGTTCTGTTAAATTCCATAAAAAAATAACGCCCACCGTCCAAAATGTGCGTTATTTTTTAATGCTCAAGTGACATAACCGTTTGAGGTCTTGCCTTTTTCTATTTTTATTATACATCCGGCAAACATTTTTGTCAACCGTTTATCAGAAAATGATTTAACATTTTTGCCGATTATCTCTTATATCCTATGTCTCATATGTTCTTATGATATTTTCCGCAACCTCACGGCGCGGCAGACGCAGATCCATAGCCTGTTTTTCTATGTAATAGTGGGCGTCCGTCTCGTTCATGTTGTGCTTTTCTATCAGCAGCCATTTTGCGCGGTTTACGGCGCGTATATCCGCCATTTTGTCACGCAGCGACTTGGTTTTTTCCTCCATTTTGTGCAGTCTCAGGCTGAATGCACCGAGCAGGCGCACCGCACTGCAGAATGCCTGGCGCGATGTGGGTTTCGGCAACACAAAAACTCCGAGCTCCTCCACCTTGTATGCCACCTGTTCCGCCACATCGGACTTGACAAACAGCAGCACACCCGTGCTGCCCTCGGACAAATCCGTGGCAAGCTGTATCCCGAAATCATCCTTAAGCGGAGAGTTGATTATCACCAGGTCGAACTGTACAGACACACAGGCGCGCTTTGCCTCACCGGCGTTTTTCGCCCAAACGAGGCTGTACTGTGCATGCGGCAACAGCTCTTTTATAAATGTGCACACATTGTCCGAGTCAGACACAACGAGAACTCTGTGTTGTGCTTTGGCAACTTTCATAACAATGTCTGCTCCTCTCATTTATGCTTATACGGCAAAAATTCCTGCGGCACACACTTCCTTACAAATTCACTGCCGAGAGCCGCCTTTATCGCCGCATCAAGATTGCCGGGCAAAGTTTTGAGTTTATCCGTCACATCTTTGTCCGCCGTGAACAGATTCATGTCCACAGGCTCCGGAAGCGGAGTGTTGTTCTCTATGCCGTCAAGTCCGGCATATATAAGCAGTGCATAGGCGATGTACGGATTTGCCGTGGTGTCGGGCGAGCGCAGCTCAATTCGTCTGTAATCTCCCCTTGCCGCCGGTATTCTTATCAACTGGGAACGGTTTTGCTCGGACCATGTGACATATTTCGGCGCCTTTTTCTCACCGAGGCGTGCATAAGATTCTTCGCACGGATTGAGGAAAACCGTTATCTCGCAGATATGATTCATTATGCCCGCCATGAAAAGATTTGTGCGGTCGACACCGTCGTCGCACTTAACCGACATATTTATATGCATACCGTTGCCGCTTTCGCCGATAATCGGCTTGGGTGAAAAATCAGCATAGAGTCCGTTGTGCACCGCAGCCGCCTTGACAACGGATACGAAATTCATCGCGTTATCCGCGGCGCAAAGAGCATCGCTGTAGCGAAAATCTATCTCATTCTGCCCGGGACCTTCCTCGTGATGGGAAGTCTCAGGATGGATGCCCATATCCATCATGGTGAGGCATATCTCACGGCGGATGTTCTCCCCCTTATCCTCCGGCGCCACATCCATGTAACCGGCGCGGTCGAAAGGTTCTTCGGTCGGCTTTCCGTTCTCATCCGTCTTAAAGAGATAAAACTCAAATTCCGAGCCGAAGTTGACATGTATGCCCTTGTCTGCCGCCGTCCTTACGGCTTTTTTGAGAAATGCACGGCTGTCCGCGGCAAACGGAGTGCCGTCCGGATGGCAGATGGTGCAAAACATACGCACCACCTTGCCCTGCATGGGGCGCCATGGGAGTATATTCAGTGTGGACGATATCGGAAAAAGCAATAGATCTGATTTAACTTCGCTGCCGAAACCGTCTATTGCCGAGGCATCAAATGATATGCCGTCGCGAAATGCCCTCCCAAGTTCGTCCGGCAAAATGGAAATATTCTTTTGTCTGCCGTGAACATCACAGAATGCCAGGCGGATAAATTTCACATCTTCCTGTTCCACAAACTCTTTGACCTCTTCATATGAATAATTCATAAAATCCCGTCCTTTTATATCTAGGTTCATCACAATAAAAATTTTATCACACGGAGCATTTTTTGTCAATTAATTATTGCTTATTTTCGTTGAAATGCGTCACTCTGTAGCGATAATGCGACGGTGTTTCGCCGTAAACCTTTGTAAAAAGCCGCGAAAAATAGTGCTGGTCGTCAAATCCAAGCTCATCGCACACCGCTTTGACGCTCATGCCGCCGCTCTTAAAGAGCATATCCTTTGCCTTGCTCAGTTTAAGCTCCGTCACATACTGCATGGGTGTCTTGCCGAATGCCGCCTTGAAATAGCGCGACAACTGCGATTTCGATATACCGCAGTGCGTGCACAGGTCGTCGAGCAGGATTTTTTCGGACAAATGCTGTTTTATGTAGAGCACGGCGTTTTTCAGATTCACAGGGGCATAGTCCATCTTCTGCGGCGGTGCGTTTTTCCTCAGGCGGCGCAGGGTTTTCCCGGTGGCTGTGGCGAGCAGCGAGCACAGGTTGAGAGTTATCGCAAGTGCATTTTCGGTGCTGAAGTTTTTCAGCAGTTCCTCCGTCTGTGCGCAGATTCTCTCCGTCTCCGCTCCGCCGATGCGGTTCACCGTGCGCAGATATATCTTGCCCGTCTGCGCAAGATAGGATTTTTCATTGCGCAAAAAAGCCTCCTCGGCGCGCAGTCTCGCCGCCTCTGTCTCGGCGAGCGCCTCACCGTCCGACAGGGTGCGCACAGAGCGTGCGTCAAAGTGAAAATACATCATTGTGCACAGTTCTCCGTTCACCGGGGTGCGGCGATAAGGCTGATTCTCGGGCAGAAAAACCGCATCGCCCTTTTTCAGCAGATATTCTTCACCGTTTGTTTCTATCTCACATTCGCCGTCAGTCACAATCAAAAAAATATTCTTTGGGTCTGCCACTTGCCACACTGTCCGCCGCACAACGGTGTAGGCGGAATCGATTACAGGCAGAATGTCCGCGTCGATTGAATAAATCATAAAATTCCTCCGTGACGATATTGTCCACATTATTGATTATTCTGTGTATTTACAATTTTACCACCGATTTATATAATTGTAAATAAGAAAATGATTTTTTCGCCGATAATGTGCAGACGCACAAATCACCGAGCCGGTGTGCAATTTGGCATAGTTTTACGAGAATTTTCGCGTCGGCTCGCGGCATATGTTGTGTGTCAGCGAGATCCATAGTGCCGTTAGGTCGCGTGTCGAGCAGACACACAACATATGCCGCGAGCCTCTGAGGAAAATCTGCATATTGCCGGACGATAAGATATTTTCATTACTATTTGTGCCGATGCAGGCGGCGGAATGGAGACTATTATGAAAAAGCAATGGAAAGTAGCAGTCGTAGGCTGCGGATTATTCGCAAACGCACAGTATTTCCCCTACATATCGGGTGAGACCCACGCCGAGTGCGTTGCGGCGGTGGATATCATTGAGGAAAGGGCAATTGCCGCTTGTGAGAAGTACGGCATACCGAATCACTACTCGAGCGTGTACGAATTGATAGAAAAATGCGACTTCGACATAGCAATAGACGCTGCGTCAATTCAGGCACATCACGAGATAAATATGGCAATTCTCGGCGCCGGCAAGCACCTGATGAGCCAAAAACCTGCCGCACCGACAGTGGCTCAGCTCACCGAGCAGATAGAGCTCGCAAAGAAAAACGGTGTGAAATTCGTCTGTGTGCCGATTCACCCCATGAGATACGACATAAACATCGCAAAGCAAATAATTGCGGACGGCGCAATCGGTAATGCTTATTATGCAAAATGCAACCTGGTTCACGGCGGTCCGGAGTATTTTCAGTACAGAGACGCCGACCCGTCATGGTTTTTCGAACCCGGTGCCGGCGCACTGGTGGACATGGGTGTGCACGGCTTGCAGATAGTGACAAGCATCTTCGGTGCGGCAAAGCGCATCGCCTGCATGGCAAAGGTGACAACGCCTGTGAGAACGGTGCGCTCGGGAGCATTTGACGGCAAAAAGATAAAGGCGGACAAGATACCCGACCAATATGTAATCACCCTTGATTTCGGTGACAAAATGGCGGTTGTGGACACAGGATTTTCCGAGAAAGCGACCCGTTCGCCCCAACTTGAGATATTCGGCGACTGCGGCACGGTATCTTTTACCGAGCCGTACATGACAAACCCGATCCCCGAAGTATACATGGACGCGCCGGACAAAGGCATACGAGGATGGATGAAGCCCATGGAATGGGTAGCTCCGCCCGAGAAACTCATCAGCCAGTGCTGCGGACTGCGCGACCTGGTGAGGGCAATAGAGAGTGACGGCAAACCGGTGCTCTGCCCGGAGCATGCCCGTCATGTGCTCGAGATTATGTGCAAGATACCCGAGGCAATAGAGAGTGGAAAAACAGTAGAGCTTGAAACCACATTTTAATTCGTTTAAGCGGAGGAATATATCATGGAAAAGATAAAAGTGGGACTTATAGGTCTTGAACATGTGCACGGTGCCGACCTTGTGCGACAGTTCAGGAAATATCCCGACAGAGCAGAAGTAATCGGTGTTGCGGATATCGAGGAAAATACGGCAGATGAGCTTGAATACAAGCTGAGCCACAATGTGTATGACGCAAGAGACATCAAACTGTGGGACAACTACAAAGAACTCCTGGCAAATATAGATGTGGCGCTCATCGGCACGGATGTTGCCGGCCATGCGGACATAGCGTGCGAAGTGCTTGCAGCAGGGGTAAACGCAGTCGTGGAAAAACCCATGGCGCTGTCAATGGCGGACGCAAAGCGGATGTACCGGGCATATCACACAAGCGACGCCGAGCTTATCATCAACTGGCCGATTGCATGGTTCCCGTCTTTCCGCAAGGTCAAGGAACTTGCAGATTCCGGCGCCGTGGGCAAGGTGCTGCGCGTGCAGTACAGAAGTCCGGCAACCACCGGACCGTATGATGTAAATACCGAGAAGGTGTCCGACCTGGAGAAAACATGGTGGTACCACAGCGACAGAGGCGGCGGCTCAATCTGCGATTATGCCTGCTACGGATGTGTGCTGACCACATGGATAACAAATAAAATTGCAAAGAGAGTGAGCGGAATGAAGAAGAACTTCTTCCTGCCGTTCTCCGATGCGGAGGACTACTCCACATTCACCATAGATTTCGGCGACAGTGTAGGTTTCCTTGAGGGATCGTGGTCCACGCTTAACAGCGGCGAGATTGCCACGGGACCGGTTGTGTACGGATCAAAAGGCACTTTGGTTGCGGACAGATATTCAAACGAAGTGAAGGTATACACCACCGTGCCGCGCTACAAGCCGTCGCCCGCACCGGATGAAGTTTTTGCCGCAGAGCCGATTGAGGACAACATCGGACTTAATGTACTCGACTTTTTGCAGAAAGGCAAACCGCTGTACGAGTTGGTTACGGCGGAGTTTAACATGAAAGCCATGGCGGCGTTTGACGCCGGAATCCGCTCTTGCAAGAGCGGAAACATCGAGCCGTGCGAAGAACCGTTTGAGATATAGGTGACCGTTTCGAGTAATAGGAAAGTATGTGTGCCGGCTCGGGTGGGTATATTTTATTTTGGCTCACTCAAACAGCTGTGCAGTAGCGCAGAACTCGCTCACACAAAATAAAATATACCCACCCTCACCTATCTGTAACATACAAAAACCATATTAAAATTTTATCGGAGGAAAAAAATGAACAAATTGCGTGTTGCCGTAATAGGCACGGGAATGATAGCCAACAGCGCACATTTCCCGGCACTGAACATTCTCAGAAAAGAAGGTAAAGTAGAAGTTGTCGGCGTGGCGGACATCCGCCCCGAGGCGGCTCAGGAGACCGCCAAGCGGCACGATGTGCCAAACTGGTACACCGATCCGCAAAAAATGCTTGATGAACTGCACCCCGATTTTGTGGCGGTGTGCACACCGAATGTACACCACAAGGAATGGACGATAAAGGCGCTCAAGGCCGGCGCCCATGTAGCCTGCGAAAAACCGATTGCCACATCACTTGCCGACGCACGCGAAATGTGGCAGACCGCCAAAGACTGCGGTAAAATGCTGTTCCCCTGCCAGTGCATGCGTTGGCGCAACTATATGCAGCAGTCAAAGGAACTTGTGTCGTCCGGCGAACTGGGCGATGTGTATTTCTCGGACATTGAATTTATCCGAAGAATAGGCATACCGACCTGGGGTATGTTCCACATGAAAGAACACAATTTCGGCGGTCCTTTCTGTGACCTGGGCGTACACCTGATTGACTCTCTGCTGTGGATTGTCGGTGACAAAAAGGTTGAGGCAGTGTCCGGCTCGGCTTACACCAAGATTGCAAACCGCGGCGAGGATATACTGCTCAGCATAGCGGAGAGCGGCGCATATGACGGCACATTCACCCCGAGGCCGTATGACTATCACGAATTTAATGTGGAGGACTTTTCTACCGGATTCATGCGCCTGGAGGGCGGCATGAGCGTCAACTTTAAGTTCTCGTGGGCGATAAATCTGCCGACAACAAACCTTGACATGGTTATCTGCGGAGACAAGGGCGGACTCTCGGTAAACAAAGAAAAGCTCTACAAAAACATCGGCAGATATCAGACCGAGTGCGAAATGAAGTGGTTTGACAACGGTCTCTACAAGGGAGCACCGTTTGAACAGCACAGATATATGTACCGCAACATAATCAACACCATAGACGGCAAAGAGGAATACCTCATAAAAGAACACCAGAACATCGAGGTGACAAAAGCAATAGAGTGCTTCTACAAGAGTGCCGAGCTTGGCAGAGAGATAAGAGCGGAGGAACTGAAATGAAAAAAAGGGCGGTTATAATAGGTTTTTCACATATGCATGTAAACGAGGTGGCGCTGTACCTGTCGGAACAGCCCGACTTTGATTTGGCAGCTGCGGCACCGGTGAAATCCGCAGCGGAGACTATCCCTCCCCTGCGCTACACCCCGGAATGGAACAAACAAAACATAGCTGACAACTACTGCAGTGTGATATATGACGACTACAAAAAAATGCTGGACGAAGTGAAACCCGACATAGCATTCATCCTCACGGAGAACGGGCAGAAAGCGGCTGTTGTGGAGAACTGCGCGCGCCGCGGAGTGGATGTGTGCATAGAAAAACCGATGGCAGACACCCTGGAGAACGCAAAGAAAATAAAAGAGAGCGTAGAAAAATACAGCATAAAAGCTGTGGTGAACTGGCCCGTGGCATGGAGAGACTATGTGCACAAAATGGTGGCTGCTGCAGAGGCAAAAATCGTGGGTGAACCGCTGAAACTCAGATACATCAACGGTCACACAGGTCCCCTTGGTAAAGGGGCAAAACACAGAGGAGTGACCGAAAATGCCCAGGAGATGACCGACGACCAGCGTGCAAAGACTTGGTGGCACCAAAAGAAACTCGGCGGCGGAGTGTTCCTCGACATCTGCTGCTACGGGTGTGCTTTCTCCAAGTGGCTGCTCGGCGACGGTGCAAAAAGCGTCATAGCCTGCGGCAAAAATCTCAACACACCTTTCGGCGACACCGAGGACAACTTTGCCGCGGTGATAAAATACGATGACAAGATGTCCGTAATAGAGGGCACTTGGACAACACCGCGCGCGGTAATTCCGTCAGGCCCGATGCTGATGTGCACAGACGGTGTTATCATGTGCACGGGCGGTGCGGAGGCATCACCGGGAGTGAGGGCATTTGACATTTACGGCAACGAGGTGGAAGTGCCCGAGATTGAATTTTCGGACAAATACAAAAATATGCCGTGGCACCTGGCACTGACCGAGAAAGACGGCGAGGACATACTTGATTTGCTCACACTCGACACCAATGTTGAGATAATGGCTATGATAGACGCTGCCCAAAAAAGCTCGGACAGCGGGAAAGAGGAAATAATAGATGTCTGATATCAGAACAAGTTCCGCAACAAGCGCCGAAATGACGGCGCTTGTTGCTGATATTCAGCGGATGTCCGTGGACGACGGCCCCGGCATACGCACAACTGTTTTCTTCAAAGGCTGTCCGCTGAGGTGCGCCTGGTGTCACAACCCGGAGTGCATATCATTTGAACCGCAGACTCTTTTTTACGCCGACAAATGCATACACTGCGGCAAATGCGCCGCCGGATGCTACAGCGGCGCAAGAGTGATGTGCGGCACTCCCATGACGGCACGGCAGATTCTTGATGAAATAATCGCCGACCGCGACTACTACGGTGACGACGGCGGCGTGACATTCTCGGGCGGTGAGCCGCTATCAAGGGCAGATTTTCTCAAAACCGCAGCAGATATGTGCAATATGGAGAAAATAAACTGTGCCGTCGAAACATCTCTCATATACTATAATGATGAGATTGAGAGCGTAATGAAAAAACTAAACCTTGTGATGGCAGACCTGAAAATCTGGGACGACAAAGTACACAGGCAATATACCGGCGTGAGCAATGAGGGGATAAAGCGTCACTTTGAAGCACTCAACCGACTCGGCGTGCCGATTATCGCGCGTACCCCGGTAATACCGGGCATAGATCAGGGAATAGATATGATATCAGAATTTATGCATGGATTGAGCAATGTAAAAAAATATGAACTATTGCCCTATCATCCGCTCGGAATATCAAAAAAAGCGGCGCTCGGCGAGGAACCGGCACGGTTTGAGATACCGAGCAAAGAATATATGAAGGAGCTCGAAAAATATGTATTCATACGCTGAAAGACTCAAGGCGATGCGCGACACAAAAATCCGCCATACGCTTGAGAAAAAGAAACAAAACGGCTGGACGGACCTGGACGACTTCGGCACTGTGCCGATATCCGAGGGGTACTGCGTGGAGCCGTGGTACAACAGCACCAACGGAAGTTTTTACGGATACGGCGGAATGTGCGAAAACTTTTGTCGAGTGATAGATGCGCACGAACCGTATGTTGACCCCAACGAGATGCTCTGCGGCAGATGGCGCGATATGCTCGTCAATTACCGCGGCGACCTGCACTATATGCCCGACTGGCTCAAGAACAACCTGAAGAACATTGAATTCATCAAGAACGGCGCCACGAATCAGTGGAGCAAACGCTGGGACGAACAGCGCTTTCCCTATGACGATCTGAAACCGCTGCAGGAGAAATACAACATAACCACGGGAATAGACGGCGATGCTCACTTTGCGTGCGACTACAGCATAGGATTCTCGCTCGGTTTCGGCGGTCTGCTCGACAAGATAGACAAGTACGCAAAAGTCAATCCCGATAAGGCTGAATTTTATGCTGCGGAAAGACGCACAGTGGAGGCGATTATCCGTTTTGTGCGCCGCCACATAGACAAGATATGCGAGATGATAGATAACGAGAAAAATTCTGATATCAGAGCAAATCTTGAGGCAATGAAAAAAAACTGTGAGGCAGTGGAGTACGGCGCACCCAAGACATTTCGCGAGGCGTGCCAGTGGACGGCGTTTTTTAACTGCGCATCAAGGATATATACCAGAGACGGCGCGGGATTTCAGCTCGACACACTGCTGCTCCCGTTCTATGAAAACGACATTAAAAACGGCGTCCTTGATGACGAGACGGCAAAATTCCTCATAGCAAATCTGCTGCTGATAGATCCGCACTATTATCAGATATCCGGCGTGGACGAAAACGACCGCGACATGACAAACCACCTGTCGTACCTGATACTTGAGGCGGCAGACTACATAAACATCGCATGCAACCTGACAGTGAGAGTACATGAAAACTGCGACAAAGAGTTTCTTGACAAAGCGGTGTATTATCTGCTGAAGAACAAAAACGGCTGGCCGAGATTCTGCAACGACAAAACACTGTGCGACGGATATATGCGCAACGGAGTGGACAAAAAGACTGCAAGGGAAAGAATAGCCGTCGGCTGTAACTGGATGTGCGTTCCGGGCAAGGAATTTCCCATGAACGACACGGTTAAGATAAATATAGCAAAGGTGTTCTGCGAGGCCCTGTCAGACTTGAAGGGCGAGAAAAACAGAAGTACGGAGAGATTGTTTGAACTGTACGAAAAGCACCTGAAAAAGGCGGTCGAAGTCACGGCGGCAGGTATAAATCTGCACCTTGACCACGCATGGGAAGTCACGCCCGAGCTGGTGATGAACCTGATGATGCACAACACGCTTGAGAAGGGTGAGGACATATCACAGGTTGCCGAGCTGTACACCGTCGGAGTGGACGGCGCCGGTCTTGCCGTGGTGGCAGATTCGTTCGGCGCACTTGAGACGCGCGTTGAGAATGAAGGTGCACTCAACTGGGATGAGATGTTTGCCGCACTTGACAGCGACTTTGCAAACGAGCGAGAGCGCGCCATACTTTCGTCCGCTCCCAAGTATTGCAGCGGCGGCAGCGCCGCGGATGCCTGGGCGGTCCGCCTGACGGATTCTTGGGTGAAAGCGGTCAAGGGACAGTCCATGCCAAATGGCAGACAGCTTGTGCCGGGGTGGTTCTCATGGTCGCGCACCATAGAATACGGCTCAAAGGTGGGCGCAACGCCAAACGGCAGACGCGCCGGCGAGCCGATATCTCACGGAGCAAACCCAAACCCCGGTTTCCGCAAAGACGGCGCCCCGACGGCACAGGCAAACGGTATTGCCGCAGTGCAGTGCGGATACGGCAACACGGCGCCCCTGCAGATAGAGTTTGACCCCCATGTTGCGGCTGACGGCAAGGGTGTCGAGATAGTGAAAAACTTCATCCTCGGTCATTTCCGCCGCGGCGGCACGCTGATTAACATAAATGTGCTCAACGGAGAAAAACTGCTTGCCGCCAACGAAAATCCGGAGCTTTATCCCGATTTGGTTGTGAGAGTGACGGGATTCACAGCTTACTTTGTTAGCCTTTCGCCCGAGTTCAGACAACTGGTCGTAAACAGATTTTTAGGCTAAACGGACTAAAAAAATTCGGCTCACGGCGGTTCAATTCATATTTCAATACTGTACTTTCGGATAGCGGTCCGGCAGCGACAGCAGACCGCTATCCTTTTATCTTTCAATATCGATAGCAAATTGAATGTATTAAAAATCGTAATCGCAAAGCAACGATTTCTGCTTTTATATCAATGTCAGGCACTTAAATATGTTATCTTTTTCCTTTAGCCAATGCAAGTTGTTGTAATTTCGGATAAACATCAAAACGAATGAATCCCGAAATTATTGAACAAAGTGTCAAAGACTCGCATAATGCACCCGTGTATGACTTTACGCACATATTATATACAAGCCAGCAAACGCTCGTTGTAAAAATCAATATTCTTATGCTTTGCGTGCGGTTGCTGCCATATGCCAAAGTTGACATGCCCTTTGCAAAGATTATGAGAATACTCTTTGCTCCGCCCCAAGTCAGCATACCTGCCACCGTAAATATGCCGCAAAAAATAATTCTCGGCACAACTGTGCTTCTGCCCTTTTCTACAAGCCTTGAGAAAACCATATTCCTTATGCAACCAAAAAAATTCATTGCTGCACCCGTGTACGCTCCAAGCAAAATGTACTGTATGCCAAAGAAAAGTTCGTTTAATGTGCGAAATGCAAGAATTTTTTTGTGATTATCACTCTGAAAACTTATGATGCTTGCAATTATTCCTATTATTCCGAGAACTTGTACTGTTAAATTCATTTTGGATTTGCTCCCTTGACTTTATTTTTCTAATATAGTATAATTAGTTCCATACAAAATGTCAACAAATGTTCGCAATGTTTATAATCAAACATTTTTGAAAACATAGCAGGTGTTATATATGGAAAATATCAGACATGAACAAATATTAAAAATTCTTGAAAAACGAGGAAATGCAACCGTAAAGCAACTTTCCGATGAACTTTTCGTATGCGAAATGACTGTGCGGCGCGACCTTGAAGAACTTGACAAATGCGGTCTTATAACACGCTATCGAGGCGGTGCGGCAAGCAAGCTGAAAGACGGCTATCCGATAAAAATTCGCTATCAGTTCCGCGAAACGGAGAAAAAAGAACTTGCCGCCGATGCCGCCAAATATATAAACGATAATATCTGCATTTTTTTGGACAGCTCATCTGTGTGTATGTACATTGTTCCGCATATATCCAAAAAGAAAAATGTTTCCATTGTCACCAATTCAGTTCAAACAACGCTCTTGTCTGCCAAACTGCATATTCCTTGCGAGCTTGTCGGCGGCAACTACTATGAAAAGGACATGTGCCTTGTCGGCTACAGTACAATAAGACGACTTTCCGAAATCAACCCTGATATCGCATTTATCTCATCAGCCGCACTGTCAAGCAACGGTACTGTCAGTGATAACGATGAGGCACAGACAGAGGTTCGCCGTGCGGCAATTAAAAATGCCCGCAAAACTGTTTTTATATTTGACAGCACAAAGCTGAACAAAACCGAGTCCATAAATCTATGCACCCTATCAGCTTCGGACACCACAATAACTCCGCGCGGAAACTGCTTTTCTGTTAATACCGAAAATTAAATATAATATCGAATTATTGAAAAAATGACAAATGAATAATGCATAAAAAAACTCCCGTCCGACGCAATTTCGCATCGGACGGGGTTTGTGTTTATGCAAGTTATTTAAGGCCTTCGTTAAGTTCATCGAGCACAAGCTGCACTTTATCGCGAACAGTGGCTTTCCAAGCCTCCCAGTCGCCGTCAACATTTGACGAACTCATGATGATCTGTTTAATCTTTGTTCTGCCGTCCTCATAGAAAAGACCGTATTTATCTTTATTCGGAGCGGAGAAGAAATAGAGTGGATAGTCATACTGTCTGGGTTTGCACTGATCCGAATTGAGGATGTCGAGCACTCCCTGACCCATCTGTCTTGCCTTTTCGGGCACACGCAGATTTTCTGTGTTGAACGCCTTGTCGTTGTAGATAAGCGAGCTGAGCACCAGGTTACTTGCGTCTTCGTTTGTCAGCTGAGGCACGCCGTTATCGTCCAGGGTGTAGTCCTTGCCCTCCACGCCGTAGCGATAGAGTTGTTTCGCCTCGTCGGTGTCGCTGAGCATATAGTCATACATCTGCAACAGTCTGTCGAGTTTTTCGTCGCTCATGTCGGGATTGTAGCAGTTGATTGTCCAGTAGTCCATGCACTCCTGACCCCAGAAATATCCGTTGGGCGCCTTGACATTCATAACCGCAACTTTGTCATACGGATTATCCACACCGGATTTCTCCAGGTCATCCATGTATTTTTTGATAGTGCCCGGCGTACAGTTTTCAAAGCAGATTCCGGCCTCGCCGGCTTTGAACTTATCGTTACCCTCGGAGCCGGTTGCGATGACCATGTCCTGCCAGAGGATGCCCTCATCATAGATTCTCTTGGACATTTTTATCGCGTCAAGCGTCTCGGGCAAATCCATTCCCCATTTGTATTCGCCATCCACCTTGGTGTACTGCTCCCAGTAGGGAGAAATCTGCATCATACCCGAGAAATGCGGATATGTGCCGGCAGATCCGACAAGACCTATCTTGCCGAGTTTTTGGGTCATGCCCTTGCCTATCTCGAGGAACTGATCCCAGGTGTACACATTATCGTCAGTCGCAAGTCCGAGCTGCTGCGCCCAGTCGCGTCTGTAGAGGAACGAATATACATTGAAATGCTTATCGTCCGGGTTGGACTCTATATTTGCGGAGAGATAGGCATACTGCTTTCCGTCCACCTTGAAATACGGCGCAGATTCGAGAGAATCCTGGATTTTCTTTATATTCGGATATTCGGAATAATCCTTAATCTCTTTGAGCAGACCTTCCTCCGCCCAGTTGCGGTATTCGCTGAAATTAAAATTCTGAATGTTTGCCCAGAGTATGTCGGGCATATCGCCCGTCGCCATCCATATACGCGTTTTTTCCTGCCAATCGCCCGATGTAATCGGAATAAACTCAAAATCTATGTTGAATTTTTCGCAAATCTGTTTATACGATTCCTTTGGCTGTTTATCCGCACCGGACATATTTATTGTGTATGTGTAGTGCTCGCTGTAATCGCTGCTGCCGGCGGTTTGTTTGTCGCCGCAGCCCGAAAAGCAGGTGACGGTGCACGCAAGCGCAATCATCAGTGCCGAAATTCTTTTCTTCATCTCGTTCTCTCCTTTTTTGTTACGGAGCGGTTCTGACACGCTTTGCCTTTCTGTGCCGTCCGTATTGATTATTTTGATAAATTCATTATAAAAGAATTTCAAGAAAGTTTATACATATAAAATTCGTATTTTTTGGTCTAAATCTCATAGTTGTTCCGTTGTCATTTCGAACAGTTCATCAGTCGGATTGAGCACTAATTTTCTCAAAGGCAAATGGCATATGTCGCATATTGGTGAGCCCTATAGCGCCGCAGGCAGCGTATCGGGCAGATACATAACACATTTCACGAGCCGGTTTGCTGTTTTCATATTACCCCGGCAAGCGTATGGTGACATCCGTCCCCACACCCTCGCTGCTCTCGACAGACACCCCGTACGGCTTGCCATAGTGCAGTTCTATACGCCTGTTTACATTTCGCAGACCTATGTGACTGTTGTCTCCGTCATCCGCCCCCGAGAGCGACGCCGTCACCTCGGCAAGCTTTTCGCGGCTCATGCCGGCGCCGTTGTCGCTCACGCGCACAAAAACATCTCCGTCACGGCGTACCGCTATGACAATTCTGCCCTTTTGCGACAACTTCTCCACTCCGTGGCTGACCGCATTTTCCACTATCGGTTGAATAATCATTTTGTAGCACGGCCTGTCAAGCAGAGTTTCGTCTATGTCGTACTCCACATCTATCCTGTCGGGAAAGCGAATTTCTATTATCTTTATGTACTCTCTCACAGCATCAAGTTCCTCGCGGAAGGTGACAATGTCCTTGCCTCGCACACTGTATCGGAATATCTTTGACAGCGACACTGATATGACGGAAATCTCCTTGCAGCCGTAGGCGACCGCTATTGAGCGTATACACTCCAGTGTGTTGTAGAGAAAATGCGGATTAGTCTGATTCTGCAGTGCAATAAGGGATGTCTTTTGATTTAGAAGCTCCATTTCATAGAGTTTCTGCTGATTGGAGACTATTCGTTTGGTGAGCCGCTCCAGTCTGTCAAGCATGGAGTTGACTCCGCCGACTATTATATCCAGCTCCGAGTTGGTGACTATGTCTATGCGTTTGTGCAGACTGATGTTGCCGTCCATTTGTGCGGTGATTTTTGAAACAGGTTTTATAAACTTGCACATAAACAGATAATACGCTCCTATTATGAGAACAAGCAACATCATCAGCATAACTATCGTCAGACGCGACACCAGACGGACACTGCGCACAGAGTTGCTCTCCATGTAGTCGGTGATGACCAGTTTGCAGCCGGACGGTGACAGCGCCGTCACCTGATATCCGTCGTCGGCAAGATTTATCTTTTCGCCGACATTGGCTTTGTTTGATATGTATACTTCACCCTCATCCGAAGCAAGCGCGACAAATCCGTTTCCGCTGACTTCAAGCTTGCTTATGAGTGTGCTGATCGGCGCCGTGCGCACAATCATGTACAGTTTGCCCACGCTTTTGCCGTACTGCGAACTGCCGGGAGAAGTTATCACAATATTTTTGCAATAGCAATAATACTCCTGCTCCCCTGTCGCCGTGTTTTTTATAAACTCAAATTTATTTGGCTCGCAACTCTGCACATATGGCAGGTGACCCATGTTTATACCCGTGACTCCGCTGCCGTATATAGTGCGGAAACGCCCCTCGGAATCATATGCAAGCACAGACACAACCGAAGTATCCGTGGCGCAGTACAGGTTGACAAGAGTGCGTATTTCGTCACTGCCGGTGTAGACATCATAGAGATTTTTGTGCAGCATATAGTCCTGAAACTTCTCGTTATAGGCAATCATCCCGCAGACATCGGCAATGGTGCGCATTCTCATCTCTATATTTTCCCGACACGAAAGCACTATGTTCGATATTTCCCTGTCGCCCTCTTTGTATGCCGGGGAGAAAACAAACAACCGAAAAGAGCCGTATACAATAAGTACCACGGCTGCAATCACAGTGACCAAAATATTGAACATTCTTTGAATGGATAGTTTTTTTGTCATAAATCAGTTCTCCGAATTGAGACCCTTTCTATAGCGTGCCGGTGACACACCGGTAATTTCCTTGAACTTCTTGTTGAAATGATAGTAGCTTGCATAGCCCGTCCTTTCGGCAACCTCATCTATGGAAAGAGTTCTGTTATTCTTTATGATCTCCATGGCAAGTTCTATCCGCAGTTTGTTGAGATATTTTGAAAAAGATATTCCGATGTGTTTGTTGAACAGATAGCAACAATAGCTCTCATTGATGTAAAACTGCTTTGCAAGGTTCTTGAGCAGCAGCGGTTGAGTGAAATTCTCGTCTATGTAGTCCATCATCTGCTTAAACTCCCGGTTGTAGATCTCTTTGCTGCGGCTTGTCTCTCCGCCGCTGTTTGCGGAGCTTATCTCATTTTCCTCGTCTGCTTCGGTCTCATAGCTCATCGATTCAAGGTGAGCCTTGAGCCTTGTGAGAATTGCGTCTGTCTCCTCGTCATCTATCGGCTTGAGACAATAGTCAAAAGCTCCGTTCCGTATTGCCTCGCGGGTGTATTTGTAGTCGTCATAGCCGCTGACGAATACAAAGAGTGCCGAAAAACCTTCCTCTCGCGATCTGCGGCAAAGCTCGACCCCGGACATATCTGGCATGCACACATCGGTAAACACCACATCGGGGTCGTTTGATTTTATATATTCGTATGCCTCGAGTGATTTTGTTGTGGAGAACACCACCTCAAAGCCGTACTTTGCCCACGAAAATGAATTTACGACACCCTGAAGTGCCCAGTATTCATCATCGGCAACAACAACCTTGTACACAAAACCACCCCCTTAATTAATATTATATATCCTAACGAGTATAAAAATCAACATTAAAAAATTTACATCATGATTTGACTGCGCCGGCGGTCAGTCCCGACACAAAATATTTCTGTAAAAACGGGTACAGACACATTATCGGCAGCATGGTAACAAATACCGTGGCCATCTTGACACCCTCGGCATACACTTTGTCTGCCTGAAGATCGGTGGCGAGGTTGTCGCCCTGTATGGCATTGGCATCCTGAATTACCGAGCGCAGCACTGTTTGAATAGGTTGCTTTGTCACGCTCTTTATATAGAGCATACCGTCGTACCATGCGTTCCATCTGCCAACCGCATAATACAGGCTGAATGTAGCCAGCGAAGGCAGTGAGAGCGGCAGTATGATGCGAAACAGCACTCCGACCTCGGTGCAGCCGTCAAGCTTTGCGCTCTCCTCAAGTTCGGAGGGCACATCCTCAAAAAACCTTTGCAAAAGTATGATGTACGACACCGTGGCGCCCGTGGGTATGATGAGCACCCATATAGTATTGAGCAAATGCAGCGTTTTCATCAGAAGATATGTCGGGATGAGTCCTCCGCTGAAATACATTGTGAAAAGCAACATTCCGCGGAAAATTCCTCTGCCCGGAAAGTCCTTCATGAGTGCATAGGCAATCGTCACGGTAAAGAACATGCTGTATATTGTGCCGACAACCGTCACTATAAGACTTGTGCGAAAACCGGAGACTATAAGCGGCGAGCTGAACACAAATTTGTAGGAACTGAGGGTAAATTCCTTGGGCCACAGCATAAACGGCCGCGACATATATTCGCTCTGTGACACCACGGATATGAGCATGGTGTTGTAGAAAGGATAAAGAATAATGAGTCCGAACAGGGTCAGTGCGGCAAATATCGCCATATCTGCCAAATTCCAACTGTTTAGTTTGTTTTTTCTCTTTGCCATTTGTGATGCCTCCTTACACTATACCTTTCTGCCCGAAGGATTTTACTATTTTATTTACGCTGAGAATGAGCGCCAGGTTCACAATGCCCTTGAACATTCCCACAGCAGTTGAAAACCCAAAATCAGGCGTTTGCTGGAACGATATCCTGTATACATAGGTATCTATGATATCGGCAACATCGAACACGGCCGCATTGTACATATTGAATATCTGGTCAAATCCGCCATCCATGATGTTGGAGCAACTCAGGATGAGGTTTGTAGCCATCATCGCCGCTATTCCGGGCAATGTTACATATACCATCTGCTGAAATCTGTTTGCACCATCTATTCGCGCCGCCTCATATATTGAGGTATCTATGCTTGTTATCGCCGCAAGGTAGAGTATGGTTGACCATCCGGATTCTTTCCACATTGCCGAACCGACAATCAATTGACGAAAACTGCCCTTGCTTGTAAGTATGCTCTGCGTACCCAGTCCGGCAGATTCAAGAATCTTATTGACCGCGCCGTCACCCGAGAACAGATTGAAGCATATGCCGGCAACCACAACCCATGATATGAAGTGGGGAAATGTGTACACCGTCTGCAGCAAATTTTTGTATTTTTTCATCCGCAGCTCGTTTATGAGCAGGGTGAGGGTTATCGGAAAAGGAAATCCGAAAAGAATTTTCAGAAAAGATATTACAACCGTGTTCTTAAAAGCCGTCACAAAACCGACATTTGTTGTCAGATTACGAAAGTTCTCCAGTCCTATCCACGGACTTCCCCACACGCCCTTGCTCGCTTTGTAGGTCTTGAAAGCGAGAGTCAGGCCGTATATCGGCATATATTTGAATACTATGTAGTACACAAGCGCCGGCAACAGAATGAGGTAGATGTATTTGTGGTACAGTATCCGCTGTTTCAGGCTCATTTTGCTGTAGCTCTCGTCTAAAGGTGTTTTTGCCATTTGTTATCTCTCCTTTGCAAATTTATTGAAATTGACAACCTCTCTGCCGCCGACATATATTTTTCCGGTGCCGAATTTTTCGAGCACAACCGGATTTTCATATGTGTTGTACGGGAATTTAACCGCCGTGCCGTCAATGTAACGATTGTCCGGCTCTAACCTCAAGTTTTTGTAGTCGACCGTCATTTTATCTTCGTCGAACCTCACCGGATGAGATTTTATGTTTTTTATAAAATCATCAAAATCCGCATATTCCGCCGCCGTTGCCGCCTCGCACACCACGGCGTGCTTCTGACCGACGCTCTCCATCTCAAAGTCGATGTATTTTTCATCGCATCCTCTGCGATACCCTTGTGAAAAATACAGTGAAATATAGGTCTTTCCTCGTTTCAGGAAGATGTAATCTCCATCGAAGATTTCCTCAAAGTATTTGTGCGGCACCATGGCGTTTATGAGGTGCACCTCTTTGTCGGGAATGTCATATGTTGCGATAACGATGTTTTTGTGACAGAAAAACTGCCCACAGCAACAGCCGAGATCGCCCGTCCATCTGCCGTGTTCGTGACCCTCATCGCCGCAGTGCCCCGGATGATGAGTGAAAATACGGCAGTCGAGCGCATCCGGCAGAGTGAGATCCCACTCATGCTGTTCGTGATGTGCATACCATTTTGCATCGCTGTCATCGGGATATTTGTCCTGAAAATTGACCGCGCCGATTACAAAATCGGGCGTCACATAGGTATATTTGTTTATGCTGCCGGGGACCTGGGGCACCTGTCTGTGCGGCAGAGTGGAACTTATGCAGTGCAGATGTTTACTCTCAAAATTCTCGTGCGTTTTCGGCATGGCGGCGAACGCCTCGCAGACATAGTCCGCCGGAACATAGTCCGACATAAGCTGAAAATGCAGCGGCGGCACGCCATCAACATAGCGGTTGCCGAAATAATACTTAACCACACCCATGACATCGGCACCGCTGTAGCTGAGTGCGCCTCCCTCATAGATTCTGCCATGAGCACCGCCGTAGAGCCCGTCCATGCTGTCGCCTAATATATCGAGGAACATTACATTCATCGATTCCTCACACAGCTTTGCAAGGTTTTTGTCGTGCGTACAGCCCCTTATCGTCAACAGGCACTTATATATCTCGCCCATATATCCGAACGAATCGAACTCCGCCCAGCCGCGCTTTGCTCGGAAGATCATGTAGTCGGTGAGGAACTTGTCGTCCTCCTCCCAAAAGTCCTTTGCATATCCGTTATAATACTCCAAAAATTCATCGGGATAAATCTCTGCGTAAATCAGCCGAGAGAGCCGAAACATGAGCATATGATTTTCCGATTTATATATGCTTTCGAAATTATATGTATTGAAAAAATGCTTCACGGCACAAAGAGCCGCATCAGTAAGTTTTTCTGCGGAAAAATGCAGAATACGCACCAGGCGCATTGCGGTAAAATCTATCTCGCGCTGAGGGTCGCGCCCCGTCTGTGCACGGCGGTAGTCATACCATTCGGCGATTTTTTCAAGCATTGCGTTTGATTCGTCAATGCGTACCCCCTTGAAAAGGTTATACATACACACATCGCCGTATGTGTCCTTATCTATGTTCATATCAAGACATTTCTGCTCCGATTCCGCTTTCCTTGCGGCAAATTCTTTGTTTTCCATATCTCCGCCCCCTATGATTACATTATACTTCATTTGTTTTTTCAAAAATAGTATTCATATTTTTATTTTTTGGTCTAAAATTCATAGTTTGAAAGAGCGTCAAACTCAAATTTGGACAAAACAAAAAGGACTCCGCGCGAGTCCTTTTTGTTTTAACTTTTATTTGAAATCTGTAATTCGTGGTTTTATTTTATGAAATTATATTAAATGTTACATTCGGCGTACATTTATGCACATCATCAAAAAGTTCCAGCATCGGTTTGCACGCCGCCTTCAACTCATCACCGAGTTTTTGGAATCCGTGTATGTACACCTTGACATTTTTTCCGTCGGACCACAGGTACCTTAGGCAATCCCACAGCGCATCCCAATTCTCGCCGTAGTATTCTGGCAATCCGAATTTTGTTTTTAATTCCGAATGAATTTCTCCTAAATATCTGCATTTTTCAAAATTTAATATGATGGGGTTTCCATCTGTCTGCTTAAATGAATTTCTTTTATTCTCTCCGCTGTTCATTGTAATTCCTCCTACTCAATTTCAATAAATGTCCGATAATGATCATAAGTCACAAAAATTAATCCATCATTTGAAAACAATATTCGTTCACTTCCCCTAAAGCCGGATTTATAGTTAATATCTGCTTCGTACCATATTCTACCCAGAGCAATCGGCAAGCGTCCACCTGATAGTGAATTTATAGCCAAGGCTTGCAAATACTTTAACTGCACTCCGGATTATATTTTTGGAATCAGCCCGTTTAAGAATGATAAGCACTATAATGAATGGATTAGCTCAGCAAGCACTCTTGAATCAGGTCTTAACATGTTGCCAGAAAAGCACAAAAGCGCATTTATTTCCGTGATAAACTGGTTGCTTCAGGATAATAATGCGTTAAATCAACTTACTTCTGACAAAAATTATATGATTGATAAATTCATAAGCATTATTATCGAATTTACAGAACTGTTTCGTACCTTTTCAAACACGATAAACGATTCTGATCTCAAAATAGGAATTGACGACAGTTGTGTATTTGATTTTTTCAAAAGAGCAGAAAACACAAAAAAGGATATCATTAACACTTTAGACAATTCCACATCAGACTTGCTTGATTTTTTAATTCGTCATTCTTTTGCACAAATCAATGACAAAAAATCAATTGTTAAAAAGGACTCTGAATAAACGAGTCCTTTTTGGTTTAACTTTTATTTGCACTCTATAATTCATAGTTTTATTTCAGTTCTTTCGACTTATTACGAAATACGAAGCAAGATACAAAAAAATCATGACACCCAAAGCGGCGGCAGACGCCATGCCTATGCCATCCTCGTTAAAAGCAAATGCGAGTACGGCTGCGGCGGATGAAATCAGCAAAAATCCATATCCCGCCCACGCCCATGCTTTCATGGCAAGGTATCTGTTTCTCTCGTCGTTTGCCTCAGTGTCATATTTTTTGCGGTATTCCTCATCCCTTGCATACCTAAACCCTTTTACGGTTTGCAATATTCCGCAACCGATCCAACCGCAGCCTATCCACAGCATAGCGTCGTCATTAGTTGTGCCCGCGAGCCTGAGCATCACTATCACTGCGCCGACAAGAACCCAAAACAAACCTACATAAAGTTTTTTGTTTTTCATAATAATCACTCCTAATCATCAAAAATAAACACTTGCTCAATGCTCATTCCGAAATGCTTTGAAATTCTGTGCGCCAAGATTATTGACGGATTGTAGCGCCCCGTCTCGAGCGAACTTATCGTCTGGCGCGACACATCGAGTTTCTTTGCCAATTCGTCCTGGCTGATGCCCTTCTCTTTGCGAATTTGTTCGATTTTGTTTTTCAAGTTCAACACCTTCCGATTATATTGTAAAGTTAACTTTACATTTATAATAACACAATGTCATTAATATGTCAAGCGTGCTTTACATATTTCTTAAATATTTTCATCATAACGAAATCGTACAATAATTCGACCGAGAGCAATCAATTTTAATGTGAGTACCAAAAAGGAATCGTCGCTAAGACAACTCCTCTAAATATTCACATTCAAAATACATATATCATTATATTTTTGCATTATAAAATTTTACTGCTGAAAAATATCATCAAATATACTGTCACCGTATTTTTGATAAAGTTTGGTCGCAACACCATAGCAATATTCATCATTTCTTTTGGAAATAACAAGGATATTCATAATCTGTTCGGCACGGACAAGTGTATATACAACTCTTATCCCTATACCTCTGTATTTAATCTTAAAAAATCCCGTCAGGTTATTTCCGTGTTTGTTTCCAAGCGGTTTTCCGTAACCGTTAGGTCGGGGAAGCGGATTCTTTTTGACTTTTGCAATTCCTTTAAGAACCTGCTCGGCAGAGGATTTATCAAGTTCTTTCAAATCTGCTTTAGCATCGGGTGCAAATTTCGCCGTCCACACTATTCTATCTCCACACTTTCACAATCTGACTCAATTTTTTTGGGATCAAAACCGAATTCGTTGCAAATATCATCAAAACTTTCATAATCTGAAATATTTGTCTCACTCGCAACTTTTTCCGCTCGGGCAAACAATCTGTTTTCTTCAATCTTGTCAAGAAGCCGTTCCATTTTTACAGCTTTTTCCACAAGTGTTTTATACATCTCCAGTGAAATTACCATTGCCGTCGGTTGGTTGTTTTTCAAAACAACATATTCCGTGTTGTTGTTTTTCACATCATCAAAAAGCTGCGCCGTTTTTCCCCTGCTAAAATCGGAAATAGGCACTAAATTCTGCGTAAATTTCAGCAAACCATAATCAATATCCATACTATCAGCACTCGCTTTCATGATACTTTTCACTCCTAACATATGTCGATTACAGTATCATTATACAGTTTATTTTGAAAAATGTCAATGATTTTCACGAAAATTTTCACGATAATTATACGATATTAACTGTTCGTTCCATACTCAATCACATAAAGCAATAAAACAACATAAAGAAATAGTGCAGCACCGTGCCGGCAAGCACAAATATATGCCACACAAAGTGCATATACTTTCTGCGCGCCTTATAAAAAATTATGCCTGCGGTATATGCCACGCCGCCGCCCACAAGCAATGCAATACCCGCTGCATCGACAGCGGAGATGACACTCTTTGCGCCGATGAGTACAGACCACCCCATGATGACATAGAGCACCACCGACGGTTTGCTCCACCTCTCCAGATTAATGCTGTTGAACACTATGCCGAGTACCGTACAAAAAGCATTTATGCCAAAGAGAGTCCAGCCGAGGGCGCCGCCTATGAGCACAAGGCAAATAGGTATATAACTGCCCATAATGAGAATAAAAATGGAGCAATGATCGAACACCCGAAACACGCGCTTGGCACTCCTGTTTGTGAGCGAATGATACAAAGTTGAGAACAGGTAGAGCAAAATCATCGACGCACCGTATAGCGACGCACTCACAACGGTTATTGCCGTGCCGTGGATTGCCGCCATGACTATCGCCACCACGGCGCCTGCTATGGCGAGCAGTTCGCCCACACCGTGCGACACTGCATTTGCTATCTCCTCGCCTATTGTTTGCATTCTCTTTGTAACAGACATTTTGTATAACACCCCTCATATCAAGATATTGTTATTATTACATCTCGTATTTGATACTATGTTATCACATTTTTGCGTTTGTGTCAATAGTTAAAGTGCGGCAAAACCAAAATGTTTTGCCGCACTCCGACCTTAGTTTACTTATTAAATTCGATAAATCTTTTGATTATCTCCGCCGTTTCTGCCCTTGTGGCATTATCCGCCGGGTTGATTGTCGAATCCGTCTTGCCCTTTATAAGTCCGCTGCCTACTGCGTACTGCAGTGAGGAAACGGCATACTCCGATATATCGGCATAATCCGCATATGACAGAATGTTGGTGTTCTCGCCCACAGTCATGTCGTATCCTTTGAATGTCGCATATCTGTGCATGATAGCCGCTATCTGCTCGCGGAGGATATTGTCGTCGGGTGCAAACTCGGTTGCCGAGTAACCCTTGACTATGCCCTCACTTGCCGCCCAGCGAACCGCCTCGGCGTAATATTCGCCCTCGGCAACATCGTCAAACGGCATGATTAGATTAACCTGCGGCTTGCCCTCGGCTCTCCATAGGATAGTGACGAGCATTGCGCGCGTCACGCTGCCGTTCGGATCGAACTCATCTTTCTCCGTGCCGCTCATGAGCGAATTTTCGTTTGCATACTTCACGGAATCGAAGAACCAGTCATCGGACTTAACATCGCCGAAAGGATTGTTCCATTCGAGAGTTTCGTCCTTCTTTTCGTTCCACTTTGCGTAGAGTGTAAAGCTCTTTGTAACCTTTTGAGCAAAATCGTACTTCTCGGTCAGCTCTTTATCGGTGTACCATCCGTCAAAGCCGAATCCGTCCCTGGTTGGGTCGTTCGGTTTCTTTACGGTTTCGTTTTTAGCTGCCTTAACGCTGTCCACATCACTGCCGCCGTTTGAATCAAAGTTTACGGTGAATGTGCCCGATGACGAGCCGCCACCGCCGCCACCGCCTCTGCCGGCGGTAGTGAACTCTGCCGAGATTACCACAGACGTGTCGGTGTCCGCAACGGTATACTTGCCGTTTGTGATTACATTGCCGTTTACCTTGATTGCATAAGTGCGATATCCGCTGTTCGGGGCCGCAGTTATGGTCAGCTCGTCGCCGCTCTTAACCGCGCCGCCGTCAGAGAGCGCCTCATCACCGCGTTTAACAGTGACTGTGCCGTTCGCCGCCGTCTCAATTGTGAGCGGAACTCCATGTTCAACAGTGATTGAGGGGATGATGTCTTTCTTTACTCCCTCAAGTTTTACACTGTAGCTTGCATCGTCATTTTTCACGATGTTCACCACATCCGCTGTGTCATTGGGAATAGCGAACGCCGTTATGGTCTTGCCGTCTGCCGCCCTTACCGTGAACTGTGCATCGCCGCGGTCGCGCACGGTTCTGTCTGCATCCGTGCCGTAGTCGGACGGTGTTCTCACAATGTCGGTAAGTGCATACCCGCCCGTCACATCGGACGGAATTTTCCACAGTTTGAGGTCCTCGAACTCAACGGTAACATTCGTGTTCTCGAGCAATTCAAACTCAAGCGAATTTGAGAGCTCATCCTTAACTTCTCCGTTTACCGTCCATGCTTTCACCATTTTGTCGGCATTCGGAAGTGCATTAAATTCAAGCTTGCTGCCGCGTGCATGGCGCACAACTATGTTCGGAGTGATGCTTGTTTCGCCTGTCTTGCCGCTAACGCTGCCGCCGTCTGTGCCCTCGGCAACGCCGTAGGTCAAGTCGTAGAACAGCGATGTGACGAACTGTGCACCCACTGTGGTGTTTGCCGTGATGATTCTTTCGAAACTCTCTGTAGTCTCTGACGCCGCGTCATCCGTCCATGCTGCGAACATATAATTTGCGTCTGCGGTTGCGGTGAATGTCACCGAAGTGCCCTCCTCAACCTCTGTAACGGGGGCGCCGTTCACGGTAGCTGTGATTGTGCCGTTCTCTGTCGGCAATACGGTTATCGCATAAACCGTCTTTGCCTCTTTCTCGGTGAACTTAGCCACAAAGTCGGCATCTGTCTCTGCCGTGAAGGTATATTCCGCCTCAGCGCCGTCTAACCGTGTGCCATTTTCGTACCAACCCTCAAACTCATATCCGGGTGATGCGGTCGCAGTGAGTGTTACGCTGTCGCCGTGTCTTACCACCGTCGGCAGTCCGCCGACAGTGCCGTTAGCCTCTGCCGCAGCAGTTACGGCAAGCTGTTCTTTTTCAAGTTCTGCGGTCACGGTTGCATCTGCATCGCTTGCGGTAAACACATATGTCAGCTCGTTTTCGCCCTCAAGCAAAGCGCCGTTGAGCAGCCAGTTTTTGAGCACATAGTGTTCATCCGGAGTGAGAGTAAATTCCACCTCGGCGCCAATCTCGGGCGTGCCGCCGCTCAGAAACTCCGTTCCCTCGACGGTTGCCGCAATTATTCCGCCGCTCGGCTGAGTAAATGTAAGTCTGCCCTTGCCCTCCTCAAACTGCACTTTAACAGTCTTGTCGGTGAACGATGCAATCTCATCATAGGTGAGCACAAGCGTGTTGCCTATGTCGGTTCTGACATCTCCGTCAATCGTCCATTCTCTCACGCGATACCCGTTGTCCGCAGTCGCCGTCAGAGTAACGGTACTGCCCTCGTATATCGTAACTTTGGTATCCAGGCAATAGGATGCACCGGCGTTGTAAGCATCCATTCCCTTGCGTCCGGCCCTCTCCGAAATGAAACCGTTATAGCCGGATTCCGCACCGTCCTCGGTGTTGACTACGGCAAAGCTAAACTTAACGGTCTCAAGAGCGCGGAATATGATATTTATGTCGCTGTCGGCATTGACTGACTCAAGCGTAAAGCTTGCGTCATCGGTGTTTTCATAAGTTGTGAGTGCAACGGGTGTGCCGTCGACAGTCACACTGTCTATTACATATTTATAATCCGGCTTTACAGTCACGGTGATGTCCGTGCCAAAATCGACATAGTCACCGTTTGAGATGTTTTTTTGCGTGAAATCTGCCGTTCCGACAAACTCCGCACTGCCGCCATGACCTACTGTTGCGGTGATGACAGGCTTCTTGGCAAATGTCACCTCGAATTTCAAATCAGCATTTATGTCATTTTCGGTCACAAACCTTTTGTCGGTGTTCTCCGAGCCGACAGTGAGTGCGGCCGGTGCGCCGTTGAGTGTTGCGGACTTAACAATATATCCGCCTGCCGGCTCTATGGTGAAATCAACATCTGATCCGAACTCCACATAAGCGCCCATGGGAGCGCCGCCTACATCTGCGCTGACATTGCCTGCCGATGCGTCATAGACAACAGTTACGACAGGTTTCTTTTCGAACACTGCGGTGATGTCGGCATTGTCGTCCACGGTCATGACATATTTCTCTGCCGTGCCGCCGACAACGATTCCGTTCATGCGCCATTCTTTCACGCGGTAGCCATCCTGCGGCACTGCAATGAATTCTATGCGCACGCCCTGAGGCTGAGTTGACGGACTTGCCGCAACAGTCTTGCCGTCTCTCGTCGCATAGAGATATTCATGCGTCCATGTCGGCACACTGCCGTCTGTCATCACGCCGCCGAATGAAATCTGTCTTGTGTTCGGAATGGTGCAGTATATCACGCACTCCGTGCTGTCTTTGAGATCATATACGGTATATTTTGCTGTACTTCCGGCAACGGACACGCCGCCAAGCGACCAGTAATTGACAAGCACGGTGTCGGGTGTTCGAACCTCTATGTCGATTTTTTCGTGCTTGTAAGCCTTATATGTAAGTTTGCCGGATTCGTCTGCGGCAAGCTCTGTGCCGTTTACGAACACCTGCGCACTCGCAATGCTGTTTCCGCCGAAATCCGTCACGGAGAATGTGAGCGTCTTTTCCTCTCTCGGGGCAAACACTGCACGGTATGCCTCATCGGATGTCACGCCCGATACGGTTATTGCAAGGCCTGTGTAGTTGTCGTCACTGTCTTCTGCCTTGATGTACTCCCAGTCTGCACCGTTTTTCTTCTGCCAGCCGCCGAGCACATAACCGTCTGTCGGTTTTGCGGTCAGGGTTATCTGCTTGCCTGACGGCAAGGTGTCACCCGATGTGAAGTTTCTGCCGTCGGCATACGCACCGACAACCGTGCCGACATCGGCACCCACGGGATAACCCGTCTCGTCCGCCGCAGAAAACTCCACGCGGCTGAGCGAATATGCAAAGTTGACCGATATTCCGGTTGCGTTTTTGTCTATGTTTTCTATGACAAACAGATTGCTCTTGCCGGGGTCGGTCATTCCCTCGGGCACAACCCAACTGTCAACTCCGAAACCGGGAACCGGTTGTGCGCTGAATGTAACATCGGCACCCTTGGGCACCTGTGCGCCGCTCTCTACCGCAAGCGCCGTGCTCTTGCCCGACGGATTGCCTGCTTCATCATATTTTGTCGTCACATAGCTTATAAGCACCGATCCGTTTGCGGACGCCGTCGCACCAACGGTGACGGTGTCCTGACCGAGCGAATATGTGCCCCTCTCGGTGACAATTGAGTATTTTGTGCTGAAATCGTCTGCATTTCTCACTATCAGGTCAATGGGATATTCACCCTTTGTCATGGCAGTGAATGCCGCACACTCTACATCATAGTCGAGTTTGCCGCTGTCCGCAGTGCTCATGCCGTCTATGCTTACATTGATTTTACCTCTCCTGGTATTCTCTGCCTCGTCAAGGTTCCCTTCAACATTGTCCGCAGTAACGGTGACCGTCTTGGGCGACACATTGACTGTTGCGTTCGCAGTGAGGGGATTGCCGCTGACAATTGATGTTGCCGTAATCTCATATTTACCTACGGAATCCGGCGCAAACACATTATTCGAAACCAAATCCGCACTGCAGTCGACAAGGATATCTTTATCTTTGGCATCCTTGGCATATTTCTTTATGACATATGTCGCACCGCTTGCATTGGCATGACGCCCCGCCTCGATAACAATCGGGGCAAGCGCAAGGGTACTGCCGTAGGTGAGATTGCCGCCGTTTATGAACAGAATCTCGCCCATGGGGTGGAACGCATTAACTGTTATCCTGTCCGAAACACTGGTCTTGTATATATTCGAACCCATATACATAGCCGTAATGTCATATGCGCCGACATTTGAGAACCGATAATCCGCGGTCCATGTCTTGCCGTCCGTTGAAAGGGCTCCGGAAACAGTGTCCGTCACTCCGGTAGATTTATCCGTTATCCTGAAGTTGAGTTTACCGTCTGTTATCATCCTGCGTGTGCTGTCGGACACTTCGGCGGTCAGGGTGAGCGTGTCGCCGTCCCTGTGTTCGCTTGTTTCACCGGTAACGGTATCGTCATATTGCTTTTTGACTTCAACAAACGAATCTGTGCGGCAGTCCGTGCCTCCTATGTTAATGTAGTCCACATGATTGTCAAATGTATATTCATCATATGTTCCTGCCGCATTTGCCACATAATATTTTGCCACGGTTATCGGGTTGCCCTCCGCATCCGTATCCGCTGTTTTGCAGATGTAAACGCAGGCGTCCGAGCCGATTATCTTGTAACCCTCTATGCAGTCAACTCCGTTTATACTTATCTTTGCAGGGAGTGTCACGAGTGAATCTTCTGTTTCGATGCGGTTTTCCGCAGATTCGCCGTTTATGAACACACGGTGCGATGTCACGGCAAATTCGTCTGCCGTGTCGGGTGTTCCCGACTTGTCGGCAAAGTACTTAACGCCGCTTCCGTCCGATGTGCTCCATACATATGGAGCGTCATAACTGTACGACACCTGTCCGTCAACGCCAACGGCTGCGTTCTCGCCTTGCGCAAGCCTTGTATAGGTTGTACCGCCGACATCCGCCGTCTCGGTGCGCCATACCTTCTGCGTTGACGAGGTCTTTGTCACCTCCTCATAGTCTGCCTTGACAAAGTCATCGTTATCGAGCCGCTTGCCGCCCTTACTCACAGAAAGTGCAGTGCTGCTTGCCGACAAACCTATGGTCAGTCGCACACTCTTACTCTTGAGCACCCGTGTTCCCTGGTAAACCGTGCAGTAATATCTGCTGCCGTCCAGTTCTTCGGTTGCGGAGATTTTCAGCTCACTTGAATTTGAGCCTGTCTTGCTCCATGATTTGTCCTCGGAATCATAGCTGTACCACTGATAACGGATAGGCTGAGTGCCCGTGCCTATCGCACGGACGGTGAATACCGCCTCGGTGCCTGCCGCCGCCTCAATGTCACTCGGCTGCTCGGTTATGGAGAATTCATCGTCACCATCCGCAAGGGTTGTTCCCGTAACTGCCGGACTGGCAAGAGAACGCACGCCGTAAGCATCCGACGCCCTTACCGAAAACGAATAAGTCGTTGCCGGGTTGAGGTTTTTTACTTCATATGACACAACACCGTTCTCAGCCGCCGTGCCCGAGATGTTCGCAAGTGAGAGTTCCTCGCCATCCGCCGTTATGAACGAAAGTTCATACACCGCCGCCTCCGGGGATTCATCCCATTCTATTGTCATGGTGTCACGCGTGATGTCTGTGATTGCCACATTCTTCGGTGCCGTGGGCGGCCTCTTGACATTGCTTGTCTTGTAGCCTATCACTATGACATCCTCGCCGTTAAATTTTATCCGGGAATAGCCGAGCTGCCAGTTGAAAGCGAAATCGCTCACGCCCTCGGGCAGATTATCAACCGTGCCGGTGTAGGCAACGCCGCTCATGTTGCTGAACACCCCGCCAACGCTTGCCGTGAGCGACTGCACCACTCCGGCCTTGACATTGTTGCCCAGAAATCCTGCGCCTCCGCCTGCCTTGAGGTTCTCCTCTATGCCGACGGAAAAACTGTGCTCTTGCTCATACTCATCCGTTTGGCTGACGGTCACGGTGGAGCCGTTGCCCTTGCCGGCATTTGTAAGCAGTTGAGTCTCGCCTATTTTCTTAAAGTCGCCTTTGCCCCATGTTGTGTATGACGAAGGATCGCCCGGTGTGCTCTTAAGCACATTGCCGCGTATCGGCTCAAGACCGTTGTACATCTGCGCTATCTCGTCATACTTATCCACCGTCACGATGACCGTGACGGGTGTCATGGGTTCTTCTATAATAACGGGGACCGTATTACCTTTGAGATCCGTTCCGTCATACACATATCTGTGGAAAGGCACCGTGTACATAACCACATAGTCATCGCCTATGCCGCCGGCATATTCAACTTCTTTTGTAGTAGACCAGGTGGACTGGTGTTCATAACTTGCCACGGCGGCAACAGATGCCTCAAACTCCGCCGCACCGCCGAGAGACGCCTCCTCCGAGGTGTACACGCCCAGAGATGTCTCTATGCTTGCACTGACTCCCTTTGAGTCGGATTCGCTCTTGCCGTAGGAGGTGGCGCCGTTGTTTAGATAATCGTCATACACATCCGCAACATCCTGAAAATACGGTGCGGACTGCATGATTGCCTGCACCTCGGGCTTGGAATAGTATGTCTCGCTGCCCTTGAATTTGAGCACCATGGAATCATGATCAACATCAGGCGAGCACACAGTCAGATAGGTGCCCACGCGGCCCTTGTCGGTGCGGTTGTAGTAGCTGTTGCTCTGGTTGAGCACTCCCTCCCAGTTGCGCACGGGGTTGTTGTTATTGTCGGTGCTGAGGTAAGCTATCTGGAACCAGTAATAATCACTGCCGCTTTCCTTCTGACCCACAATGGCAATAAGCTGTTCTTTCCTGCCTATGTCCTTTTTGGTGAAGTTACCCTTCGTCACGCCGAGAATCCAGGTCAAATCCTTATTTGCATTCTCATTGGCATTGTTTTTCTGATCGGAACCATAGTTTATGGTAGTGCCGTCGGCTTGAAACGAACTGCCGTTATATTTGTACAATCTGTCAAATAGGAAAAGTCTCTCGCCGCTGTTGCCGTCGGAGTCTTTTTCGCCATACATATTAAAGCCCATCATAGCTATCGGCGGATGATATTTCAAACCCATGCCGGATGCCATCAGGGAGCCGTTGAAATCCTCACCGAGTTTCTGTATAGCGCCTGTTTCATATGTCTTTGAATTATGGTTATATGTCACGGTTCGCACCGCTATTTTGTCGATAATTGAAATTTTGGTCGGATTCGCAGTGCTTGCGGCTCTGCCACCGAAAACAAGCATATTGCAGCTGTTGCCGGTGAAGTCGCCCGCGGCAGAGTTTGCGTTCTGCAAAACGATGGAATCATCATAGAGCGGAATCTTTGCTCTCTGTGCAAAGCTGTTTCCGTCATAACCGTAGATATAACCGTAGCTGAGCTCCTTATACTTGGTCCCGGAGACATCACGGGGCGCCGACACGGTTATGACAAGTTCATCGGCATTGTTCTTGTCGAGGTCAAACGATTCCAGTGTGACAACCGCCGCCCTTGTCACGCTCGGATTGGAACTGCCGTCGCCGATTTTGTTGACTCCCGTATTGGTATATATCTCCGGCGAAGAAATCGTTTTCTTACCGAAATAGAGCAAACGGTTGTTGCGATATCTATAAAGGCGAATCGTGTTGTCAGCGGAATACACCGCAATCTCGTCCGCACCGTCGCCGTCAAAGTCGCCGGCGGTTATGTCGATAAGTGCAGTGAAATCCGCACTGTAGAAATATCCCTGCTCGTTGAGCGGAGAATTTTCGCCGCAATCCGCTACGCTGTAATATGACTGCGATCTCGATTTGCCGTCATCTCCGAAAGTTGAAATCTCGAGAACGAGTTTCTGATTGCGTCTTTCGGTGCCCGATGTCCGCACATACAGAGTAGCAACATTGGAATCTCTGCCGTCGCCGGAATTAAACGCGACGGATTCAGCATATGCGAGGCTCTGATGTTTGTTTTCGCTCTTTACATTGCGAAACAACTCACTGCCGCCGAGCTGACCGTATGTATAGCCATTTTTGTTCTCAAGCTTTGCCCAGTCACCGTTTCTGTACTGACCGTAGCGCTGATATGCGCCTCGCTCGGCAAGTCCTCCTCCGCCGCTTGTCATGTTGAGTCCGGAGCGCAGCAACTGACCGTAGTTACTGCTGCCGTTGTAATCAAGGTAAAGCTCTTTTTTCGGCATAAGCACCGTGTTGCCCTTGCCAAAAAAGGATTCACCGTCATCTGTGGCATCCAAGCCGCTGAAACCCAGCCCATCGTAAGCGGAGCGATCAATGCTGCTTTTTTGCTCGGTTTGTGGCGCCGCTTCGGTGGTTTGCACTGTCACAGCAGGCAGTGTGCCGATTGTCATGACGGCGGCAAGCGCCAAACTAAGTAGTCTTTTTTTCATCTTGAATCCTCCCGTTGAAATTATATTTTTTAACACACACATATATATTTTTGCGTTATTTTTATATGCAATATGCACCGCCTCGGGCATATATATTTTATTTTGGTTCGCTCAAGCAGCAGCGCTGAACTCTCTCACACAAAATTAAATACACATACCCTCGCCCATGCTCTCGTCTCATAACGCTTGTCATTTCTTGAATCTATACTATATGCAATTTTTCCGCAACTGTCTTTGCCTCGCTGCGCCGACTAGCGCCGAGTTTTTGCAATATGTGGCTGACATGGCTTTTCACCGTGGCAAGTCTTATGCCCAGTATCTCGCCTATCTCGGAATTACTCTTATCCGCACAGATAAGCCGCAGCACCTGGGTTTCCGTCTCGGTCAGTTTTTCCGCATCCGATTTTTTCGTTCTGAGGAAATCGGGATAATACACTGCCTGTACCCGAGCCGATTTTGTCACTTTTTTGACAAAAGGCGTCTGGTCGCACTCCGCAATCAGCGGCAACACGGCCGCACCATAAGTGCTTATCGTCTGCACAAAACCGTATTGCGCGGCAATGGCAACCGCACACTTCATATCTTCTATCCATGCGGCATCTCCGCGTCGCTGTTTTGCAATCGCCGTGAGTGTGCGCAGGTGAATCATGTCTATATGACGCGAACATTTTTCACAATACGGCTCCAGCGGCGACATGGTGAGCAATGCCGCGTCTTCGCTGCCGAATGTCAGCTCTGCCATGGCCTCCGTGAAATACTGATACCGCTTTAAGGTACGCATATTCACGGAATCTCTGGGTGCCTTTGTCCGGAACCATTTTTCAACCGCCATTATATCGCAGCAACGCATATCTATGCGGCACATCATGGCATCTATATTCGGCATAAACCGTTCCAGACCCCTCTGTTCGAATCTGTCGCGCATTGCGGTAAGAGTTATTTTGGCGTCATCCGCTCTGCCGGAGGCAATCTGACTGCGCACCAAAAGTCCCACAAGCGCAAACTCTATGTCGGGCGTGCCGTTGCTCTGCACCTCGCTCAGTCGTGACACCAGAGTGAGGATTTTGCTCGACACATCCTCACCTTTTTCAAACTTGCTCTCGGTTATTGCACACTCGGGCAGCACCGTACCATCCTTACCAAGTATGGCAGTTACGGGGAGCTTCATTGTGGCATAGAGTATATCGTCTATCTTGCTCCAATCCGAAAAATCTTTTCCGCCGTTCATTATACTCGGTAATGTACTTGTTACCGAAAACGACGGCAGATCTATCTCTTTGTTCGCCATAAGATGAAATGCCGATTTTATGGTTTCAATAAGTCCGGCAACTCCGCGCTGCGGCAATGCCACATCAAGCCATATCAGACGGCTTTTTGCCTCTTTTGCCGCCGCGTCGGTGCCCTTGCGCACCAGTACAAAATCCTTCAGGCGATTATACCATCTTTCCGATCCCTCATAATCTGCGTGCAGGGCGCACAGCATACTTTTGCCCTGCATAAGCGCCGGACTTGCTTCAATTGACGAATCCGGCAGCGACATATAGTAGCTCTCCATTTCCTCATAGTGACCCATTCCCGGATGAAGTCCGGTCGTCTTGATCAGCAATTCGGACACCTTGCTGCTCTCTCCGCTTTTCACATAGCATTCAAGCGCCTCGCCGTAGTCCTGACGCAGTTCGTAAAACAATCCGCAGCGACTGTAGAGTGCGCGGCGCTGTTCCTCGGTGTATTCACGGTTTTGTTCCCACATGAGGAAATCACGAAACACGGACCAGAAGTGGAATGTATCGGGGGTGTCATATATCATCATGTTCGAATCATTCTGCAATTGTGTCAGCATCTTGCCGGCGTTCATGTCGCCGCTAACCATTTTGGCAAGCTCCGCAGTTATTTTCTCAAACGGCGCAAGTTCAAGCAAAAAACGCCTTGTGGGCAAATCAAACCGCCTGTATATCATCTCGTCATAATACATATATATCTCATGGGCCAGCTCTCCGAGCAGTCTGCTGTCATATTGCTCGCCTTTTTTCAGATGTTCCGCAACCATGGCAACCGCAAGCGGATAGCCTTGGGTGTCGGTCATTACGGCATTTTTGACATCGTCTGTCGTTTCTATGGATGATTTTTCAAAAAACTTTGCCGTCGTTTCGCAGTCAAAGAACATATCTTCCGCGGATATCTCGTGCATCAGCCCCGACAGGCGAAACGGCATGAGCCAACCGGGGATTGCCCCGCGGGTCAGCAATAAAAAGCGCTTGAGCGGATTCTCGCGGATAACAGTGCACAGGCGCATCTGCTCGTTCTCCGAACTCATGTATTGCATATCGTCTATGTAGAGTACATCCCATTCCTCCGGTTTATCCAGCTTGTCGCTTATCTTGTCGCCGGACATCTTCAGCACCCGTTCAAAGCGGTTGCCGATCATATAATCGGCGAGCGTTGTTTTGCCGAAACCGCACGGCGCACGCAATATCAATATTCGTCCTTTATCAAAAAATGCTCGAAACTTTGCGATGTTGTCCTTGTTTGTGACAATTTTATTTTTCAGACTTATCACTTTCTTTCTTTTGTTCTCAATTATTTATTGTATCAGAAAAAACGGTTTTTGTCATCATCCCAAAGTATGATGTTTATAAGAAATTTTGAGGGAAAATAAATTAAAATGCCTGCCGGACAAAATTGATTGGCAGAATCGAAAATTTGTAAAAACTATTTCTGCCGAAAGAAGAATTTTCTGAATCCGTAAAGTGTTCGATGGTTTTAACCATTTACCGCCGATAAATTTTTATACAATTTGACTTTTGTTCCCGATTATCGTATAATAAAGCAAAGTCAAAACGATATCCGCGGAGGTGTATTTCGGATATGAACACACAAGAAAAGCAATATTTTCGAGAGCTAACAAAAGACCGAACCGAAAGCGCAAATGTACTGGAAAAGCCGTCTCTTTCCGGTGTTCAGCACAGCGTTGTCGAAAAATACTCAGACCAGGCTCACTTTATATATGAGTTGCTGCAAAATGCCGATGACGTCAAGGCAACCCGTGCAAGATTTCATCTGTACAAAGATAAACTTGTGTTTACCCATAACGGCACAAAACACTTTAATATATCAAACCCGTCAACCGAGGCAGAGGACGCAAAAAACGGTGTGCTCGGTGACCTCAATGCCATTACCTCCGTCGCAAATTCCGCAAAGGGAGGTAATAAGGCAACCATAGGCAAATTCGGCGTTGGCTTTAAGGCGGTATTTCAGTACACCGATACTCCGCATATTTACGACCCTAATGTCGCCTTCAAGATTGAGCGGTTTATCGTGCCGAACCGCATCGATGAGGATTACCCCAACCGAAAGGAAGACGAGACCGTCTTTGTTTTCCCCTTTGACCACAGGGAGAGAGCTCCGCGCGAGGCATTCGAGGATATTTTCGACAAATTGCGCGGCCTTGTATACCCCATACTCTTTTTGCAGCATTTACAGGATGTTTCATTTGATGTCGAGGACAGTGACACCGTGGGCACCTACGAAAAGCACTGCACTCTTGAGAAGTGCTTTGATGATATCACTGCGCGCAGACTTGAGCTTGAGTACAGCGAAGGCGAAGAACTTGCCATCGACCGAATATGGCTTTTTTCACGGCATGATGATTTCGGGCGCGACTACTGCGTCGGATTCTTTCTTGATGAAAACGAAAAGCTCAAACCGGTGAGTATGCCTGCCTTTTGCTACTTCCCCACAAAGGAGGACACCAAGCTACACTTTGTTGTCCATGCGCCGTTTCTGCTTACCGACAGCCGCGAGGGAATCAAAGCCGGCGAGGAATACAACAGAGAACTCATATCAAAGCTCGCAAGGCTGGCGGCAGACGCCCTGCCGTGCTTGCGCAGCATAGGCGATGAAATGGGGGTTCGCATAATCGACGACGATATACTGAGCATCGTGCCGTTTGACGACCGTGAATTTTCTGCCGTGTATGATAAATCAAGGATATCGTTTATGCCATTCTACACCGAAATGATGGATTCTCTCGTAAACGGACTGTTGCCGACAAAGGACGGCTATACCGACCGCGACCACGCATTCTGGTCGTATACGATTGATATTAATTCGCTCTTTTCTGACGAACAGATAAGCCTGCTTTTTGCGCAAGAAGATTCACACTGGGTGTTTTGCTCAAAACCGCGCCACGCCTTTGACGCGTACGGCAAAGCCGCAGTCAGGTGTTATATAGACGACATCGTAAACAACTGGTATGACGAGACCGACATCTTCGACAGCATTGACGGTGATTTCATCAAGCAGCAATCTTTTGAATGGCTGCACAGATTCTACAAATGGATTGCCGACACGCCGAGACGGTTTTCGGACCTGAAGTCAACTCCCATTTTCATAAATGCAGACGGCGAGGCTGCCGCGGCATATGACGAAAGCGGCAGCAAGACCCTGTTTCTGCCGTCGGCCGAGGTTAAGGACTGCCCCACGGTTAATCCCGAGCTTTTGCAAAACGGCGAAACGGCTTCATTTTTGCGCGATGTTGTTAAGCTGGAGGAGCCATCACTCCAGGACTACATATACAACACGGTGATTCCGAACTACAAAAATGACGGGGAGGAAGACCCGTTTACATACTTCAAGCTGTTCTTCAAGTATTACAAGGAATGCCGCGCCACAGAGATTGACAGCTATATCGAAAAGATAAAAGACCTTGATTTTTTGGAATACATAGATTCGGACGGAGAGTATTGCCGGTGGACAGCGCATATGATTTATTACCCCGACGACAGGCTTAAGGAATATTTCTGCGCAAAGGCAAATGCGCCTTTTTTGGCACTGGAACAGTACACAGACGAATTCCCAAACGACGGCAATTTGATTCCGTTTTTTAACGAGCTCGGCATTGCACACCTGCCGAGAGTTTTTCGCCGTCCTTTAGGTACTCGCGAAAGAGCCAAATACCCCGGCTTGCCGCGCGAATATTCGACGAAATATCAGCTGTACCGCGAAACAAGGATTGACGGTTGCATAGAGCTTGCGGAATACATAGCGCAGAGTGGCGACGCGAACAAATCATATTGCTTGTGGAATATGCTGCTCGCCGTTTTTGATGAAAACCCTGACATCGAGGTCAACGGAAAATATGAATATTACTATTACTCCCCTCACACAATACCCTTCAAATCGCTGACGGCAAAAAAACTGCGCGAAGAAAAATGGCTTGTCAGCAGTGACGGCAGCTTTATATGCGCGGAGGGCACCACACTGTCCCTGCTGTCCGGCGAGTATGATGTGCACGGCAGCGGCGCGGCAGCCCTGACAGAATATCTCGGCTTCGCGCGTGACGATGAGGAAGAGGAGATAACCGAGGATCAGAAACTTGCGGATATGTGTAAAAAATACGGCATGGAAAGCGAGGCGGATTTCCTCGAATTCAGAGAGTGGAAAAATCAGAGGGAGAGAAAAAACGACTCCGCCGCGGAAGAGACGGCGGACAGCGAGCCGCAAAACACCATGGACGCCATTGCGACGGATATCAAAAAGCGTGCAAAGCACCGCGGAATACAGGACAAACCCGACACAGCACCGCTCCGTGAGGAGGATAACTCCGAAACCGACATTGACGAGTACACCCCCGTAACCATAGACTATGCGTCAAAGATAGAGAACAAGAAAGAAGAACAGGCAACGGAACTTCGCGAGCTTGCCAAAATGCAAGAATTGCAAGACATTGCTGTTTCCGCGGAAAAGTATTCGTATCTGTGGTTTAAGACACTGCTTGACATGGAGATTTTCAACAGCGATGCCGACAGCATAAGCAATAGAGAGATTAATATCAAATTCGGGAAGATAGAGCGCGACGAGGGCACAAAAAAGACATACATCCTGAGCCGCCCGAACAAGTATATTCCGCAATACACGGAGGATTTGACCGGCATACCGCTTGTCCTTCATATGAATGACGGAACGCAAAAACAAGTCGCGATAGAAGTCTCCGCCGTAAAATCATACAGCCTGTATGTGATGCTCAAGGATGCACAAAGCCTGTCCGACACAGATTTGTCGGCAGTGCATGAAGTGTCTGTCAAGGCGTCAAGACCTGTCTTTCTGCTTCAGGCACTGCGTGAAAAACTCGCCGGCCTGAAGGGCGAAAACGGCTGTGCCCTTGCGGACGAATACAACATGAAGAATAACCTGCCCGAAAATCTCGAATTCATCTTCGGACCTCCCGGGACAGGAAAGACCACCTATCTGGCAAACAAGGTGCTTATGCCTCTAATGCAGCAAAAAGAAGATGTCAGAGTACTGGTGCTCACCCCGACCAACAAGGCGGCAGATGTCATAACGGCAAAAATTATGGAAAGCATGGGGAGCGATATGTCATACACAAAATGGCTGGCGCGTTTCGGCGTTACCGGCGACGAACTCATTGAGAACAGCGAGGTTTTCCGTGACAAGACCTTTGATCCGCGCAAATGCCGTCGTTGCGTGACCGTCACCACCATTGCGCGGTTCGCCTACGATTTCTTTATGCCGGTTGGCGAAAGACTCTATATCGACGCGCTTAAGTGGGATTATATCGTAATTGATGAGGCGTCCATGATTCCTGCTGTGCAGATAGTCTATCCGCTGTTCCGCAAGACACCGAAAAAATTTATCATCGCCGGCGACCCGTTTCAGATTGCGCCGGTTACCACTGTTGATATCTGGGCAGATGAAAACATCTACACTCTCACAGAGCTTAATTCATTCACCGCTGCAACCGCAACGCCGCACGACTACCCCGTTGTAAGGCTGACAACGCAGTATCGCAGCACACCGGAAATTGGCGAGATATTCAGCAACTTTGCATATGGTGGAATACTGCACCACCACCGAAAGAGCGAATCACGCAGAGACCTGCACCTTGACGGGATAATCGACATGAATTCTCTGAATATTCTCAAATTTCCAGTGAGCAAATACGAGAGCATCTATCGTGCAAAACGATTGAGCGGAACCACACCGTATCACATATACTCCGCGATATTTACCGCAGAATTTGCAAATTACCTCTGCACGGTTCTGAAAAGTCAAAACCCCGGCGTGAGATTCAACATAGGGATTATTGCTCCGTACAGGGCGCAGGCGAGTCTTATAGACAGACTGATGTCCTTTATGCCGTTGCCGCTCGAAATCAATGTGCAAGTCGGTACGATTCATGGGTTTCAGGGAGATGAATGTGACATCGTTTTTGTGGTTTTGAACACACCGCCGTCAATATCGGCAAGTCCGAAGTTATTTTTGAATAAGCAAAACATATTGAATGTTGCTGTCAGCCGCGCGAGAGATTATATTTTTGTCGTCATGCCGGATGACCGGACGGACAATGTATGCAGACTGCAAAAGGTAAAAAAAATCGAAGAACTGATGCGCCGCTCGGGGCATTTTACCGAGCGGACAACGGCGGAGATTGAACAACTTATGTTTGGTGACGAGAAATTTATCGAGAATAACTCGTTTGCAACAAGTCATCAGTCGGTGAATGTTTACGGACATCCCGAAAAATATTATGAAATCCGCAGTGAGGACACGGCAATTGATATTCAGGTGCACAGGGATTGATTTTGTGTAAGCAAATCAGAAAAAGGGGCATAAGCATGAAATTCAAGTCGATTATTCCGATATCCATAAGTGTTAATCTGTGCGTGATTTGCGGGTCGATGAGGTCATCGGCCCCTACCGCCAAACGCAGATTCCGCGCTAAGGCGAGGGGGCATATGTTGTGTGTCAGCGAGATTCATGGCGCCGTCAGGTCGCGTGTCGAGCAGACACATAACATATGCCCCCCTCGCCGTAAAGCGTTTGTTTGTTAGTGCGGAATGTTAGAAGGTGCGTTAGTTTTTGTGTAAAATATAATGAAAAGATTCAACCGTCACCCCTGCACGCTCGGCGATTCGCACCGCCTCGTCAAACCCGTAATCAAGAGTAGTCTTTGAATGGCTGTCGGACGAGAGGATGAACTCTCCGCCGTGCTCGGCGATATAGTGCATAAGGCTCTCGCTCGGGTACGGCACACTGCGCCAACCGCGGCTCATTGCCCCGGTGTTTATCTCAAACGGCACGCCGCTTTTAATCAGCGCGTCCGCCGCAGCCTTAGCTGCGGCAACATAGCGCGGATCGCTCTCGTCAAAGAGCGGCTGTTTTTCATTAAACTTTGTTATCAGGTCAAAATGCCCTATGATATCCGCACCCGTCACCTCGGCAATGCGTGCCTCAAGCGCATAGTAATCTTCGACGAGGGCATAGATATCTCCGCCCCATGCCATGTCTGCCGCATTTTTGATTAAATCCGCACTCTCGTCTATCGGATAATACACTCCGCCCTTTTCAACATAGTGCACCGACCCGATGACATAATCGAACCGCGACGCGTCGAACTCGGAATAAAAATCCGCCTCTATGCCGCAATACACCTTGATTTTGTCCGAATACTTTTCGGCAAGGCGGCGCACCTCGGCAATGTAGCGCTCGGTCGTCTCCGGAGTCATGCACCAGCTTGTGTCAAACGGGGTGTAGGCATGGCCGGAGAAACCTATCTCGTCCATACCCATATCTATCGCCGCCAACACCATGTCCTCGGCGGTATCGGCGCCGTCGCAAAACACGGTGTGCGTGTGAAAATTGCCGCTCATTTTGTCATTTTCTCCTGTTTTATCTTCTTGTCGATAACATGGCGCGACGCAAGCTCGGCTGTGATGTCGTCAAGCGAGATGTTCATCTCGGTCATAAGCACCATCACATGATATGCCAGATCGGCAATCTCATATATCGTCTCTTTTTTGTCGTCCGCCTTTGCGGCAATGATGACCTCGGTGGATTCTTCGCCGACTTTTTTGAGTATCTTGTCTATGCCTTTTTCAAAAAGATATGTTGTGTATGAGCCTTCTTTTTTCTCGCTCTTTCTGCCGCGGATCATCTTCATAAGACCCTCGGGCGAAAAACCCTCGAGAGATTCGTCCTCGTATACGGGATTGAAAAAGCACGAATCCGCGCCCGTGTGACACGCCGGGCCGTCTTTTTTTACAACCACGGTGAGTGCGTCTTTGTCACAGTCAGCGGTTATGCTGACAATGTGCTGATAGTTGCCGGATGTCTCTCCCTTGAGCCACAGTTCCTGTCTGGAACGGCTGTAAAAACAGGCAAGACCCTTTTCCATGGATATTTTCAGGCTCTCGCGGTTCATATATGCCACCGTGAGCACTTTTTTTGTATCGGCATCCACGACAACAGCCGGGATGAGTCCGTTCGAATCAAATTTCAATTCATCGGCAGAAATCATTTTTATACCTCCCTGACATCTATGTCATTTTGTTTCAAAAGTTTTTTCAGTTCATCTATGTGAACCTCGCCGAAGTGAAAAATCGACGCGGCAAGTCCTGCATCGACAGTCGGCAGAGCCTTGAACAAATCCACAAAATCCCGGGCACTGCCCGCGCCGCCGGATGCTATGACAGGCACGCTCACCGCCGACAGCACCTCGGAGAGCATTGGTATGTCAAATCCGCCCTTGACTCCGTCGGTATCTATGGAATTGACCACGACTTCGCCGGCTCCCATGCCGACACATCGCTTTATCCACTCAATTGCCTCCATGCCGGTGTCCTGCCTGCCGCCCTTGGCAAACACACGGAAAACTCCGTCGACACGCTTTATGTCCACACTGAGCACGACGCACTGGTCGCCGTACTTTTTTGCCGCCTGTTCAATGAGATTCGGGTTGGCAATCGCGCCCGAATTTACGCTGACCTTATCCGCACCGCATTTGAGCACGCGGTCAAAATCCTCAAGCGAATTTATGCCGCCGCCGACGGTGAGCGGAATGAAGATGGTGGACGCCACCTCTTGCAAAATGTCGGTAAAAAGCGCCCTTCCCTCCGCCGAGGCGGTTATGTCATAAAACACAAGTTCGTCTGCGCCGCAGTCGCTGTAGTACTTGCCGAGTTCCACGGGAGACGACACATCGGACAGGCTCTCGAAATTTACTCCCTTGACAACCCTGCCGTCTCTCACATCCAGGCAGGGGATAATTCTTTTAATCATATCTCACACCTCCGCCGCGCGCAGCGCATCCTCTATCGTTAACGCACCCGTGTAATACGCCTTGCCGACAATCGCTCCGTACACGCCTATTTCCGCAAGGCTCTTTATATCATCGAGCGACGACACGCCGCCCGAGGCGATTATGTTAATGCTGAATTTATCCTTAAGAGAGCGATACAAATCAAGGTTTGTGCCCTGCATTGCACCGTCCTTTGAGATGTCTGTGCAAATGACAGTCTCAACGCCCATGTCCTGAAGCTTATCAAAAAACTCCTCATAGCCATAGGCGGATTTTTCCGTCCATCCTTTAACGGCGACAAAACCGTCTTTGATGTCGACTCCGACGGCGATTTTGCCGCCGTAAGTTGCCGCCATTTTCTCGGCAAAACCGGGGTTCTCCACAGCCGCCGTGCCAAGTATCACGCGTGACACGCCGGCGTCTATATACGCCGCAACGGTTTCCTCACTGCGTATGCCGCCGCCAACCTCTGCGGACAGGTTCGTCGCAGATATGATTTTTTTGATGGTGTCTATATTTGGCACGCCGCCGCTCTTTGCGCCCTCAAGGTCGACTATGTGAATGTGGGCGACACCGCTTTTTTCAAAGGCTTTCGCCACATTCTCGGGGTGTTTGTCATACACCGTCATGCGGTTGTAGTCGCCGCGCAGCAGGCGGACACACTCGCCGCCGTAAAGGTCTATTGCAGGCAAAATAATCATGTGATTTCCTCCGTTTTTAATTTAAGTTGTTCAAATCGGTGAGGGTATATTTTATTCTATACGCATAAAGTTTTGTGCCGTCTGTGTATGTGTTTTTTATTCTCGCCGCCTCGGACAGCAGTGCGGTAGCGCTGAACTCGTCGTCTGAGAATAAAAAACACATACACATCCTTTGACGGAATACTTTCTACGCACATTGCGCCGGATTCGCTCATTCAAAATAAAATATACCCTCACGCCCCGTCAAATCTCCCCAAACGCGCGCAAAATATTCAACCCAACTGCACCGCTTTTTTCCGGGTGAAACTGACATCCGTAAATATTGCCGCGCGCAACCGCCGCCGTGAGCGGCACTCCGTAATCTGCCGCGGCAATCACACTGTCGTCACAGTTTGCCGCATAGTACGAATGGACAAAATAAACGCAGTCGCCCTCGTTTATATACTTGAAAATGCGGTCCTTTCCTCCCTGAAAGTGCAGAGGATTCCACCCGATGTGCGGAATCTTGTACGAATCGTCCACTGCGTCGGAGATTGGCACCACATCGCCTTTTATCAGCCCGAGTCCCTTGTGTTCGCCGTACTCAAAACTGCGGTCAAACAACAGCTGCATACCCAGGCAGATGCCCATGAGCGGCTTGCCGCCGCGTGCCTCGTCACAAACGACCTGTGCAAGTCCGCAGTCCTCAAGGCTCTTTGCAGCATCCGCAAACGCTCCCACGCCGGGCAGAATTATTCTGTCGGCTTTTCGCAAAGTGTCCGCGTCGCCCGTAACAGTGTTGTTAAGCCCGAGAAAATCAAGCGAGCTTTTGAGTGAAAACAAATTGCCCACTCCGTAATCCACAATTGCAATCATATCAGCATCCCCTTTGTAGACGGAATCTTGTCTGCGTTTTTCTCGTCAATTGCCGCAGCTTTTGCCAGGGCACGGGCAAAAGCCTTGAAACTGCCCTCTATTATGTGGTGCGAGTTTTCACCGTCCAGCTGCTTTAGGTGCAGCGTAAGGTTTGCCTTGCGCACGAATCCGAGGTAAAACTCCTTGACAAGTTCCGTGTCGAAATCGCCCACTTTTGCCGTGGGGATATCCAGTCCGTAGGACAGGTGCGCCCTGCCCGATACATCCACAGCCGCAAGAATGAGCGCCTCGTCCATGGGCAGAATGATGTCACCGTAGCGCACGATACCGCGCATATCACCGATTGCCTCGGCAAAAGCCTCGCCAAGGCAGATGCCGATATCCTCGACGCTGTGGTGGTAATCCACAAATGTGTCACCAATGCACTCTACGCTAAGGTCAAAACCCGAATGGCGCGAAAAGAGCGTCAGGCAGTGATCGAGAAATCCGCAGCCGGTGGCAATGTCCGCCGTGCCATCACCGTCAAGACAGAGCGACAGAGTAATGTCCGTCTCCGCAGTGGTTCGTTTGATGTCCGATTTTCTCATTTTTGCACCTCCGATAATATTTCTCGCACGCGTGCAATGAATGTATTCATCTGCTCCGGCGTGCCTATGGTTATCCTGTTATATTCTTTAATGCGTTCGCCGCCGAAGTGGCGAACGAGTATGCCTTTTTCCCTCAATTTATTGTAGATGTATTCTCCGCTTACGCCGTCTTTCTTTGCAAACACAAAGTTGGCGAATGAATCCGTCACTGTGAAACCGAGTTTTTTCAGTTCTGTCATGGTATATTCTCTTGCAGAGATTATCTCGGCACACTTCTCGGCGTAGTAGTCATCCGATAGTATCGCCGCTGTGCCTGCCGTGAGAGTCAGTCGGTTTATGCTGTACGGATTGGTCGAAAACTTGATTTTCTCCAAGTCTTTTATCAATTCTTCATTACCGATTGCAAAGCCGAGCCGTGCCCCGGCAAGCGAGCGTGATTTTGAATAAGTGCGCACCACCAGAAGATTGTTATGTTTTTTTATCAGCGGCAGAGCTGTCTCACCGCCGAAATCTATATATGCCTCGTCTATGAGTACCACGCGGTCGGGATTGGCAATGAGGATTTTTTCAATCTCTCCCGTGCCAAGCAGTTTACCCGTGGGCGCATTTGGATTGGCAATCACCACGAGCGCATCGTTACTCATATAGTCTGCCGAATTTATCGAAAAATCTTTGCCAAGCGGCATTATTCGCGCATTCACTCCGTGCAGAGCGCAAAACACCTCGTAAAACCCGTAGGTTATATCGGGAAAAACCGCAGTGCCGCCCTGACCGGCAAACGCCATGAACGAAAAATTGAGTATGTCGTCCGAACCGTTCGACACAAAAATATTCTTTCGTTCAAAACCGTACCTCTCCGCTATAGCATTCTTCAACTCTGCGCATGTCGGGTCGGGATAGAGATTGAGCGCTGAAATCTCGGCTGCGTTCACCGCCGCGATAGTCTGCGGCGACGGAGGATAGGGCGATTCGTTGGTGTTCAGCTTTATGTATTTTTTGTCGCGCGGCTGTTCGCCCGGGGTGTATTCCTCAAGCGAGCGGCAACGCGGCACAAGAAATCTGCTCATTGTACCGCCCCCTTGCCCTCGGTGCGCACCGTGGCGCTGCGTGCGTGTGCATCAAGTCCCTCGCTGTGTGCAAAGTATGCCACATCAGCGGCAATTGCCTCAAATGCAGAGTCCGTGAAATATGTATACTGAGTTTTCTTGACGAAATCATCAACGGAGAGCGGACTGGAAAAGCGAGCACTTCCGCTTGTGGGCAAGGTATGATTCGGACCTGCCATATAGTCGCCGAGCGCCTCGGGGCAGTTTTTGCCCATGAACACTGAGCCGGCATTCTTCACCAATCCGAGATAGTCAAACGGATTGTCAACGCAAATCTCCAGGTGTTCCGGCGCAATTTCATTTGCAACTTCGACTGCCTGTGTTATGGAGTCGGCAATTATTATCTTGCCGTTGTTGTCTATAGATGTGCGGGCAATTTCCTCTCGCGGCAGTGTTTTGAGCTGAATTTCAAGTTCGTCTGCCACATTTTTTGCAAGTTCTTCACTGTCCGTCACAAGCACGGCAGATGCGTTTTTGTCGTGCTCCGCCTGGGAGAGAAGGTCCGCCGCAACATACTTCGGGTTGCAGCTGCCGTCCGCAATGACGAGAATCTCGCTCGGTCCGGCAATCATGTCTATGGCAACCGTACCGAACACCTGTTTTTTCGCCTCAGCGACAAACGCATTGCCGGGTCCGACAATCTTGTCTACCTTCGGCACACTCTCGGTGCCGTAGGCAAGCGCCGCCACAGCCTGGGCGCCGCCCGTCATGAATATGCGGTCTACCCCGGCAACATATGCCGCCGCAAGGATGTTTTGGTTTATCCCTCCGCCCGTTGGCGGTGTCACCATGATTATCTGCGACACGCCCGCCAGCTTTGCCGGAATGCAGTTCATCAGTACGGATGACGGATACGCCGCCGTGCCGCCGGGCACATAAAGTCCGACTTTTTCTATCGGGATGACCTTTTGACCCATCACCACACCCGGGGTGTCATTGACGATAAAACTGTTTCGCACCTGATGTCTGTGGAAGTTTTCTATATTCTCCTTAGCATGGCGCAACACTGACATGAGCTCTGCCGGCGCAGATTCCGCAGCCGCTTTTATCTCGGCGCGGCTCACCTCGAGGCAAGTAAGGTCCGCTTTGTCAAATTTCTTGGCGTAGTCGATAAGCGCCCTGTCGCCGCGCTCTCTCACATCGGCGATTATGTCGCTAACTATGCCCTCCACATCGGTTTTTATCTCTGCGCGCGCAAAGATTTCTTTTTTTGATATATCGTTAAATCGGTAGGTTTTTATCATTGTCGGTCTCCTCTCTAATAAAAATGCACCATCGGGTGCCATTAACGCAGTCGATGTATTTCTCCGCCTTAGTATATTTTATTTTGAGTAAGCAAGTTCAGCACTGTATGAGATGGCTGTGTATGTGTTTTTTATTCTCAGACGACGAGTTCAGCGCTACTGCACTGCTGTCCGAGTTGGCGAGAATAAAAAATACATACACAGACAAAGCACAATTTCATATATGCTCCGCCCGTTTCTGCAAGCTCTCATACACCGTCATTATGCTGTCATGGCAAAACTTAAAACTTGCCTTGTTCGCAATAAGCCGAGCCGAAATCGGCACAACCGTCTCTATCGGTTCAAGTCCGTTTTCCCTAAGCGTTGTTCCCGTCTCCACAATGTCCACAATCACATCTGACAAATCCAGAATCGGCGCTATCTCGATAGACCCGTTCAGCTTGATGATGTCTATGTCGCGCCCCTTTTTCTCGTAAAAATCACTCGCTATGCGCGCAAACTTTGTCGCCACACGCAGAGTTCTGTCCGCCCTGTCACGGAATGCAGCCTTTGCCGCGACAGCCATGCGGCACTTGCCTATGCCGAGATCGAGCAGTTCATACACATCCGGCGAATATTCCAGCAAAATATCCTTGCCGGCTATGCCGACATCCGCCGCTCCGCGCTCAACATAAATCGGCACATCGGACGGTTTGACCCAAAAATAACGCACACTGCCGTCCGCACTCTCCAGTATCAGACGGCGGTCGTTCTTATCCGTCTCGGGCACGGGGTAGCCTGATTTTGCAAGCATGGCGCATACCTTCTCGCCCAGTCTGCCCTTAGGCAAAGCAATGTTTATCGGTCTCATCGGTCAGTCCCCCCTTTGCCGAGAATGATTTTTTCGCGGCATCGGAATTTGCCCGTGTCGCTTTTTTGCACAATGACCGTCCTGCCCGTGTCATTGACGGCGCGCACTTCCTGCGACACCGTAAGCGGCGCTGCACCGCCCGATATCATGAGCACATCGGCATCGTATTCCTCGTCGCCGCCGAGCAGGCGCTCAAACATATTCATGTATATGGCAAAACCGATGGCACGCGACCGCTTGCCCATCTTCGCCATGAGTCCGTCATACTGTCCGCCGCTGAGCACATCGGACGGTATGCCGTCTATGTATCCGCAGAACACTATTCCGTTGTAATACTTCATGTTGTTCACCACGGAGAAATCTATGTGCACTCTGTGAGCCACGCCGCAGTCGGACAGCACGGCACATATGTCGCGCAACTCGTCCGCCGCATTTTTTGTCGCGTCATCGGTGCAGAAGATGTCCAGTTTGTCCACAACCTCGGTTATTGGACCATACACCGTCACCAGAGCGCAGATTCGTGCCCTGGCATCGTCGTCCATGCCTATGCGTGTGCAGAGCGATTCAAGTGCGGGCAGATTCTTTTCACCGACGGCGGCAAGTATCTCTCGTGCATCGTCGCCCTGTGCCCCGCATAATTCTATAAGTGCGGACACCAGTCCGAGGTGAGATATGTCGAGCATATATCCGGCGCTCACGGCGCCAAGGCTCTTTGCCGCCAGGGTGAGCACCTCACAGATGCAGTAAGTGTCCACATCGCCCATGCACTCCAGTCCCGACTGCATAATCTCCCTGAAATCGTGACCGCCCGACACCCGGTACACATTTTCGTTGTAGTACATACGCTGCACGCCGCTCATATCATCGTCAAAATTCTTTATGATCGATATTGTCACATCGGGTTTCATTGCGAGCAGTTTGCCGTTTGTATCGGTAAAGGTTATCACCTTGTCGCTGATGAGGTAATCTTTATTTTTTACATAGGTGTCATATTCCTCGAATTTGTTCATCTTGAAGCGGCGGTATCCGCGCTGTTCATAGATTTTTCCGAGCCGTTGAGTGAGGCTTTCGGCTGTCTGTCGCATAACGAAACCTTCTTTCTGTTTTAGCGTGTTAAAGCGTTACTATGCTATAACAATATCACAAAATCCGCTCTTTGTCAATACAAAAGCGGATTTTTGTGCAAATAGTATATTATTTTTTAATTTTGTCAATACCCACACATATTATGACGGTCGCAAGCATATCGGTCAGTGTGTTGCCAAGCGGCAAATCAACCGTCATAAGATATCTGTACAGCGCAAAACCGATCACCCAGATAACGGCGTTGCGCACATCTATCCCCTTGCCGCCGCAGTTGCGATGCAGTATAAAACTGTCGGCAATCTGTATGGCAATCATGGGCGCAAACACCGAGCCTATGAGATACAAGAATCCCGTGATGTCGTCCATGGGAAAGAGCATTGCCGCCGCAGTGCCGACAATCGTGACAACAATTGCCGCATACTTGCCCTTAACCCTTGAAAAAACGGATTCCGATGAAATGCCGGCGGAATATGCATCGAGAAAAGTGGTGGTGACGGTGGAGAACACCACAATGAGGAGTCCTCCGATGCCAAGGCCGGACTTAAGCATTATCCGTGCAATATCGCTCTCGGAAGTGAGGATGGCAGCACCCATGCCGATGACATACATCCAACAGCTGACAATGCCGTATGTAACTGCGCTGACGGCGCTTGCTTTGCGCGGATTTTCTGCCTCTCTGGTGTAGTCTGATATCAGCGGCAGCCACGAAAGCGGCATGGCAACAGCCAGTTCCACCGCCGCACCGAATGACAATGCACCGTCAAGCGACGCACTTGCGCCGTGATTGCCGCGCGCTATGAGGATACACAAAACAATCGTGAGCACAAACAGCAGTGCCATTGCCGCAGTGTTGAGACGGCGCAGATTGGTTATGCCGATGCATATCCACACAAGGATGAGCAAACCGAGAATCAACGCCCATACGCGCGCATCTATCGCAAATATGCCGCCGGCGGCAAGCGCACCGTCATATATCATTATCGCCGTCCATCCGACAAGCTGAATCACATTCATCAGCGCAAAGAATTTTCCGCCGCCGCTGCCGAAACTGTCCTTTACAGTCTCCATGGAACTTTTGCGGCGCATTCCGCCGATTGCCCCGGCAAGATAGAGCAGTATGCAGCCGATTATGTGACCGATGATTATCGCTGCAATGCCTTTTGCAAAGCCGAGCGGCGCAAAAGATATGCCGGTGAGAATCTCGGCGAGAGAAACCGCCGCGCCGAACCATATAAGTCCGTTATCAAAAAGTGTAGTTTGTTTGTTCATTTTGTTTTTCCTTTCGTCCATTCATTATCAATCGCAAAACCGTGGTTCATCGGTCCGCTGCCCGCACCGAGATCAAGCATGGCGCCGAGCGCGCCGGATATATAGTCCTTAGCCCGCCTTACCGACTCGTCTGTGTCAAAACCTTTAGCAAGGTTCGCCGCAATTGCCGATGACAGCGTACACCCCGTGCCGTGCGTATTCGGATTGAATATACGCTTGCCGCTAAACCAACGGCAGTCACCGTTACGCCATAACAGATCATTGGCGTCGTTTAGATTGTGTCCGCCTTTTATGAGCACGGCACAGTTAAATTTATCTCCGAGTATTCCCGCAGCGGTCACCATATCGTCGGCAGTGTTGATCTCGACGCCCGAGAGGACTTTTGCTTCGGGAATGTTCGGAGTGATGATGTCTGCCAGGGGCAAAAGCACCGTGCAGAGTGTCTCTACGGCATCATCGCTGATAAGTTTTGCGCCGCTTGTCGCCACCATCACAGGGTCGGCAACAATGTTTTTTGCACCGTATTGTTTCAGCTTGTCCGCAATAGTGCGTATCAGCCCGCACTCGGACACCATGCCTATCTTCACCGCATCCGGATAGATGTCGCCAAACACACAGTCAAGCTCTGCCGCAAGAAAATCCTCCGTCGCATTCATTATCGCCGTCACACCCAGGGTGTTTTGTGCGGTCATCGCCGTGATCGCCGAGGTTGCAAACACTCCGTTTGCAAGCATTGTTTTTATGTCCGCCTGTATGCCGGCTCCGCCGCCGGAATCGCTCCCGGCAATTGTAAGTGCAGTTTTCATTTGTTTTCTCCCCATTCATTTTGATGGCGTGTCGGCACCGAGCCTCTCCGCCACCTTGATATATTCATTTTTATAATCTCTCAAGAACACATCAGCTTCCGCCTCAAGCGCCGTTTGATTCGGCTCGCCGCTGTCCGCCACACCCACTGTGACAAACCCGGCGCGCGCCGCCGTGCGCAAGGCATAGAGCGAATCCTCAAACACAAGCGTCTCCCCGGGAACAGTGCCGAGAAATTCCGCCGCCGCATGATATATAAGCGGTTCGCTCTTACTCGTGTTCATCTCGCCGGTGGTGAAGGTTTTGCCGATGTACCTAAGAAGTCCGTTTCTCTCCAGTGCCGCCGTGACATGATGACGCGGACTGGATGTTGCCGCCGTCATGGGTATGCCCTTGTCGGCAATTAGTTGCAAAAGCTCCCGCACACCGCACTTTGCCTCGGCACGGTTCACATAAAAATCCTCAAGATATTTTTTTGTTTCTTCATTAATATCCTCCGCACTTTTGCCGTCCAGAAAATTATCGTGCAAATACTGCGCCCCCTGCTCCATGCTCATTGAAAACAAAATTTTGTCTATGTCGCCCGGCGGCTCGATTCCGCAACTGCGAAGATATCCGCTGCCGAGGGTGTTCCATATCGGCATGGTGTCGAGCAGCACTCCGTCTATATCAAAAATGGCTCCTTTAATCATGACTTCACCGCTTCCTCAACAGCCACCCTCATTGTGCGAGCCGCTTTGGCGATGTCGTCCGCACAGTAAATCGCACTTATCACCGCGACGCCGCATATGCCGCTGCCGGACAGCTTTGCTGCATTGGCTGCCGTTATACCGCCTATGGCTATGACGGGGATTGACACCGCATTGCAAATGTCGCGCAATGTGTCGTAGCTGACATCTTCCGCATCGTCCTTAGAGCCGGTGGGGAACACCGCGCCCACGCCAAGATAATCCGCACCGCATTTTTCCGCCGCCACAGCCTGTTCCACAGTCTGCGCGGATACGCCGAGTATCTTTCCCTCGCCTATGCGTGCGCGCACATCTCCCGCCGCCATGTCGCTCTGACCCACATGAACACCGTCGGCATCGACCTCTGCGGCAAGTTCCACATCGTCGTTTATCACAAACGGTACCCCGTACTCGGCACACAGCGCTTTCAGAGTAAGCGCCTCTGCGGCAAACTCCTCTCTGCCGAGGTGCTTTTCCCTCAGCTGAACAAAGGTCACTCCGCCGTCCAGGCTCTGCCGCACCGCCTCTGCCAGGCTCAGACCGCCGAGTCCGCGGCGGTCTGTCACGCCGTAGAGCAAAAGATCATCTGATTTCATACTTGGCACCCCTCTCCAAAGTTTCGCCGTCCATATTGTACACGGCGTCTATTATTCTGTTGCGGTATGTCGAGTTGCCGTCGCCGGGAAGCATGTTGCCGAGGGCGATCTCGCCGGCAAGTCCCATGGTGCACACCGCCGCGGTGCACGCCTCAAAGCGTTTTTCACCGTTTGCCGCGGCAAAAGCCGTCATCATGCCCGAGAGCTGACACCCCGTGCCCGTGATTGCCGACATCTGCGGTGCGCCGTTGCGAATAACCGCGCAGCGCTCGCCGTCCGACACCAGGTCTATGGCGCCCGTTATTGCGACAACGCAGTTTGCATTCTTTGCAAAATTCTTTGCAAATTCCACAGAAAAATCAAGATTTTCGTCCGTTACGGCGTCCGCCGCGTCCGCGTCCACGCCGTTTGTGGTGCCGCTGCCGAGGGCGAGGGTCTTAATCTCGGATATATTTCCCCTTATCACGGTCGGGTGCAGTTCCTCCATTATCCGAACCGCCGTATCGGTGCGCAATGCGGATGCCCCGGCGCCAACGGGATCGAGCAATATAGGGTGATTCAACTCCGCCGCCCTGCGTCCGGCGATGAGCATCGCCTCTATGCTGCGCTTGTTCAGCGTGCCTATGTTTATATTCAGCGCCGAGCATATAGTCGTGATGTCGCGCACATCTTCGGGTTCATCCGACATTATGGGGCTTGCGCCGCAGGCAAGAATGATGTTTGCCACATCGTTCACAGTCACATAGTTGGTTATGTTGTGCACCAGCGGCACGGTTTTCCTTACATTTTCAAGACAGATTTTCATTTGTTTATCCTCCGTTCGATTTATATAAAAATGCAGAATGCGGATATGCCAATGAAGGCATATCCGCAACAAAATAAAAAACTGTTGTGTAAAATGACATTCCTTTCGTTGGCATTATCCAAATCAAGTGTAAAGGTCAGAGCGACACAGCTCTTTCTCAGCCTGCTTTGCGCAAGCTCCCTCGTCATGTTCACAGTATAGCACGACGGCGCGATAAATGCAAGTGTTTTTTTGAATAAAGCTGAAATACGCAAACCTCGGACAACGCAACAAATACAAGCACTGCGGCATATACTGGATTATGGAGGTGTTCAGCGTTGTTATCATTTATTTTACCGTTTTTTTATGCACTGCCGAACATAATTTTCACCGTGTCGTATGTGTCCGGGACAAATTCATTTCAATCACCCCTCTCCGCACAGGAAGAACGCGACTGTCTGCGGCGCTATGCCGACGGCGACATGGACGCGCGCAACATATTGATAGAGCGGAATCTGCGCCTTGTTGCCCATGTGGTGAAAAAATACTCATCTGCGGACAGCGACACGGACGACCTGATATCCATAGGCACAATAGGTCTGATAAAGGCTATATCCACATTCAACCCCGACAAAGGCACCCGTCTTGCCACATATGCGGCAAAATGCATCGACAACGAAGTTCTCATGAGCCTGCGTGCGGCGAAAAAGCGGCAAAACGAAGTGTTGCTGCAAGACCCCATCGGCAAAGACAAGGACGGACACGAAGTAACCTTAATCGACAAGCTGTGCGACAGCGGCGAGGATGTGTTTGAGGCGGTGGACATCAAGCTGCAAACCAAGGCATTGTATGAAGCGATGAAATACATACTGACGCTGAGGGAGCGCAAAATCATTGCCCTGCGCTACGGACTGGCGGACGGCTGTGCATACACTCAGCGCGACATTGCGTCAAGGCTGAAGATATCGCGCTCGTATGTGTCGCGCATAGAAAAAAGAGCGATAGAAAAGCTGTTTCACCGATTCAACGACTGATTGACAACAGCGTACATTCATGCTAAAATATCAGTTGAATCTACATTTTCGGAACAGGTGAAATAATGGAAATAACATTGGATGAAATGAACAAACTCAGTGTGGACGAATACCGCCTGATAGACATAAGAGATGAGGTGTCGTTCGAGTACGGTCACATTGACGGTGCGGTGAACATGGCGCCCGACGATCTGACGGACGGACGGCTTGCCAAAGACAAAAAGATAATCATATATTGCAAATCGGGTGTGGTGACGCGCGAGATTGCCGAGAAAATGTGCGCCGAAGGCTATGACGCCTACAGTCTTGAGGACGGATACATCGGCTGGCTGCGCGGAAAAATCGCATCGGACGGCGCAGACAAAGAGCGCCTTGATAAAATAGAAAAAAGCATTCAAAAAAAATTCCGCAAAGAGCTGCTCTCCAAGTTTGCGGCGGCGATTAACAGATATGATATGCTCCGCGAGGGCGACAGGGTGGCGGTGTGCATATCGGGCGGCAAGGACTCGATGCTTATGGCAAAGCTGTTTCAGGAACTTAAGCGCCACAACAAATTTCCCTTTGAGCTCTGCTTTTTGGTGATGGACCCCGGCTACAGCGCCGAGAACCGAGAGGTCATCGAGCACAATGCGAAGCTGATGAGGATTCCCATAACAGTGTTTGAGAGCACCATTTTCGACTCGGTGTACAATATCGAAAAATCGCCGTGCTATGTCTGCGCGCGCATGAGGCGCGGTTATCTGTATTCCGAGGCAAAAAAACTCGGCTGCAACAAAATCGCCCTCGGGCATCACTTTGATGATGTGATAGAGACCACTCTTATGGGAATGCTCTACAGCGGTCAGACGCAGACCATGATGCCAAAGCTGCACAGCACCAATTTTGAGGGAATGGAGCTTATCCGCCCAATGTACCTCATCCGCGAGGCGGACATTAAACGCTGGAGGGACTACAACGATCTGCACTTTATTCAGTGCGCGTGCAAGTTTACGGACACCTGCACTTCCGAGGCCTGCCTTACTTCGGAGCGGACAGGTTCAAAGCGTCTGGAGACAAAGCATATTATCGAACGGCTTAAAAAGACTAACCCCTATGTGGAAAATAACATCTTCAAAAGTATGGAAAATGTGAACCTGGAGACGGTGATTTCTTATAAGGACAGGGATGGGGTTCATTCTTTTCTGGATGATTATGATTCGGGGAAGTAAAGATTAGAAACCAAGGGCGACCACACGAGGTCGCCCTTACGATAAATTGTTGTTATCCATGCTTATCAGCCAATCGGTTATGTTTTTGCTCTTTGCATTATTTCTAAATCGGTCATTTCTTCAGACTCCTCGTTTTTGGGTTTATGTCTGCATTTTAACATATATAGCGCAGAAAATCAACATTTTTCCATAGAAAACGAAAATAATAATGTTAAAGCAAAAATTGCAACGAAAAATTGTAGAACCGCAACACTTTTTACAACGAAAAAATGTTGCGGTTCTTATTTTAATTAGCGGAATTGTGAATAATTATTAATTTGTGCGTAATTGGTGGGTCGATGAGGTCATCGATCCCTACCGCCTTAACACAGACCCATCACAAATTTTCAATCAAGCTTATTGCATACAGCGGCAAATTGACAAGACCGGCCTCTTTTTTGTAATCCGCCATCGATGTTCGTACGGAAATCTCGGGCGAAAACTTTTCGCGATAAGTTTTCAGGCTCTTGGATTTAAGGTTTACCTCTGCCTTAACCTCAACTGGAACAATCATATTGCCCATATCAACAACAAAATCCACCTCGCATGATCCTCTGTCATTTGTGTAATAATAAACGGCTGAATCATCAATGGTTTTCAGTTGCTGACAAACATACTGCTCGGTAAGCGCTCCCTTAAATTCAACAAAAAGATTGTTACCTTCAAGTAAAGTAACGCTGTGAACCCCTGCCATGCATCCGAGCAATCCCACATCTACCGTGAACAGCTTAAACGCTTTAAGATCCTCATATGCTTTCAGCGGAATTCCGGGAGTCTTTACGCGGCTCACCTTATGCACAAGTCCACAGTCGCAAAGCCACATGATGGCGGTTTCATAATCCTTTGCGCGTGCTCCCTCACGAACAAGACCGTAGATAAACTTCCTGTTCTCTTTGGCCAACTGCGACGGTATGCTGTGCCACAGCATACGCAGCCGCGGAACAATTTCACTCGGAGCATGCTTGGAAAAATCCTGTTCATATGCCGCAAGGATTCGTTTTTGAATATCACGAACCGCGTTAAAATCTTTTTCTTCGGCAAAACATTGCACAGCCTCCGGCATTCCTCCGACAAAATAATATTGTTTCAAAGCATCGATATATGTTTGCTTAAAGCTTGTAATCATTCCGAAGTCATGCTTATCAATCAGTTCCGAAAAGCGTTCCTTGCCTATCGCCAACAAAAACTCTTTGAAACAAAGCGGATACAGTTTAAGAAAATCCACCTTGCCGACCGGGAATGATGTGCCGTGATGCAGAGCGATTCCGAGCAAAGAACCCGCACATATAATATGATATTGAGGGGCGTTCTCACAAAAATATTTCAGCGATGCCAAAGCCTGAGGCACTTCCTGAATTTCATCGAAAATCAGCAGACAATCGCCGGGATTTATCTTGCGTCCGGCGTACAATTCCAATCCCATGATTATCCTATCTATGTCCATGTCTGTTGAAAACAACTCTTTCATGACGGAATTAGAGTCAAAATTTATATATACGGTATCCGCATATGCCTGTCTTCCGAATTCTTTCATAAGCCAAGTTTTGCCGACTTGGCGTGCACCTTCAATAATTAAGGGCTTTCGCCGTTTATCTTGTTTCCATCTAAAAAGTTTTTCAATAGCAATTCGATACATACAGACACCTCCGTAATTGTGTAATACAAATATAGTGTACCACACAATCACAAAAATTGCAACGAAAAAATGTAGAACCGCAACACTTTTTACAGCGAAAAAATGTTGCGGTTCTTATTTTCAATCAATGAACTTACTTAACCGTCTCAAGTTTTTTCAAATTTTCTATCTGAGCGTTAAGCATACTTATGGCCTGGCATTTATATATATCCATATCGTGGCGCAACTGAGAATACTCTGCCGTCGCTTTTTCTATGTCAGCCTTAGCTTTTTCGATAATCTGTTTTGCCTCGTTCTCGGCGTCTTTCACTATGATGTCCGCCTTTTCGCGCGCATTTTTCTGCACATTTTCGGCAGTGGACTGCGCGATAAGCAGAGAGTTTTTCATAGTCTCCTCCATGCTGCGGTAGGTCTCGAGCTGACTGTTGAGTGAACTGATCTTCTCGTCGGACTCCATAGCCTGTTTATAGAGCTGCTCGTAGTCCTCGAGTATGTAAGAGATGAAGTCATCCACATCGTCCTTATTGTAGCCCATAACAGCCTTATCAAATTTTTTTGTTTGAATCTCCATAGGCGTAATCATAATATCAACCGTCCTTTGTAAAAGAATCTATATTTTACACTTGTCATAAGCGAGGGGTATATATTTTATTTTGAGTGAGCGAGCTCAGCGCCACCGCACTGCTGTCTGAGCGAGCCAAAATAAAGTATATGCCACCAAACCGTACACAATCACTACACATACTTGCTGACCTCTATGTGATACTTGCCCTTTTTGGTAAGCGACATATCGGTGTGAATAAGCATCTTGCCGATGCCGCGCACGGATATTACATCGCCGTCCATAACGGTGCGGCTGGCGTTTTTGACCTCATCATAATTTACACAAACCATACCGCGCTCTATAAGCTCCGCCGACACTGTGCGCGATTTATTCGCCGCTGCGGAGAGCACGCAGTCAAGACGCATGGACGACACTGTGAGCGACCGCTCTTCAAATCTGCGCTCGGGCAGAGTCAGCCCGGAGGCATCCGCCTCATCAACAGTCACGGTAAGATTGGCGATTCGCGTGAGGTTGAACATGATGTAGTCGCTTATCTCACTGTGGCAAAATACTACTGCGCAATCGTCACAAATAACTATATCTCCCACAAGTTCGCGTTTAATGCCGAGAGACAGTACCGAACCGAGATAATCTCTGTGGGATAGAACAGCACGATTTTTGGTGCGAATAACAAGAGGGACAATTTGAAAATCAAACTCCGTCTCATATGTATCAAACGGCGAAAAGCAAACGATGCGCCGCTCGGCACCGTCGTAGCCGCCGTTAGCTATCACCTCGACATCCGTTGAAAACCTTTCCGTCACATAGAGCTGCTCACGCGGCGACAGAAAACGCGAATAAATGCGTCTGCCGCTCGCAATTGCCCTGTCTGCCCTGTCACACATAAGTGAGAGAAAATTTTTGTCATCGGCATCGTTGATGCCGAAAAGAATCTGTTTTCTGCTAACCATAGATTAAAGCTTAAACTCATCAAAGAGATTTGTCTTAAGCTCCTCACCGATGTTGCCTGTGATGTTCATGTTGCTCGGCACGGCAACGATAATGCCGTTGGAGACCTTCTGCATACTTCCGTCAAGCGCAAATACCGCACCGCTGAGGAAATCCACAACCTTTTTTGCCATAACCTTATCGAGCATCTCAAGATTGACAATGACAGGCTTGCGCGCCTTCAGATGATTGGTGATATCTCTGCCGTCGCTGTATTCCGTTGGCTGCACGATAACCATGTTAAGCTGTGTTGCGCCGCCGATGTTCACAAGTTTTGAGCGCTGCGCCATAGACTCGCTCTGATATGATGTGCTCTTGTTAAAACTGCCGTATGTCTGCGATCTTGACTTGGAAGCAGGCTCATCAAAGGCCCTGTCCTCTTTTGCCCTTTCGCTTTTGGACGCTCTGGGTACGCGTACTTTCTTTCTTTCTTCCTTTGCCTCGCCCTGAACCGGTGCACCGACCTCATCCAAAGGTGCATCGGCATCATCAATACCCATTGCTCCCATCAACATATCCATGAACTTACTCATGATTTTTCCTCCTAAACCATACCTGCAAAATTTATTTGAACAAAGCCGTTCCTATACGAACCATATGAGAACCCTCCTCAATAGCCGTTTCAAAATCGCTGCTCATTCCCATAGATAATTTGTCCATACTGATATTATCATATTTTTTTGCCGAAATGTCAACAGCAAGTTGTGATAATTGTGCAAAAATTCTTCTGATTTCGTCATTTTGCGCAAATTTGGGTGCCATAGTCATCAAACCGCACACTTTTACATGGGGCATGGCCGACACCTGATCCATAAAATCGTATACCTCGGCGGCGGTCATGCCGCTTTTTGACTCTTCACCCGATATATTCACCTCGGCAAGTATGTTCATCACCCTGCCGTGTTTTGCGCACTGACGGTCTATCTCTGCGGCAAGCGGGACTGTGTCCACTGAGTGGATCATGCACACTTTGTCGGCAATGTACTTCACCTTGTTGCGCTGAAGATGACCGATAAGGTGCCAGTGCACATCACCGCAAACCTTGTCATATTTCTCAAGCAGTTCCTGAACACGGTTTTCGCCAAGCTCGGTGAGGCCGAGACGGACCGCCTCGTTTATTTCGTCAACTGTGCGCGTTTTCGTCACGGCAATCAGAGTGACATCGGACGGATCTCTGCCGCAGCGCTCGCAGGCGGCGGAGATCTGCGCACGGATGTTTTCAAGATTTTTTTGTATAGACATAATAAACATCTCCTAAAAGATTTTGAATTTTAGCCGTTTATAAAATTGCCAAAATGCATATTGGCAGCGTATTTCAATATCATAAATGAGTTTATTTTTCTCTGCTTCATGAATCCCACCACCGCCTGTTTCATCAAATAATATTTTATGAAAATATTATTTGATGGGCGGTCCCCCTCCCTTTAGGGCAAGGGAGGCTTTCCGAAAATTGCAAATTCTGCGCAGAGGCGAGGGGGTGTGTATTTTATTTTGAGGGAGCGAGTTCTGCGCCACTGCACAGCTGTTTGAGCGAGCCAAAATAAAATAGACATCACCGAGCCGACGCACAAACCGCCCTACTCCTTGGAATAGGTTATCACTTCATCATAGAGCAGCAGATAATTATCCTTGCCTGTGCCGGTTTCCGCAATGGCATTTTTGCCGTCCTTATAGAGCACATTCACCTCTTTGAACTTCTGCTCACCCTCTGTGAGCACAAAAACGCCCGTCTTGCCGTCGTTATCCACACTGATGGCGTTCGCAGGAATCTTGAGCCCCGTGTATTTGCTGCAGATGAGATCAAAATCCACCTGTCTGTTTGACATGGCATAATCACTGCTCTGAGTTGATGTGAGTACAACAACATATTTTCCGCCCGACGCCTGAGATATGTAGGACACCGTGGCACTTATGTCATCGCTGCCGTCTCCGAAGCGTACAAAAACACTCTTGCCGTTCTCAAGTTCGGACGCTACTCCGTCACTCACAATCGCCGCGATCGACCATTGATAGTTATCGGTAATCTTGCAGATTACACCGGAATTTAATATATCATCCTTGGTGAATTTCTTTTTCTTTATTGCCTGAAGATCTGCCACGCTGATGCCCGACACACTTGAGTTTGACACATACTCTTCAAAGCCGTCTATATTTGTTGAATAGAGCCCCGGTGTCGGCGACATGATATCAGTCTTGGACGAATTAAACTTGGTTTCGTAATATTCTTTTTGAGATCTCAGTTCTGCAAGGATTGAAGTAGCAGTCGCCGCCGAGCTGTCCGCCGCCGTTTTTTTATCGGACAGGACTTTCAGGTTTTCTTTGAGAGTGCTTACCTTCTCGGCATCGCGCTGATTTGAGGCTATGATGATGTCACTAACCTTTGAGCTGATGCCGGACTCCACCTTGTATGCATCGTTGCTGTGGGAGTCTGCCGCAGACTGCGCCGTAAGCTCGCCTATGCGGCGGTTTATCTCGGTGAGTTTCTTTTGTGATTCCTCGTCTATGTCGCCTTTGTACACAGTGGCGACCACCTTGTTACGCTTGACAAGCTCGTTCTCCTTGACCTTGGATTCCAGCACACCGTTCTCATCGGAACGGATAACCGTCTCGTCACGGGCAATGATGCCCTCTAAAGCAAACGATTTTTCCATGGTGCCCATATGTGCCATTTGAGTCTTAACACTCGGGCGCAAAAGCCCTATGCAATTGTAGAGAATGAATACAACGAACACAATGGTTATCAGCCTGATGATGCCTTTTTTCATGATTCATTCGCCCTCCTGTCAAGAAAATTTTGTATATATTCCGTGCAGATGCGCGACGCCGCGTCCACGCCGCCCGTCTCGCTGAGATTCACGGTCACATCAGCTTTCGGTGCAAACCATGTCATCTGCCGTTTGGCGTAATGACGCGTGTTTATCTTCAATTCCTCCACCGCTTCGTCAAGGGTGCACTCGCCGCTTAAATATGCGACAATCTCCTTGTATCCTATCGCCTGCATAGCCGTGTTGTCTGCGGTTGCGCCCATGGCAATGAGACGACTCACTTCGTCGACGAGCCCGTCCGCAATCATGGCGTCCACACGGGCGTTTATGCGTTCGTAAAGCTTTTCCCTGTCACAGGTAAGATATATGTAAAGACAGTCATACGGCGACGGAGCCGCCTTGCTGCGTGCATTGTGCACCGATATCGGCTCGCCCTCGGTGTGATAATATTCCAGGGCGCGGATGACGCGCTTAACATTATTGGCGTGGATTTTGTCGGCGCTGACAGGGTCAACCCTGCGCAACATATCGTGCAGAAAATCTGCGCCTTTCTCATCAGCAAGCTTGCGCAATTTTTCACGATATCCCCCATCCCCGCAACACGGTGAAAACTCAACTCCGTTCACAAGCGAATCAACATACAATCCGGTGCCGCCGGCTATTATCGGCAGAATTCCGCGTTCGTGCAAATCCGTAATCACGCCGGAGCAAATCCGCACATAATCGCACACGGAAAAATTCTCCGTCGGCTCGGCAATGTCTATCATATGATGCACAATTCCCTTTGCTTCCGCCTCAGTCACCTTTGCAGTGCCTATATTCATATGTCTGTATATCTGCATGGAGTCGGCGGAGATGATCTGTGCACCGAATCTCTTTGCAAGCTCAATTGAAACTGCCGTTTTGCCGACTCCCGTAGGTCCGGCAATAACGACAAGCGGTATCTTTTTGTTCATGATATATCCTTTTTTACACAATCCTCTTGAACTGTTTTTCAAGATTATATTTCGACATCTTAATCGTTATCGGTCTGCCGTGGGGGCAGGTGTTTATGTCGGGTAAAGAAAGTATCCGCTCCGCAAGACTCTCCATTTCCTGCATTGACAGTGCCTTGTTGCCCTTTACGGCACGCTTGCACGCCATGGTATGCAAGGCGTCCTCAAACAGCTCCGCACCGGCGTCCACACTGCCGTCGCCAAGCAATGTGACAATCTCGTCCACGGTGTCGCGTACAACATCTTCATCTTCGGCATAAGGTATCTGCCTTATAATGACACTGCGCTCGCCGAATACATCCATGTCGAACCCAAGGCTTGAGAAAAAGTCGAAATTCTCTCTGCAAACCTCAAAATCCATGGGCGAAAAGTCCATTATTATCGGCAGCAAAAGCACCTGCGGCATCTGCCTTTTGTTGCGCCACTCATCCATGAGCTGTTCAAAATACAGCCGTTCGTGGGCGGCGTGCTGATCCATGAGGATCATGTCGTTGTCCATCTGTAAGATGATATATGTGTTGAAAACCTGACCGCACACTTTGAAATCCGCAATTTTTGTTATGGGTTCATCATCCGGCTCGGGTTTGTTTTCTATGTTTGGCTCGGACGCCGTTTCGGCATCTTGAGTATCAGATATTTGCGATTTCTCCGCCGATTCGCTCATTGTTGCCGTAAGGACATCCGCAGCAGCCTCTGCCGCAGTTTCTTCCCTCACGCTGTGTCCCCCCGAACGGTGCGCAAGCCTTTCGGGAATGCTCTCGGGTTCTTCGTAAATATCGGCGACCGCAGTCTCGTGCACTTTCGTGTCGGGTGATCCGGCTTCGGTTGGTTCTTCCGCCTGCAGCGGCTGCGCGGCAAACTCGATTTTTTCTCTGTCACATCCGTTGTCAATCGGTTGCCGCACCGTAGCGGAAACCGTGTTTTCACGCAGCACATCCTCTTTTTCCGCACTTTGCGCCTTTGGCGAATTTTCCGACTTGACCGGCATTCGAGTGCGGTCGACATTTGCCTTTATGTAGCTGTCCCGCAGCATATTTATCTCCTTGCGTTCCTCGCGCAAAGGAGTGTCATATGCCGGCGCTTTCATAATCTTTTGCGGCTCGGTGTGCACCATCATCTCAGGTACATACTTACTCTCTGACAATGTGTTCTTTATCGCCCAGTACACCGCCGAATAAATCTTTTTGTCGTCGGAGAAACGCACTTCCATTTTTGTCGGATGCACATTCACATCCACAAAACCCGCGCCGAGATGCGTATTTAACACCACAACAGGAAATCTACCCGTCATAAGTGCGGTGCGGTATGCCTCGCTGACCGCGGCGGACATCAGCTTGCTGGAGATGTTTCTGCCGTTGATATAAAAAATCTGGTGACGCCTGTCCTTGCGCGCTATCGACGCATTGCCTATGTATCCGCTGACTTCTATGCCGTCATCGGCAAATCTGACTTCACGCATATTGCGCGCGTAATCTTTGCCGAAAACGGTGTATATAGCATCTATCAGTTTACCGCTGCCGTTTGACTGCAACACGGTTTTGCCGTTGTTGATAAACTTGACGGCAATCTCGGGATGTGCGAGTACAAGTTTGTTGACGACATCGGTCACATATCCCGTCTCGGCGGCATCGCTCTTTAGAAATTTCATCCTGGCCGGAGTGTTGAAAAACAGATCACGCACTATAAAAGTGGTGCCGTTCGGGCAACCGGAGACATCACTCTCGGTTATCTCACCGCCCTCAACCGTCACGGAATAGCCGTATTGACTCTCGGCAGTCTTGGTGAAAACCTCGGTCCGTGACACAGCGGCAATGCTTGCAAGCGCCTCGCCGCGGAAACCGAGAGTATATATGGCGTTAAGGTCTGTTTGGGTTTTAATCTTGCTTGTGGCATGGCGCAAAAATGCGCGTTCCACTTCGTCCGCGGCTATGCCGCATCCGTTGTCGCACACACGGATGAATGTCATGCCGCCGCGTTTTATCTCTATGGTGATGCTTGTGCTGCCGGCATCCACGGAATTTTCCGCAAGCTCCTTGACCACAGAAGCAGGTCTTTCAACGACCTCTCCTGCGGCTATCATATTAGCTATTTCCGGCGGCAATACATTAATCATTCTTTATTTACCTCTTTTTGAAGTTGATATAATTCGTTAAGCGCCTCAATAGGCGTCATTGCCGACAGTTCAAGCCGTCTGATACGGTCGGCAAGCGGAGTCTCGCTCTGTGCAACCTCTTTTTTTGCGGCAATGCCGCTCTCTATGCCCGAGACGCTCAGTTCTGCGCTCGGCTCTGATTCTATGGCAGAGAGAATCTCTCTGGCACGGGTTATCACCTCGTGCGGCACATTGGCAAGGTATGCCACTTCTATGCCGAAGCTGTCGTCCGTACCTCCGCGAACAATCTTGCGGAGAAAGGTTATCCCCTCGCCCTTTTTCTTCACGGCAACGGAATAGTTCTTCACGCCGTCCAGCTTGTCCTCAAGCTGAGTCAGTTCGTGATAATGTGTAGAGAACAGCGACTTTGCACCGATCCTCTCACTGACATATTCCACAACAGACCATGCAATTGACAGTCCGTCAAAGGTACTCGTACCCCTGCCTATCTCATCAAGTATAAGCAAACTGCTCTTGGTTGCACCGCGCAAGATGTTTGCTACCTCACTCATCTCAACCATAAAAGTGCTCTGACCTGACGCAAGGTCGTCCGATGCCCCCACACGAGTGAATATCTTGTCAACTATGCCCACACGGCACGCAGACGCCGGCACAAAAGAACCTATCTGTGCCATGAGAACAATGAGCGCCGTCTGTCGCATATAAGTGGATTTGCCCGCCATGTTTGGCCCTGTTATTATAGAAAACCGACTGTCGCCGGTGTCAAGATAAGTATCATTCGGTACGAAAAGCGAATCTGTGAGATACTTTTCCACAATGGGGTGCCTGCCGTCCCTGATGTCTATCACATCGGAATTATCCACCGTCGGTTTGACATAACCGTTCTCCGCCGCAACAGCCGCAAGAGAGCAGAGCACATCGGCAACGGACACAAGTGTCGCGCACTTCTGCAAGCGCTTTAAGTTTTTGTTGAGCTCACCGCGCACATACATAAAATCCTCATATTCCAGGTCGTTAATGCGCTCACGCGCGCCGAGAATGGAGTTTTCAAGTTCTTTCAGTTCCTGGGTGATATAGCGTTCGCAGTTGACGAGAGTCTGTTTGCGCACATAGTTGTCCGGCACTTTGTCTATCTGCGATTTAGACACCTCTATGTAATATCCGAAAACCTTGTTGTAGGATACCTTCATGTTCTTTATCTGAGTTGCCTCTTTTTCGCGCGCCTCAACCTCGGCTATTTTTTCCGCACCGTGCCCGGCAATATCACGCAGTCTGTCAAGTTCTTTGTCAAAGCCATCCTTTATCATGCCTCCCTCGCGCACAGTGAGCGGCGGTTCATCATTAACGGCATCGTGCAGCAGAGTGCACAGATCGCGCAGAGTGTCAAAATCACCCGAAAGCGACGAAAGCAACTGACTCTCGCACTGCGACAGTGCCGAGGCAATCTGCGGCAAAGCGTCAATACTTGTGCGCAGTGACACCAGATCACGCGCGTTGCAAGTGCCGTAAACCACCTTGCTGATTATCCGTTCAATATCGTTTATACCCTTGAGCGCATCGGCAAAGGCGGCACGCAGTTCATACTTTTCCGTCAGCTCCGCAACCGAATCCAGGCGCATATTGATAAGCTTGGAGTTGACGAGCGGACGGTCGATCCATGCTTTTATGCGGCGCGTGCCCATGGCTGTCTTGGTCTTGTCCAGTATGCCGAAAAGCGAACCTTTCTTCGCCTTGTCGCGCATGGTCTCGGTTAGCTCCAGGTTGCGCCGTGAGCTGACATCTATGTCCATATATTCGTTGGTTTTATAATACTTGACTGACGACATATGCGACAGGTTGGTCTTTTGAGTCTCTTTGAGATATTCAAGTATCGCCCCGAGAGACCTGAGCGCAAGCTCCTTACCGTCAAGAGGTGTGTCTGAGAGTGACTGCCAGCCAAATTTCTCGCAGACAGCCTTTTTGCAGATTTCCGGCTCAAAATACTCACTCTGGAGATATTCGCTGTAGAAATGGAAACGCTTATTAAGCTCCTCAAACATCTTTGAATACCTTGCGCCGCCGGGGCTTATGGCAATCTCGGCAGGCTGAAAGCACGCAAGGGTGCTCATGACCGCAGTTTCGTACACATCGCCGTCTATCTGGGTGGTTATAAGTTCACCTGTTGACACATCGGCAAACGACATTCCGCAGCCGTCATCGTCTATGTAGACGCACGAGAGAAAGTTGTTGTCAGCATTCGTCAGCACGGAATCTATGTTTGCCGTGCCGGGTGTAATCACGCGGATTACATCCCTCTTGACGATGCCTTTTGCCGCCTTGGGGTCTTCCACCTGCTCACAAATGGCAACCTTGTAACCGTTTTTCACAAGCCTGGCTATGTAACCCTCCACGCTGTGAAACGGCACTCCGCACATAGGTGCGCGCTCCTTCATGCCGCAGTCCTTGCCCGTAAGGGTGATCTCGAGAACCTTTGACGCCGTAAGTGCGTCGTCAAAGAACATCTCATAAAAATCGCCCAGTCGGAAAAACAAAATGCAATCACTATACTCTTCTTTTATTTTCAGATATTGCTGCATCATCGGTGTGACCGCTGTATCCATTTGCTCGCCTCTTTCGTATGCTTCTTATGTATAATGCACCACATAGGGTGCAATTCATGTGCCATCGGGCACAATTCATAAAATTATTAATTCCAATTCATCACATCTGCCGCAGGAAGATGTATCAGTGGCAACCCCTGCACGACGAACAGCTGCCGGAGCAACCGCTCTGCGCATCATCGCCCTTGACAAAGTGAACTATGATTCCGTTGACCTGATTTATCAATGATGAAAACTCTCTGTTCGCCTCAAGATAGGTATTTATTTTATCATTGGTACACAGCTTGATAAACTCCGCCTGAGCATCCATCTGAAGTTTGTCGTATTCCTCCTTGGTGAGGTCGGGTTTTGACGCTTTTTCCGAGAGTTGCGCACACTTTGCGTTGTATTCGCTCATCATCTTCTGCGCCGCCTCATCGGCAAGATATGTGTCCTCCGCCTCTTTTGATTTCTTAAACTCTTCACATTCGGCAATCATCATGCCGAGTTCTCTTGCTTTTGTGAGTATTTCGTCTCTGTTCATATATAAATCTCCGTAAATATTATTTTTTGCCGATTTCGCGCAAGCTTTGCACAACGGTCGCGGACTGTTTTCTGCCGCGAAAGGTGCGCTTTGCTCCGAAATCGAGTCTTTTGTGTGAGCGAGCCAAAATAAAATATACACACAGGAGACGGCTCATCTGCCGTCAATCAACAACTTCTCCTATCAGCGACCATGTGCGCGCCTCGGTGATCTTCACCTGTGCGAAGCTGCCTATAAGCGACGAATCTCCGCAAAAGTTGACCGTCTTGCCGCCCTCGGTGCGCCCGGTGAGCACATCGGCATTGGTCTTACTCGGCCCCTCCACAAGCACGGTGAGTTCTCTCCCGACATAACTGTCGTTTATCTCGCGCGATATCTCGTCCTGAACCTCAAGCAGTTTATTAAAGTTCTCCTTCTTCTCCCCGGGAGTGATGACATCGTCCATCTTTGCCGCCGGTGTGCCCGGCCGGCGCGAATATATGAACGAAAACACCGAATCGTAACGAACTTGCCGCAGCATATCGAGAGTATCCTCGAACTGCTCGTTGGTCTCACCCGGGAATCCGACTATTATGTCAGATGTCAGGGTGATGCCGGGCATCTTCGCTTTGATCTTGGCTATTTTTTCAAGATACTGTTCACGGGTGTAGCGGCGGTTCATGCGGCGCAGCACCTCATTGTTGCCTGCCTGTACGGGTAAGTGCAGCTGCTTGCACACCTTTGGCAGCTCCGCCATTGCGTCGATGAGTCTGTCACTGATGTCCTTTGGGTGGCTCGTCATAAATCTTATTCGCTCTATGCCGTTCACCTCGTGCACCATGCGGAGCAAATCCGCAAAATCTATATCTTCGTCAAGATCGTTTCCGTATGAATTGACATTCTGCCCGAGCAAGGTTATCTCCTTACAGCCGCCCTGCGCAAGAGTGCGCACTTCTTCAAGAATTTTTGCCTTGTCTCGGCTGCGCTCTCTGCCGCGTACATACGGCACTATGCAGTATGTGCAAAAATTGTTGCAGCCATACATGACAGATACCCATTCGCTCGGTCCGCCGCTGCGTGCCACAGGCATATTCTCAGCTATGGTGCCGTCGTTGCATATGTCAAAAACGCGCGTGCCGTCAAGCAGAGCCTCATGCAGGAGCTCAGGGAAACGATACAGCGAGTGTGTGCCGAACACCAGTCCGACATGCTTATATCTGCGCTTTATCTGCTCCTGTATGTCCTTTTGCTGCATCATGCAGCCGCACACACCCACGATCAGCTCCGGGCGCTTTGCCTTGAGGTGCTTAAGCGCACCCAGGTTTCCGAAAACTTTCAGCTCGGCATTCTCTCTCACCGCGCAGGTATTGTATATGATCAGATCCGCTTCTTCGCGGTTATCCGTCATTTCATAACCCATTTCTTTTATCATGCCGATGAGCATCTCGGAGTCGCTGACATTTTGCTGACAGCCGTATGTCTCCACAAACGCCCTTTTCATCTTGCTGCTGCGGCGAATTGCCTCGTGAACGGAATGGATTATTGATTTTTGTCTCTCTATTTCCTCAGGTGAAACATTTTTATTCCTTTGTTCCATTATTATCTCCCCATAGTTTGCTACAATATATTTTATCACAAAAAGGGAAAAAAGTAAATATTTTTTCACATAATTCTACGACAAATCCGGGTTTGATTTTTCACTGCACATCTTTCATAGTGAGCGATATTCTGTTTTTGTCCCTGTTCACCTCAAGCACCTTTACTTTTACCACATCGCCGACAGAGAGCACATCTGTGGGGTGCTTGATATATGAATTGCTTATCTGCGAAATATGCACCAATCCGTCCTGATGCACGCCGACATCCACAAATGCGCCGAAATCTATAACATTGCGCACCGTGCCCGTGAGCACCATGCCGGGGCGCAGATCTTCAATATTCATGATATCTTTCATGAGCACGGGACGCGGCATCTCGTCTCTGGGGTCGCGGTCGGGTTTTAGCAGAGAATCCGCAATGTCCGTCACGGTGGGCATACCCACACCGTGGTCGTCACAGAATTTTTTCATATCCATCATTCTCATCCTCGGTTTAAGCTCACCCAGTGAGCCGCAGCGCACATCATCGGCACTGTAGCCGACTGCCGCAAGGAGGTCCGCCGCCACTGCGTATGACTCGGGGTGAACACTTGTGGAATCAAACACCTGCTCCGCACCGTTTATCTTCAAGAACCCGGCGCACTGAGTAAAGGCTTTTTCGCCGAGTTTGGGCACTTTGAGCAGTTGTTTTCGGGATGAAAACTTGCCGTTTTCGTCTCTGTAGGCAACAATATTTTTCGCCACTGTGCCGTTGATGCCGGCAACATAGGACAGCAGTGCCGCCGATGCGGTGTTAAGGTCAACGCCCACGCTGTTTACGCAGTTTTCCACCACTCCGGCAAGCGCGGCGGAGAGTTCTTTTTGATTCATATCGTGCTGATACTGACCCACGCCGATTGCCTTTGGATCAATCTTTACAAGTTCCGAAAGCGGATCTTGTATTCTTCGTGCAATTGATGCGGCGCTGCGCTGTTCCACAGTGAAATCGGGAAACTCCTCGCTCGCAAGTTTTGACGCAGAATAAACCGATGCCCCTGCCTCACTCACCATGGTGTAATACACCTCTTTGCCGATGCTCCGCAGCACATCACTTATGAATATCTCCGATTCCTTGGATGCGGTTCCGTTGCCTATGGCAACGAGATTCACATCGTATTTTTCTATGAGCTCCTTAACAACTCGCGCGCTCTTTTCCTTGTCGTGGTGCGGCAGAGTGCAGAAAACGACACCCGTGTCGCACACCATTCCGGTATCATCCACCACGGCAAGCTTGCAACCCGTGCGATAGCCGGGGTCAACACCGAGCACGCGCAGTCCCTTGAAAGGCGGCTGCATGAGCAGATGATAAAGATTTTTTGAGAAAAGACCTATCGCCTCTTTCTCAGCCTTTTCGGTCAATTCTGCGCGGATTTCACGCTCGATTGACGGCTCTATTAGTCGCTTGTAAGCGTCGTCTACCGTATCCGTGAGTATACAGTCAAATATGGACGGGCGAATAATCTTTTTGCACAGATAAGCTGTTATCGCCTCTGCATCCGCCTCAATGCTCACTTTGAGAAAACCCTCTTTCTCTCCGCGGTTCATTGCAAGCACACGGTGCGGCGCAACACTCTTTACCGTCTGCGAAAAATCATAATACATGGAGTACACCGAATCTTCCTCAGTTGTGCCGACGCTCTTTATCAAGCCATCTGAAAAAGTCTTTTGTCTTATATGCTTGCGGTAATCCGCATCGTCCGATATCATCTCGGCAATTATGTCGCACGCACCGGCAAGCGCCGCCTCGGCAGACTCCACACCTTTTTCGTTGTCAATATATTCTGCTGCAATGTCGAGCGGATTGCCGCTTTGCTGCGTCTGAGCATACACAATTGCCGCCAGCGGTTCCAGTCCCCTATCCTTGGCAACCGACGCACGGGTTCGCCTCTTTGGACGATACGGACGATAGATATCCTCAAGTTCCGCCAGGGTAACGGCGGCATCTATCTTGCCCCTTAATTCATCCGTAAGCTTATTCTGTTCGTCAATCAGTTTTATTATCTCGTTGCGGCGCGCGTCGAGTGAACGCAGATATTCCAGCCTTGCTCCGAATTCACGCAAAACCGTGTCGTCAAGTGAGCCTGTCGCCTCTTTTCGGTAACGCGCTATGAAAGGAATGGTGTTGCCCTCGTCAATGAGTTTTATGGTGTTCTCTGCCTGCCACGGCTGCAAGCCGAGTTCTTCGCTGATTATTTCTATTTCGTTCATGTCACTTCTCCTCTAATCTGTCAATTTCTTCATCGGTCAATTCCCTGTATTCGCCCGGCTGCAATGTTTCATCAAGCGGCAGATTGCCCATGCTGACTCTCTTTAAGTACATCACATTTTTACCAACGGATTCAAACATCCGCTTTACCTGGTGAAACTTGCCCTCGCATAGGGTGACGAAACTTCGGTTTTTGCCCTCGCTGCGCTCCAGGCGCGCCGCCATGCAAACATATCCGTCGTCAAGCGCCACTCCGCTCTCAAACGCCGCTATGTCGTCATCCGTAACGGGCAAGTCGGATTCTACAAGATATTTTTTGTGAATGTGCTTCTTCGGTGAGAGTATGCGGTGGCAAAGGTCACCATCGTTGGTGAGAATGAGCATACCCTCCGTATCGATGTCCAGCCTGCCGGCAGGGAACGGCCCAAAGCTCAGTGAATATTCGTCAAGCAAATCCGTCACGGTTGGCAGGCGTTTGTCGAAAGTGGCGCTCACATATCCGCCGGGTTTATTCATCATGATATATATGTATTTTTTGTAGCTGATGTTTTTGCCGTTTACGCACACCGCCGCGGCGTCCGGCACATGAAACGACGGATCGCGAACAGAGGCGCCGTCAATTGTGACGGCGCCCGCGCGCACGAGTGATTTAATTTCTTTTCTTGTGCCGACTCCGCTGTCGGCAAGATATTTGTCAAGTCGCATTTTTTCTCCTCAATAAATTCCGTAAATCATCTTAACTGCCTCTGCCTTGGTTATATTCTTGTTCGGCTTGAGCGAGCCGTCGTCATATCCCGACACAACTCCCATGGAATACATTGTGGTGAATCCTCCGAGTGCATACGACGGCACATCGGCAATGTCTGAGAAATTGAGAGGCACCGTGTCTATGCTCTCTCCGAGCACACGCGTGAGCACCGTGACAACCTCGGCTCGAGTCACATTTGCCGTGCTGTCAAAGCGCACACTGCCGTCGGCATAGGTCTTTCCGTTCATTATTCCCATGGTGTACAGTGCCTTGATCTGGACCGCCGCCCACGATGGCAAGCTGTCCTTGTCGGCAAAGGGTACAGTGAGCACCTTGTAGTCGGACGGATTTATGCCGAGATAATTTGCCGTCATAACCGCAAATTCCGCTCTCGTCATATTTTTGTCCGGCTCAAATCTGTAAGTGCCGTTCTCGGCGCGCACTCCGTTCACAATCTTGCGGTCGGCCATGTATGAAATCACATCTCTGCCCCAGTGAGTGGTCGTGTCCGTGAACTGGTTGTCATATGCCTTGCCCGCTGTGGTATAACTCTTTATGGTTCGGCTGCCGGCGGAATTTGTGGCAGCAACCATAATCTTTTTCTTCATACCGCCCTCAGCCGGAATGGTCACCACGGAGTCGTCATAGGAGAAATCCGTCTTTTTGCCGTCAACGCTTACGCTGATGTTCTCTTTTTCCACTCTGAGAGATTCATCACCTGTGAATTTGGCATACACATTGCTCTCGTCCTCCGAAAAGTCTATTCCGCTGACCGAAGCGTACTTATCACCCGTAACTGTCACGGGGATCGATACTGCCTTGTTGCCGGCCGTTGCGGTGATGTTGCCGCTGCCGGATATCTTTGACGCTGTGAAAATTCCATCGGAATTTATGGAGCCTATGTCACCGGTCACATCCCACTTGTAGCAACCGTTGTCAGATATCAGCCTTTTGCTGCCGACGGTTGCTGCGCCGAATACCTGCACGCTGTCACCACCGTTCACTGCGAGTGAATTTATCGCATTGCCTGTTTTTACATCATGAATGGATATTGTGTCGGGATTCGTGAACACAGTCACGGTTGAACTGCCCGATATATCGCCGCTGACCGCACGCACGGTTACCTTGCCGTTGCCGACGAGTTTGGCATAGCCTGTTGTTGATGTGTAGCTGCTGCCGTCAGATGAATATGTCACCTCGCCCGAGAACGCAACAGGGTAATCATTGGTATCCGTCGCACTGACGGAGAACTGCTGTGTTGCACCCGACAGATAATTGCCGCCATACGGCTTGAGGTGCAATTTGCCCGGCACTCCCGATGCAGCGCGCGTGTTCATCAGCGCAAAGAATGTCGCCACGGAGCGCTCCTTGCCCTCGGACGGCTTGTTGAGAATCTGCGCGTCACTCTCTCCCGGATATATACCGGCGATGCAGGTGGAACCGCCGCCGTCAAAGTTTATCGCATCCACACAGCCAAGCTCGAGAAGTCGATTAGACAGTGTTTTCAGGCGCACGCCATAGCTGTAGCCGGTCTGTCTGCCGTCTATGGTATAGAATATTATGCTGCCGTCACTCTTTATGCCGACCGCACTGCGCGGCGCCGCCGCCTCGTCCACATTCTGCACCTGCCCGTCTTTTATGAGTCTGCCGCCGACACTGCCCTGGATGTATGTGCACTGCGCCCAGCGCGAGTCACCGGCGGCGCTGTTGGTTATGGTCACGCTGTCGCCCACATTAAAGAGTTTCATCTGTTCCATGCGTTCTGCAGCGATTTCCTTGTCAACCACAAGCACTATTTTTCCCCGGGGAATGGGTATGGCTCCATCCGATTCCATTACTTCTTCAACAACACCCGTCACCTCGGAGTCAAGTTTCATCTCTCCCGATGCCGATCCGATTATTACATTATAGCTCGGCTTCTCCGCCCTGGTGGTGTCGCTGAATTTGTCTGTAAGCATGTATATGGCATATGGCTGCGGATATTTGTTTATGTTCTCCACATTTATTATGTTCTCGCCCACTTTTACCGTCGTACTTATGGTCAGCCACGACACAAAACCGCTGCCGTCCGGATTTATACCGAGGGCATCCTCACCGGATGAATCCTTTGTGGCAATCACGCCGTCGACAATCTGGTGTCCCATGGGCACACCTGTCTTGAACGAAAAAAAGTCGCTGTTCATCATCATTATCGGGTACAAACCCTGTGAGCGAATCTTGCCCAGCATGTTTGACACGGTGGATTTGCCGTAGATATATGTGTCGTTGACAATGACCGGCTTTATGCCGTCGTTCGGCTTGTATTCATAATAATTCTCGGTCTGCTTGCCCACGCCCGACTGGTCGCTGATAAAGACATTGTTTATATATGTCGTGCCCTGTGCCACATCCACCTCCACGGACGAATATGTCTCTGTTCCCAGTACCGATGCAAGCGCCGTTGTTGTGATGAGCGATGCCGCAAGGAGCACCGCGGTGATTTTTTTGATTTTCATTTTATTTTGTCCTTCCATATATACATTTATATTTTGGTCTTCGCGTATTTATATCATCAATGTTGATTTGTGTGTTGGCTTGCGGCATATGTTGTGTATCTGTTCGACACGCGCCACAACGGCGCTGTGGATCTCACTGACACACAACATATGCCCCTTGCCTTGGCGAATTTTGTGCGTTGCAAGTATTCGTCAAAAGCTGTGTATGTGTTTTTTATTCTCAGACGACGAGTTCAGCGCAGGGCTCCCAAAAAGGTGGTAGCGCAGCGTGCCTTTTTGGGAAAAAGGAGAAACAGCAAAGCGAGTAAGCTGTAAATCTCCGATTTGCAGCGCACGATGCGCTGCTTGTTTCGACGCAGGAGTCAAGAATAAAAAATACATACACAGACTGCACATGCCTTTGTGCGTGCAAAAACAAAACATCCCCATGCCCGCCTTTGAGCAAAGTTTCACATTATCAGTCTAATTATATCAAAAACCACTCCCGAATTTCAATATTTATTGCAATAATTTTATCAAATGTTAATAATTTTTATTGGAAATACTACCACAATCTGCTTGGCACAAGGCTTTGCGGCAATTTTAATTTTTGCGTGCACGGTATGCGAAATTTTTGTGCGGATTTTTTATAATAGAATCAGCAAGTGACACGCAGGAAAGACTGCAGAGCCGGCATGACACTTCGGAAAAGACGAAAGGAGAATGAAAAAATGAAAAATGCAGAAAGAAACAAAAAAGCGGATGAGCTGAAAAAGAACCTCGCCGCAAAACCCTCTGAAAGAGAGGAGAGCAAAAACGCCGAAAACAAATCTTTGAAAAGCGGGGATACGGGAAAAATCGATAACTCCGAAAAAGATGAAAACACGGCAACCGAAAAGGCAACCCCGATAACCGACCCCAAAGCTGAATTTGAAAAACTGATAAGGGGCGAGTACAAGGACGCCTATGAGGAAAAAATCAAGGAGAACCTCGCAAAGAGATTCCGCGAAAATGAAGAACTGCGCAAAAAACTTGACGACGCAAACGAAATTCTCGCAGAACTCAGTGAGAGGTACAACATGAATTTTGAGGACACCGACGAGCTGAAGAAAGCCGTTCATGCCGACAACGGACTCTTTGCCGACGAAGCTCAAAGGCAGGGAATGGATGTGGAGACATATCGCTACATGAAAAAACTCGAAAGAGAAAACCTCGGCTACAAAAAGCAGATTGAAAAATCGCGCCGCGACAGTGAGGCAGCCGAGATGATGAAACGCTGGTATGACAACTCACAGGAACTTGCGAAATCCTATCCCGAATTTGACATGACGGCGGAAATCGACAACCCGAAATTCATAAAGCTGGTGCAAAGCGGCATTGACCTTAAGACCGCCTATGAGGTGGTGCACATAGCGGACATACTCGACCGAGAGAGAGATAACGCGGCAACCGAAGCGCGCAGGGATGTTGAGCTGGAGTACCGCTCCAGAGACAACAGGCCGTATGAAAACGGACTTTCGGCACAAAGCTCCGCACTCATCAGGAACAATGTCGGCTCGCTCTCCTCAAAGCAGAGAGCGGAACTGGCAAAAAGAGCCGCACGCGGTGAGAAAATCACCTTCTAATGCGGCAAAAAAACAAAACACACAGAAAGGAAATGATAAAATGAAACTTAACCTTACATTATTCAGTGCAAACCCCAACACACTCAAGGTACTCACAGAGGAAATGAGAACCTACTACAGTGACTATCTGATTGACAACGCCAAGCCGAACCTTGTGCACGATCAGTTCGGTCAGAAAACCACCATTCCCAAAAACGGAGGAAACACAATCAACTTCCGCAGATTCATGCCGTTTAATAAACCGACCTACACCCTCGCCGAGGGAATTATTCCTGATGGTGCAAGCCTCAAGGTAACAAGCGTGTCGGCAAGCCTTATCCAGTACGGCTACTATGTAACCCTCTCCGATGTGCTCCAACTTGAGAGCATAGACAACACCGTGGTCGAGGCAACAAAAATTCTCGGAAACCAGGCAGGTCTCACGCTTGACGGTGCCACAAGAGAAGTTCTCAACGGCGGCACAAATGTCATGTACGCCGGCGGAGTAAGCGCAAGGGCATCCCTCACCGCAGATTCCAAGCTGACCGTGGACGACATCTACAAAGCTGCAAGATTTCTCAAGACACAAAACGCACCCAAGATAAACGGCTCTTATGTTGCAATCATCCACCCGGATGTTGCGTACGACCTCATGAGAGACAGCGAGTGGATAGACGCGCACAAATACAGCGCAAGCGAAAATTTGTTTGACGGCGAGATAGGCAAAATCGGCGGTGTGAGATTCGTAGAAACAAGCGAAGCAAAGATTTTTAAGAACACTCCGGTCAACGCTTACTCAACAATCGTGCTCGGCGCAAATGCATACGGTGTGACGGATGTTGACGGAGACGCTCTTAAGACATTCATCAAACCGACAGGTTCCGGCGGTGCCAACGATCCGCTCAACCAGAGAGCAACCGTAGGCTGGAAGGCATCCAAGTGTGCAGTAAGACTCATGGAGAGCTTTATGGTGAGAATAGAGAGTGCATCGTCATTTAATGCAGATCCCAACTAAGCTGCAAGGCAAGTGCGGAAAAAGGTGCATGACACCTTTTTTCGCACAACAAAAAACAAATTAACACAAAAAATAACGGAGGTAATTAACAATGGCTAAAGCAAAAACAACTTCAACCGCAGCCGAAGCTGCGGAAACAAAGACATTCGGCACAATAGCGGAGGAAAACGCATATTATCCCGAACCCGTCAAAATCAAGCTGTTCAAGGACAACGACAAGTACAACAGTGATGTGTTCGTTGCGGTAAACGGCGTGGGTATGTTTGTGCCCAGAGGCGAGGAAGTGGAGATCCCGCGAAAATATGTGGAGGCGCTCAAAAATTCCGAGATGCAGGATTGCTTTGCCGCCGACTATCAGCTCGAGCTGAGAGAGGGCAGCAATTCTTCGGAACTGAGCGAATAATATGGACGGCATTTCGGCGGCAAAACAGGAGTACATCACAACCGATTTGCGGCTGAGCGACATTGCAAAAAAGCACGGTATAAAATACGGCAGGCTGAGATACCGTGCACGGAAAGAAAATTGGGACGCAGAGCGCGAAAGCGCGCAAAACAGCGAAACCCAACGGGAAGAAAGAATACTCTGTCTCAGCGACAAACTGCTCGACAAGATAGAACGCTCCATAGACGAGATAGACCGCTGTGTAATAAAAACAAAAGAGAGAACCAAGTCCGTCGAATATGACGACGAATTCCGCAAGCCGGTAAACGAATCGGTCACCGAGAAAGAAAACATAGAGATAGTGGACGGCATGGTGGACAAAATGGGACTCAAGCAACTGGTATCGACTCTTAAGGATATCAAGGATATCCACATGAGCATAAACGGCAGTTCATCGGGAAATGCCGATGACGAAGAGAGCGGAGTGATAGTACTGGGGGGAGTGGACGAATCCACCCTGGAAGAAAGTGAGGCAGACGGGGAAGAATCATGAGCACGATATGGACACCGCAGGAAAAACAGGCAATATTTCAGTCACGGGGAGAATACGAAGCACTTTACGGCGGGGCGGCCGGCGGCGGAAAGTCCGATGCGCTGCTTACCGAGGCTCTGCGACAGGTGCACATAGGGCACTACCGCGCACTGATACTGCGAAAAACCTATCCGCAGTTATCCGAGCTTATAGACCGCAGCCGAGAACTGTACAGTGCGGCATACCCCGGAGCAAAATACAATGACAGCAAGCACTACTGGGTTTTCCCGAGCGGCGCCAAGATATACTTCGGCGCCATGCAGCACACCAAGGACAGGATAAACTATCAGGGCAAGAGATACGACTTCATAGCCTTTGACGAACTGACTCACTTCACCTGGGATGAATATTCATATATGTTTTCGCGAAACCGCCCGTCGGGCAGCGGCACAAGAGTGTACATCCGCTCCACCACCAACCCCGGCGGAATAGGTCACAGCTGGGTCAAAGAGAGGTTCATAACCGCCGCACCGCCGCTCACACCGATTGCCACAACAATGAATGTGGCAAAGCCGGACGGCAGCTTGATAAAAGTCAGGCGCAACAGGATATTTGTACCGTCAACGGTGTTTGACAACAAAGAGCTGCTGCACAACGACCCAAACTACCTTGCAAACTTATCCATGCTCCCGGACAAGGAGCGAAACGCCCTGCTCTACGGCGACTGGGACAGCTTTTGCGGTCAGGTATTCTCAGAGTGGCGCAACGACCCGTCACACTATACCGACAGGCGGTTCACCCATGTGATAAAATCGTTTGAGGTGCCGCGCGAATGGAAAATATACCGCGGATTCGACTTCGGATATTCCAAACCGTTTGCCGTGGAATGGATAGCTTTTGACAGAGAAGGGCGTGCCTACATCATAGCTGAACTTTACGGGTGCACGGAAAATGCGAATGAGGGAATAAAGATAACGCCGCAGGAGATTGCGGCGCGCATAAAGCGCATGGAGTCCGAGCACCCGAATCTTAGGGGCAGACACATAAGAGGCATTGCCGACCCGGCAATCGCAAAAGCGGAGACGGGACAATCCATAGCGGATATGTTCTCCGCAGAGGGTGTGTTTTTCGATTTCGGTGACCACGAAAGACTCCCCGGCAAGATGCAGTTTCACTATCGGTTCGCCTTTGACGACGAGGGCATACCCATGCTCTATGTTTTTGACACTTGCCGTCATTTTATCCGCACCGTACCGGCGCTTGTGTATGATGCAACCTGTGTGGAAGATATCGACACGCGCAGTGAGGATCATATATACGACTGTGTACGATATGTGTTTATGGCAAATCCCATAAATCCGCGAAAAAATGTTCTGCAGTCGGCAGTGTATCAAAACGGCGGAATCGACGATCCGTTCGGCGAGGAACACGAACATCTTGCAAAGTATGATTTTTATACATGGTAAAATAACATCGTCGGGCAATGCGTGTTCGGGGCCCGTTTGCCTAATTAAATTTTTCTTTATTCAATTAAAGCGGTGCGTATCTTGATGATATGCGCCGCTCTTGACATATTTTGTCCGTGCTGATATAATTAGAATAAATCTGTATTGTGCACCGTCTCAAGGTATATGTTCGACACGCGGTCGCTATGGATCTTGCAGATACACAACATATACCTCTCGCCCTTGACTTTATAAAAGGCATAATTCTTAACTGTAAAAGGAGATATTTTCATGAACAAAAAACTTATCATGCTCACAGCCGTGCTTGCGGCGGCAATGATGTTCTCATCATGCGGCAAGGCAAAAAAGGACGCCGACTCATCGGATCCGAGCCAATCACAATCCGACATCAACAAAAACACACAGACCGACGAGCAAAAAAACGACGCTGATGGCGGCGCAAAAACCGATGAAAACAAGGCGGCAGATTCATCCGACAAAGCGCAGCAAGACAGCGGCGCGCAGAGCGGCGTCGGCATGAGCGCGGACGAATTTGAAGACCTTGTGGACAAATTCAACAACACTCAGGATGAACAGGAGAAAGAGGCGGCAAGAGAAAAAATTCAGGCAATCCTCGAAAAAGCGGAACAGCAGCAATAGATACGGATATCCGATCGTTATTGCGGCAATTAAAAATATTTTTGTAACCGGGTTTGATACAATTAAAATCACGAAAAAACGCACCGGGCGCCAATGCGCCGGGTGCGTTTTCGTCAAATTTCTTATTCTTCTTCAAACATATCCTTGCCAAGACCGCAAGTCGGGCAAACCCAATCCTCAGGCACATCTTCCCAAGGTGTACCCGGCGCAATGCCGTTATCGGGGTCGCCTATCTCCGGATCATATACATAGCCGCAAGGGCAAACATATTTTTTCATATCTATTACCTCCGTTTTTTGTAAAATCAATAATTCTCCGCGTGCACTTCAAAATAGCTCTGCGGATGAGCACAGGTTGGACAAACATCTGGTGCCTTTGTGCCGACCGCTATGTGTCCGCAGTTTCGGCACTCCCAAACCTTGACCTCGCTCTTTTCAAACACTTTTGCGGTTTCGACATTTTTCAAAAGCGCGCGATATCTCTCCTCGTGATGCTTTTCGATTGCCGCAACCAGGCGGAATTTTGCTGCAAGCTCCGCAAAGCCTTCCTCCTCGGCAGTCTTTGCAAATTCTTCATACATATCCGTCCATTCGTAGTTCTCGCCCTCTGCCGCCGCAGCGAGATTCTCTGTGGTCTCGCCTATGCCGCAAAGCTCTTTGAACCACATTTTTGCGTGTTCCTTTTCGTTGTCCGCAGTCTTGAGGAACAGAGCCGCAATCTGCTCATATCCTTCTTTTTTTGCCTTGCTTGCAAAATATGTGTACTTGTTGCGTGCCTGTGATTCACCCGCAAACGCCGCCTCAAGATTTTTCTCTGTTTTTGTTCCGGAGTATTTATTGGACATTTTAACTTCCTCCTATCGCAAATCAGCCAAAGTATCTCTTAAGCATACCCTCAAAACCCTTGCCGTGGCGCGCTTCATCCTTTGCCATTTCGTGGATAGTATCGTGCAAAGCGTCGTAACCAAGCTCCTTTGCTCTCTTTGCGAGCTCAAGTTTGCCGGCTGTTGCGCCGCACTCCGCCTCTGCGCGCAGCTGAAGATTTTTCTTTGTGGAATCTGTCACAACCTCGCCAAGAAGTTCGGCAAATTTTGCAGCATGTTCCGCCTCCTCAAGAGCAGCTCTCATATAGAACTCACCAACCTCGGGATAGCCTTCGCGGATAGCCTGGCGGCTCATCGCAATATACATGCCCACCTCGGTGCACTCGCCCTCAAAATTAGCCTTAAGACCGTCGTACACATCGGGTTCTACCTTGTCTTTGGCGCCGACGCCTATCACATGCTCACAGGCAAAGTTGAGTGCGCCTTCTTCCATTACAGTGAATTTTGAACCGGGAACTCCGCACTGAGGACATTTCTCCGGGGGAACATCTCCCTCATGAACATAACCGCAAACGGGACAAACAAATTTTTTCATAATCTTTTTCTCCTTTTCCTTTTTATAAATTTTATTTTTTGAAGACACAGTTTTTGCAGACTCCGGTACAATATATATCCTTGGTCTGCACATCAAATCCCTCAAGTCCGTCAACGGAGAACTCACCGGTGTCGAAGTCATACACCTTGCCGCAGAGGGTGCACAAAAAGTGACCGTGGGTATCGGTGCAGGCGTCATAACGCAGCTGACTGTCCTCTATGGTGATGGTCTTGATGATGCCCGCGGCTGATAGAAGTTTCACAGTGTTGTACACAGTGGTTTTCGACAGTGTGGGAATCTTGGGATGCAAGTCGATGTAGATATCATCGACCGTCGGGTGAGTCCGATGCTCTCTGAGATAATCAAAAATCATCACGCGGATAAGAGACGGCTTGATGTTGCCATTGGCAAGTATTTCTGATGATGTCATTTTGCATCGCCTCACATTCATTTTAGTTTTGTATTGATTACAAAATTATTATAACAACACTTTTGTAATTTGTCAAGAGTTTTTTCAAAAAATTTTATTTTTTTTATTGAATTGTTATTTTCAAAGTATGTTTGGGGGGTCTTTCGCCCTATTTGCGTCGCGGCGCCCGTTTCTCTTTCATTCGCATTATTCTGCAAACGCGCGCACGGTTATACCTCTGCACAAATACAAACTGCAAATCAAAGAACGCAGAGAGAACAGATGTCACCGCAAATGCCGCAAATCCGCCGAATATTCCCGAAAAAGCCATTGGCAGAAAGCTGAACGCGACAATAACCGCGTGACCAATCTCGGCATTGCGCATATTGTGCACAAGGGTCGGCAAAGAACCTGATTTCACTTCAAAGAGCGATGGATTATATGTCGGCACATGGTTTTTCCATGATGCTATGTGTATCATATTATATAACCGCTGCTCACATTCGGTGAGTTTGAAAGAAAAATCATCACTTTTATTCATGCGAACCGTCGTCACAAAAAAGGCGACAATGATTCGCACAACTATGTGATAGAGAAATGTAAACGCCGTCACTGTGAGCGAATATAGCAAATCGCCGCCGAAATTCCCGTAAGCAGCAAGGCACACCGTGCCGGACAGCGCCGAGACGGCAGCGAAAATATATATGAGTTTTTTGAAAATTGTCATTTTTCATCACCAAAACCAAGTATAGCATCGGGCGAAAATTTTGTCAACAACAATGCTTATCCGATGATTTTTTGACACTTGCCGTATTTTCAAGGTTTTTAACGCAATAACGGTGAAAAACTCTGTGTTAAGTGCGGACACCTGCAAAAACACCCTGCCGTGCGGCAGGGTGTTTTTGCAATATATATATTAGTTTTTAGTAAGATAATTGTAAATCATAGCCGCTGTCTCGCCCCTTGTGAGATAGCTGTTCGGGCGCAGCAGCCCGCCGTCGCCGGACACAACTCCGAATCCGGAGAGCAGTGCCGCATAGCCGATTTTATCTGCCGAGAGCAGATTGCCGTCCGCAAAATCACACTTGAAAATGCTGTTCATCTTTGCGATTTTCTCATACCCCATGAATTTTATCATATAGACAAACGATTCTTCACGCGATACCGCCGCACCGAAATCCATCGTCTTTGCCTCGCCACGGGTAATAATGCCCCTGTCGGCAAGATTATCTGCCAGCTCGATGTCATCATATGCCGCAAAATCGCCGTACCAAAATGTTGCCGCCATAAGTCTCATCATGTCGCCGAGAGAGATGTTGTCGTCCGGGCGGAAGTCGTCACCCGGGAGCGCTATTCCCACATCGGAAAGCGCCCTGACAGCCGTCTCGCTCCAGTGGCCGTCTATATCACCGTAGTTCACCCTTATCGGTTCGGATTTATCTCTCTTTATAAGTTCTCCGCTGATTGCATCAAGTCTCACGGTCTCGGTGTTTGAAAGAGTCGTGCAAAGCCGATATTTACCGTCAGTGATGATGTACACCTGTTCAAGAGGGATTTTGTCAAGTATCGCCTTGTAAGCATCGTCTGCTGATATAGCCTTTTCGGGCAAATCAAAATAGGACACATCGGTATCCCATGTGAGATTGTAATTGTTCACTGTTTTTGCCGCGGAATCATAACCTACGCTTACACCGTCGTTGACATACTCAATGCCGTTGACAAACCTCGGATAGTACGCCGACACATAGGTTCCGTATGTCTCCGTCTCAGCCTTGCCGGTCTCGGAAAGCTTTTTGCCGGCAATCTTTTTCACAAAAGCATCGATTGCCGCCGCAGCCTTGTCTTTCTCCGCATCGGTTAGTTCCTTTGAACGGTCGGAACCGTTTGTGTAGTTGCTGATTGAAATAATCTCGCCGCTCTGTGCGTCCAGGGTTGCGTGCAGGTTGTGATAATTGGTGGAATCCGGGTTGATTTTGCTGTCATCCATGCCCATGTACAGGCGGAGATAATACCTCTCGCCGTCCGTGCGCACGCTCGAATTTATCAGTCTGACATCGCTTGTGAGTTTGAGTTCGCCAAGAGAACGCAGTGTCTTTTCGGCAACTGTCGGCTTGACAAAATTCGCCGCTGTCTCAACTTCTTTCAGCTCTGCTGCGGTAAGTGACGGCTGAGAGTTTTTCGCACTGCCGCCGCCTGCTGCATCTCCCGCATCCGCAGTTGACTGCTCGGCAAAGTTTCTGAAAATCCTCGGATCCTCGGTCACTTTTTCGCCCGTAGACGATGAAATATAGCCAACCTCGTTGTCCTTGATACGATATATCATCTGCGCCTTTTCGTCATCGTTATCGGAATTTTTCCTGTACACGACCCACGGATACTCCTTTTCGTAAACAAGCTCTGCCGGGAACTGCTCAATGTATTTTGCCGAAAGGTCTCCGTCAAATTTTTCGCCGTCGGCGAACTCGGTCTTGTAGTCCCAGTCGCAGTTAAAGCTTGTTACTTCAGCGCTGTCGCCGAATATTTCCACCTGAACGCGCGCATCGTTTGACTTAACCTTTGCGCCGTTTCTTATTCTTTCATAGGAGAACCAGTACTCACTGTTTCTCAAATTGAGGTACGCACCGGAACGATATTCGTCATAAACAAAGCAATCATCGGTATTCTCGAAATTCTCCGGAACGATGTTTCTTATAAACTCGTCCGCAACAACCTTTGCCTGTTCCCTTGTGACGGACGAAAGCCGTGTGTAGTCACCGTCGCGGTCTTTGTATATATTGTAGCTCTTTATGCGCGCATTTCCATCGCACTCGATGTTAATCGCAATGGTGCGATCCTCATCGTGCCACGAAAAGTCATATATCGTGCCGTCTTTATCAGTATTGCTGTTGCTCTCGAACTTATCGGCCTCGGGCGGAATGTCGATTTTGCCTTTCACCGCAAGCAGCACTTGCTGCATGGTCATTTGCGTTGTGCTTGCGCCTTCGGCATATGCACAGATTGAAGTGACCAGCATTGCCGCCATGATCAGATAAGCTATAAATCTTTTCATATTAAGTCTCTCCCTTCGGGTCATTTCGAAATCGCCTCCGCAAGGCGTTTCGCTTCATTTTTTGTCAAATTTCCGCTGATTGTATAGGCGATATCCTCGCCATATCCATAGACTATACAACCGCCATCATACTCATCGCAAACCGCCTTATCGGTCAGCTTCTCAAGTGACGAATCTTTCACAAACCTTTCTATGCTCTCGGAGTCAACGGCAAGCGTTATGCTTACCGTGCGCCCGTCCGCATTGACAAAACTCTGAGCTGCGCTGCCGTCTGCGCCGATATACACCGTATCATCTCCGCTTCGCGAGAATCCGAGCGGCAGATATTTCGACACATCAATGCCGATATACTCAGCATACTCATCCGCAGTCATTGCAAAATATGATGCAGAACGCATTGAGCCGCCGCCCGCGCCGGAAACCGGACTGCTGTCCGCCATTACCGCGCCGGAGTCCGCTGCAGCTTTTCCTTTGGCTGCGGCTTCATCGTCGGTTTGCGCCGACTCGGTGAGCGGTGCGGCAAATGAAGCAACATTCACATCCGCATCACCCGTTTCGCCCGATGACGAAACCTCGGGCAACATCACATCGTTCGCAATGTCGCCGTTTTGTACGGCATCCTCACGGACAGCACTGTCTCCGGGCTTGCTTTCGGAGCTTTCCGCGTTTGCCGCAACATCCCTTTTTTGGGCTGCATCGGTCTTTTTTTCGCTAAGTTTCGGTGCGCTTTTCGCCGTGAGCGAAGCGGATTTTTCATCCGATACGGACGGTACGGTCACCGTGTCCGTCTCTTTCTGCCGTAACTCGGGCACAATTGTGCCGCCGACACCGGTCTCATTTTTGTCCGCCGTGTTGTTTATCCCGGCGCCGTCGGACACAACTGCAGGCAGACGGTTCACATCGCTGTAGCGGTTGTAGCCGATTACCGAGCAGGTCACCAATACAAACGACGCCGCGCACGCTCCGACCGAATATACCCATTTCCGCGAAAAAGTTTTTTTCGCGATTTTCGCGTTTTCCTCATCCGCACGAGAGAGAATTGTGCCGAGCAAGCCGCTGTCCGGTTTTATGTCGTCCATCGCAGACTTATATGTATCTCTAAACAAAATCATACTCTCCCTTCAATCTTGATTTAAGCATCTCTCTGCCCCTGTGGAGCTGAGTTTTCACTGTTGTTTCCTTTATGCCGAGGCTTTTTGCGATTTCCGCGACCGACATATCCTCATAGTAGAAAAGATGAATCACCGCGCGATATTTCGGGGGAAGTGACGCGGTTGCATAGTACACATCGCTCTTTTCGGGCGATGAAAAAGGAATATCATCGGTCAGCGGTTCTGTTCTCTTGCGCCATGACGAAGTAAAGTGATCGTGACAGCGGTTGATTGTCACACGCAGCAGCCATGCTTTCATGTGCTCCTCGCCGCGCCAGCCGTCATTCTTCTGCATGAATCGCAAAAAAACATCCTGAGTGACATCCTCCGCATCCGATTTGTTCTTGGTCTGCGAGAATGCCAGGCGGTATACCGTATTAAAGTATTTTTCAACAGCCTCTTTTTGGGAAACATATGCGCAATCAGTTTCCTTAGGCATTTTTTCTCCCCCTTTCATATATAACACTGCCCGGAGGGGCAAAAGGTTACATTGTTTTTGAAAAATTTTTATACAAAGTTGAGGTGATATATATTTGATTTTGAGTAATCGTACTCATCACAATTGTGCGGCGAAAATATCTTGTCAAAGGATGGGTATGTGTTTTTTATTCTCAGATGTCGAGTTCAGCGCTACCGCACTGCTGTCCGAGACAGCGAGAATAAAAAAACACATACACAGACGGCACAAGGCAAAGAGTGTGCACAAAATCAAATATATACCGGCGAACCGATTCCGCACCGCACACTAACTTTCCGTCACCCGATATTCGATGCACTTGCCGCTCTTAAAATAAAACCCCTTGCCGTGAAATCTCCTTTTATGATTCCCGACAAAACTTCTTTTGATGTATACTCTCAAATTGTCCATCTTTCCGTCCGTACACAGAGCGGCGAGTGCCGCCGCGCCGCCGCGGCAAAAACGCTTGTCCGCCTGTGCCTCGACAAAGTCGGCAACCTCGTCTGCCGTAAGCTCTTTTCGCACCGTGCGGATAACACCGTCATCGGAATACCTGCCGAATGCGCGTCCGATAAGATAAGAAACCAGATTTTCGGCACAGATTTTTTCATCCGCTTTTCTGAGGGTGATTTTGTCATCGGGCACCTCACAGCCGACAACGCTCTCCATGCCGTAAATCTCGGCAAATATGCGGTTGAGTCTCTCCTCGTTCGCCCTCATGCGTGCGTGCCGCTCAGCGCAGACGCTGAGCCGCTCGGCTATGCACTCCTCAACGCTTTTTGAGCCGTCTGCGAGCGCATACACCGGGTCACACCCAAAATCAAACGACAGTTCGGATTCGTCCCAGTCTGACTTTGAAATCTCAACACACTCACCGACAATCCGCTCCACCTCTGCTTTGTGCCGTTCGTCAACCCGATAGGGCAGCTGCTTTATGTCCTTTATCTGATAGTTCATGGACGGGTTGATTATCCCGAGCAGATAAAACGCCGCCGAGCTGCACAGGAACCCGAGCACATAGCGCAGATTTTCGCCGAAAAGCGATGAGCCTGCAACATCGAAAATACTGCCGTGCGGCGAATAGCGCACGCCGAAATACGATGAACTGATAAACGACCATGTGACGGATTCGCGGAAATACCAGTCGCGGCTCTTGAGCCGCACCCATGTGCCCTGGCTGAGCTGCGCCGTGTAGTCCTTCATCTCCCTGCCGTCGTCGGCATACATAACCACAAATTCATTGTTGCCGTACCACTTGCGAAATCTGCCGCCCTTGTTGTATGGAAACCAGCGCTTGCCGGACTCTGCCGCCTCGGCGGTGCTGCCGAGCGAAAAACCGATTTCATTGAACGGCACTTCAAACCAGTAGCGCAGGAAACGCTTGTTGCACCCGGTGGTCATGCCCTGTTTCACGGTGAACACATCGCCTATGCGCTTGCCGCCGAAAAGCGAATGCACGCACTCCGGCGCGGCATATGCCATGGGTCTGCCGTCTATCGCACCGAAATACTCCGCACTGCGCTCATACACGCCGTCGCAAGCCTTTTCGCAATTATATTTCTTCGCAATCTGCTCCAACTTCTGTGCGCAGTTTACCTCACCGCCGATGTCAATGTAGACTCCGCGGCTGTCTCTCTTTATATTTTGCACGACAAATGCGCATATGTCAACCATTGCTTCGGAGAAAAACGCCCCCTTGCGTGGTTGAATGAGCACACAGAGCGACTTTTCGTCCAGGATACAGTTGCGTATGCCGCGGTGCGACACCAGGTACAGCCACACGGACGGGGTCATGTACGCCATGTAGCCGCCTTGCTTGCAATAGCACAGTCCGCGGTACATAAACGCCGTGAACAAATCCTTTGAATACGGTTTCATCTCCGAATTGAGATATTCTTTCAGTTCTCCGCCGAATTTTTTCAGATACGGAGGATTGGTGCACACAACATCGAATTTTCGCGTAAAAAGTTCATCTCCGTCAAGCGATAGCGAGCCTATCGGTGCGTTGTTCAACAAATGAATATTTTCGGAGAAATCTGCACTCACCCCGTATTCAAGCGCCTTCATTTCAAGCTGAAAAACCGCCAGACGCACCGCATGGGGATCAATGTCCGCACCACAGATGTTTTTTGCGATTTTTCGCACCGCCTCGGCGTGCGAGAGGGCGCACTGCGAATACATATTCATAAACAAATCAAAAGCATACACAAGGATGTGTCCGCTGCCGCAGCAAGGGTCAAAAAATGTTGTGTTTTCAATTTTTTTAAGTTTTTCGGATTTTTCACAATGCTCTTTTCGGGCTGTTTCATTCCCGTCACGCGACTCAAAGAGGTATTTCAAACCGCTCACATCCATGCCGGTTTCGGCAAAAATTCTGCCGAGCGAATTATCTGCCAAAAATGCGACAATCCACTCGGGAGTGAACACCTGAGTCGCCGCCGTCACACTGCCGTCAGCCACATCTCCGCCGCCTATGGCGTCCACCGTCTGTGCCCTGTCTGCATCAACGAAATATTGAAAAATCCAGCCGATATTTTCTATATGCGAAAGCTCCCCGGACGAGATGTCCGAGGAAAGCTTTTCTTTTATATATGCCGGTATGATGCTGTCATCACATCGCTCGGGAAGTCCGCGAACAGCGGCAAAGCGGTTTATCAGCATTGATATAAACGCCGATTTGACCTCGTCTGCCCCGCGTCCGAGCTTGTCTGTCTCTGCGCGCGCATAGGCGGCAAAGTTTTTAAGATTTTTTTTGTTCATTTTCTTAAATTTCGGTTTATTGTTAATTTGTGTGAGGGTGTTTATTTGCCCGGGTGATCACGCAGGGTCACCCATACAGGTGCATTAACAAAGTGTTGCACAAATGCAAATTTGTCCGTTAGCCGCAGGTTGATAAGGTCATCAACCCCTACCGCCTTTTTTGATTTTTCGACAACCGTTCCCTACAAATCCGCTCACTCGCTGATTTTTATCTGCTGCCAGATATCGGCGTTTTTGCGTGAAAGTTCCTTGTCATATCTGAATACTTCCATGTTCTTAAGAGTTGACAGGTCGGGATATCTGAGCGGATCGTTCTTAATTTCGTCATCGAGCAGTTCTCTGCCCGCTTCGTTTGCCGTGGAATAACCGATGTACTCCGCGTTCATCTTGGCAATCTCGGGGCGGCACATAAAGTCGATAAACTTCTCCGCCTCTGCCTTATGCTGACTGGTCTTGGGGATTACGAGAGAATCAAACCACAGATTGGAGCCTTCCTCGGGAATAGCGTAAGCGAGATCGGGATTTTCGTCTATGCAGTAGAATGCATCGCCCGACCATGCAATAGTCATTGCACCTTCGTTCGCTATCATCTTGTCCTTGACCTCGTCGCCGCAGTAGGCGAGCACAAGATCTTTTTGCGCAATGAGTGCGTCGCGCGCAGCATTGAGCTCTGCGTCATCCTTGGAGTTCATAGAATAGCCAAGCATCCTCAGCGTGATGGCAATGGTGTCTCTCTCTGAGTTGTACATAAAGATTTTGTCCTTATACTTCTCGTTCCAAAGGATTTTCCAGCTTGTCACAGGTTCGTCCACCATGGTCTTGTTGTAGAGCACACCCATGGTACCCCACATATAGGGCACGGAGTATTTGTTGTCGGGGTCGTAGTCTTTATTGAGGTACTGTTCGCCGATGTTCTTCATGTTGGGCACATTGTTATAGTCTATCTCATAGAGCAGATCCTCGCTGATGAGACGCTCCACCATGTAGTCCGACGGCACAATGACATCATACGCCGTGCTCTTGTTGGCAACCTTGATGTACATTTCCTCGTTGGTATAGAATGTTTCATAATTTATCTTTATGTCCGGGTTCTCTTTTTCAAACATTTTGATTACATCCGTGTCGATGTAGTCACCCACATTGTAGATATTGAGAACCGTCTTTTCGCCGCCGCAGCCCACAAGTGCCGAGCAGGCAAAAACAAAGCTGAGCAGCGCGCAGATTACCTTGAAAGTTTTTTTCATTTAACCGTCTACCTCCATTAAAATATTATTTGATTTATCCTTAGATGAGCGCTTGTTTATAATAAACAACAGCAGCATCACAAGAACGAACATAACCGTTGACAGGGCGTTTATCTTAGGGTTGAGCCTTTTTGCCATTGCGTACACATAGGTCGAAAGGTTCGACACGCCGTTGCCGGTTGTGAAAAAGCTTATCACAAAATCATCTATCGACAGTGTAAATGATATGAGTAGCGCATTCACAATGCCGGGGTTTATCTCGGGCATAACCACCTTACGAAAAGCATAAAAAGGCTTTGCGCCAAGGTCTATCGCCGCCTCGTACATACTGTTGTCAAGCTGAATGAGCTTGGGTGTGACAGAGAGTATCACATACGGAATGTTGAATGTAATGTGCGACAAAAGCATAGTGAACATACCGCGCGGCAGTCCGACCGCTATGAAAAGTATCATGAGCGACACACCCGTTACCAACTCGGAACTGACCATGGGGATGTTTGTGATGTTTGTGATTATTGTCTTTATCGGTTTGCGTCGAAAGCCCTGGATGCCTATAGCTGCCGCAGTGCCTATCACCGTGGAAATGAGTGCGGAGAGCACTCCCACTATGAGAGTCGTGCGCAGAGCCGCCATGAGCTGTGCGTCCGAAACCATCTCGGCGTACCACTTGAGCGAGAATCCGCCCCAGCTGCCGCGCGACTTTGAGCTGTTGAATGACATCACCATAAGCACGACTATGGGCGCATAGAAGAACAAAAACAGCAAAAACATATACACATTTTCAAATGCGCGTTTCAATTTTTCGTTTTTCATTTCCGCACCCCCTTAAAATACACCCGGGTTTTCGTTGCTCTTGTCAAAAAGATTCATAATCTTCATTGACATAAACACCAATATCATCATTATTATTGACATTGCCGAGCCGAAATTCCAGTCGTCGGCAACAAGAAATCTCTCCTCGATTACATTGCCTATAAGCATAACCTTGCTGCCGCCGAAAATGTTAGATATATAAAAAGTCGTTATCGACGGCAGAAAAACCATTGTAAATCCCGATATTATGCCCGGTATACTCAGCGGCATAATCACCTTGAAAAACACCTTGACAGGGTTTGCGCCCAGGTCCTGAGCCGCCTCGATAACGCTATCATCTATCTTTATCAGCACCGAGTATATCGGAAGAATCATAAACGGCAAAAAGTCGTACACCATGCCGAGCACCACCGCCGCGCGGGTGTAGAGAAGATTAACCTCAGGCATGGACAGCGCCTTGAGAAGACTGTTGAGCAGTCCGTTTTTCTCCAGTATCGTCAGCCATGAGTAGGTTCGCAGCATCATGTTCATCCACATAGGCATTACAAAGAGCATGAGCATTCCGCTGCTCTTTTTGCCCAGTCTCATGCGGTCACGGTCGCGGTTGGCAAGAATCATTGCCGCCGGGTAGCCGAAAAGTACGCAGTAGAACGAACTGAGCAATGCGATCACGAGCGAATCGAGAAAAATCTTCATATATGTAACATTGAAGAAATTTACATAGTTGGACAGAGTAAACCGCATTGTACCGCCGTAGTCGGGCGATGTGAAACTATATATAAGCACAAGCACAATCGGCACGACGACAAACAGCGTCATCCAGACAAGATGCGGATATGAAAGTGATTTTTTGTACAATCGGCTCACCTCATTTCTTCATTATATGGATGTCGAACGGCTTGATGAACACGCCGACTTCCTTTCCGACAGGGAACATGGTAGTGTCGTGCACAATCCACCTAAAGCCGCCGGCATCGACCGCCATTTCGTAATGGACTCCCTTGAAAATGACCGATGTCACCTTGCCGGTTATCTTGCAGACATTCGGCTCGAGCAGATAGATGTCCTCGGGGCGGATGACCACATCCACATTTTCGTTTTCTCCGAAACCTTTATCCACACACTCCATGTCTGCGCCGCAAAGACAGACAAGGCAATCTTTTTTCATTATGCCGTCCACAATGTTGCTCTGACCGATGAAGTCGGCAACATATGCGTTTGTCGGCTCGTTGTAGATGTCGTCGGGCCTGCCTATCTGCTGAATAGTGCCCTCTTTCATAACCACTATGGAGTCGGACATGGTAAGCGCCTCCTCCTGGTCGTGGGTTACATACACAAAAGTTATGCCGAGTTCTTTTTGCATATTTTTAAGTTCGAGCTGCATTCCTTTGCGCAGCTTGAGATCAAGCGCCGCAAGCGGCTCGTCGAGCAGGAGTACACTCGGCTCGTTGACAATTGCCCTGGCTATGGCAACCCTCTGCTGCTGACCGCCGGAGAGTTGATTTATCCTGCGTTTCTCAAATCCGGACAGATTAACCATCTCGAGCACTTTCTTTACTTTGCGGTCAGTCTCCTTCCCGTCAACCTTATTTATGCGCAGACCGAAAGCAATGTTCTCATACACATCCATATGCGGAAAAAGCGCATATTTTTGAAAAACCGTGTTTACCTTTCTCTTATACGGCGGAATCTTTAACAAATCCTCACCGCCGAAAAGCACCTGACCCGAAGTAGGCGCCTCAAAGCCGGCTATTATGCGCAGAATGGTCGATTTGCCGCAGCCGGACGGGCCGAGCAGTGTGAGAAATTCGTTTTCGCAAAGCTGCAGATTAATATTTTGAAGCACCTCCGTATCGTCGAAGGTCTTACAGACATTTTTCAGTTCAATCAGGTAATCGCCCATTCTTACATCATCCTTTCGGTTGAGATTTCACTATGTTTTAATGAGGTTGTCAATATGTGTTTTATTTTAACAAAGCGAGTTCTGCGATGCCGCACGCTGTCCGAGCGACTTAAAATAAAATGCATACCGACAGCCGCCGCAATTATTTTTTCATAACCAAGCCTCGTTTTTGAACATCAAAAATTCGGCGGCGTGCATATCCATATTATCACGGCGCGCGTCTTGCGGCTGTTTGTGATGCTGTGGTAGCGGTTCGCCTTGAAGTAGAAACACTCGCCCTTATTCACGCGGTGCTTTTTGCTGCCTATGATAAGATCTATCGACCCCAAGATCACATAGCCGAACTCCTCGCCCTCGTGAGGGTAGTCCTCATATGACTTGCCGCCCGGTTCAAACTCCACCATGATAGGCTCCATGTCACGCTTTTGCGCATTTGGAACTATCCAGTTTATCGTGTAACCGCTCTCCGGGTTTTGCTTGACAAACGCATCGTCCTTTGTAAACACCACTTCGTCGTCCTCGGCGTCGCTGAAAAACGCCTTGAGGTCGGTGCCGAGACACTGCAGCAAATCGGACAGAGTGGCGATTGATGGCGAGGCAAGGTTACGCTCTATCTGAGATATAAAGCCCTTTGAAAGCTCGCTCCTGTCCGCCAGTTCCTCCTGGGTAAGCCCGTTGCGTATGCGCAGTTGTTTCAGCTTATTGCCGATATCCATAAAACAACACCTTTTTTGTTATAGTAAATTTTTTGTTTAGAATTTCTAAACAAAAAATATTATATATTTTTTGTCTGTTCGTGTCAATAGTTTTGAGAAGATTAATTTAATTTTTTCGTATCTTTCAAAAAATTCCGCCCGTGAGCGTTTCTTTTGTGTATTAATCCCAAAGAGATATTTTCATTGTTGAATCTTTGCTGAGTTTTTGATATCATATATGATGGGTAGGTAAGCGAGACCCGAACCCGTATTGCGTGTTCGAGTCTCGCTTACCTAAGGTTTGGAAGATAAATTCACAAGGAGTGATTCTATATGAGAAAAACAAAGATTATATGTACCCTCGGCCCTGCAACAGACGACGAAAATGTCCTGCGCAGCATGATAAAAGCCGGCATGAATGTCGCGCGGCTCAACTTTTCGCACGATACTCACGAAAAACAGCTAAAGCGCATTAACATGGTCAAAAAACTGCGCAAGGAGATGAATGTGCCAATAGGAATACTCCTGGACACAAAGGGACCCGAGATAAGAATCGGCACTTTTGAAAAAGGCAAAATAGAGCTGCACGAGGGTCAGAAATTCACTCTCACAACCGCCGAGACCGCCGGAGACGAAACAAAAGTTTCCGTAAGCTATGCAGAACTGCCCTACCATGTGAAAGAAGGCGACCGCATACTTATAGACGACGGGCTGATAGAACTTTATGTTGACAAAACCAATGCGAACGAGATTGAATGTACCGTGCGCAACGGCGGATTTCTCTCTGACAAAAAGAGCATAAACCTGCCGGGAATAAACCTTGAAATGCCCTATATGACCGAGCGCGACAGAGACGACATCATCTTCGGCATAAAAAACGATGTTGACTTTATCGCCGCGTCGTTCGTGCGCAGAGCGGACGATGTGAAAGATGTGAAAGACATCCTCAACACAAACGGCGGCGAGGACATAAAAATCATCGCAAAGATAGAAAACAGCGAGGGTGTGCAAAACTCCGACGAGATACTTGCGCTCGCCAACGGCATAATGATTGCACGCGGCGACATGGGCGTGGAAATATCGTTTGAAAAACTGCCGAGCATACAGAAAACCCTCATCAAAAAATGCTATGCCGCAGGCAAAATGGCAATCACCGCGACCCAGATGCTCGACTCGATGATGCACAATCCGCGTCCGACCAGAGCCGAGGTGTCCGATGTGGCAAATGCCGTGTACGACGGCACAAGCGCCATAATGCTCTCCGGCGAAACCGCCGCCGGATTATACCCTGTGGACAGCGTGGTAGCCATGTCAAACATTGCCGAATCCACAGAAAGCTGCATAAACTACGAGCACCGCTTTACCAAGGAATGCGTAAAGAACAGCACAGTAACGGATGCAGTGTGCCATGCGGCATGTACCACGGCACTCGATCTCAAGGCGACCGCCATTGTGGCACTCACCAGGACGGGTCACACGGCGCGCATGCTCTCCAAGTTCCGCCCCGACTGCCCCATAATATCGGCAACCACTTGCCGCAAGAATTATAATCAGCTTGCGCTAAGCTGGGGCGTATTCCCGATTATGAACGATGTGGTCGACTCTGCGGACAAGCTGTTCCGCTCCGCAGCGGCAAAGGTTCTCGGTGCAAACCTTGTGCGCAACGGTGACATCATAGTTTTCACGGGCGGTTCCGATGTGGGTCAGAGCGGCACTTCGGATATGCTCAGGGTATGGAAAGTTAATATATAAAAAATGTTTGGGTGCGGCAAAATGGTTTTCTTCTGCCGCACCCTCTTTTAACTATCTTCTTCTGTATTCAATCAGTTTGTCGGGGAAGTTGACGGTCATGCCGCCGTCCACGCCGATATCGCAGGCCTTTTTCATGATGTCGGTATTGAATATTCCCCACGCGCGGCACTCCAGTCCGTTGTCGTGCAAGAGTTTGAGCGTTTCGGGTGTGATCGACTCCGCAATGGGGCACGCCTGGAACGCTTTTATTTTCTTCATCTGTTCCATTACCCCGTCCGTAGTGTTTTCGTAAAGGTAGCCGAGACGATAGCCTTTGCCCGTGGCATACGCCGCCTCAAGCTCGGTGTAGATGAACGATGTGACGATGGTTTTGTCCTTCATGTCGTATTTATCGAGGAGTTCGAGCGCCTCTGCGGCAATGCCGTTATCCTTTAGTTCTATGGCAAATGTGAGGTCGCGGCATCCGATAAAACGCAAAAATTCCTCAAAGGTGATTATCTTATCCTTTCTGCCGTATTTTTCGTTATGGACAAAGAATTTTGTCAGTTCGTCATAGGTGTAATCCTGAATTTTGCCGGGCTGACCCGTGGTGCGCTCCATGGTGGGGTCATGGAAGATGACCAGCACGCCGTCCTTGGTGCGCTGAATGTCGGTCTCCACGCCGTCCGCGCCCATGTCAATGCCGGCATAGAACGAGCTTAGTGTGTTCTCCGGCCAGTATTCGCTTGCGCCCCTGTGAGCATAGGTTATAAACATTTTTCATTTCTCCTTTTGTGTGATTATATTATCTCAAAAACAATGTCGGCTTTTTCAAAAGTCCGAAGTCGCGCAGATTGTACTCATACGACCAATTGTCGCCGCGGCTGCGCCAATACGCCGGACCGATATACACCCTCGGCTTGTCGGCGGACAGATTGTGCAGCGCACTGAATGTGTTGTACCTGTTGCCGAAAACTTCAAATTCAATCGTATGTTTGCCGCCCGAGACATCACGCGCTGTCAGCTCATACGGTGCAAAAGCTATGTTTCCGATTGCCTTGCCGTCGAGCCTCACCTTGACAAAAGCACCGCGCCAATATGACGCAGTTATGCGCACATCGCTTTTTCCCTCAAGTTCAAACTCCGTGCGGTAAGTGACATTGCCGCCGTAGAAAGGATAGCCTTGGTTTGTGAGAGTGCCGTAATATGCCGCACCGCGCTTTTGTATAATGCGCACACGGTCGCCGACACATTCGCAGCCGAAATCACCGAGTACAAAACTATTCTCCAAATCGGTGCGCACGCCGAAAGGCACGCTTACTTCAAGCAGATTTTCGCCCCTTACTATTGGCGGCAGAGGGCGCGTTGCTATGTATTTGTCAACATAATATCCGTCCGCCTCCGCCGAGACTTCCACGCCATTCAGCCGTATGTCAGCTTTTGCGCCGTTCTCAAGCGCTATGCGTGCGCCCGTGCAGGCTATGTCGCTGTGCACAACAAATACCATCTTCACCGTGTGGTTCTCCGGTTCGTCCGCCACAGCCCATGGCTGCACAACCTTTGTCTCGCGCTTATCAAATCCGAGTTTTTCACGAATTGCGTTGTCCGCACGCAGCATCTCCTCGTCGGTGCAAATCAATTGACCGTCCAGATAGAAATCCGCGCGGTCGAGCAGAAGCACATTAGGCTCTGACGGGATTATGTCAACCTGTGACGGCAGAATAATCTCGCGTTCAAACGGCGGTTCTGTGCTCTTGCCATGCGAATATTCCTCATCGGTCGGAGTCAGTTTTATCAGCAGCGAATCCGAATTGCAAAGGGCGAAATTCATCTTCGTCCTGCCGCCGCTCACGGTGCAATCCGCCTTGAGCACCTCGCCGCAAAGAGTATCGTACACCTCGGGAATGTACATTCCGTCTGCTGTGACAGTGATTTCCCTCCGCTCGGTGATGTGCGGCAGACGCGTCGGGTCTGCATGAGTGATGAAAAGCCAGTCGTACCCCTCGCAGCGCCTCCGCGTAAAGAGCAGATCGTCCGTCCGTGTGCCGTCCGCATTTTGTATGAGCACATCGGGGCGGATTTTCTCCAAAATCTCCGCCCTGCCGAAAGGTGTGCACTCCGCAATCTCACTCAATGCCGCGGCATCCGCACTCACCTCGCCGCCGCTCATTGACGGCAGCTCTCCCATGATGATGAATCTGCCGCCTCTCTCGGCGAACTTCTTCAAAAAATCAATCGTGGTCGGGCGCAGAGTGATGCAGTCCGCTGCGATTATCGTGTCATATGTCAGAGCAGAGCAGCCCATGTCGGGTATGAGTGACTCGGCAATGTAGTCAAAATCAATTCCGCCGGTGAGCAATGTGCGGCAGAGTGCATGAAAGCGCTCGTCCATCTCCGCACAGTGCAAGCCGCTCTCCGCTTTGGACGCCGAGAGCATCCAGTATGTCTCGACAGGATGAATCACGGCGGTGCGGCACACAGGCTCACCCTCGGACAGAGCGGCGCATACGCGCGCAAAATGATCTTCAAGATATTTGTACTCCGTGTGCCACGGCGACTGATAGAAAATACTCGCCGGGTAATCTCGCTTGCCCTCGCCCTTCATAGTCTGCCACGCAAGGTGCGGCACACGCATCGTCACACCCAGGCACATCTGCCAGTCGCACTGATATTTGTGTCCGCGGAAATCAAAATCCCAGCCGGTGACACCGAACATCTCGGACATCATGCCGCTTTTGTCGAACTGCCGCACCACGGAACGGCACTGCACCGCCGTGGTGAAACACGCGTCGTTAAAGAGCACATCTATGCCGGGAATCTGCATATCGCGATATGTGCGCATGGCGTCGCTGTGGGTAAGGCACATCTCCCACAGGCTGTCCTCACCGAGCACATGACCCGTGAGCGCCAAGCCGTGAGCGGCGCACCACTTGCCTATGTTGTCCGTAAAGGCGGCGCAGAAACGCTCGCTCACATGGCGGTGATAATCGTAGCGCGGCTTGAATCCTCCGTTGCCGCGCATGGTGAAGAACAGTTCCGGGAGTCTTTCGTTTATGTCATAGCCAAAAGTCTCGGCAAAAGTATCCGCAAAATCGAATGTCCATGCAAGGCGCGCCGTATTCTCGGAAAATCCGTTTTCAAGCGCCTCGCAGCGGATAGTCTGCGGCTCATCGGTGAAGATTGCCGGGATAACGCCGCCGAATTTGTCGGCAAAATTGCGCCGGTAAGCCTCATGTGTGATCTTTATAAATTCGTCCATGGCTGCCTTGCTCAGAGTGTCCGTGTAGGACTGATAGTTGTAGCGCGGCTCGCCGCCCGGGGCAACTCGGATGAAGAAATATCGCTTGCCCTCGGCTTTCTCGGAACGGTCTATGCGGCGGTATGCCGTCATAAATCCGTCCGAATCCGTCTCAACTGAAAAAGCCGCGACAAACAAACAGCCTCCGTTCTCCGCCGCCTCGTCGGGGGTGGGGTAAGAATCGGCGCAGTCGTGCGCGGTCATCTGAAGATATTTTTGGCGAAACATTTTCGTTTTCGTCACAAAGCCGCCTGCCGCGCCGGAGGGCCACCTGTCCTCGTCATAGAGAAAAGCGTACATGCCGCAGCGCAGTGCTTCGGTGGCGCAGGTGCCGACAGCGTGCATGAAATCCGCACCAAGATAGGGAGTCTCCAGTCCCTGGCGCACATGCATATGAAATCCGCCGAATCCCATGTCGCGGAATACAGCGATTTGTTCGCGCAGTTCATCGTCATCAAGACGGGAATTCCACGCCCAAAAAGGAAAGCCGCGATAGCGGTTCGGCGGATTTTTGAATGTGTCGTTTGTCATGGTTGTTCTCCTTAATGCACCCGAATGGGTGCAAATTATGAAAATGAAAGACGAATGTTTTTTCTGTAGGGAACGGTCCGTGACCGTTCCCTGCGGATATTAACAAAAGAGCGCAATTATCAGACAGCGTAGGGGCAGGGCTCTGCTCTGCCCGTGTTTGGTTAATTCCGCGATTCCTAAAATCGGGCGGAGCAGAACCCCGCCCCTACGGATAATTGCCGCGTGTGCCCTGTAGGGGTCGATGACCTCATCGACCCGATAAGTTTGATGTTTCTTTGCGGAACGACACCCCTAAAATTATTTTTATTAAAAACAATAAAATAATTTTCTTTGCGGAACGACGCATAGGTCGTTCCCGGGCAAGTGTTAATTTGCTCGGGCGACCACACAGGGTCGCCCCTACCGCACAAACGCAGTTTCTGCTCATGGGCGAGGAGGTGTATATTTTATTTTGAGCGAGCGAGTTCTGCGCTACCGCACAGCTGCCTGAGCGAACCAAAATAAAATATATATCACCGAGCCGCCATACCGTTTCACATCGAGTGATGAGGTTTATGCATTATGTGTGTTTTTTGACCTCTTGCTGTCAGGTGCTCGAAAAAAAGCGTACAGAATGTGCAAACGCTCTCCCATAAGCGAGGGGTATATATTTTATTTTGAGCGAGCGAGTTCTGCGCTACCGCACAGCTGCCTGAGCGAACCAAAATAAAATATATATCACC
>CAKSFP010000005.1 GCA_934454585.1 uncultured Clostridia bacterium
GACGGATACAATGCCGCCGACATGACGGTATATGCAAACGGAATTTTGATTGAAAAGATATCCGAAAGCGGAAATACCGTGAACTTTGAAATCAAGAATATCACATCCGAAACAGTTGTGACCGTAAGGGGAATAGGCAAGAACACATACTCGGTAACATATAACTCAAACACAACAGAGTATGTCGGCAACTTGCCCGAGAACCTGACAAAGACTCATGATGACGATGTGACCATATCGGAGCGTATACCCGAGAGATACGGATATGACTTTATCGGCTGGGCGGAATCTGCTGACGGCGCGGCAAGCTATTTCGGCGGAGATGTGTATTCCGACAATGCTGATATCAGGTTTTATGCCGTATGGGAGGCAAAGACCTTTGCCGTAAGCTTTGAAACAAACGGGGGAATAATAAACGGCGGAGAGATTGCCGAGTATACTTACGGCACGGGTGTCATGTTGCCGACAGATGTCTCAAAGAGCGGATATACTTTTGTCGGCTGGTACGAGGACGAAGGTCTGCAAGGCGCAAGGGTGTATGAGATAAAGGCAGCCGAATCCGGAGATAAGAAGTACTATGCCGCATATGCCATGGCGAATGTAACAATCAATGATTATTCGGGCGAGTATGACGGCAAGGCACACGAGCTCTCCTACACGATAAATGATGATTTGACCGTGGAGAACTATCAGTGGTATTTTGTGCCCGCAGGTGCGAGCGAGGCAACGGCGGTCGCATCGGATATGTACAACAGATACGAAGTCAAGGACGCGGCGCAGAGCGGTGAGTATTACTGCTATGTCGAGGCGCTGCAGGAAGGCTTTGTAATACGATTCTTCACGGAGAGGTCAACGGTTGCAATCAACCGAAAGGCTGTCACGGTAAAGGCGGCGGACGGCGCCAAAGTGTACGACGCACAGCCGCTTGCCACAAACGAAACAGAATTCACGGGCGAGGACGGTTTGGTTGAAGGTCACAAAATAACCGCCGCCATGACCTCAGAGAGCAGCATAACAAATGTCGGCACGGCGGAGAACAGGATTGAACTGATCGTCATCTCGGACGGAGACGGCAAGAATGTGACGGAGAACTACGAAGTCACAACACAAGTCGGCACTCTCAGCATAAGACCACGCACATTGACGGTTGAACCGCAGAAGGTAAGCGTGGGTGCATGGATAGTGCTGAACGAAAGCAGCCTGTACAAGATAGTCGGCAACCTTGGAGACGAGGCACTTACGCTCGCAAACGCATCGTTCACGGCAAAGGACGCCGGCGGCAAGGAAATCTCGCTGTCCGACATTACAAAAACTGCCGGAACATACACAGTCGCAATAGTCTATAACGGATTTGACGGTGATGGCAGCGGCAACTATATCGGCAGCGGCACCGTGACATCCGAGGTGACAGTCTACAAAAAGAGCAGCGGCGGTGGCGGCTCGGGCGGCGGTTCAAGCGCGCCGACGGCATTCACAGTAAGCTTTGATTCTAACGGCGGCAGAAAGGTCGACAGCCTGAGTGTGAAAAAAGGCGGTTTGGCAAGTGAACCTGCGGCGCCGCAAAGAGATGGTTATACATTTGACGGATGGTACAGCGACAGCGGCTTGACGGAGAAATTTGATTTTGCTGCCAAGATCACAAAGGACATCACCCTTTATGCAAAATGGACGGCAGACGAGCCGGACGATGAGGCAAATGATGAGAATTTGTCCGTTGCGGATCCGACAAAAACCGGCGTTGCAAATCTGCTTGAGACAGAGGCGCATATTGCCTACCTCAAAGGGAACACCGACGGCACATTTAGGCCTGACAGTAACATGACAAGGGCAGAGGCGGCGCAGATGTTTTATAATCTGCTGATCGACAAGACTTCTGTCTCAAAGATGTTGTTTGACGATGTAAGTGCCCGCGCATGGTATCGCACTGCGGTTGCGACGCTTGGCGGCATGGGCATAATAAACGGTGTCGGAATCGGAAAATTCAACCCGGACGGCGAGATATCCCGTGCTGAGTTTGTCGCAATGGCGATGAGGTTTGTCAATGCCGATGTGAACGGCGAGAGAATTTTTGCCGATGTGCCGCAGAATCACTGGGCGGCGAAAGACATCTCGGCTGCAGCGGCGCTGGGGTGGATATCCGGCAATGACGATGGAACTTTCGGTCCCGATGAATCCATAAGCCGTGCCTGCGTTGCCAAGATTGTAAACAGTATGCTCGGAAGAAAAGCGGATATCGAATATATAGGCAAAAACAAAAAGAGCATTAAGATATTCGGTGATGTGAGTGCGGATGCGTGGTATTTCGGCGATGTTGCCGAGGCTGCAAATGCGCATGATTATGAAAAGTCCGCCGGGAACGGAACGGAGATCTGGAAATAAAAAATTGAAGAAAAGACGGTGCATGCGGTTTGCACCGTCTTTTAACGAGCAATTACAATGCATAGGCATTATATTTGTGCAAAATGTAAGAAAAGGACAAAAGTGTCGAAAAAATGTTGACAACGGCTTGATTTTGTTGTATCATGAACAAAATGGTGTGTGATTTCGCCGAGGTGTTGCGAAACTGTTGAAAGCTTAATATCAGGAAAGCAATGATGAACCGCGCTTATTTGGGCGCTTGCGCGGTTCGGAGTGAGTAGCGCAACCGGTCTGTTAAATGTGAGAGGATTTTTTCTCATTATTGACGGGCTTTTTTTATTGCAAAAAAGTTGCTTGCCGCAGCGGCATTTGTCTGAAGAAAAATAACTTTAAGGGAAAGGAATTTGGTGTATGGTGTCATCCTCAAAACCGCAACGCGATGTCGGACTGGACATTTATCGAACAGTTGCCTTTTTGTTTGTGCCGTGTGTACATTTTTTTCTGCACACGGGGTTTTATGAACAACCTGTTTGCGGAGGGCGTATGTTTTTGATGGTGTTTCTTCGGACGGCATTTAATATGTGTGTTCCGATGTTTATGCTGCTCACGGGATATCTGACGGCAGACAGGGAAATCGCCGTGAGCCCGAGGCCGCTCTTTACTTACTACAAACGCCTGGGAACGCTTTATCTGTCATATGTTTTTGCAACCGTGCTGACGGTTCTGTATTGCTGTGTGGCACTGCACGAACAATTCACGGTCAAAGGTATGCTAAAAAGCATCCTGTCGTACGGGGGTTACGGCTGGTATGTGGAAATGTATCTCGGATTTGCGATTATGATTCCTTTTCTCAACCTGATGTGGAAAGGTATTGTCTCCAAAAGCGGCGCAAGGTGTATGCTGGCGCTGCTTTCGCTGCTGACGGTTTTACCATCGGTATGCAATGCTTACGACATAAAAACTCCCGGGGCACTTTTGAAACCTTGGACGGCAAATTCGTATGCGGGAATTGTGCCTGACTGGTGGGTCTTTCTCTATCCGATAACATACTATTTTGTCGGGGCATACTTAAAGAGATTCGCGGATGTCAAAGCGTTTAAGCCTCATCGGGTTGCGCCGCTGCTTGCACTGTCGATTTTTGTATCGGGGGCATACAATATTTTGCACAGTTATCAAAGGCCGTTTGTCAGCGGTGTTTGGCAGGAATACGGCGGTTGGCAGAACATGATAAATTCGGTTTTGATGTTTTTGCTTTTGAACTCCGTGCGGTATACGAAAATGCCTCGATGTGCAGTCAGATTTATTTCATATATATCTTCGCTCACATTCACGGCGTACATCTGCTCGCAGATAACGGACGATTTTTTGTACAGACGCCTGAATGAGGCAATCCCGACGGTGACAGAGAGGATAGATTACTTTCCGATAACCGTTATGCTCTCGGCATCGGGTGCTCTGTTGCTTTCGGCAGCGGTGCATACGGTCATTAAGCTTATTACAGCGTCGAAAGTGCGGACCGGAAGAGTAAAAAATATTCAAAGATAAGGAGAGGAACAATTGACCGGTAAAGATTCGAGAATTAAACACAATTTAATATCTTCGCTTGTTTATCAGGTTGTGCTCATAGCGGTTAGCTTTTTGTTGCCGAGACTGTATCTTGAAAACTTCGGTTCTGAGGTCAACGGTGTCCTTTCGACCATAAAGCAGATTTTTATGTATCTGACTCTCCTGGAGGCGGGAGTGGGGCTTGCCACGACCCAGGCACTGTACAAAATCATAGGCAAAAAGGACTATGGGAGCGCAAGCTCGGTTTTGGCGGCAACGAAAATCTACTATGTCAGAACGGGCGTAATATACCTTGCCATTGTGCTGATAATCGCGGCGGTGTATTCGTATGTCATACCCAATTCAATAAGTGGAAATGTATTGTTTGTCATAATAATGCTATATGCAATTCCGTCGCTGTTCAGCTATTTTGTTCAGGCAAAATACAGGATACTTATGGAGGTTGACGGCAGAAAGTATGTCATAAACAACTCTGACACGGTGCTTCAGATTTTGTCGAACGCCGCAAAAATAGCGGTGCTGCTTTTGACCGACAGTCTTATCCTTATCCAGCTGGTCTACTGCGTGATTTCACTCGGGCAGCTCGTGTTTTTGTATATCTACGCAAGGCGCAGATACAAATGGCTCGACTTGAAAGCCGTTCCCGATTTTACCGCCGTTTCACAAAAAAACTCGGTGTGGGTGCATCAGCTCTCCGCCATGGTTTTTAACAACACCGACATTATACTTATCTCGGTTCTTTGTGACTTCAAGGCAGTAAGCATTTATGCCATATACAATATATTTTTCTCGCAGGTGCAAAATTTTATCACAAGCGTTGTTTCGTCTTTTAACTTCGCGTTGGGGCAGATGTTCCATGCCGACAGAGAAAAATTTGACAGAATGTTCAATGTATATGAGGTTTTCTACATAACCGCTGCTTTTATCATATACACCCTTATGGCGATGTTCTTGTTGCCGCTGATACAGATATACACAAGCGGAATCACGGACGCAGAGTACACCAACACATCTCTTTTGCTGCTGTTTGCACTGATGAATTTGGCAGCTAACGCAAAGATGCCCGCAAACAGCGTTATTGAGTATTCGGGTGAGTTTGAAAAAACACGCTCTTATGCCATATGGGAGATGATAATAAACATTGTTTTTTCCGTTGCGTCTATATTGTACATGGGAATATGCGGCGCAATACTCGGTTCGGTTGCGGCACTTGTGTATCGCGGCATAGTGACGATACACTACGCCAACAAAAAAATCCTCAAAAGAAGCCTTATGTGTACTTACAAGATTATGATTTGCAACGGTGCGGTTTTTGCCGCAATTATGGCGGTGTTTTTTGTGGACAGTTTCGGCAATGCCGGATTTGCAAAACTGCTTCTGTGCGGAGCTGTCAATTCAATATGGGTTGTCGGATTGTACCTGACGGTGAATTTTGTGTTCAACAGAACCGCATTTAACACAGTTTTTGAACTGCTCGGGAGGGAAAGAAGATGAACATTCCTAAGGTTATTCACTATTGTTGGTTCGGCAGGGGTAAGCTGCCGCCGCTTGCGGAAAAATGCATTGCAAGCTGGAGAAGATACTGCCCCGATTACAAAATAGTACGCCATGACGAGGATAATTTCGACATAAGCGGAAACAAATATGCCTCCGAGGCGTACAAGGCAGGGAAATGGGCGTTTGTGAGCGACTATGTGAGGCTTAAAGTGCTCTATGACGAGGGCGGAATTTATCTTGACACGGATGTTGAGCTCATAAAGCCGCTTGACGGGCTTATCGCCGATTGCGGATATATGGGGTTTGACGACTGCGGTCTCGTTGCGACCGGACTGGGATTTGCCTGTGAAAAAGGTAATGAACTTGTGGGTGCTCTTGTGAGGGATTATGACGGCATACCGTTTGTACTTGAGGACGGGGAATACGACATTACTCCGTGTCCGAAAAGAAACACACAAGTTATTGAAAAGCTTGGCATGGACACAAAAAACAAAAATCAGGTGTTTATGGGTTTGCGTATGCTTCCCGATGATTATCTGTGCCCGATAAAGTATTACAGCGGCAAAAAGGTTATAACCGAAAACACTTATTCGATACATCATTTTTGCGCGTCGTGGATATCGCCGACAGCAAGGCGAACTCTGTTTGTAAAGCGAATTATCGGAGTGCGGCTTTATGAAAAGCTGTACGGAAAATTTCTGCACAGGTTCGGTTGGCTTGAGTGGTGAATAAATGCCGGTAGCCGGTTCGGGAAAAGAGCAGTTTCATTTTTAACAAAAACACATGAAAGAGATGAGTTTGAATGCCTTATATTGAGCAAAATAAAGTTGACACAAGAACAAGAGAAAAGCTGGAAATGATTATTGAAAAATCATATGCAACCTACTGGAAGAAGAAAAGATTTTTCGATATATTTTTTGCAACATTGATTCTGCTGTTCTTTTTGCCGCTGATGGTTGTAATCTCAATTGTAATAGTAATTGACGATCCGAGTGCGGGACCTTTTTACAGGCAGATAAGAGTCGGACGCCACGGAAAGGAGTTTTACATGTACAAATTCCGAACCATGAGGGCGAATGCGGACAAGATGCTTGACAAGTTTGTCGAGCGCAACGAGATGGATGGACCGGTCTTTAAGATAAAAGACGATCCGCGCATAACGAGGGTCGGCAGGTATTTAAGGCAGTTGTCGCTTGATGAACTGATGCAGTTTTTTAATGTGTTCAAGGGGGACATGACTCTGGTCGGTCCGAGACCGCCGCTCCCGAGAGAAGTCAAGTATTATACCGATTATCAAAAACTAAGACTTCTTGTTACCCCGGGCATTACCTGTACATGGCAGATCTCACGGAACAGAAACGACATCCCGTTTGAAAAATGGGTTGACATGGACATTGAATACATACAGACGAGGACATTTTGGAACGACATAAAAATTATGCTTAAAACACCGATAGTCATGCTTACGGCTACGGGACGATGATGAGGGGAGTGAAAGTCTATGAAAGTTGCTATGATCGGGCACAAAGTAGTTCCGTCGAGACGGGGCGGAATAGAAAATGTTCTTACAACGCTGTGTCCGATGCTGGTTGATATGGGGATTGATGTCACTTGTTACAACCGTTCGTCGGACAAGGTTGAAAACGAATATGAGGGCACCGCGGACGGAAGAATCTATAAGGGTGTGAGACTCAAAACCGCACCGACACTGAATATTCGCGGATTTGCCGCAATGATAGCGTCTTTCACGGCTGCGGTAATGGCGACATTCGGAAAATACGACATCATTCATTTTCATGCCGAGGGCCCCTGTGCCGCAATGCGGATACCGAAACTTTTCGGCAAAAAGTGCGTTGCCACTGTCCATGGGCTTGACTGGCAGAGGAAAAAATGGGGCGGCGGATTTGCCTCGAAGTATATAAAATTCGGCGAAAAAACCCTTGCAAGGTATGCGGACGAGATTATAGTACTGAGCGAATCGGCTCACGATTATTTCAAGGAGACATACGGACGGGAAACGACGGTTATTCACAACGGAATAAACCGCCCGAAAAGGAAAGATGCCGATATCATCACTAAAAAATACGGGCTGAAAAAAGATTCGTATATATCGGTCGTCTCAAGGCTGACCGAAGAAAAGGGAATCCACTGTCTGATTGACGCATATTGCAAAATCACGACGGACAAAAAGCTTGTTATTGCCGGGGATACGAGTGACACAGACGGGTATGTAAGGATGCTTAAAGAAAAAGCGGCGGGCAACAGAAACATTATTTTTACAGGGTTTATATCGGGAGATTTTTTGGATGAAATATACACAAATGCATATATTAATGTGCTGCCGTCTGATCTTGAGGGAATGTCGCTGTGTCTTTTGGAATCTCTTGCATACGGAAACGCCCTGTTGTGCTCGGATATCCCCGAAAACACCTCGGTGGCACGGGATAAGGCGATGTATTTTCAAAAGGGGAATGCAGATGACCTGGCAGAGAAGTTGCAGATTTTGTGCAACGACGGCGAGACTGTCCGAAAACTCCGGGACGGCGCGGATGAATATATTTTGAATAAATACAGCTGGAACGATGCCGCAAAGTCTACCCTCGGGCTTTATCAAAAATTAATGTAAAGGTATGTTTGATATGAATATCATTAAAAGCGTTGATAAAATAGTTAAAAGAATAAACAGTTCTTTGAGCCCTAAGGCAAAAAAAGACATCAAGGTTCTGAAATTCTTTTTCATAGGTATGATCTTTGTCTGCGCGGCAATATCCGTTATTATTGTTATGGGTAGTTATGTCGGGAACAGGAATTTCAGGGAGACATTTTACAGTACAAGCAGCATAAAGGTTGACAGCCGCGTGCGGGTTATTCAGTTATCGGATATGCACCGCTCATCTTACGGAAAAAACAATCAAAAGCTATTAAATCGCATCAGAGCCCTGGAGCCGGACATAATAATCTGCACCGGAGACATGGTGAACTCTGTGGATAAAGATGCGGATTTTGCGGTGAATTTGGGAGAAAAACTTGCGCAGATTGCACCGTCATATTATATATACGGCAACAACGAGGTTGACGGCGTTTATGATTTTGCACTCAACAAAGAATCACTGGACACGAAATTCGGGTTTGATGATGACAGCCGCGACGAAACAGTGCTTACGGAAATTAAAGATCCTTTCCGGGATCGGCTTGAAGGCGCCGGAATTAAAGTGCTCAAAAACAGAAAGGACACTGTCGGCATAAAAAATATGACGGTCGATGTGTACGGGGTGCTGACCTCAAATCCTTCGGCGTTTTGGCCTTATGCAGGAAAATCTTTTTCGGATTATTTGTATGAAGATGCGGACAATCTCAAGATTACGGCAATGCACGAACCTGTCATGCTTGAGGAACTGACCGGCGAGTATTGGGGAGATTTGATCCTTGGCGGACACACCCACGGCGGCGTTATGCGCATCCCCGTAATCGGGCCGCTGTATACGCACGAAGGCGGATTTTTACCCGAGAGGGGCGGCGCTTATGTTTACGGAAGATATGATGTGACGGGCACTCCGCTTATAGTGAGCGGCGGACTTGAAAACAAAAATATCCTTCGCATAAACAATCCGCCGGAGCTGGTTGTTATAGATATCAACAAATTTTAATTTCGGAAGGAGGGCAGACGGTGATTACAAATATACTTCAAAAATTAATACTTTTTACAGTCGGCATTTTGTTTGCGGCATCGGCAGTGAAAATATTTTTTCGCGCAAAAATGGTCAACCGCACGGAATTAACCCGAATTTTCAAAACCGCGGAGTATTTTAACGCCAGGTTGGTATTAATATGTTTTATCATAACCACGGCATACGGACTTGTCAATCACGCAGAACTGAAAAAATCCGTCAACGCAGTTATTTCGTTGAATTACTCTGAGGCGTCGCAGGCGCTCAACTCCAACGGAACAAGATACAACATGATGGAGATTATAAGCGATGAAGTGGTGGAGAGAGCCATAAAAAAAGGAGCACTTGAAAATGTGACCGCAAAACAGCTCAAAGATTGTCTCACGGTTAATCCATGCGTGCAAGGCGCCGCTGATGACAAATCGAAGTATCACATTTCCACGGAATTTGCCGTAGAATATCATGCATCGAAGGATACGCATCATCTCGATTCAGAGAATGTGATTAACCTGATAACCACTGCTTACAAGGAGTATTATATAGAGAAATATACCGACAATTTCAACCTGGGCAACCGAGTGCTTGATTTTTCTAAGATGGAGTACATGGATACGGTAGCATATCTTGAAAAAGAGGCTCAGGCAATTCTCAATTATCTGTACGGCATGGCGGAGAAAAATTCGAGCTTTGTTACGGAGAACGGCAGTACCTTCAATTCCATTGCCGGCAAGGTGTATGATTTCAAGCAAACGCAAATAAGCCGCGATTTAAGGTCGCTTGTATTGCAAAACGGCATTGCGCGTGATAAGGCGGCCTACATCGACAGACTGACCTATCATAACACAGATGTGGATTTTGACCGTCAAAAGAACGCTGCATCATATGATGTATGCAGTCGGGCAATTGACATGTACGGCGAGGAAATGATAAGTGTTGTGCTCGTTCCCACATGGGATAAAACCGGGAAATACTACATGGGCAGGACTAAGGTCGGTGTGGACGAGCTGTCTGTCAAGGCCGTGGACTACAGCAATTATGTGGCGTCTGACGAAAAAGAGATTATGGACAACCGCCTGGTGATTGACAAAATCTTGTCCGGCAGTCAATCTGCACAGATTTACAAATCTGCCGATGCACTCATCGCGTCTGTTTACGAAAACATCATGAAATTTGAAAAAGAGGCTGTAACTGCCGGCAGAGAATACTCGCGCTATAAGATGAATCAGTGTGTGTCGGTAACGATTTACGGAATTTCGTTCATGAGTGAACTAAAGAAGCTTGTGGTGTTTGCGGCATTTGTATATGCGGCACTTGTGCTTGAACTGATTTCAAAGAAATTTCCCCAAAAGGCATAAAGGAGGATGGCAATGAAAAATTTTTGGGTTTTCAGATACTTAAAAAAATTTATACCGCTCATTGTCGTTTTGTGCGTTTTGGCGACATATGCCGTACATTTTAAGCTTGCAAGATCGAACACATATGTAGCGTCAGAGGTTATTCATTACAACGACGAGCAGGCGGAAAAAGGGCTCAATCCGACTGGGGGCAAGCTCGATGTAAATGAGATTAAATCTTCTGCGGTGATGTCAAAGGTTGTTGATAAGCTGGGGCTTACCGGGATTTATTCGGTGGACAGTCTTATATCGAGGATTGACATAACTCCCGTTGAGGACCAAGACAAGGTTGCGCAAAAGGAAGCAATGCGCGAGGCGGGCGAAGAATACACATACGAACCGAGTACATTTATTGTATCTTTTGCTGCCACAAGCGGCGAAGGCTCGGGTTTTGCAAGCACAATAATCAATGAAACGCTGGATGTTTATTTTGAACAGTTCAGTGAGGAATATGTAAATGCGGTTCCGGCGAACAATACTGTTGCAAACTTAAACAAAAACGATTATGATTATATAGAGATGATGGAGATTATAGATTCAGATATCTCGGAAACCGTCAAAAGCCTGAATCAGAGGATAGATAAAAACAATTATTACAGATCGACGGAGACGGGAGCATCGTTTGAGGAGCTTGCGGATGATTTTGATTATTTGAGACAGGTTAAGGTTTCCACGATTTTCTCGGAAATCTATAAATATCAGGTTACGAAAAACAAGTCGGTTCTTGTGTCCGACTATACGACCAGAATAGATAACAACGGTATTTCAAATGCAAAAGATGAAAGCATTGTTGCAGATCTTGAAAATGTAATCGACGCTTATGTAAAAAAGATGAGAGATTCGGGAAATACCAATATAAGTCATGATTATATACTTGACGATTTGCATGAGAAAAATGTTCAGGACTATGACGGAGACCAGACCGTAACATATGACGAGTTGATTTACAGCTGGAGGGATCATACCGAGAGCAGAGAACTGGCAATTATCGACTCGGCATATTGCCAGTATATATTAAACACATTTACAGCGTGCATAGGCAATTGCGGCGGCGAGTGCAAGTCATCCGGCCTTACATGCACGGAGCTTACAAATCCGGAATATGCTTTGGCAAGGGAAAAAATCGAACAGGAAATAGATGAGCTTTTAACCGAGCTTTCCGATCTTTACGATAAGGCTATTAAAACAAACGAGGAGTACAACAAATATCTCGGTGCGAGTTATATTTCGGTGCTGTCAACGGCGTCTGTGAGGGAGAGCGTCAATGTAAAACTGTATACGGCAATTGCATTTTTCTTTTTCATGATTCTTTGTTGCGGCGCTGCAATTGTACTGGGGAGAGCTGCCGATATAATCACATATGTTTTCTACACCGATCATCTTACGGGGCTGTATAACAGGGCGTATCTGGACAGATATCTCAAGTCCAAAGACAAGAAACTGCTTGATGACGGGGTCGTGTACTGCATGGTCGATATAGTCAACCTGGTGCGCATAAACAACGATTATTCAAGAGATGTCGGCGATGAGATTATAAAAATGTTTACGCGGTATATTAAAGAGGTTTACGGAAAATCCGATACCGAGTATGTTTACAACGGCAACGGCAGCTTTGTCATGCTGACAAAGGAGTCCGATTTTATCACGGTTGAGGACATGATGAAACTTTTCAGACTCAGGCTTGATGAGAGAGAAGAGTACAGAGAAGTTGTGATTGAATACAGGATAGGCATATCCGAGACATTTAAGGAAAACAAAACCGTAAGAAAACTGCTTTCCGAGGCGATTGAGAATAAAAAGAGCTATATCTCGGACCTGAACAAAAATTCCGGACAAACCGAATAAGAAAGAGGGGACAAACGGCGTGGAAAACAGAATCATCGAAATGGCAAAAGATTTTTATTTTCTTGTTGTCGCTGTCATGATGTATTATTTTCTGAATGAATACATTGATATAGGACTGTATGTCACTTATCGCCACGCATTTGCCCTCGTACTTGCAGCCTCGGCTTTCGCTTTGTTTTTGTATAAGCCGAATATCGCTAGAGGACTCACCGCACTCAGCGGAGCGTTGGTTTACAGTGTTCCGCTGTTTGTCACCACTGTGGTGTCGCTCTTTATATGGCTTGTCGGAATGGCGGATGTGGCGGTTATATCAAGAGGGCTTTCAAGCTCTTTTGTATATATGAATATGCTGTCATTTGCTTTGGGGTCAGGGGCTCTTTTATATGTTTTCGGCGGCAGGGGAGTATGGTACAATCTGATAGCCATTCTTACGGCAAATATGCTGATGATTGTCACGATTATAGCACAATACGGACTTGCAAGTTATTTCTCGGAATTTGTAACGCTTATAACAACCTTTGCGGATGTGACCGGAGATATCATTGTCAAAGCGGAGATTCACGAGCTTGCATTTTGTCTTGGAGCATATTTAATCTATATGCTTTACAGACCGAAGAAAAGCATGGGGTATTTTGTATTGCTTTTTCTGACACTTTTTTGTTTTCTGTCGGCGTTCAAGAGGATTGCTATGATTGCTGTAGCGGCTGCACTTGTATTCGGATATTTGCTGAAATTTGTCATGCGCCGCAGCAAAAAAGCGGCGTGCGGTGCAGTTGTCGTTTTGAGCTTTGTCATCGTATTTTTGCTCATAGGATATGTTGCCCTCATAAAGTCAAATGTGTTTGAACTTTTGGAGAAGGCGGGAATAAACACGAGCGGACGCGTGGGGATGTATCGGGCAGTAGATAGATTTTACGAATTCAGTCCTGCTTTTTTGGGAAACGGTATAGGCTTTTTGACATATCAGCTGAACACCACCATGCACATCGGCGTAGCGTCCATTCACAACGACTTTCTGCAGCATTTTATCGATTTGGGGTTTTGGGGCTATATCATATGGCTTCTGTCCATGATTTTGGCCCGGGTGTTATATTTCGGCAGACGCGGCAATGCGGACAATGCAATTGTCACATTCATGCTGATACTTTACCTGGTGATTGTGTCATCGACTGACAACACGATGAACTATCCGCTTCTTACGGGAGTTCTTGCAATGCTGATGATGGGAAACGGATTTGACAATGAGGTATGCCGCATAGAGAAAAGAATGTTTGGCTGTGTTTCAAAAGCAAACGAGGAAAAGAAAGGAGATTTGCTGCTGTGAGAATTTTGATGGTAAATAAGTTTTTGTACCCCCGCGGCGGAAGTGAAAGCTATATGCTCTATCTTGCGGACTATTTGAAAAAAATCGGTCATGAGGTCGAGTTTTTCGGTATGTATGATGAAAATAACACAGTAGGCAATTCCGCCGGTTTGTATACTCAAAATATGGACTTCCATTCAAACGGATTCGACAGATTTCTGTATCCGTTTAAGATTATATATTCTTTTGAGGCCAAGCGGAAGATTATGCGTGTCATAGACGATTTCAAACCCGATGTGGTTCATATGAACAATATAAACTTTCAACTTACTCCGTCTGTGATTTACGGCATAAAGAAGAAAGGCGTTCCAATCGTTCAGACTGTGCACGACTATCAGATGATTTGCCCTAATCATCTGCTTTACAACTTTGAAAAAAACACACCGTGCGAAAAATGTGTCGGCGGAAAATACAGCGACTGTATCGCAAACAGATGTATTCACGGTTCAAAAGTTAAGAGCATTCTGGGAGTTGCCGAGGCAAAGTTCTACAATTTACTCAAAACATACAGATATGTCGATCTGTTTGTTTGCCCGAGCAGTTTTCTGGAAAACAAACTTCTCTCGGCAAGGAGTTATTTTAAGGGTAAGACAAAGACAATACACAATTACATAAACAAAGAAAAATTCAGAAAAACCGTCGGAGAGACGAAAGACTACATTGCTTTTGTGGGGCGTCTTTCCGGAGAAAAGGGAATTGAAAATATCGCCGGGGCGGCAAAACTGCTCCCGGGATACACATTCATGGTTGCCGGCAGCGGACCCGATGAGGCAGTGCTTCACGGTATCCCGAACATAAAGCTGACAGGATTCCTCACAGGGGACGAGCTGCGCGAATTTATCGGCAGAGCAAAGGTTCTCCTGTTGCCGTCCGTCTGTTATGAAAACTGTCCGCTCTCCATACTTGAGGCACACTGCATGGGAGTTCCCGTTGTAACGATGAACAGCGGTGGAATGGCAGAGCTTGTAGAGGACGGCGTCACGGGCACACTTGTAAACGACCCGACGCCCGAGGGAATTGCGGCAAAGTTAAAAGAAACCGTTGAAAATGATGATTACTACAGACTCGTCAGAGAAAATTGCAAAAATGAAAAAGACAATATCCTGAGCGTTGAAACTTATGCCGATATATTGATTGATGAATACAAAAAGTTGGTTGCGAGGTGAAAAGAGTGAAACGACCCAAAGTCAGCATCATCATTCCCGTGTATAATGCCGAGAAATTTCTCGACAGATGCATAAATTCCATAACAAATCAAACGCTGCGCGAAATCGAAATAATTCTTGTGGATGATTCATCGACAGATTCATCCCTTGAGATATGTCGGGCGGCGGCAGAGAAAGACAGCCGGATAAGGGTTATTCACAAGGCGAACGGGGGCGCCGGAATGGCGCGAAACGAGGGGCTTAAAATTGCGGCCGGAGAATACATCGGTTTTGTGGATTCCGATGATTTTATCGCCGAAGATATGTATGAAACACTCTATAATAAGGCGAGAAAATACGATTCGGATCTTGTGATGAGCGGAGTTTTGTTTGCTGACGGAATCATGTTTTGCAAAGAGGGAGAATGTATTTGCAGAACCTGTTTTGAAAAAGACACTCATTTTGACGATCCGGACAGTCTGAAAGAACTTAAAACGGGCATCGTGGGAGCCGCACCGGGGGATCCCGAGGACAGCAAATACGGAATGAGTATTTGGAAAAACCTTTTTAAGAATGAAATAATAAAGAAAAACAATATCGTCTTTCAATCCGAGAGGGAGATGCTGTCGGAGGACGCGTTGTTTATGATAGACTACATTTCATGCATAGACAGAGCGACGGGCATCCCGGGGGCGTTTTATAATTATTGCAGAAACGGTGATTCTGTTTCAAAATCATACAAAAATGACAGATTTGAAAAAAGCCTTGTTTTCGTGAGTGAGGTCGAAAAAAGATTTCAAAAAGACATGACACCCAAGGAATACCGGATATATATATATAGATTTTGGCAGGCGATGTGCCGGGTGATATGTGTGCAGGAGATAATGCACGCAGAGGAGACAGGGGTTAAATATGCTGAATTGAAGAAAAGGCTGAAGGCGGTATGTACGCATGACTTCACGGTGAGCTCGCTTGAGTCATATCCGATAGGTACGCTGCCGCTCAAACAGGCGGTGTTTGCCTTTGGCATGAAATACAGACTGTATTTACTGTTGATAGTGCTTGTAAAACTAAGAAGCAAATAGGTGATGAGATATGTTTTTTTCCGTAATAGTACCTGTATACAATGTCGAAAGATATTTGACCGACTGTATAAACAGCGTTTTGAATCAGAATTTTTCCGACTTTGAGCTTATATTGGTCGACGACGGATCGCCGGACGGCTGTCCGAAAATCTGTGATGAATACAGGGATAAAGATGCACGAATAAAAGTGATTCACAAACCAAACGGCGGTCTTGCGAGTGCCAGGAGAGCCGGAATTAAGATTGCCAAAGGAGATTATGTTTTCAATCTTGACTCCGACGATCTGATTGAAAAAGACACGCTGGAGTGTGCACATAGGATAATAATGGACACAAACTGCGAAATGGTATCGTTTTCTTACAGATGGGTCAAAGACGGCAGCACAGTAAACATAACGGACGATTGTCTCGATGAGGGACTCTATGACGGGGAAAAAATCAAAAAATATATTTACCCGAAACTGCTCATGGACAAAAATATGAATCATGTTTCATATTATCTGTCGGGAAAGGCAATAAAAAGAGAATTGCTGATGCCCTGCCAGCTTGCCGTGAACGAAAAAATATCTTTGGGCGAGGATTTTTGCTGTGTTCTCCCGTGTTATCTTAAAGCCGAAAGTGTGTATATAAGCAAAAAAGCGGCTTATCTGTATACCGTGAGGGAGGATTCTCTGTCAAAGGAGTTCAACTCAAGACAGATTTTTCTCGTGGAAGATGTTATATTTGAGATAGTTAAAAACGATGTCGATAAACTGACTGATTTTGGCGAACAGATTTGCCGTTACTCGTGCTTTATGTGTTTTGCAATATTGGCAGCTGCGGCAGAGGGCAATCATTTTAAGTATATGAATGAGATTGCGGATAATATGGAACATTCGATTCACAAGGCACTAATTGACCGTGCGAAGTTTGAAAATATCACTCCAAAGAGTGCAATAGCTGTATTTCTGATAAAGAAAAGATTTTATTGCGCGGCGTTTTGTTTTCTTAATTTGTGCAAGAATATAAAAAAGATATTTAATAAAACGAGGTGAGAAATCCACATGGCAAAAATATCGGTAATCATGAGTGTATATAACGGCGAAAAATATCTGAATGAAGCGATAGACAGTGTGAGAAATCAGACATTTGCGGATTGGGAACTGATTGTAATAAATGACTGTTCGACGGATTCCACGGGGGATATTCTTGCCGGATTTGCGGAGGCTGACGACAGGATAAAGGTTTACACAAATAAGGTCAATTTAAGACTTCCCGCTTCTCTTAACAAGGCAATTTCTCTTTGCAGCGGCAAGTATATCGCCAGGATGGATGCGGATGATATCTGTCTTTCGGAGAGATTCGAAAAACAATATGAATATATGGAGGAGCATCCGGATGTTGCGTTGTCGTCATGCAGATTTATGACTCTCAAGAACGGGGTATATTCATCGGGCGGTGCAGGCGGACGGTGCGACAACGAGGCGTTGCGCGCAATGCTGCTTGTGGCTAACCCGATACTTCACCCGGGGGTCATTGCGAGGACCGAGGTACTCAGGGAAATGAATTACGATACAAGCCTTACATGCACAGAGGATTTGGAATTGTGGACACGGATGGCGACTGAGGGCAAAAAAATACAGCTTCTCCCCGAGTGCCTTCTGATATACAGACTTCACGACAAACAAATAACAGGCACTACATTGGAAAGACAACATGTCGAGGTGCTTAAAATTCAGCAAAAATACTATGCGGCGCTCCTTGAAAAAATGGGTGACGAGTTGCAGCGGTTTTATATCGGCGGAGTGTATTTCAGGGAGCAGCCCGATGTGCATAAGTTAATCAGGTATGCAAAATGGCTGAAAAGTAAGAGCGTCGGGAGTTTTGATGCTGACGACATAAACTATGCACTGCTTGAAGTTATAGCGGAGTACAAAAGATGCGGTGTGCCAAAAACAGATATCATAAGAGCGCTGTTCATGTTCAATCCCTTGTTTTTGACAAAGGAATTTGTTCGGAGAAAAAAAGCGGCAAAAAAAGATATCGAAAAATGTATGGAAGCCGCGTTAAAATCAGGGCTAAAACAAACCGGAGGAACGGCGGAGTTCCCCGTATTTCAAAAGGATAACGGGAGGGTGTAAATGACGGTTTTTGAATACCCATATGTGATAATAACCATTCTTTCGGCGGTTTTTCTTGCGATGATCTTCTTCGGCGTGCATTTTACCTTGAAATCGGTAAAAACAGCGGACGGAACAGTCGAGAGAGATTTTTGCGGTATGGGGAAAATAGAAAATGACTTTGAAAAATCAGAAAATTTCGGAAAAATACAATCGCTGATGTATATTTCAATGTCGCTTGACAGCGTGAAAAGACTGTATTCCGAGTCTCAGGCGGCAAGATTGTATGAACAAATAAAAAAAATTCTTTTTGAGAAGTTGTGTCTTGATATCGGCGGTGAAATTTCTGTTTGCGGCAATGGAAATTTTGTTTCGTTAAACGGCTTGGGATCGGGTGAGACTGAGCGTTGTATCGAGCTGTGCTCTGAAAAAATCAATAAAATTTGCGTGGAACACAATGCTGTGAATGTTGTTCGAATGCATTTTGGATATATATGCACATCTTCAAACGAAATTTCATTTCAAATCGCTTTTGAAAGGGCAAAAAAAGCATTGAGTATAGCGGAAGATAAGGACATTTTATACTATCGCTGGGACAATCTGAGCGATAGAGAATTTGAAAAGAAACTGAAGATAGAAAACAATATACAAAATGAAATTGAAAACAACAGATTTTTTCTTGAATATCAGCCTATTCTGGATGCAAAAACAAACAAGGTCATCGGCGCCGAGGTTTTGTCAAGACTCAATTCTCCTACGGAAGGAATCTTGGCGCCGCAGCTTTTTCTTTCGGCAGTAAACAATGTGGGACTGAACCAGAAGTTTGACTATTATATTTTCGAGAAGAACTGCAAGTGGATTTCAAACGCAAGAGAGAAACGAGTCAAATATGTGTATACAATCAATTTTTCGCGCCATACGCTGTGTGACACGAATATGGTCGAAAATATAACAAATATCATAAAAAAATATGACATAGATTATTCGTGCATTGCCATTGAAGTGCTGGAAGACAAAACGCTCAATGAGACAGAAAGAGCGCAGATAGCGAGAAATCTGAATAGCTTGGCAGATAAAGGAATTCTAATTCTTCTTGACGATTTCGGCAAGGGTCATACCAGGTTTGAAGATTTGAACGATTTTGATGTAAGCATCGTAAAAATTGATAAGTCAATAACTCAAAATGCTACGAACCAAAAGGGGTTTTTGATTCTTAAAACGATTATTAAGATTGCACATGACCTCGGCTCAGCAACGCTTTGCGAAGGTGTGGAAACGGAGGAACAAAAAAAAGCCGCACTTGCTGCCGGCTGCGATATGTTTCAGGGTTATTATTTTTATCATCCCATTCCGGTTACGAAGTTTGAAAAGTTGTTTGAGGAAAATTGTAATTGATTTGCGGCGGAATTTGTGGTAAAATGGGGATGTGACGGGTCGGGCGAAACGGCGCACCGACCATAGTGCACGAAAAACTGTTTGTAAAGGAACATCAACCATGAAAAAGAAAATCATCTCATTCCTGGCAGCGGCGTCACTTGCCGTTACCGCCGTGCCGGTGTTTGCCGAGCAGAACATTTTCGCAGACGCCGCGACAGCAACGCTTGCCAAAACAAATGCGCAAAATGCCGCTGTACCGACGGTAATTACGGTGTTTAACCGCGCATATGCCGATGTTTATGCTCTTGCACCACGACTCGGCGCGGCAGTCCGCTGGACGGACGATGGCGGCGGCAGATGCATAGTGACATACGGCGGCAGACAGATTGCTTTTACTTCTGTTTCGCAGTATGATGAACTCGGCAGTGCGGAAAAATTCTTTGCAAAAGACGGCGATATATTCGTATCCGTGCGTGAGCTGTGCGATTTTCTCTCGATGCCGATAACTTATGACAATGGGGTGATAACCGTCTCAGGTTCGGGCGGAGCGCCTCTGATTACGCTCGATGCGCGCGGCACCGAGGGCGATGACATAGTCTACACCCATTACCCCAAGTGGGCGCAGTATGTTGTCAATCCGTACAAGGAATATAGCTATGATGACATGATAAACGATGCGCGCTCTCTTGCGGATATGTATCCCGACCTGATAAAACTTTCGTCAATAGGTAAGTCGGCAGAGGGCAGAGAGCTGCTGCTGATGAAAATCGGCAGGGGTGACAGGAAGGTTTTTGTATGCGGCACTCACCATGCCAGGGAGTACATAGCCACGACTTACCTTATGTACGCCATGGACAGATATGCCTATGCTTACCGTACCGGCAGCCTGTTTGACGGATACAGTCCGCGTGAAATTTTCGGTGAGATTACTTTTTGCGTCGTGCCCATGGTAAATCCGGACGGGGTCAACCTGGTGCAGAACGGATTCAGCGCAACCCCGGCGGCAGATTCCATAGCACAGATGGGCATATATGAGGGAGAGAAATACGGCTATGCCGCATGGAAAGCGAATATCCACGGTGTGGATGTAAACTGGAATTACGACAAAGACTGGTCTGCCGAGCGCAACAAACATCTGCGCGGCTCTACGGGATTCAACGGAGACTACCCCAACAGCGAGCCGGAGACGGCGGCGGTTGCGGCATATGTGGATTCGGTGCCGTTCGACGCATATTTTTCGTTCCATACTCAGGGACAGGTTTACTATTGGGCTGACAGTAAGTCGCACCCGATGTATCTGCAAAATGTGGTTGCCGCAGCAACGGGCTTCACGGGGCAATGGGACAGCGGCACGGGTATAGGCGGTTCGTTCTTCGATTATGTTTACCGTAAGTACGACAAGCCGACCATAACCCTTGAGCTGTGCCCGTATGTTGGAAACTATCCTTACCCCGACGGTGATTTTGACACCGTGTGGCACCCGGCGAGGAATGTTCTGCTTGCGCTGGGAAATGAAATTATTTATCTGAACAGAAAATAAAGAATCAGAGGGTTTAGAAAGACGATTGTTTTTCTAAACCCTCTGATTTTATCTTGTAATTATTATCTTCTCAGCCGGACTGACAGGCCTGCAAGTCTTAAGGCTATCCCAGATGAACACCTTGAGATAGGTTGCGCTGCCGAGACTTGACGCCGGAATCTGGATGTTAATTGCATTGACTGTCTTGCTTGTAGGCGTTGACGCGATGTGATAGTTGACAATCTCATTACTGCTGTTGTATAAAGCCGCGTGGATGCATTCTCCGCTGATAGGCTCGTCCATAGCCACGGTGACAGACAGATAACCGTTCGCCAGGATGGCGGTCGAGTGGGTGTTGTTTGTCAGCTCCGTGCTGCCGCCCGAACTTCCGCCGGTTGCGGTGTATGGTATTCCGTATTCCTTTGCCACAGCCTCGGCATACGATCCGTATGTGGTGGTTATTTTGAGCGCCGAGCACCCCTCAAATGCGCCGTAGCCTATGTTCGACACAGTTGCCGGCAGATCCATAGCCGTAAGTGACAAGCAGTCGTAGAACACATAGTTACCCAGGGTGTTGAGCAGTTTCGGTGTGTTTATCGTCGTGAGCGCTTTGCAGCCGTAGAACATATACTGCGGCAGGCTTGTCAGCTTGTCCGGCAGATTGACTGTTGTGAGCAACATATTGTATGCAAAAGCATACTCGCCTATGTAGTAAACACTTTCCGGTATGGTGATTGTTGCAGGTGAGACAAACGACGAACTCTGGCGGAATGCATAGTCGGGTATGTACTTTACATTGCTGCCGAAGTTAATTGCCGTCACCGGGCTCTGATAGAACACAGGACTTGTAAGCGTACCCATGGTTTCGCATTTTGTCGCGTTGAAATTGACCGTTGACAGGCTGCTGCACTTGGCAAACGCACCGCCGCCTATAGAGGTGACATTCTCGGGGATTGTGATGCTTGTCAGAGCCGTGCACCCGATAAATGCACCTGTGCCGATTGTCAGTTTTTTTGAATCGGAATTAATTGAAACCGATTTGAGTTTTGTCAGGCTGTTGAAAGCCGCATTGCCTATGTGGCTGACAGTACCCGATATAACAACGCTTGTTATTGATGATGCATATGCATTGTACCACGGAGTATCAGTCGCTTTGGCATAGTCCGCCATTTGGCAGTCGTTTGCGGATGTGGCGGATATCATGAGGGTGGTTCCGTTGAGCAACCATGAGCAAGAGCCTGTCGAACCCGATGTCGCCGCCGAAACCGTGATGCATGAGCCTGCCGCAAGGCAGACAATGAGCACGATGGTGAGAAGTAATTTTGTCTTTTTCATTGTTTTGTCCTCCGAATGACGGGCAGGCATGATTTTCGCCGCCGTCCGATTTTGTTACATTAATTATACCCATTCGGAAAAAACTTTGTCAATGAATTTAATGAAATGTTAACATAACTGTAACGAAAATTTCGTAATCAGCAGGCTTTCATTTCCAGCCTTATCTTGTCCGCAATCATGGCGATAAACTCGCTGTTTGTCGGCTTGCCCTTGCTCGAGAGTATCGTATAGCCGAAAAGGTCGTTTAGCACATCTGGATTGCCGCGGTCCCATGCCACCTCTATTGCATGGCGAATGGCGCGCTCCACTCTGGACGGTGTGGTGTTGTAGTGCTTGGCAACCGTGGGGTATAGGATTTTTGTGATGGAGTTTATTGCGTCCATATCCTCTATGACCATTGTTATGGCGTCTCTTATGTACTGATAACCTTTTATGTGAGCCGGCACTCCGAGCTGCTGAATATGCATTGTGATGTTGGTCTCAAGATCTCTTGATTTTGAGTCGAATACATTTCCGCTGCTCTGCTTTTCGGCGGTGATGTCGGCTATACGGTCGCGCAGCACGGAAAATTCAAACGGCTTTATGAGATAATAGCTTGCGCCGTGATTCATTGCCGAGTTGATTATATTTTCGTGAGCGGACGGAGAGAATACTATTGTTTTGGGCTTTTTGCTCAGTATATTATTGTTGTTTATTTTTGCAAGAACCGCCAGGCCGTCGAGCAGCGGCAGGATTATGTTGACAAGCAGCACATCGGGTCTGGTCTCGAGCACTGTCTCATATGCTGTCTTGCCGTCGTGAGCCGTTCCGACCACTTCAAAACTTTCGATTTCGGACAGATAAGATTTCAAATTGCTGCAAAATTCTTTGTTATCATCCGCTATAACTATTCTTGTTCTTCTTTTCATCTTTTTTTCCTCCCAAAAAACATTTTTTTGAACTTAACAACAAAATCATTATAAACTATCCAAAATTCATTGCAAGGGAAATCGCAAAAAAAGTTTTTTTGCCGCTTTTATGCTACAAAATGCACTGTTTTTCTGCGGCAAAACAGTAAATGTGCATAAATTCGACTTCATTTTGCGCAAACTTCAATTTGAACTTCAAGTTTCTTGAAGTAGAAAAAAGATGCAGATTGAAGATTAATGAAAAGCGGATAATTGCGAGCGGAATCCGAAAATTTGTTTGCGTTTGTGCAGCGACACATTACCGATATTGGTATATTGCAATAAGTGTTTATTTCATCTTGATGTTGATTTGCTCGGGGCGATGGGGTCATCGCCCCCTATAGCCTTATTGTGATTTTTCGTGAATTAAAAAAATATCTTTCTGTGTATGTAATCGATATAAACAGGTATCCAAAACAGTGCGGCAGGGGTCAATAGTGCCTCCCTTGCCCTAAAGTGAGGTGCCGCCCAATCAATATTGTTTTTCAAAAAAATATTGATTGAATAAGGCGGCGGAGGGATTCATTCATCGCACCGTGAAGTGCGCACAAATTAACGCCTGTTCGTTCGGCATCACGGATTGCACCGTTTGCATGGCGAATAACCTTTTGCAATTGCGTCGTCGCGCGTATCGTTGAGATACAACATGTTTTCGTCGTTCATTTGATAAACGGATTCATATGACGGGAGGTGAAATTTTTTTGTTTTTTGATTTGCGATGTAGGTGAAGATTTTTTCTTTTGCTTCAACAGTGTTTGAATTTATTGTGTTTACGGCATTGTCTGCCGTATGAATATTAAGAGCAAAAATCAACACAAAGCAAAAAACAGGCAACAACAAAAATTTTTTCATTTCTTTCATCCTTTACATATAATATTTAGTATCATATATCATTATACTCAATCAGTTGAGTTTTGTAAAGCAAATATATGCATTTAACATAGTAAATACATATATAATACTAAATATAATGAGTTACAATGGGCAATTATATCAAATATAATCTAATTGGGTAATTCATTAATGACATAAGAGGATAAAAGAATGAAAAGTGAATTGGATTTTCGGGAGGTTGGTTCGCGCATCCAGGGTTTCAGACTGAAAAACGGATTGACACAGGATGAACTCGGTGAGAAAATAGGTACGGACCAAAAATATATATCAAGAATTGAAGGCGGATATCATAACATCAGTCTTGATACCGTGGTTGCCATAGCGCGTGCGCTTCATATATCGGTCGACAGCCTTGTTGCGGATTACGGAAATGGTGCCGACGAGAGCAATTTGCAGGACATTTTGAACGCTGTGCGCGGGATGTCATCGGGACAGCTTGATATGCTTAGGGATGAGATAGAGTTGATTAAAAGATATGATGTGAATGGGTGATTTGGTGGACATAAACAGCAGACTTGAAGAACTTTTGAAGAAACAAGGATGGACTAAATACAGACTTTCAAAGGAAAGCAAACTGCCAGAATCCACGCTTTCAAACATATTTCACCGCGGAACGGTGCCGACGATTGCGACTCTTGAGATTATATGCAACACAATGAACATAACTCTTGCGGAGTTTTTCTCCGACGATGACAAAGTGGTTATGACGCCGGAATTAAGGGAATTTTATGAAGAATGGATTCATTTGTCGCCGGAAAAGAGGGCAAATGTTTTGCAGACCATGAGGTTTATGAGATGAAGGAGGATGATTATTAACGGGAACTGTTGAAATGTTTCGATAAGCGTTTATTTCATATTGATGTTGATTTGCGAAGATTAATGCCCCTTCCGCTTGTTAAATACTTGTCAGTCTTTTTTGCTCCAACCGATTGACACAATCTGTACTTTTTGTTATAATTTATATTGTAGTATTTCATTTCTTTTTAAGGAGATTTCATCATGATACATATAAAACTTCTCGACCGTTCGGGCAATGTGCTCTTTGACAAATCGGGAGAAAACGCAGTTTCCGCAGTATATTGCGGCACATATGGCGACGGCGACAGAATAAGAATAGACACTGACGAATCGGAGTGGCTGGCAATAAACCTTGACCCGACCGTGGGTGAGGGGTTGGTGTTCGTTCCGGGCAAAATGTTTACATATGACATTCCTCTTGCCACTGTGGGAGTGTGCTTTGACAAAGACGCTTTTTCGGGAGAGGAACACCCGATATCCGCGCGCACCCCGTCGGACGACGAACTGTATGCGCAAAGGGTCATCTCGCTCAATCCGTACGATATGCACGGCGTGTCGGGCATTTATCCGCACGCATACGCAAACTATGTCACCCGTGACGAGGCAAACTTCTTTGAGCGCAACGCCATAAACGGCGTAATCCACACCGATGGTCACTGGGCATATCCTTACAGCAACTGGGCGGGCGGCGCACGCGACGACCTGGAGTTTTGGGTGGATTTCGGCGATGAAGTCGAGGTTGACAAACTTGTGTTCCATTTGAGGGCGGATTTTCCGCATGATTCATATTGGAACAGTATAGATGCCGTGTTTGACGACGGCACAAGATACACAATGCCGCTTAAAAAGAGCGGAGACGGACAGGAGCTCAACCTTCCCGAATCCGTCATCACAAAAAAAGTTCATCTGACGAACTTTAAGCAGCCGACAACGCCGCTTTCATGGGCAGGACTCAGCCAAATTGAAGTATGCGGCAAATATATAAAAAAGGAGCAAAAAACAATGGAAGTAAGAAACGCATCAAACTCAAAAGATGTTAAGCACTATACCACAGAGAGGCTCAGAGAAGAATTCCTCATTACGGGTCTTTTCTCCAAGGACAACATCAAAATGGTATACAGCCACATCGACAGAATCATAACTTGCGGCATAATGCCGGTTGACCAGGAACTCAAACTCGAGGCGGGCAAGGAGCTCGCGGCGGACTATTTCCTGCAGCGCAGAGAAATGGGTGTGATTAATATCGGCGGCAAGGGCATTATCACCGTGGACGGTACCGAGTACATAATGGAGCCGAGAGACGGTATATTCATCGGTCAGGGAAACAAGGACATCACCTTCAAGGCCGTTGACCGCAACGAACCCCCGAAATTCTACATGAGCAGCTGCCCGGCGCACAAATCTTACCCAACGGTTAAGATAGACATCTCCAAGGCTAAAAAAGTGCCCTGCGGCTCCGTTGAGGATTGCAACAAGAGAGTAATCAATCAGTACATACACCCGGAGGTTATGCAGTCCTGTCAGCTCTCCATGGGTCTGACGCAGCTTGAGCCGGGTTCAAACTGGAACACCATGCCATGCCATACTCATGACAGAAGAATGGAAGTTTATCTCTATCTTGACATGGGCGAAAATGATGTTGTGTTCCACATGATGGGCGAGCCGACCGAGACACGCCACATCATCATGCACAATGAGGAGGCTGTTATCAGCCCGAGCTGGTCCATCCACTCCGGCGTGGGCACAAAGGCATATTCGTTCATCTGGGCAATGTGCGGAGAAAACCAGGATTTTGACGATATGGATCACATTGAGACAAAGAACCTGAGATAATTTATGCTTTTTCCAACCCCAAAGGCGGCAAATTTACCTGTGGGATTAAAAATCATCTAAAAGATAAGGAGAGATAATAATGTTCAGATTAGACGGAAAAATCGCACTTGTGACAGGTGCGTCCTACGGAATCGGCTTTGCTATAGCAAAAGGCTTGGCAGAGGCAGGCGCAACAATCGTTTTTAATGACATAAAACAGGAGCTTGTTGACAAAGGTATTGCAGCATACAAAGAGGCAGGCATCGATGCTCGCGGCTATGTTTGCGATGTAACGAACGAAGAAATGGTAAACAACCTTGTTGCAACAATAGAAAAAGAAGTCGGTGTTATCGACATTCTCGTAAACAATGCCGGCATAATCAAGAGAATCCCCATGTGCGAAATGAGCGCAGCGGAATTCAGACAGGTTATAGATGTTGATCTCAACGCACCTTTCATCGTGTCTAAGGCGGTTATCCCCTCGATGATCAAAAAAGGTCACGGCAAGATCATAAACATCTGCTCCATGATGTCCGAGCTTGGCAGAGAGACAGTTTCCGCTTATGCGGCTGCAAAGGGCGGTCTTAAGATGCTCACAAGAAACATCTGCTCCGAGTACGGCGAGTTCAACATCCAGTGCAACGGCATAGGACCCGGATACATCGCTACTCCGCAGACTGCTCCCTTGCGTGAACCCCAGGCGGACGGCTCCAAGCATCCGTTTGACTCGTTCATATGCGCAAAGACTCCGGCCGGCAGATGGCTTGAGCCGGAAGAACTTGCGGGCCCGGCGGTGTTCCTGGCAAGCGATGCGTCAAATGCGGTAAACGGTCACATTCTTTATGTGGACGGAGGTATACTTGCTTATATCGGCAAGCAGCCCAAATAATCGAATTAAAACAAAAAACACCTCGTGGATGTCATGAGGTGTTTTTATTTTAAGATGAATCTTTATTAAGGCGGGGGGAACGGCCTATGCGTCGTTCCGCAATAATCCGTTGCACCGTATCGGGTAGGTATATATTTTTATTCAGAACGCATAAAAACTTGTGCCGTCTGTGTATGTGTTTTTTATTCTTGCCGCCTGCGTCGAAACAAGCTGCGCATCGTGCGTTGCAAATCGGGAGATTTACAACTTACTCGCTTTGCTGTTTCTCCTTTTTCCCAAAAAGTCACGCTATGCTACCACCTTTTTGGGAGCCCTGCGCTGAACTCGCCGTCTAAGAATAAAAAACACATACACATCCTTTGATGAAATATTTTCTACGCACATTGTCTGTCCGTAAAAAACGGATGCAGAATGAACAAAAGAACCCGACGGTGTAAAAAAGAGAACCGAATTCTAAAAAATCAGCGGAGAGCGGGCAATCCGAACCGAAAAAGTATGCCTATCCGTAAAAACGGATGCATAATAAATGAAAAGAACCCGACGGTGTATTTTCTATACTCCGAGGGTTCTTTTCATTTATTATGCGCCGTTTTTTAGAATTCGGCGTTGGAGACGGTGCGGGGGAAGGGTATAACATCTCTGATGTTCGATATTCCCGTCAGGTACATTATCGCTCTCTCAAACCCGAGTCCATATCCGGCGTGCTTGCATCCGCCGTATTTTCTCAAGTCGAGATACCACCAGTAATCGTCCGGAGAAAGTCCAAGCTCGTTCATGCGGTTAAGCAGCACATCGTAGCGCTCCTCTCTCTGGCTGCCGCCGATTATCTCGCCTATGCCCGGCACAAGCAGATCCATAGCAGCAACGGTTTTGCCGTCGTCGTTCAGACGCATATAGAACGCTTTGATTTCCTTGGGATAGTCCGTCACAAAGACAGGCTTTTTGAATACCTGCTCGGTGAGATATCTCTCATGCTCAGTCTGCAAATCTGTGCCCCACTCAACGGGGTAATCAAAATTATCGTTGTTTTTCTTGAGAATCTCTATCGCCTCTGTGTAGGTCACTCTGCCAAAGTCGGATGACGCCACATGGCGAAGCCTTTCAAGCAGTCCCTTGTCCACAAAGTTGTTGAAGAACTCTATCTCCTCGGGTGCATTCTCGAGCACATAGTTTATGATGTATTTGAGCATATCCTCGGCAAGCTCCATGTCGTCGCCTAAATCCGCAAAGGATATCTCAGGTTCAATCATCCAGAACTCCGCAGCATGACGGGTCGTGTTGGAATTTTCGGCACGGAATGTGGGGCCAAAGGTGTATACATTGCGGAAAGCAAGTGCATATGTCTCGCAGTTGAGCTGACCGGAAACGGTCAAGTTTGCGCTCTTTCCGAAAAAGTCCTTGGTGTAGTCCACACTGCCGTCTTCGTTGTGAGGAATTTCGGCAGGGTCGAGAGTGGTCACGCGGAACATCTCGCCGGCACCCTCGCAGTCACTGCAGGTGATAATCGGGGTGTGGGTGTACACAAAGCCGCGCTCGTTGAAAAATTTGTGGATGGCATATGCCGCAAGACTCCTCACGCGGAACACTGCCGAAAATGTATTTGTCCTCGGGCGCAGATGCGCTATCGTGCGCAGATATTCGAAAGAATGCCTCTTTTTCTGCAAGGGGTAGTCCGGGGTGGACTCGCCCTCAACGGTGATTTTTGACGCCTTTATCTCAAACGGCTGTTTTGCGTCCGGGGTGAGCACCATTGTGCCGCTCACGGATATTGCCGCACCCACATTGAGCGAGGAAACTTCCTTGTAGTTGTCTATTTTGTCGCTCTCAAACACGACCTGGACATTTTTGAAAAATGTGCCGTCATTCACCTCGATAAAACCGAAGGCGTTGGACGCGCGCAGGGTTCTTATCCAACCCGATATTTCAACTGTTTTGTCCGCAAATTCCTCCGAGCCGCGGAAAAGCTCTTTTACCAATGCTTTCATTAATACTGCCGTCCTTTCCGATTTATTTTCCCAAATATGCTTTCTTGATGTCGGGATTGGCGAGAAGTTCCGTACCGCTGCCCTTCATCGTGATTCTGCCTGTCTCCATAACATAGCCGATATCGGCAATCTTAAGCGCCATGTTGGCGTTCTGCTCTATGAGGAGTATGGATATACCGCTGTCGTTTACTTTCTTTATTATGTCGAATATGTCTCGTACCACAAGCGGTGCAAGACCCAGCGACGGCTCATCCAGCATGAGCAGAGTCGGCCTTGCCATCAGTGCCCTTGCCACGGCGAGCATCTGTTGTTCACCGCCGGAAAGTGTTCCGGCGAGCTGCCACGATCTTTCCCTGAGGCGCGGAAACAGGTCAAACATCCACTCTATGTCGCTCTTGAGGTTGTCGTGGCGCAGATAAGCGCCGATTTTTATGTTCTCAAGCACCGTCAGATCAGGGAAAACCTTTCTGCCTTCGGGCGAGAGGGTTATGCCGTTGCTTACAATCTTGTCGGTGGCGGCATTGGTTATGTCGTTTCCGTTGTAGTGTATGCTGCCCTCCGTCGACGGCACAAGTCCCGTCACGGCGCGCAGCGTGGTGCTTTTGCCGGCACCGTTTGAGCCGATGAGGGTGACGATTTTGCCGTCCGGCACTTCGAGCGATATGCCCTTTACCGCCTCAATTGCGCCGTAGCTGACTTTGAGATTTTCTATTTTAAGCATCGTCACTCACCCCCAAGTATGCCTCAATAACCTTTTTGTCGTTCTGAACGACATCCGGTGTGCCATGACTTATCAGTTTGCCAAAGTCAAGCACATATATCCTGTCCGATATGTCCATTACCAAATCCATGTGATGCTCTATCATGAGTATCGTCATGTCAAAATCGTCTCTCACTCTGCCGATAAACTGAGTCAGTTCCGCAGTCTCCTGCGGATTCATGCCTGCCGCAGGTTCGTCCAGGAGCAGAAGTTTCGGATCGGTGGCGAGGGCGCGGGCAATTTCGAGTTTTCTCTGCTGACCGTAGGGCAGGTTTGCCGCCTTTTCGTTCTGCAAATGATACAGGTCGAGGATCTTGAGCAGATGTTCAACCTCGGCTCTTGCCGCTGCCTCCTCCTTGCCGTTGAGACGGAGTGTCGCCGTAAGGAGGTTCGATTTGCGTTTCATATGCTTTGCTATGAGCACATTTTCAAAAACCGTCATTGTCTTAAAGAGTCTGATGTTTTGAAATGTGCGCGCAATGCCGCTTTCGGTTATCTTGTCGGGAGTCGGCTCTATGGATTCCGTGTATTCTCCCTTGTGATCCCCGGTATAGAGCTTTTTCATCTTTCCCTTGGGATAGTTTTCAACAATTTTTTCACCGTTGAAATACACTGCGCCGTTTGTGGGGGCGTATACTCCCGTGATTACATTGAACGCTGTTGTCTTTCCGGCTCCGTTTGGGCCTATGAGTGCGACGATTTCGTGCTCATTTACCTCCATGTTAAGGTTGTCCACGGCAATAACGCCGCCGAACTGCATGACAACATTCTCTACACGAAGTACATTATTCATCATCCTGCACCTCCTGTTTCTTGCCGAATTTCCTGAAAAATGCGTAAATTCCGTCCCAGCTGAACTCTCTGCTGCCCATGATGCCCTGTCTGAAGAACAGCACCACTATCATGAGGATGACCGAGAACACAACCATGCGGAATCCCGAGCGCAGAAGCGGCACCTGGAAAGAGCCGATGTATGCCGGAGCGTCGAGGAATCTGAGCCACCATTCCTTGGCGAAGATGACAAGGACGGCGGAGATTATGCTGCCCGTAAAGCTTCCCATGCCACCGATTACAACCATGAGAAGAATGTAGTAAGTTGCGGTGGCGAGAGTAAATGTGGTGGCGGATATCGCTTTGAGGTACATTGCAAGCAACGCGCCTCCCACAGCCGCAAAGAACGAACTGATTACGAACGATGTGACCTTGGTCGAGGCAAGATTTATGCCCATTGCCTCCGCTGCCGTTTCGTCGTCGTTTATGGCGCGGAACGCTCTGCCGTAAGTTGAGCTTTTTATCAGTCCCATGATTGCTATGCACACAACCACTATGAATATCATAACTATGAACGATGAGTCAAACCCCATTCCGTCAAGTGGTTTCAGGCTGATTGCCGGGATGTTGTTAAGACCCAGTGAACCGTTTGTTATGGTGTTGAGCCACGAACTGGCAACAACTATGCGCACCACCTCGGCAAAACCGAGGGTCGCGATGGCAAAATAGTCACTGCGCAGACGCAGAACAATCTTACCTATGACAAAGGCGAACAGCGCCGCCACTATGCCGGCAACGATAAGCGCAACCACAGGCGGCGCCTGGAGATTCTTGAGCCACGGCGCACAGCCGTAGAGATAGTAAACATTGTCGCGCACTCCCGTGGGAATGGAGAGTATCGCATAGGTATATGCACCCAGGGTCATGAAACCCGCCTGTCCGAGAGAGAACTGACCCGTCACTCCGTTTAGCAGATTCATGGATACCGCCAGGAGCGCATACAGCGCGCCCATGAGCAGTGATGTCTTAAGCATGGACGAGGTCGGCAGAGAGCTTGCGTAGAACACAAACGCCGCAAGGGCAGCGAGTGAAACGCAGGTGCAGATGGTTTTGGTTTGTTTTTTCATGTCTTACACCTTCTCCCTTGTTTTTTCGCCGAACAAGCCTGTCGGTCTGAATATGAGCACGAATATGAGTATTACAAAGGTGAAAGCGTCCGAAAATTCGGAAAATTTGCTTGCCTTTATAAATGTCTCGCAGAGTCCTATGAGAAATCCGCCGACGAGTGCGCCGGGGATTGAGCCTATGCCGCCGAACACCGCCGCCACAAAGCACTTGAGACCCGGCAGTGAGCCGGAGAGCGGATATACCTGCGGTCTGGGTATAAAGTAGAGAATGGAACCGATTGCCGCAAGTCCGCAGCCGATGACGAATGTGAAGCTGATGATGTTGTTAATTTTAATACCCATCAGCTGAGCCGTCTGGAAATCCTTTGACACGGCGCGCATCGCCATACCTATCTTGGTCTTGTTTATGAGAAAAACAAGACCGGCTACTATTAATATGGTCAAAATCGGGGTGATGAATGTCACCAGAGAGGTGGATATATTCCCGATTGTTATTTTCTCACTCAAAAATCCGATAGTCGGATACGGTTTCGGCAGAGCCGAAAAAAGATATGTCGCAAAGTTTTGCAAAAAGTACGAAACGCCGATAGCGGATATCATTACAGACATCCTGGGCGCACTGCGGAGCGGTTTATACGCTATTTTTTCGGTGAGCACACCGAGAGCAATTGTCGCCGCTATAACAAGCACGACCGATACATACCAAGGCAGCGCCATGTCAACCATGGCTATAATCATGAAGTATCCCGCCATCATGAATATGTCGCCGTGTGCAAAATTGATCAGCCTTAAAATTCCGTAAACCATAGTGTAGCCGATGGCAATGAGCGCATAGCTGCTGCCGATCGAAATGCCGTTCAGACAGTTTTGCAGAAAAGCATCCATGGATTACCCTCCTTTTGTGAAAAATAAAATACAAAGGCAAGGGACTGCGTTTTTCTTGCCGGGCAGTCCCATGCCGAAAATTTTGTATTATTCGATTAATATTACGGATTATTCAACCGGCTGGAAAGAACCGTTTGTGCTCTGTGTACCGATGAACTTAAATTCGCCGTTTTCAACAGTTTTGATGTAGGCTTTGTCTTTCATGGCATCGCCGTTCTCGTCGAATTTGATAATACCCGTTACGCCTGTTGTGTCAAGCTTTGTGAGTGCGTCGCGGATAGCTGAGGTGTCGGTTGAACCGGCGGCCTCTATGGCTGCAACAGCTGCGTTGTATGCGTCATATCCGAGTGCGGATACAGCTGCAACGCCATCCTTGCCACCGTTGAGTTTGAGGTTCTTGGAGTCGGAATTGAGGTATTCCTTGAAACCTTTAACGAAGTCTGCGGCTGTGGTATCGTTCTCGTCAAAGAATGTGGAGAAAGACACTCCTTTGCAGTTGTCTGCGCCCGCGTTATCTATGATCTGGGTGTTCTCCCATGTGTCGCCTGCCATGATGTCGCAGGTGATACCGAGGTCTCTTGCCTGTTTAACCATGAGACCGGCGGTAGCAATTGAGGACGGGCAGAAGATAACATCCGGGTTTGCAGCCTTAGCCGCTGTAAGCAGAGCGTTAAAGTCGGATTCGTTTGTGTTGTATGTGCCGTCATAAACGATATCGCCCTTGTAAGCCTGTTTGAAGTAGTTTGCAAGGCCTGTTGAGTAGTCATCACCGTTCTGGCAGATAACAGCAGCCTTTGTGAGTTTGCAGGTGTCATAAGCATATGAAGCCATAACCGTGCCCTGGAAAGGATCAAGGAAGCAGGTTCTGAAGTACCACTCGTTGCCGCTTGTAACCTGGGGATTGGTGCAGGAGATACCGATAGCCGGAATCTTAGCCGATGCAAAGGTTGAACCGGCTGCGATGGAAACACCGGAACCGTAAGAACCGAGAACCACGCTCACACCGTCGGACACGAGCTTCTGTGCAGCCGTTACGGCAGCCGTCTTGTCAGACTGATTGTCCACTTCATCAAGCACGATTTTGTATTCCGTGCCGCCTATTGTAACTGTGTTTTTGAGGGAGTTTGCATAGCGGATGCCGAGCACTTCCTGCACTCCGCCGCCGCCGTTTTCACCGGTTGTCGGCTCAAAAACACCGATCTTGATCACATTGTCTCCGGCAGTCTGTCCGCCGTCGTTTGTTGCCTGCTGACCGCATCCTGCGAAGCACATTACCATAAGGCATGCCGCAAGAAGCATTGCAATTGATTTTTTCATAAAAAATCCTCCTTGAGTTTTGATAGAGCTGTCACCGGGCGATAAAAAATTTCCCCTAAAGCCGCCAATGACAACTATATATTATAGTTATACTATAAAATACATTAAAAAACAATGTTTTTTTTGAAATTTAGTAAACTTTTTATTAACTTTTTGCGATTTTACCGTCATTTCTACCTAAAATATGAAATTTTCATTAAATATCATATAATCTATTGACTTATCGCGACAATTGTGTATAATGTTTGTGAAATTAAAAAACGGGCAAAATTTCAAGCCCGATACGGGAGATGGTTTTTCCATGAAAACTACCGAACGCACAAGCTACATACCCGATTATGAGCAGTTGTTTTTTGGCGGCCGCGGCGAACAGCCGAACGGTGAGAAGAAGCGCTCTGTCGAGACGGGTATACTGAAAACCCTTTTTAAGAAGAACATCAAAGGCATTGTCATCTCGTCTTTTTTCTACCTTTTGAAAAACTCGCCGACATGGGTTATACCGATTGTTACATCCAATGTTATTAACCTCATATCCTATCCCGACGACCACACCATGCTGAAAATCGCATTGAACTTTGCCGTGCTCTGCGTGTGTATATTGCAGAACATCCCTACCCATGTCATCTATTCGCGCTTTACGGACAAAATGCTGCGGACGGTGGGTGCAGGACTGCGCAACACGCTTGTGCGCAAACTGCAGCACCTGTCGCTGACTTATCACAAGGAGATAGAATCCGGCAGATTGCAGTCAAAATTCATGCGCGACATAGAGGCTATAGAGTTTTTTAACACACATTTTATCAAAAGCTGCATACCGGCACTGCTGGGACTGGCGGTCACTATGACGGTGTCGGGCGCAAAGAGCGGACTTGTGACGCTGTTTTATATAATCGTCGTGCCGATAAATGTGATGCTGATAAACATGTTTCGCGGCAAGATGAAAAACAACAACCGCAGTTTTCGGATGGAAAACGAAAATATGTCCGCTAAAGTGAAAAATATGCTTGAGATGATGCCCGTCACCAAGGCTCACGGACTGGAAAACGAGGAAATAGCGCGGCTCGAGGCAAATATCGCTCACTTAAAGGCAACCGGACTCATAATGGATCGCACGAATGCGTATTTCGGCTCGGTGATGTGGGTGGTGTCGCAGTTACTCTCTGCCTTATGTCTGGCATTTACGGGTTATCTGGCATTTAGCGGAAAAATTCGTGTCGGCGACATAGTGCTCTATCAGTCGTATTTTTCGCAGATATCCAACAGTGTGCAGTCTGTGGTGAACATTTATCCCGAACTGGCAAAGGGGCTTGAGGCGGTTCACTCCATGTCCGAGGTGATCCTCTCGGACAACATAGAGGATAACCGCGGCAAAATCCGTCTGCGCTATGTGCATGGGACAATATATTTTGACAACTGCTGTTACCGCTATCCGAATGCCGATGAGGATGTGATAAAGAACTTCACGCTCCATGCGGAAAAGGGTGAATGCATTGCTTTTGTCGGTTCCTCCGGTTCAGGCAAATCGACGATAATGAACATGATAATCGGATTTTTGCTGCCGACATCGGGTTCGCTAAGCATTGACGGCAAGCCGATAGAGATGCTCAATCTCACGGATTACCGCCATTTCATATCCGTGGTGCCGCAAAACAGCGTCATGTTCTCCGGCACAATCCGCGACAACATACTCTACGGTTTGCACGATGTGTCGGAAGAAAAGCTTGCGGATGTGGTGAAAAGGGCAAATATCGAAGAATTTTTGGCCGATATGCCGCATGGACTTGACACGGACATCGGCGAGAACGGCAGCCGTTTGTCCGGAGGGCAAAAACAGCGCATATCCATTGCGCGCGCACTTATCCGCGATCCGCGCATACTCATTCTTGATGAGGCGACTTCGGCTCTGGATAATGTATCGGAGCGCCATGTGCAAAAAGCTATATCGGAACTTGTCAAAAACCGCACCACATTCATCGTCGCACACAGGCTGTCCACAATCCGTGATGCCGACCGCATAGTCGTCATGGATAAGGGCAGATGTGTCGAACTTGGTACTTATGACGAACTGATGGAGAAAAAGGGCAGGTTTTATGAATTGAAAAAGCTGAGCGACATCGGCGCGGCGGATGAGTAAAAAAAATTTGCCATGGGGAGTTTTTTGTGATATTATATAGGTAGGCATAATCGACAGACCGAAATTTGAACTCATGCAGTCATTTGGCTGCCGAGTTACTGCACCGTCTCGCGGTATATGTTGTGTATCTGCTCGACACGCGACCTGACGGCGCTATGGATCTCGCTGATACACAACATATACCACTCGCCTTTGAGTGAATCACGACTTATCCGAAAGGACATTACTTATGAAAAAAATTATCCTAATTGCAATAGCGGCACTGGCACTGATGTGGCTCACGCCGTATATCGGCGAATACTTCGCCACACAGTCAAAGACCGGCTCTCCGGTCACGGTCACCATACCTCAGGGCTCCACGGCGGACTCAATTGCCGACATTCTGAAGGAAAACAACCTCATAAAGCACAAAATCGTGTTTCTCCTGAAGGTGAAGATGACCCAAAGCAACAACAAACTGAACTACGGCACCTATACCCTGGATGACGGAATGTGCATAGCGGATATAATCAAGACTCTCACTACCGCATCGGGAGACACGGCGACGCTTGTCATCCCCGAGGGACTGTCAGCTGAGAATATTGCCGAGAGGGCAGAGTCAATCGGCATCTGCACGCAGAAAGATTTTCTTGCGGCGCTCGGCGATGACTACGACTTTGAATTCATCGCACACATACCGAGCGGCAAGTACAAGTACAAACTCCAGGGATATCTGTTCCCGGACACATATAATTTTGCAAAGGGCACAAACGCCCACACGGTTGTGGAGACTCTGCTTGCTAATTTTGACAGGCGGTGCAAAAAGGTGCTCGGCGGTTATGACGACAACACATTTGCACTTGTCACCAAGGCATCGCTGATAGAAAAAGAGGCAAAGCTTGCGTCCGAGAAACCGACCATAGCCGGAGTAATCGAAAACCGCCTGAAGGCGGATATGCCGCTGCAGATAGATGCGGCAATAGTGTATGCGATAACGGACGGCAAGTATAATGCCGACAAGGTGTACTACAAGGATCTCGAGATTGACTCGCCGTATAATATATACAAAAACAAGGGTCTGCCGGCAGGACCGATATGCAATCCGGGTCTGGATTCAATCAAGGCGGCGGCAAATCCCGAGAGTCACAAGTATCTGTATTATCACACAGACACGGTGAAAAATGACGGCAGCCATATATTCACCGAGACATATGACGAGCATTTGCAGACACAGTAGGGATGTAAAGCACGCAATCTGCCGTGTATAATTTTTGATAAATTGCAAATGACGGACGAGTTTGCGCGTCGACTGTGTATGTAATTTTTATTCTTGCCAACTCGGACAGCAGTGCGGTAGCGCTGAACTCGTTGTCTAAGAATAAAAATTACACACACAGACGCCGAGAGTTTTTCAATGCTCCCCCGATATTTGTCAACAGTTTGCACAAAACCAATAAAGGAGACCATCATGCAAAATTTCACTTTCAAAAAAGCCGTTCCCGTGTGGGAATCGGGCAAAGAGGACGAAACCAATTATAACCTCGTATTTCGCACAATTGTGCCGCGCGGCGGCGCAGCAATTGCCGTTGCCGCATCAAATATGTATCAGATGTTTGTCGGCGGCAAGATGATTGCCGAGGGTCCGGCACGGGCAGGGCACGGATATTATCGCGTGGACGAAATAGACCTCGGCAAGTATCTGAATGAGGATGAAAACATCGTTGCCATATATGTAAACGGCTACAATATATATAATTTTGACCGCATAAAACAGAGTGCATTCCTCTGTGCCGAGGTGATAAAGAACGGTGAGATCATCGCTGCAACGGGAGCTTCTCTTCCGCGCAGATTCGAGGCAAAATATCACTCCGACCGTCTGCGCAAAATCGTGCGGTTTTCATATCAGCGCGCATTTGCGGAATACTATACTTATGATGAGAACTACAAGGACTTTGAGTGCAAAACCGACGCTGAATTTTGCGCAGTTACCCTTGTGCGGACAGGCGAAAAAAACTTCATCACCCGTGAAGTGCCCTATCCCTGCTATGACGAAATCGGTGCGGAGAAAATCATCTGCCGCGGCAGTGTGAAATTTCACGATGAGCCTATTGATCCGGTGCAGAACCGCTATATAGATCTGCCCGAAAAACTGGCTCACTTCGGTTATGCCAAGAGTGAACTTGAAATGATAAATACGGACGAGGCAGATAAAGGAGAATACACTCCCGAAATCACGGCTGAGACGGCGGCAGAACCGCTTACCCTTGAGCCGGACAGTTATGCGATATACGCACTCCCGAGCGAAAAAACCGGATTTATCACTCTTGAAGTGTGCGCAGAGGAAAAATGTGAACTTATCGTTGTCTTTGATGAGCTGCTGACGGACGGTGATGTGTCGACGAAGCGTTTTAACATCCAAAACGCCGTAATATGGAATCTCGCTCCGGGAAAATATTCCCTCATTACCAACGAGCCGTGCTCCATGAAATACATTAAGGTGATAAATAAGTCTGACGGAAAACTGGGCGTTAAGAAAGTTGCGCTTACGGAATTTGCGTTTGATACGGCAAGATTTTCTTTGCCGGAGATGAAAAAACTCGGCAGTACTAACGATAATCTCAACCGAATTTATGACGCAGCGGCAGAGACTTTCCGTCAGAACACGGTTGACATATATTCCGACTGTCCGACGCGAGAGCGCGCCGGTTGGCTGTGCGACAGCTTTTTTACATCAAGGGTGGAGCATTTCCTCACCGGCAAATCGGTTGTGGAGAAGAATTTTCTCGAAAACTTTATATATAAAATCGGGTTTGACGACATAGACAGCCGTATGCTGCCGATGTGCTATCCGTCCGACTTTGTGAATGATTCGTTCATACCCAACTGGGCAATGTGGTATTGCATAGAGGCGGAAGAATACCTCGCACGAACGGGCGACAGAGATTTTATCGATACCGCAAAACCGCAGCTTGAGGCGCTTGCACAGTATTTTGAGGAATACGAAAATTCGGACGGACTGCTCGAAAAGCTTAGCGGCTGGGTGTTCATTGAGTGGTCCAAGGCTAACGACTATATCCAAGATGTCAACTATCCGTCAAATATGCTCTATGCGCGGATGCTGAGGACTCTCGGCAGACTGTACGGCGGCGACTACGGAGCAAAGGCGGAGCGGATAATCGCCAAGGTGCGCGAGCAGTCGTTTAACGGGACATTCTTCCGCGACCATGCCGTGCGCAACGCAGACGGCACGCTGACAATCTGCGATGACATCACGGAGACTTGCCAGTACTACGCATTTTTCAGCGGAACTGCCACTAAAGATGAATATCCCGAGCTTTGGCAGACCATGCTGCATGAATTCGGACCCGACAGGCAGGAGACGGGTTTGTGGGCAGAGATTGCCCCGTCCGCACCGTTCATAGGAAACTATCTGCGGCTTGAACTGCTTGCCAACGACGGCACGGACATTGCGATACAAAAACTGCTCGCCGACATAGAGGGGTATTTCGGCTATATGGCGGACAAAACGGGCACTCTGTGGGAGACTCAGCACACTACGGCAAGCTGCAACCACGGCTTTGCATCGCATGTGCTCATCTGGCTGAAAAAATTTGCCCCCAAGGCTTGAAAGGAACAAACATGAACGAAAAAAAGACGCAAAGAATAAATGAGTTGGCAAGGAAAGCGAAAACAGTCGGTCTGACCGATGCCGAAAAGGCAGAGCAGGCGCAGCTGCGCAAAGAGTATGTGGCGGCGTTCCGCGCCTCGCTCACAAATATCCTTGACAACACATATATACAAAACCCCGACGGAACCAAGGTTAAAGTGCACAGAAAAAAGAAATAGAATTTCGGAGGAAAATATGAAAATTCTAATGGCATTAAACGGACTCGACATCGGTGGCGCCGAAACCCATGTTGTCGAGTTGTCAAAAGAACTCAAACGCCGAGGACATGACATAGTAATGGTATCCGCCGGCGGAGTGTATCAAAAAGAGGTTGAGGATGCCGGAATCAAGCACTACAAAATTGTGCTCAATTCGCGTGATGTACGCAGCATTCTCGGCGCAAAGGGGAAACTGAAGAAAATTCTCATTGACGAAAAGCCGGACATAGTCCACGCCCATGCGCGCATACCCGGATTTTTGCTCGGCTCTCTGCATAAGGAGATGAAGGGCAAAAACGCCTTTGTGTTCGTCACCACGGCGCACTGGACATTTGACACATCGTTCCTTGTGAAAAAGCTTACCTGCTGGGGGCAGAAAACTCTCGCAGTCAGCGATGATCTGAAAAAATATCTCCTTAAATACTACCCAGAGGTTGAGGAGAAAAACATCTATATCAGCATAAACGGCATAGACGGCAGAAAGTTCAGTAAGAACATCTCCGGTGAGAAGGTGGCAAAGGAATTTAACCTTACACCGGGTGCAAAGCGTATTGTGTATGTCAGCCGGCTGAATCCGGCCGTGTGCGCCCCGGCATACGGAATCATAGAGAACATTGCACGCATAGACGCTGCGGTGCCCGGTGTTGAGGCAATTATCGTGGGAGGTGGTGACTGCTATGACGACATGTCGGCAAAGGCGGAGGAGGCAAATGCCGCGCTCGGCAGACGAGCCGTCATAATGGCAGGACCGCGCACGGATATTAACGAAATCCACGCCAATGCCGATGTTTGCGTCGGTGTCAGCCGCGCTATCCTTGAACCGATGATTATGGAGAAAAAATGCGTTGTTGCCGGTCAGGAGGGCTACATCGGCGTCCTCACGCCCGACAAGCTCGACACCGCCATAGGCTGTAACTTCACTTGCCGTGGTTGTGTGCCGCTGGACAATGCAAAGCTGAGCGATGACATAATCAAGCTGCTCCTTACGGTCGGCGCCGAGGAAAAGAAAATTACCGACTACGGAAAGAGCGTTGTCGAGACTTATTATTCAGTCAAAAAAATGGCGGACGACAACTATCGGATGTACTGTGATGCTCTGCGCGACTGCCGCACCGAGGCAGCAATCCTCGGATACTACGGCTACGGCAACAGCGGTGATGATGCATTGCTTCGCGCCGTGATAAATGACATGAAAAAGGTTGAACCGACATTCGCTCCCGTTGTGCTTTCGCACACGCCGTCAGTAACCGAAAAGCGGTACGGAGTCAAGAGCGTTGACAGATTCTCTGTATCTGAGGTGATACGCACATTCAAAAACACCAGGCTGCTCATAGTGGGAGGCGGCAGTCTGATTCAGGACATAACGAGCACAAAATCTCTGCTCTATTATCTGTGGTGCATACGCACCGCAAAACGAATGGGACTCAAAGTTATGCTCTATGCCAACGGCATCGGTCCGCTCACCAAGGAGTCCAACAAGCGCAAGGCGGCAAAGGTGCTGAGCAGTGTCGATGTGATCACGCTGCGTGATGTTGAGTCGGCAAAGCTATTGTCTGATATCGGTGTGACCAAGCCGCGTGTGGAGATAACTGCCGACCCCGCATTCAGCTTAGAGGCGTGCGCCGCGGAAAAAACCGCCGAGCTTTTGTCGTCATTTGGAGTAAAAGGCGATTATTTCTGCATGTCTGTGCGCAACTGGGGCGAAAATTCGGATGAGGTGATGAGGAATCTGGCATCTCTCGGTGACCACATTGCGAAAAGTTATTCGCTCATGCCGTTGTTTATACCCATGCAGTATGAGCACGACTTGGCAACGAGCAGAAAAATCATGTCAATGATGCACTCCCCGTCGGCAATAACCGACAGACCGCTCGATACTGAGAGTCTGATTGGCATAATCGGCGGTGCAAAGGCCGCCGTGGCAGTACGGTTGCATATGCTCATTTTTGCGGCAGTGTCAGCGGTACCATCACTCGGCATAGAGTACGATCCCAAGGTAGCAAGCTTTCAGAAATACATCGGTCAGCCGTATTGCATAAAGCCCGACAAAATCGGCACGGACGGCATAAGGACGGCGGATGAATTTATGAAAAATCTCGATAAAGTGCGCGCAGAGCTTGAGGCGGCGTTGCCGGAGCTCAAGGAAAAGGCGTATCAAAATGCGGTGATTGCGGAAAAATTAATATAGTTGTTTGCGCGCGGATATTTTATTTTGAAATCACGCACGGAGTCATGCGCCGTCGGTTTGTGTATTTTTTATTCTTGACGCCTCGGACAGCAGTGCGGTAGCGCTGAACTCGTCGTCTAAGAATAAAAAATACACAAGCCTCCTTTGATGAAATGTTTTCGACGCACACTTGTAACTGTTGTCAGCTTTTCAAAATAAAATATCTGCGCTGATTCATAAAGTGAGTAATTGTAGGGGCGACCCTGTGTGGTCGCCCGATGCATACCGAAGAAAAATTAATTAACGAAAGGAAGTAATCAATCATGACTTACGAATACACACCCACCGGCGTGTGCTCAAAAAAAATCTCTGTGGAGATTGAGGACGGAATAATCAAAAAGGTTCGCTTCACCGGCGGATGCAACGGAAACACCCAGGGTGTCTCGAGGCTTGCCGAGGGCAGATCCGTGAGCGAGGTGATCGACACCTTGTCCGGCATAAAATGCGGTTTCCGGGATACTTCATGTCCCGATCAGCTGACAAAGGCGCTCAAAGAGGCGCTTGAGCAAGGCAAATGACAAAAAGAGGGTGCGGCAAAACGATTTCGTTTTGCCGCACCCTCTTTTTTTGTCATTCATTGATTTTATACGAATTTCCCGGCGCTATTTCCACATTCTTTCCGTTTATGTTGAAATACAGCGTCATGTCCGATTTGTTTTTTACCTCGGTGTCGGTTACTTCGGCTTTTTTTACTGCCTCTGCATAACGATAGATGCCGCCGTTCGTCGCGAACCAAATGTTGTTCCCGGATAGGCTTTGCATTACTCCCTCAATCATATTCCAGTTTAGGTTGTCGTCATCGGCGTGCTCATCAAATTCATAGGTGTGCCCCCAGTTGAAGAAACACTTCAGTTCTCCTTCATTTTCCAGCGATATAAATGCCGCAGCGCTTGTCGGTGCGTTACGGTGATGACAGGTGGAGTTCCATACATACCAGTCCTCAGGGAGGGAGAAAGAGCCGTTCTCTGCGCCGCGTGCATATTTTATGCCGATGTTTTTCATTGCCGGGAGCAGGTCACTTTCGTAATCGTCTCTCTTGGTGCCATAGCCGTTTGGCCACGCAAGCCCTATTACATCGTCAACACCGAGATTTTCCTCAAGATATGTCACACAGCTTGTGATGTCGTTCACCTCTGCTTCTGTGCTTGCGCCGACAAGTTTGTTCCCTTTGGAGTCCTCGCTTTCCTCACCCGGGTTCAGGTGAGCCGGGTAGTGGTTGAATGTGTGCGACGATATCTCGTGCCCGGAGTACACGCTTTTTGCAAACTCAAATACGGACGCATCATCGCTCTTGCCCGTCTGTGCAAGGCATTCACTGCGCAGTCTGGCAAGAACATTTTTGCCCACAAGGTTGAATGTACCCTTCATGTTATATTTGTTGAGCAGTTCAATCATTCTGATGTCGCTCGGTACGCAGTCATCGTAGTTAAACACCGCCGCTTTGGTGGTGTAGCCTTCGTAGAGCGGCGCAGCAACCTCAATTTTGTCCGAGGTATATGGCGAAAACTGCGCCGAACCGCACAGCGGAATGAGTGAGCCGGATTCCATAATTATCAGTTTAAGGCTCGTGCCGTCGGCTTCGGTGATGTCTATATTTGCTTTTATCTTTGTTCTGCCGTTTGCGGTTTGCGGCGTGAGAGTGAGTTTTTTCAGCCTCCCATCCGCGCCGTATAGCGCCGCCGCGGCGATTATGTCGCGGCTTTTGTCATATGACGCAACCGTGCGGCACAGTTCTATGCTGCCGCTGCCGTATTTTCCGTTTGCGGACACATATCCGTCCGAAATCACCTTGGCATCGTCGATTGCTGTAAAAGCGGCAGTACCCAGGCTGTAGTGTGATATCATGGAGTCACCGTCATATATACGCACATCATCGCCGTGTTCAAGTTTGTCCGAATCTTTGCGCAGTGTGCCGTCATCCGCATACACTGCGAGGGAGTATCCATTCGCGGCAAACGAGGCGTTTTTTATCAGGCCGCCCACGGTGTCGCTGCCGTAACCGTGGAGTGACACACCGTCGAGCGTGTATTTGTCAAATGTGACAGCGGGGTAGAACACCTCTCCGGAATATATCGCCATGTCGTCATAATATATGTAGCCGTCGGAGAAGTTTTGTGTGCACACGCTGAACACTACGCGTAAAACCGTGCCGAGGGCATACTTTTTTGTTGAATGATACACATCATTTATGTACAGATCCGATGACTGTGTGCCCGGGTTGTAAACTATGGAAAGCTTGTTCCACGAATCGGAATTAAGCAGTGTATTGGGTATGTTTTGAGAGAGGGCATTATGACCGTTTGTTGCAAAATATATCCCGTTCACGGTCTCATTGGGGTACACGGAGATTGTAACCGTCACCTTGCCATTGGACAGGGAGGAATTTATGCTTGTATTGGTGAAGAAAGTGTAGGAATTGTCGCTTGTAAGCTCCGTCGCCGTGAATTTACCCACTGCATCGATGGGACTTTTGCCGCCTATGCCGTATTCCACATCACTTTTCATGCGAAGCATGGGCATTTTGTCGAGTGTTTCGGTGTCGGAATACATTGCGTAGGTTTTCACAGGTTCGCGTGCAAACTCTGTCACGGCGGTGTAATAGCTGAAACATCCGCGATCGGATTCAAGCACTATTACATTGCCCTCGGCAATGACATCTTCATCGGAAAGGAGTGCTGAGAATGTGTTGTCAGCAAAGATTCTCACAGTGGCGCTGTCACAGCTTATGTCGGATGCTGTTTTGCCGACAGCCGCAGCAAAGCCGTCCTTAGTGGCACACACATCGGTATTGAGAGCCGGCGGAGCGGCAAAGTCGGGCAGAGTGTCTGAAAAGTAAATTCTAAAATCATCCAGATACACTGCGCCGCCGCTGCCGACATCTGTTGTCACGAGCGGACGCATTGCGTCATAGTATGTTCCGGCGGATGCATTGCGCACCGTACCGAAAACCGTGGTTCGGTCATTATCGCGAACACCGTTTGTCACGGTGATTACCTTGGCATTGTCAAAGTCATACACGGCGTAGAATTTGTTCCATCTGTCCTGAACGGCGTTCATGTTCGGAGAGAAATATGCGCTGCCCGATGTGGCGATGCGCAGTTTTGCACCGTTTACCGGCATAAAACTGCCCTCGGTTACAAGGTAGCCGCTTCTGTCGGCGCACGACCATTTTCCGTCCGTCACGCTGCCGATTATGAAGTCGGTATAGCCAGTGTACGCGGTGTCGTTCTCTTTTTCCTTCACATCCGGCTCGATGCGCGCGGAAATGTCGCCAAGGTCTCTGCCGCCGATGCCCTGCTCGGCGGTGAGAGTGCTGCGTACAAAGGTTTTGTATCCGGCGGCGTCATTACAGAAGAAAATCTCCTCGGTTGCCGCCGATACGGGTGCAGACACGGCACAGGTGAGCAGCATTATTGCCGCAAGAATAATTGACAAATGCTTTTTCATAAAAAAATCCTCACTTTCGGTTGGCAAAGAGTATATTTGCGGTTTTGAGAAAACGCTCATAGATTTGTGTCGGATCTGTATGTGTATTTTATTCTTGGCGACTCGGACAGCAGTGCAGTAGCGCTGAACTCGTCTCCTAAGAATAAAATACACACACAGACCATTCGGATAAACTTGTACTCCGAACTCAATTCTCATTACGGCAGTAAAACCGCAATATACTCTTTTGCATACAGCTTATATTATGATACTAACATAAGTGAGGATTGCAAAGCAAGTGACAGAATTTTGGTTGGTGTGTCAATATTTTGGGTGGTGGTTTTTATCAATATATATCCGCAAGCTCGTAAATAAGCTTTTCAGTTTTATCCCAGCCAAGGCAGGGGTCTGTTATGGATTTGCCGTAAATGTTTTCGCCCACCTTCTGCGATCCGTCCTCGATGTAACTTTCTATCATAAAACCTTTCACGATGCTCCTTATCTCGGACGAATAACGGCAGCTGTAGAGTACTTCTTTTGTAATACGCGACTGTTCCATATATTTTTTGCCGGAGTTAGCGTGGTTTGTGTCAATGATGACCGACGGGTTGGCAAGATTTGTGCTCTGATATGATTCATACAGGTGCAAAAGATCCTCGTAGTGATAGTTCGGCAGAGACTGTCCGTGCTTGTTCACATAGCCGCGCAGAATTGCGTGTGCATAGGGGTTGCCCTGGGAGTGTACTTCCCATCCGCGATAGATGAATGTGTGCCTGTGCTGTGCCGCAGTAATGGAGTTCATCATCACGGATATGTCACCGCCTGTGGGGTTTTTCATGCCGACGGGCACATCTATGCCGCTGGCGGTGAGACGGTGCTGCTGATTCTCAACCGAGCGTGCGCCTATTGCAACATAGCCGAGGATGTCGCTCAAGTATCTGTAGTTATCGGGATAGAGCATCTCGTCCGCACAGGAGAAACCTGTCTCGCGCAGTGCGCGCATATGCATTTCGCGGATTGCCACTATTCCTTTGAACATATCGGGTTTTTCATTCGGGTCGGGCTGATGAAGCATACCTTTGTAGCCGTCTCCCGTTGTGCGGGGCTTGTTTGTGTATATCCTGGGCACTATGAAGATCTTATCATCAACCTTTTCCTGTACCTTTCGCAGGCGGCTGATGTAGTCCATCACGCTGTCTTCATTGTCTGCCGAGCAGGGCCCGATTATGAGTATGAGTTTGTCTGTCTTGCCGCTGAAGATATCTTTTATTTGTGCGTCTCTGTCCCACACAATTTTGGAAAGCTCATCGTTAAGCGGATACATCTCCTTTACCTCTTTGGGTATGGGAAGTTTTCTTTCAAATTCCATGTTTTTGTTGATCATCCTATTTCATTCCTCTCTGTATTTTATTTTGACATAATTTTTCTGATATTCCGTTTTTTGAACATCAGACATATGTATGCCGTTCGTATGTTGGTGTTTTTATTGCAGGGAACGGCGGTGTATATCTTATTTTGTGTGAGTGAATTATGTGCAGTGCGTCGAAAATATTTTGTCAACGGATGTGTATGTGTTTTTTATTCTCAGGTGACGAGTTCAGTGCTGCCGCACTGCTGTCCGAGGAGCCAAGAATAAAAAACACATACACAGACGGCATAATACTTTGCGTGTGTAAAAATAATACAGTCGCTGCACTGCCTCACTTGTCAAAAAGCGCACGGCGCTTGGTTGACAGGCGCATCTTTCTGCGCATGCCCTCGATGTCACCGCTTGCCACCATGTTGCGCAGTTCATCAAACTCGTGCGCAAACAAGTCCATGTATTTAACAAGCGAATCCTTGTTTAGATTGAAAAGGCCGCTCCACATCACATCATTTATCTTTGCAATCCTTGTCAGGTCGCGGAACGAGTCTCCCGTGTAGCTGACAAGATGTTCGTTGTCCGTGCAGGTCATCAGCGACACAGCTATGCAGTGCGTCAGCTGTGACAAAAAGGCTATCATCGCATCGTGCTCCTCTGCGCTCAGCTCCGATATTCTGCCGAATCCCAGCTCGGCGCCGAGAGCCTTGCACGCCTCTATCTCATCCGGAGTGTTCTCTGCGGTTGGCACCACTATGTAGTTTGCTCCGTCAAAAACGCTGTCGTCACTGTGCTCCACGCCCGAACGCTCTCTGCCGGCCATGGGGTGAGATGATACAAAATGCGCTCTCTTTCCGATTATCTCCTGTGCCTTGTACACCACGCATTGCTTCACGCCGCTTATGTCTGTGACGAGTGCATCCGGATTCAGAAAATCGCGGTACTGCGATATCCAGTCCAAAAAAACTTCCGGATACAGAGCAAACACCACTATGTCTGCCGCGCGGACAACCGATTCTTCCACATGGTCGTAACCGCCGCAGATCATGCCGTGCTCCAGTCCGTAGGATATGGATTCGGAGTTATCTGATATTGCCGTCACCTTGTAACCGCGCTTTGTGAGCGCCTTTGCATAGCTGCCGCCCATCAGTCCCAGTCCGACTATGAGCACCTTGCTGTCTTTAGTTATCTTCAATACATTCAACCCCTATCCCAAGCTGTTTTATTTTATCAAAAAAATCCGGCATACTCTTTGCCACCGCCTGTGCGTTTTCTATCTCTCCGCCGACTTGGCTCAGCAGTATGCTCATTGCCATGACAATCCTGTGGTCGTTGTGCGAGTCTATCGGTTCTGTCGGCGTTCTCAATGCCGTTTTGTACACTTTCATCGTGTCGTCGCCGATTTCGCACTTCACGCCGAGCTTGGCAAGCTCAGCTGCCATTGCCGCACAGCGGTCGCTCTCTTTAATTCGCAGCCGATGCGTGCCGCAAAAACATCCGCCGTACACCGCCGCCAGTGCAAAAAGCACCGGCCCAAGGTCGGGACAGTCCGATATGTCAATCGCAGCATCACTGCCGCACGAAAGCTTTTCAAACAATTCGCCGTATACGCGGTCACCCTGGCGGCTCTTGCCCAGTCCGAGCACCGACACATCGCCGCCTACACGGTTGAACGCATCGAGGAATGCCGCGTTTGAGTAATCGCCCTCCACCGTGACATTGCACGCACGGTAGTGCTGACCGCCTTTTATGGCAAACGAGTTGCCGTCCTCCGCAATCTCTATGCCAAAGGTGCGCAAAGCGTCTGTCGTAAGATCAATGTACGGTCTGCTCTCCACCGGCGGTATCAGTTCAATCGTGCTGTCGCTCTGCGCAGTCGGCAGTGAAAACAACATTCCGCTGACAAACTGACTGCTTATGCCGCCGTTCATCACAAAATCACCGCCGCTCAGCGCTCCGTTTATGTCTATTCGATTGCCGTCATTTGAGTATGAAATGCCGCGTTCGCAAAAGATTTGTTCATACACGCTCATCGGGCGCGCAAGCAGGGTTTTGCTGCCTGTGAAAGAGTATTCTCCGCCGAACGACGCACATATCGGCACAAAGAATCTCAGCGTGCTGCCGCATTCGCCGCAATCAAGCGCCGCATTGCGTTTCGGCTCGGCTATGCCGTCAACCGTTATGCGGTCGCCGTCTGCCGTGCAGTGCGCACCGAGTGCGTTTATGCAGCCGATGGTTGCTTCTATGTCTTTTGAGAACGCCACATTGTCTATCACGCTCTGCCCGCGCGAGAGTGCGGCGCAGACGAGATATCTGTGCGCCATGCTCTTGCTCGGCGGCGCACTCACGCTGCCTTGCGCGCGTGACGGCGTTATGACCGCCCTCATTGTTTTGCCCCTTTATTATAGTTTGCAAGAAAATCTATCGCTTCGGTATATCCGTCAAGACCGTGACCGACTATGGTGTGCACACAGGCGGCGCGGATGTAGCTCACTTGGCGAAAATCTTCGCGCTCGTCCACTTTTGATATGTGCACCTCAACGGCCGGTATGCCGACAGCCTTTACCGCATCAAGCAAGGCAATGCTTGTGTGGGTGTATGCGCCGGGGTTTATCACTATGCCGTCACATTTTCCGCAGCACTCCTGAATCTTGTCCACAAGGTCGCCCTCATGGTTGGATTGATATATCTCTGTTTCAATGCCTGCCGCCGCACAAAAGTTTTCTATCTTTTCAATCAGCGCGGCATAAGTTTGCGAGCCGTATATGTTCGGCTCTCTTATTCCGAGCATATTTATGTTTGCTCCGTTTATAACGGTTATCTTCATTTGTTCATGCTCCTTTCAATGCTGTTTGCCGCAAGCGTTGACGAAAACTCGCCGCTTGTCGCTGTTATCTCGTCCGCCGTAGCGCAATATGTGGCGTAGCGCTCGTTGTAGCGTTTGCGTATCGCTTCGGCGCTGCTTGCCAGCGGTCTGTCGTCCGTCGGCATGAGTTCTTCAAGCGGTTTGTCTATGAAATACACCTTGCCGTTGCTCTTTAGAGCGGAGATGTTTTTCTCCCTGAGCACCGCGCCGCCGCCTGTGGCTATTATGCAGCCGCTCGTCTGTGATATGTCGTGTATCACAGCAGATTCCGCGTCGCGGAAATATTCCTCGCCGTGCTTGGCAAAGATGTCTGTTATCTCCATGCCCTCGCGCTCGGTTATCAGTGCGTCCGTATCGTAAACTCTGCGCCCGGTTCGCTCTGCCAGCAGCCTTGCAACGGTGCTTTTGCCGCAGGCAGGCATACCGGTGAGCACTATGTTCTCTTTTGCCGTGAGAATCTCGCGGTAGACGGATTCCGTTACGGATTTTTCGTATGTTGTGTCAAAGAAAAGCTCAGCTGCCGCCACCGCCTGAGCCACAAGCATATACAGTCCGCCGCTTGCCGCCGCACCTGTTGCCGCCGCACGGCGCACCAGGTTTGAGCGCAGGGGGTTGTATATTGCGTCTGCCACGCCTTCGAGGTGAGAGAATTTTTCGGGCTCGATAGGTATTCCGTCACATTTCGGGTACATTCCGCACGGCGTGGTGTTGATGATCACCTCCGCATCCGAGTGTCGGGCGTAAGCTTCGTCGTAGCCTATGACTCCGTCGCCGCCGGGAGTGCGGCTGAGTTTGTATATCTCCTGTGCACCCATGTCAGCCGCAACCGCCGCGGCGGTTTTGCTTGTGCCGCCCGTACCGAGTATGAGCACTTTTTTGCCGCACACGGCTATGCCTGTGAGTTCTATGAGCGCTTTCATCCCGGCAAAATCGGTGTTATAGCCGTAAAGTTTGCCGTCTCGGTTTACTATGGTGTTCACCGCACCGATTGTCCTTGCCCTGTCGCTCATCTCCTCAAGATATGGAATGACCGCCTGCTTGTAAGGTATCGTGACATTTATCGCCGCAAAGTCGCGCTTCGTCATAAATCTGTCCAGGTCGTCGCGTGCTACTTCGCGCAGAATGTAGTCATAGGTGCCTATTTTATTGTGAATCTCTTTAGAAAAGCTGTGAACCAGGTGTTCGCCTATACAGCCGTATTGCATATTATCACCGCCAAAACATAGGTTAGAATCAAATTGTAAACAATCAAAAAATTACTTTGTAATTTTTTGATTGTTTACAGCAAGCCAATCCGTGCCGAACCTCATCGCGAGCATATCGCACAGCGCCAGCGCCGCCGCACTGTCTGCCACGACGCGCGCACGGTGCACTATTGCCGGGTCGTGCCGTCCGTTTATCACAAGGTCGGCGTTCTCGCCGCTTGCCATGTTTATCGTTCGCTGTTTTTTGTATATGGACGGGGTCGGCTTTATCGCCAGGCTGAATGTTATCGGCATGCCGTTTGATATGCCGCCGTTTATTCCGCCGTTGTTGTTCGTTTCTGTCGTTACTTTGCCGCTTGCTGTGCGCAGCGGGTCGTTCATCTCACTGCCGCGGCTGTCCGCCATGGCAAATCCGGCACCAAACTGCACTCCCTTTACCGCCGGGATTGAAAAAAGCATGTGCGACAGGACACTTTCGAGCGAATCGAACCACGGTTCGCCCACGCCCGACGGCACGCCGACGATTGCTGTCTCCAGTATGCCGCCTACGCTGTCGCCGTCCGCCGCCGCCTTTTCTATCTCTGCGCGCATTGCCGGCTCGGCGCTGTCGTCAAGCACGGCAAAAGTTTTGCCTCTCAGATTTCTGATATCAGACAACATATCACTGCCGTTAAATTCTCTGTCGTTTATCCCGGCACATCTCTTTACATGAGTGCCGATGTATATTCCCTTGCCCTCAAGCGCGGATATGGCAATTGCCCCGGCGGCAACGAGCGCCGCAGTTATTCTGCCGCTGAAGTGACCGCCGCCGCGGTAGTCCTCATATCCGTGATACTTGCAGTGCGCCGCATAGTCGGCATGGCCGGGGCGCGCAAGATCCTTTGTCGCCGCATAGTCGCGGCTGTGGGTGTCCGAATTGGGTATGATTATGCACAGCGGTGTGCCTGTGGTTTTGCCGTCAAATACTCCGCTCACTATTGAAAAATTGTCTGCCTCTCGCCGCGCGGTGGATATTCTGCCGGACGGGCGTCTCATGCTCAGCCTGTCTGTAATGAAGTCTTCGTCTATCGATATGCCGGGGGCGATACCGTCTATCACTGCGCCGATGTGTGTGCCGTGGCTCTCTCCGAATATCGTCACGGAGACGCTGTGTCCGAATGTGTTTTTCATGGCCGCGCCTCCTCTGATATCAGATTCATCTTTTCTTTCAGCTCATCTGCCGTCATTTTGGTTATCTCAAAGCTGCCCGGGGTGTTCACCAGTACCACGGCGATGCCGTCCGCGGTGCATTTTTTGTCATGAGTCAGTGCTTGTGCCGCTTTTTCGATGTCACAATTTGCGGTTGTGGGCAGGTGCAGTTTTTCAAGCACGGGTATCAGGCGTGCTCTCACTCCGGGTGAGCACATTGGTATCATGCCGAGCGCCACGCACTCGCCGTGATACAGCTTGCCGAAACTCTCGCTCTCCACTCCGTGACCTATGGTATGACCGAAGTTGAGTATGCGGCGGAGCCCCGATTCTTTTTCGTCTTTTTGCACCACATCTATCTTGATTCTCAGCGATTTTTCACATATGGTATCAGTATCTGTTATGTCGCCTTTTTCGAAATATTCAAAAAGCTCTGCATCTGATGTGAGCGACATCTTCACTGCCTCAGCAAGACCGTTTGATATCTGTCTCTGCGGCAGAGTGGAGAGTACATTGCCGTCTATAAATACCGCTTTCGGCTGATAGAATGCGCCGATTATGTTCTTTATGCCGCAAAAATTTATTGCCACTTTGCCGCCGACGGATGAATCGATCTGCGACAGCATGGTTGTGGGTACATTGTAAAAATCCACTCCGCGCATATAGCTTGCCGCCACAAAACCGGCAAGATCGCCGACAACTCCGCCCCCTACTGCCACAACGCAGTCGCCGCGTTCAAAATCGGCGCGGAGCATATCCTCAAGCAGTTTTTGAAAAGTTCCGAAACTTTTGCTGCCCTCTCCCTGTGCCACGGTTGTGATGTGCGGCTCTTTGCACTGCGCCGCCACGATGCGTGCATATTCCTCAGGCACGCCGTCATCCGTGACTATGAGCACGCGGCGGTTCAGGTTCACCGTCTTGGATATTGTGTTTATAGCGCCGCGCTCGATGTATATGCTGTAACTATGGTCGCCGAGATTAACGGGTATTATCATTCTTTGTCCCCTCCGTCCAGTGTGGCATTGGTGTAGTTGCCGACAACTTTCAGTTTGTCACAGCAGCCGGCAAGCTCGTCGAGCATTATTCGTGCGTTGTCAGAATTTGAGTCGCCCTCTGCCTCTACATAAAAATAATATTTCCAGTTCTCATCCTTTATGGGTCTGCTGCGCAGCACGCGCATATTAAACCCGTGTTTTCCGATGATGCCGATTGCCTTTGCGAGCGCTCCGGCAACATTGCTCACAGTGAACATTAGCACAAATACATTGTCAGATGCTTTTGACTTTTTTTCCGAGCGCGAGAACACCGCAAATCTGGTTGTGTTCGTGCCGCTCTCGTTAATGTCATGGTCGATTATCTCCAGTCCGTATATTGCGGCGGTCTCGGCACTTGCTATCGCCGCGATGCTTTTGTCACCGATGTTTGTCAGTTCCTGTGCCGCTGCCGCGGTATTTGACGCTTGTACCGACTCGAAATGGTGATCCTTTATATACTGCGCACATTGGCTGAGTGCCTGAGGATGACTTATCACGGTTCTGATATCAGAAATATCCGTTCCCGGCAATCCGAGCAGATTTTGAGTGATTTTCAAGTCATACATACCGTTTATGTGAAGTGAGCCGTTAAACATTATGTCGGTCACCTGACCGACTTCGCCGGCATAGCTGTTTTCTATGGGCAACACTGCGCAGTCGCACTCGCCGTCTGCCACCGCAGCGTACGCTGAGCCGAAACTGTCATATGACACAGCCACACCGTCGGGGAAGATTTTGCACGCGGCAATGTGGGCAAAGGCACCCTCAACACCGCAGTAGGCAATCTTCATGCCCTCAAGGAGGCTGTGCTGATAGCTGCGCGATATCTCCATGTTGGATTTGATAAAACTGACATAATATGAGCGCAGTTCTTCGTCGCTCACAAGGGCGCTGTTGCGTTCCACAACAGCCGCTTCGCGTGCGGCATCGAGCACCGGCAGACCCATCTGCGCCTTGTACTCCGCCACGGTACGCACTGCGTCCATGCGGCGCACAAAGAGCTTTGCCATTTCGCGGTCGACTTCGTTTATCGTTTGTCTGGCGTTTTGCAGTTTGTCCATGCAAAAAACATCTCCTTAATTCAGTATAATGCAATGCAGTTCACACAAAGGCGGCACAGGTTTTTATGCGTGCAGGATAAAATATATTCGAATAATACAGCGCAGTAGACGGGCCGCACAATGTTTCTTTCATCGCTTCACATCTTTCTTTGTTACATCTATTTCGTACAGTTCGTCGTTTATTCTTCGTGCCTTTATCTGCCCGTTTGTAAAATATGCGTCGGTTTTGCCGCCGCTGCCGCACGATACCACAGGCATAGGGGGATTTTTAAGTTCGGTCAGGTTCGTCGTCGGGTGGATGATATACTCCGCGCCGCTCTTTTTATATTCCTCAAAGAGCTTCGGGATGAACACATCGCCGCCGAGCATAAGCCCTATGCGGAATCCTCGGTACACTACGGGTTCGAAAATTTCCGCACGGCACTGTTCATAGTCGATTAGGTCGTGTGCGCAAAGGTTGTCCGTCTTGTCGTGTTTAATGTAAATCTTACTGTAGGAATCACCGTCTGCCGCAAAGGCGTTGACAAAAACGGCATATGGAAATCCGCTTGCGTCCACGCTTGAAAAAACCGCGGCGCAACCGGTGACCGTGCTGAAATCATACAAAGAACCGAGAACATAGTCTACATCGCACGGATCAAGAATATCCGCACCGCACAGCAATTCGTCATACGGTGTGTGTATGTTCTCGGGAAAAATCAGAATATCACCGCCGACATCACCTGCGGCGGTCATGTGTGCGAAAAACATCACGTCATCGGACGGAGGTTTTTTCGGTGAGTAAAGTATATTTTTCATGTTACCACTCCATTGTCCTAAATATAACACATAAAAAAAGGCTTGTCAATCAGCGGCGGTGCGGTTTGTATACAATGCCGATATCGTGCAAAAAGGTTTGCGGCTTATGTTGCATTATTGCGAAAAATGTGATAATATATTGTTAAGATTCGAAAGTTGGTGAAACAATGGATTATATAGCGGTTGATATGGAATGGAACCAACCGTTCGACAAAAAACACACAAAATGCCGCGCAGGCGTGCGCCTCACGGGCGAGGTTATACAAATCGGTGCGGTGCGCCTGTCTCCCGACGGGGAGATTACCGATGAATTTGAGGTAAAAATTGCGCCGCGCATATACACCGTTATTCATTATATGGTAAAAAAGGTGACCGGTATTACTCAAAAAGAACTCAACCGCGGAGTTTCGCTCGGCGATGCTGTGAATGAATTTCGAAAATGGTGCGGCACCGATTGTGTAATCTTTACCTGGGGGCCAAACGATATTCCAATGTTGCGCGATAACCTGCGGTTTTTCTCACTCGATTCGTCATGGCTGCCGAGAAGCTATAACGCTCAGTGCATCTTTAATCAGCAGACAGAGAATAAGGGCAGACAGTATTCGATAGATTTTGCTGTGGATTATTTTGGTATAGAAGCCGTGCGAGACAGGCATGACGCACTCAATGACGCATACTACACTGCAAAAATTCTTTCAAAGCTCGATGTGGCGGCAGGCATGGCGGCATATGATGAGCGCAGTTTGTACATCAGCAATATTTCCCGCAGCGACAGCATCGGAACCACATTTGACGGATATGCGACATGCGCGGACGCCGTGAGAGACAAGCGAATAATCCGCACCAAATGTCCCGACTGTGCGGCGGCGCTCGCCATGAGTCCGCTTTCCAAGTGCGGCGATGAGTTTATATCGGTGGGCAAGTGTTTGCGGCACGGAGATTTTTTGGTGAAATTCCGTGTGGAAAATGCCGATGACGGTAAATTCTGCGTGACAAAATCCGTGCACGGAGTGAGCCGCAAGCAGCTGAGCAAGATATATATAAAACCGCGCAGACATACAAAAAAACGCCGCCCCAAAACCGTGTAAACGGTTTTGAAAGCGGTGTTTTTTCTAATTTTGACCTTTCCATTTTTCGCGCCCTGTCCGGTACAGATCGTTTCCCTTGGTGTCTATCACAACCGTAACGGGAAAATCCTTTACCTCAAGGCGGCGCACCGCCTCGGTGCCCAGGTCCTCATAGGCAATGACTTCGCTTGACACTACATGGTGTGCAAGCAGTGCTCCGGCGCCGCCGATTGCACCGAAATACACTGCGCCGCAATCGGTAATTGCCGCTTTTACTTCGTCATTGCGTGCCCCCTTGCCTATCATGCCGCGCAGTCCCATGCGGATCAGCCGCGGCGCATATGCGTCCATGCGGTAGCTGGTTGTGGGGCCGCATGAGCCTATCACCTTGTCATCGGCGCATGGGCAGGGACCGACATAGTATATCACCGCCCCATCTATGTCAAACGGCAGCGGTTTGCCCTCGTCAAGCGCAGCACACATTCTTTTATGGGCAGCATCTCTGCCGGTGTATATCGTGCCCGTTATTGTCACGGAGTCGCCGGCGCGCAGATCTTTTATCTTGTCATATGTAAACGGTGTTGTCAGTTTTATCATAATCTTTCTCCTTGATTGTTGTTGTTTTAGTATATTATAATTCATTCGGGCGAATTTTTCAAGTTTACATTTTCGCAATATTTTTGAAACCGAAAATGTGGACAATGTGGATAACTTTGTGTATAACTTGTGTTTTTGGGCTTTTTTATGTGAATAAAAAGTGAAAAAGGGACATTTTTTTGCACATTTCGGTGAAATTGGTTTACATAATATATTATGCGTGTGGACAAGTCCTTCTTTATTTTGTAATAATTTTGCTTGATGTATCCACGAATTGTGGACATCGACCTCGCTTTTTCGATGATTTTCGATTAAGAATAGGTTTACTTTTGATTGTATTAAGGTGTATAATTAAATCAGTAAGTACCGGCAGAAATAATGTTAAGTGTAGGGGTGCCTTGTGTGGTTGCCCGAAAAGGTACACACAAGTTATCTCGGAGTCGAGGGGGTGTGTATTATATTTTGCAAACCGATAGCAGAAGTGCGTGTGTTTGAAAAATATAATACACACCCGCGAGACGGTTTGCAATTTTTGCGGAACAGCAGTGGAAGGAGAACACAGCATGAACACTACCAAATTCGGAAACACTCTGTCACGCCTGAGGAAAAAACTCGGCATGACCCAAACGGAACTTGCAGAGCGCCTTTGCGTCAGCAACAAGGCGGTCAGTAAATGGGAAAACGGCGGCGGCTACCCCGAAATAACCCTGCTTGCACCGCTCTCTGAGGTGCTCGGCGTATCGGTGGACTATCTGCTCAAGGGTGATATGTGCGGCATTGCCGTTGCCGGAAACATCATTGTGGATATCATTCATCACCTGGACAAATTCCCCGAGAGGAGCATGCTTGCCAATATTATCGGCACATCGCGCGCCGTGGGCGGATGTGTGCCGAACACGCTCACCGACCTTGCGCGGATGGATTCTGATATATTCCTCTCGGCGCTCGGCAAGGTTGGCAACGATGAAAACGGCAGATATGTGGTGTCGCAGCTGAAGAAATACGGGATAGATGTGTCGGGCATAAAGATTGACGACGGCGGCGATACTTCGTCCGACCTGGTGATGACGGACAGCCGCAACGGCGAGAGGACATTTTTCTATTCACGGGGAACGAGCGGCGATTTTGACATAGACGACATAGACATAGCTGCGCTTGACTGCCGCATTTTTCACATAGGGTATCTATTGCTGCTCGACAGGCTCGACAGCGATGATGCGGAGTACGGCACGCGCATGGCGCGTCTGCTTGACGCGGTGTCGCGCCGTGGCATCAAGACATCGATTGATGTTGTGTCCGAGGATGGTGACAGGTTTGAAAAAATCATTGTGCCGTCGCTCAAATATTGTGACTATGTGATAGTAAACGAGACGGAGTGCTGCCGCGTGTCGGGTTTGCCGCCGAGGGACGAATCGGGACGGCTGATTATCGGCAACATAAGGCGCACCATGGAGATTTTCTTTAATCACGGTGTGCGCGAAAAGGTCGTTGTGCACTGTGCGGAGGGCGGTTTCCTCATGGAAAGGAGCGGTGCGTTTTTTTCGTGCGGATCGTTCGTTTTGCCGGACGGTTACATAAAGGGCAGTGTGGGCGCCGGAGACGCTTATGCGGCGGCGTGCCTGTATGGGATATACATGGGGTATGAGCCTATGCATATGCTGGAGTTTGCGGCAGGTGCCGCGGCGTGCAATCTTTCCGAGGCGGATTCGGTAAGCGGCATGAAAAGCCGCGAGAAGATAGAGCAGCTGTGCGCGATGTATGAGAAACGAAAGTTAGAATAAATGATTGGCAAGTTCACGCAATCAAAGTTACGCCGTCCGGGCATGACGGTGGTATTATGGCACTGCAAAGCATATATACAGTAAAAATTCATAACCGAATTAATAAGGAGTTGACAATGTGTATGTCAACACCGACCGCGTGTGCGCCAGGGAGATGGTGCTGTTTCCGCATCAGGCGTGCCCGGAGCACAGGCACATAGGCATGGACGGCGCATCCGGCAAAGAGGAGACATTCCGCTGCCGGTGACGGTGCGGCGGTGGTGTCAGAGTTTTCTACGCACAGCACGGACGAGATGGATGTGTTCACTGACGGGAAAATTGTGAGGAAAACGGTGATTGAGTGATAGAGATAAATATACATTATTAAATTGTAAAAAATGAGCGGTTTGCGGAGCCGGTTGTGTTCGTGTGCGGATTTGTGTGCGCGGTGATGATGTCCTCCGAGCTCCTGCAGTCGCCGTCGATTAGCTTATAATGGCAAAAACAACAAAAGTTATAAAAAAATGAAAAAAACACTTGCATTATTCTTTTTTGTGTGATAGAATATAAAAAGATGTGTATAGTAATTCGGCGAAAGAGTGAGCGATAAGCTCACTCTTTCATGATTATTAGGCAGCAAAACAATCATACGGAGGTAATTATGGCAAAAGAAAAACTGACCGATGCCGTGTATGACGCGGCTTTGCCGCTTGCCAAGGCAAAGGGGCTCGACATTTACGATGTTGAGTACAAAAAGAAAGGGGCAGACCGGGTGCTCCGTGTGATACTGGATACGCCCGAGGATGCGGCGGACGGCGCCCGTGTGTCAATAGACGACTGCGAGGCAGTGAGCCGTGCGTTGAGCGACATTCTGGACGAGACGGACATTGTCAAAGAGGCATATCTGCTCGAGGTGGCAAGCCCGGGACTTGACAGACCGCTGAAAAAAGAAAAAGATTTTGAGCGTTTTGCCGGGCAAAGCATAGACATCGGCCTGTACAAGGCGAAGAACGGTTCAAAGGTGATCACCGGCATACTTAACGGTTACAATAACGGCGATGTCACGGTGCAGACGGACGGCGGTGATGAAATTACCGTGCCGAAAGCGGACATAGCGTCGGTGAGACTGACGGTTGTGTTTTAGCCGATACGATATGGCGGTGCGCCGACGAAAGTGTATGTATTTTTACGAAAACTAACGAAAGGAATGATTAATAAATCATGAGCAGCGAATTTATAACGGCAATAGCCGAGATAGAAAAGGAGAAAAACATAAGCAGAGACATATTGTTTGACGCGATAGATGCGGCGCTGGTGTCGGCTTACAAGCGCAACTACAACACAAATCAGAGCAATGTGCTTGTAAACATCGACCGAGAGACCGGCGAGGTCAGGGTGTTCATCCAAAAAGAGGTGTGCGAGGAAGTGACCGATACTCTCTCGCAGATAAGTCTTGAAGATGCTCACAAAATCAGCGGAACATATGAACTCGGCGACATAGTCAACATTGAGGACACACCTATGGCGTTCGGCAGAATTGCGGCGCAGACGGCAAAACAGGTTGTCACCCAGCGCATAAAAGAAGCAGAGAGAACAATGGTGTACGATGAATTTGTATCTAAGGAACACAAGATTCTTGCGGGAACAATTCAGCGTATAGAGCGCAACAATATCTATCTCGATGTGGGCAAGACAGAGGCGTATCTTGCGCCGAATGAACAGGTTCACGGCGAGTCGTACACATTCCACAAGCGCATGAAGGTGTATGTGACCGATGTGCGCAAGACCACAAAAGGCACCGTGGTGTATGTGTCAAGGACGCGCCCGGCGCTTGTTGCCGGACTTTTTGAGGAAGAAATCCCCGAGATAAAGGACGGCATAGTCGAGATAAAGAGCATATCCCGAGAACCGGGTTCGCGAACAAAGATGGCTGTGTCCACAAACGACCCAAGCATAGATCCCATCGGCGCCTGCATAGGTACCAAGGGAACAAGGGTTCAGGTCATTGTAGATGAACTCAACGGCGAAAAGATAGACATTGTGCGCTACAGTGACGACCCGGCAGAATTTATCAAAGCGAGTCTTAACCCGGCAGAGGTAATAAAGCTTGATGTTGACACAGAAAACAAAGAGGCACATGTAATTGTACCCGTGCACCAGCTTTCGCTTGCAATAGGCAAAGAGGGACAGAACGCCCGCCTCGCAGCAAGGCTGACAGGCTACAAGATAGACATAAAGAGTGATGATCCCGGCAGCGGATTGCTGCTCTGAGGCTTAAGTCATGAGAGAGAGGACCTGCAGCGGATGCATGAGGCGCGCGCCGAAGGATGAGCTGCTGCGCATAGCGCGCACGCCGGACGGCAAAGTCACGGCGGACGAGGCACAGATGGCGCAGGGACGCGGAACATATATATGCAAAAGCGAGAAATGCCTCGAGGCTGCAATAAAGAAAAAACGCATCGGGAGAAATCTGCGCACGGAGATACCCCCGGAGCTTTATGAAAAAATAAGAAGGATTATAGGGAGATAATTGATTTTTATCGCAAATATCCGATATCCGTCAGCAAATCCCAGGGAGTGATTGTCATAAATAAAGTATATTCATTGCTCGGACTGGCAAAACGGGCCGGCAGACTTTCAAGCGGAGAGAGCGGCTGCAAGGACGCCGTAAGATTCGGCAAGAGCCGGCTTATAGTAATTGCCGCAGACACCGGCACAAACACGCGCAAGAGCATCAGCGACAGTTGTGCGTATTACGGAGTGCCCATATACACCGTCGGTACCATGACGGAGCTTGGTCATGCGGTCGGAAACCGTTTCAATGCGGTTTTGTCGGTCAATGACGAGGGATTTGCAAAAAGCATAGAAAAGCAGATTTGCGCAAATATTAACGGAGGTGAGTGATTATGCCAAACCCAAAGGTAAGTGAAATAGCAAAATCGATAAATGTGACAGGTAAGTCGCTTATAGAGTTGCTCAAGGATTACGGTATAATTATCAAGAACAACAACGCTGTTCTTGAATATAAAGATATCGACATTATACTGACAACATATCTCAACAAGTACGATGACGGAAAATCCATAGTGGATTATTTTGAAAAACTTCATGAGAACGACGAGTTTATTCCGGCGCCGGCACCCGAAAAGCCCAAAGCCGAAGCAAAGGCGGCGCCCGAAAAGGCGGCGGCAGAGCCGGAAGAAGAACTCATGGATTATGAGATCAAGAAAGAGGACAATAAGAAGATTGTCGACACCAGACAGAATAATGTTGACTTAGAGAAGATCGAAAATGAGAGCAAGGCGGAGAACCTTGTGGAGATGACGATTGACGAAAAGAGCCGCGGCGGCAAAAAGCAGAAGATAAAGAAAGGTCAGCCGCAGAAGAAAGCGGATAAGACCGAAAATCCCGACAAAAAGGGCAAGAATGAAAAGAGTTCGAAAAACGACAAAAACTCGAAGAACGCTGACAAACCGGCGCCCGAAAAGCCGAAAAAAGAAAAGAAGCCGGAGAAAAAGACTGTTGAGATTCCGTCTGAGATTTCGGTCGGTGATTTTGCGCAGGCACTGGGTATATCGCCGACGGTTGTTGTCAAAAAGCTGTTTGAACTCGGCATAATGGCGTCTGTCAGCCAGGCGATAGATTTTGACACCGCAGCGCTTGTCGGCGACGACCTGGGATATGAGATAAAAGAGCAGATCATCCTCACCGACGAGGACATCCTAATTGACGACAGCGAGGACGCAGCCGAGTCGCTCAAACCGCGCTCGCCGGTTGTTGTTGTCATGGGTCATGTCGACCACGGCAAAACTTCACTGCTCGATGCCATAAGAGAGACAAATGTCATTGCCAAAGAGGCAGGCGGCATAACTCAGCACATCGGTGCTTACAGGGTAAGGGTAAACAACAGGAAGATAACCTTTCTCGACACCCCGGGACACGAGGCGTTCACAGCTATGCGTATGCGCGGTGCTCAAGTTACCGATGTTGCAATACTGGTTGTTGCTGCGGACGACGGCGTAATGCCGCAGACTATCGAGGCAATAAACCATGCCAAGGCTGCCGGAGTCACCATAATCGTTGCAGTAAATAAGATAGATAAAGAGGGTGCAAATCCGGATAAAATCAAACAGGAACTGACGGAGTACGACCTCATCCCCGAGGAGTGGGGCGGTGACACGATATTTGTGAATATCTCCGCAAAATTCAGGCAGAATATAGAGGAACTGCTTGAGATGGTTCTGCTTGTGGCAGACATGAAGGAACTCAAGGCAAACCCCGACCGCAAGGCAAAGGGTACAGTAATAGAGGCGCGCCTTGACAAGGGCAGAGGCCCTGTTGCGACGGTGCTTGTGCAAAACGGTACTCTGCGTACGGGCGACCTCATCATAGCCGGCACAAGCGTCGGTCATGTCAGGGCGATGGTAGACGACCGCGGCAACAAGATAAAGAAAGCCGGCCCGTCGGTGCCTGTTGAGATAATCGGTCTGGCTACCGTGCCGGACGGCGGCGACACATTCTATGTGGTTGACGACGAGAAGAAGGCGAGAGCCGTTGTTGAAAAGAGGAAAGAGAAGATTAAAGAAGAATCGATAAAGGCACGCAGCGTAGTGAGCCTTGACGATTTGTTCAGTCAGATAAACGCCGGAGAGGTGAAGGATCTCAACATCATTGTGAAAGCCGATGTTATGGGTTCTGTCGAGGCTGTCAAGCAGTCGCTCTCCAAACTGAGCAACGAGGAGGTCCGTGTGAACTGCATCCACGGCGGAGTCGGCGGAATAACCGAGTCCGATGTAATGCTTGCGGCGGCATCCAATGCGATTATTGTCGGTTTCAATGTGCGCCCTGCGGCGTCGGCTGTGGATTCGGCAAAGCGCAACAATGTGGACATTCGTCTCTATCGCGTAATCTATCAGGCGATAGAGGAGATAGAGGCGGCAATGAAGGGTATGCTTGCGCCCAAGTTTGTGGAGAATGTGCTCGGTCATGCAGAGGTGCGCGACACCTTCAAGGTGAGCGGCGTGGGCACTATTGCCGGCTGCTACATCACGGACGGCAAGGTAACGAGAAATTCTCAGGTGCGGATAGTGCGTGACAGCATTGTTGTTCACGAGGGTGTACTCTCATCACTCAAACGATTCAAGGACGATGCGAAGGAAGTTGCATCCGGCTATGAGTGCGGTATCGGCATAGAGAACTTTAACGACATCAAGCTCGGCGATGTGATTGAGTCGTATGTTATGGAAGAAGTTAAGAACTGATTAGGAGTAGTAATATGTCATTTGTTAGGACAGAGAGAATCAACGGCGAGATGATGCGCGAGCTCGCATCAATATTTCGCACAATAAAAGATCCGCGCATGAGCGAGTTCACCAGTGTGGTCTCGGTGCGTGTAACAAAGGATCTTAAATATGCAAAAATCTATGTCAGCGTCATGGGCGATGACGAAAAGAAAAAGGACACCATGAAAGCACTGGAGAGCGCAACAGGCTATATCAAAAAAGAGATTGCCTCGCGCCTTAATCTGCGTATTGTGCCCCAACCGGTGTTTGTGCTCGACCGTTCCATAGACAACGGTATGCACATAGATGAGATAATACACAAAATTAACGGTGATAAAAATGACGGTAACTGATTTTATCAAAGCTAACGACAAATTTATACTCATGCCCCACAGAAATCCGGACGGTGACTGCCTCGGCTCGGTGACAGCGCTTGCGTATGCCTTGCGCAGCATTGGCAAGACGGCTTTTGTGTCACTTCCGGACGAACCTTCGGATCGTCTTGCGTATCTGTGGGACGAGGCGCTGCGCACCCCGGCGGATTTTTGCGCCGAGGCGTGCATTGCCGTGGATGTGGCGTCGCCAGACATGCTGGGCGACTTGCGGTCCGTCTTTGAACAATTCGACAAGACTGCGTGTATAGATCATCATGCCACGAACGGCGGTTTTGCTACGGCAAATCTTATCAAACCTCATGCCGCAGCTGCGGGCGAGATTGTATTTGAGCTCATCCGCGATGAACTTTGCTGTGAACTTACGGAAAAAATCTGCACTAATCTTTACAGTGCGATAGTGAGCGATACGGGGTGTTTCCGCTATTCAAACACCACACCGCACACGCACCGCATTGCTGCGTCTCTCATGGAGCACGGCGCGGCTGCGTCCGCAATTATCAAAAGACTGTTTGAGACCACCACCATGAAATCGCTCGCTGTGTCGGCAGAGCTGATAAACGGTGCACGGTTTTTCGAAAACGGTCTTGTTTGCGTTATGACGGCAGATTATGATATGCTGTCGCGGTACGGAATGACTTTTGACATGGTTGATGAATTTGCTTCGATGCCGCGTACAATAGAGGGCGTGGAAGTGGGAGTTTTTTTGAAAGTGAAAAGTGAGAACGAGGTAAAAATCAGCCTGCGCTCAAACGCCTATGCCGATGTGTCGGCAATAGCGGCGGCGCTTGGCGGCGGCGGTCACGCGCGCGCGGCGGGTGTCACCGTAAACGGCAGCTGCGACGAGGCGATTTCCAAAATCCTCGCCGAGATAAAAAAACATCTGAAATAGAGGAATCACATGGAAGGAATCAACGCAATTGCAGTAATAGACAAGCCTTCGGGCATGACATCGCACGATGTGGTGTCGCGTGTGCGCAGGATTCTCGGCACACGCAAAGTCGGTCACACCGGCACTCTCGACCCCGAGGCGACCGGTGTGCTGCCCATATGCATAGGGCGGGCGACTAAAGTGAGCGATATGCTTATGTTGTCCGACAAAGAATACATCGCCGCAGTGCGGCTCGGCACTGTGACAGACACACAGGATATTTTCGGCACGGTGCTTGAGAAACGCCCGACGGACGGATTTTCAAACGAAAAGCTTGCCGAGGCGGTTAATCGGTTCACAGGCGAGATAGATCAGGTGCCGCCCATGTATTCCGCCATAAAAATCGGCGGAAAAAAGCTGTGTGATCTTGCGCGCCAAGGCGTGGAAGTGGAGCGCAAAGCGCGCAGAGTCAACATATATTCCATAGAGACAAGTGATGTGACAAACGACGGATTCACCATGAAAGTGGCGTGCTCCAAGGGTACATACATCCGCACTCTTTGCCATGACATAGGCGAATATTTAGGCTGCGGTGCGTGCATGGCGAGTCTCAGACGCACCAAATCATCCGTTTTCGGCATAGACGAGGCAATCACTCTTGAGGAACTTGAGACGGCGGTGAGCGGAGGTTCACTGTCGTTGGTTCTGCGGCCGATAGACAGTGTTTTTGCTCATCTGCCGCGCCTGGCGGTCAACGATGAGATTGACACCCGTCTGCGCAACGGCGCACCGTCTACGGTGGCGGCGCAGTGCGGTGAGTACCGCGTCTACAATGCGCGCGGAGAGTTTGTTGCCGTCGGCGCGGTGGAACGGATGAACGGGCGCAACAAGGTTTCCGTGGTGAAGTATTTCGGGGTTTAATGAATTGACAGACGGCTTGGTGTGTATATTTTGCACGCGCAAAGTCATGTGCCGTCTGTGTATGTGTTTTTTATTCTTGCCGCCTGCGTCGAAACAAGCCGCGCATCGTGCGCTGCAAATCGGAGATTTACAGCTTACTCGCTCTGCTGTTTCTCCTTTTTCCCAAAAAGGCACGCTATGCTACCACCTTTTTGGGAACCCTGCGCTGAACTCGTCGTCTAAGAATAAAAAAACACATACACATCCTTTGACGGAATATTTGCGACGCACAAACCGTGCATTATGAGGGTTTGCAGAATAAAATATACACCCCTCGTTATTGAACAGATTTTGCAAAATAGCGCATACTCTTACATAAACACAACGGCAGGAGGCAAAAATGAAAACAACACTACTTAATACAAAACCCTTTTGCCGCAAAACCGTTGTGGCAATCGGAAAATTTGACGGCGTGCACATCGGTCACGCCAAATTGCTCGAAACTGCGGCAAAAACGGCGCAATGCCTGAATATATCTGCTGTGGCATACATAACCGACAACCCGGCAGTGCAAAAACTCATGCCCGAGGACGAACGCCGCACAATTTTTCGCAATCTCGGCACGGACGCAGTGTGCACGGATGAACTGACGGATGAATACAAACGCATGACCCCGGCGCAATTTGTACACAAAATTCTCGGCGCGCTTGGGGCGTGTCATGTGGTGGTCGGCTACAACTTCCGTTTCGGATGCCGCCGCAGCGGAGATGTTCACACACTTCAAAAATTGTGTGCCGAGCGCGGCATAGGCGTCACGGTTGTGGACTGCGTTTATGCCGACATAAACGGAGAAAAAATCGCCGTGAGCAGCACGGAAATTCGCTCCATGCTTTCACGCGGGGAGACGGAAAAAGCGGCTTGTCTCCTTGGCAGACGATATTCGCTCCGTGGCACGGTGTGCTGCGGAAAAAGGCTTGGGCGAACAATCGGTTTCCCCACTGCCAACCTTGTGTTTGACGACGGTACGGTGCCGCTTGCAAACGGTGTGTATGCCACCGATGTTTACCTCATCGGAGAGGGTGGTGCGACGAAACTTCTCGGTAAGGGTATAACCAATGTGGGTCATAATCCCACTGTTGATTCTCCCGACGGCAAAATCCGTGTGGAGACTTGCATCCTTGGATATGACGGGGATCTTTACGGAAAGAAAATCAAACTTGAGTTCAAGGCGTTCATGCGCGGCGAGGTCAGGTTTTCATCCATAGACGAACTGAAATCTCAATTGGAACATGACAAGAAATCAGGTGAACTGTATTGAAAGATTTGCTTTGCTATTTGAAGTCGTATGTAAAAGAAACTGTCCTCGGGCCGCTTTTCAAGCTGCTTGAGGCTTTTCTTGAATTGCTTGTGCCGCTGGTGGTGGCGCGCATCATCGATATCGGCATTACTCACGGCAACAAGCCGTATGCCGTGCGCATGTGCCTTCTTATGGTTGTGCTCGGCTTTGTGGGACTGGTATTTTCCATTACGGCACAATATTTTGCGGCGAAAGCGTCTGTCGGATTTGTCAGTCGGGTAAGACACGAGGTGTTCTCGCACATCAGGTCACTTTCATATTCCGATCTGGACACAATCGGCACATCAACGCTTATTACGCGCATCACAAGTGATATTAACCAGGTGCAGAACGGCATGAACCTCACGCTGAGGCTGTTTTTGCGTTCTCCTTTTGTGGTGTTCGGCGCCATGGTCATGGCGTTCACAATAGACTTTAAGGCGGCGCTTGTGTTTGCTGCGGCAATACCGCTGCTGTCCGTGGTTGTGTTCGGCATAATGCTCATTTGCATTCCTCTGTACAAAAAGGTGCAGAGAAACCTCGATTCCGTCACAGCAAAAACTCGTGAGAATCTAACAGGTGTGAGGGTTATCCGCGCATTTTGCAAAGAGGACGAGGAGATTGCCGACTTTGACGAGAGGAACGAGGAACTCACCGCCGCATCCAAGTTCGTCGGCAAAATCTCGGCGCTTATGAATCCGCTGACATATATCATCATCAACCTGGCGACGGTTGTGCTCATAAGGGTGGGTGCGTTGCGCGTGCATGAAGGCATCCTTACCCAGGGTGCGGTAATTGCACTGTACAACTATATGTCGCAGATCCTTGTAGAGCTGATAAAGCTTGCAAATCTTATCATAAACATAACAAAGTCAGTAGCTTGCGGCAACCGCATAAACGATGTGCTCAAGGCAGAGCCGTCCATGAAATACGGCTATGTGACAGACGGCAAACCCGGCATCGAATCCTGCGTGGAGTTTTGTCATGCATATATGAAGTATTACGGCGCTGCGGAGTGTTCGATAGAGGACGCGGATTTCACCGCAAATCACGGCGAGACAATAGGCATCATAGGCGGCACGGGCTCGGGCAAATCCACTCTTGTCAGCCTTATCGGCAGATTTTACGATTGTTGCGACGGTGCGGTGCTTGTGGACGGTGTGGATGTGCGTGACTACACAAAGGACGCCCTCAGACGAAAGATCGGCATAGTGCCGCAGAGGGCAGTGCTCTTTGAAGGGACTATCCGCGAAAATATGCTGTGGGGCAACCCGAATGCAACCGATGTCGAAATCATGGCGGCGCTCGACTGTGCTCAGGCGAAAGATGTTGTGGAATCAAAGCAAGGCGGCCTCAACGGCAGAGTGGAGCAGGGCGGCAAGAACTTCTCGGGCGGTCAGCGACAACGGCTCACCATAGCGCGCGCACTTGTGCGCAAACCGGAGATTCTTATACTGGACGATTCCGCTTCTGCGCTCGACTTTGCGACGGACGCGGCGCTGCGCAAATCTCTGCGGACTCACTGCGCGGGCACCACGGTGTTCATTGTGTCGCAGCGCACATCATCCATTCGCCATGCGGACAAGATAATCGTGCTCGACGACGGCAAAACCGTTGGCATGGGCACTCACGACGAACTTTTGGAGACTTGCGAAGTATACAGGGAAATATACAATTCGCAGTTCAAAAAGGAGGCGGGCTGATTGAAATCGGATAATTCAAAAAGAGTCATGCAGATAATGAAGTATCTGAAAAACTACAGACTTCTCACAGCTGCCTCGATACTTCTCGCCGCCGTGACGGTGGCGCTCACGCTTTATGTGCCGATTGTCATCGGCGAGGCGATAGATAACATCGTGTCCGAGCACAATGTCAATTTTGCGGCTATTGCGGCACTGCTCACAAAAGTTGCCGTTGTCGTGGGAATCACGGCGCTGCTGCAGTGGATAATGAACACCATAAACAACCGCATCACATATGGAGTGGTGCGCGATGTGAGGGGTGCGGCGTTTCGCAAGATAGAGGTGTTGCCGCTGGGATTCATCGATTCACAGTCTCAGGGCGACATAGTCAGCCGGGTTATAGCGGATGCCGATCAGTTTGCGGATGGACTGCTCATGGGCTTTACTCAGCTTTTCACCGGGGTTGTAACCATACTTGGCACTCTCGGATTTATGCTGTCGCTCAATGTGCACATAACTTTGCTTGTGGTACTGCTCACTCCGCTGTCGCTCTTTGCTGCAAAGTTCATTGCAACTCACACATACAGTATGTTCAAAAAACAATCTGAGACGCGCGGCGAGCAAACTGCCCTCGTGGACGAAATGGTAAACAACATGAAGGTGGTGCAGGCATTCTCGCATGAGGACGCGGCGGTGGAAGATTTTGACGAAATCAACGGGAGACTGGAGAAATTCTCTCTGCGCGCGGTATTTTATTCGTCGCTAACCAATCCGACCACAAGGTTTATAAACTCTGTGGTGTATGCCGGGGTGGGACTCACGGGAGCAATTGCGGCGATAAACGGTAATATAACCGTCGGCGGACTGTCGTGTTTCCTCAGCTATGCCAATCAGTACACCAAACCGTTCAACGAGATATCCGGCGTGGTGACGGAGCTGCAAAATGCGCTTGCCTGTGCCGGTCGGTTGTTTGATCTGATAGATGAAAAACCGCAGATCCCCGATGCGCACGATGCCAAGGTGCTCACAGATGTGAACGGCAGGGTGAATATGGATAATGTGGCATTCTCCTATACTGCCGGCAGAAAGCTTATAGAAAATCTTAACCTCACTGTCGAGCCGGGTCAGCGCGTGGCGATAGTAGGACCGACAGGCTGCGGCAAAACCACGCTTATCAATCTGCTCATGCGTTTTTACGATGTGAACAGAGGAGCTATATCCGTGGACGGAAATGACATACGCAGCATAACGCGCGACAGTCTGCGCCGCAACTACGGCATGGTTCTGCAGGACACATGGCTGCGCAGCGGCACTGTCAGGGACAATATAACCATGGGTAAGCCGGACGCCACGGACGAAGAAGTTATAACTGCGGCGAGGGCGGCACACGCCCACAGCTTTATCAGGCGTTTGCCGAACGGATATGACACGGTGATAGGCGAGGACGGCGGCAGTCTGTCACAGGGACAAAAACAGCTTTTGTGCATAACGCGCGTCATGCTATGTCTGCCGCCGATGCTTATTCTCGACGAGGCGACTTCGTCCATAGACACGCGCACAGAGATAAAGATTCAAAAGGCGTTTGCTGCGCTCATGCAGGGCAAGACGAGCTTTATCGTGGCGCACAGGCTCTCGACCATAAGAGAGGCGGATGTTATACTTGTCATGAAAGACGGCAATATTATAGAAAAGGGAAACCACGATTCGCTTATGGCGCAGAACGGGTTCTACGCACATTTGTATAACAGTCAGTTTGAAAACTGAAGGTGCATTTTTGCCGGTGGCAAGTTGCCTCCCTTGCCTAAAGGAAGGGGGACCGCCGGTAGCTGAATTAATTATTTTACATTTGTAAAATAATTAATTCAAAAGGCTGACTGAGGGGATGTAAAGATAAGTTTGTGCATCGGCTCGGCGGTATATATTTTATTTTGGCTCGCTCAAGCGTCAAAACAAGCCGCGCATCGTGCGCTGCAAATCGGAGATTTACAGCTTACTTGCTTTGCTGTTTCTCCTTTTTCCCAAAATAGCACGCTACGCTACCACTATTTTGGGAGCCCTGCGCTGAACTCGCTCGCTCAAAATAAAATATACACCCCATCGCCCTTACGGATTGTGCGCATTAATGAACTAAGAAAGAAGGTATGTGAATGAAAAGATGGTACAAATACATCAAACCGTATCTGCCCTATTTTATATTCGGACCGATATGCATGATAGTTGAAGTTGTCGGCGAAGTTGTAATGCCAAAGCTCATGTCGGTAATCATAAACATGGCAAACGAGGGCAAGTTGACAATATCGTCGAGCCTTTGGATAATGGTTGCCATGATTGTCACCGCTGTGCTTATGATGGCAGGCGGTGTGGGCGGCGCATATTTCGGAGCAAAGGCGTCGGTTAATTTCGCCTCGGATCTGCGTGCCGATGTGTTTTCGAAGGTGCAGAAATTCTCTTTTGCAAATATAGACCGATTCTCTGCCGGCTCTCTTGTTACAAGGCTTACCAATGATGTGACACAGCTGCAGAACTTTGTCAACATGATGCTGCGAATGGCACTGCGCTCACCGGGTATGCTCATTGCCGCACTGATTATGGCAATCACGCTCAATCCCTCTCTTTCCGTGGTGTTTGCGGTTACCATGCCGGTGCTTGCGATCGCCATCGGGCTCATTATTTCAAAGGCATTTCCCCGATTCTCTCTCATGCAGACCAAGATAGATGCCCTCAACTCTACCGTGCAGGAGAATGTAACGAATGTGCGAGTGGTCAAATCCTTTGTGCGCGAGGACTACGAAACCGATAAGTTCGGTGCGGCTAACGAAGACCTCAAGAAAACAGGTATGTCCGCAGTTAAGATAATGATACTCATGCACCCGACACTCACTGTGTGCATGAATTTGACCACCCTTGCTGTGGTGTGGTTCGGCGGCGGAATAGTAATTCGCGGCGGAATGCCCGTGGGAGATCTTTCTGCGTTCATTACATATGTCACGCAGATTTTGTCGTCACTGATGATGATATCCGTGCTGCTTATGATGTCATCCCGTGCGCTTGCTTCGGCAAAGAGAATCGAGGAAGTACTTGACGAAAAAATCGACCTTACGGACGAGGGTGCGGCTTGTCCCGATCTCAAGGTGAGGGACGGCAACATAGAATTCAAAAATGTGTCGTTCAGATATTACAAAACTTCGTCGGACAAAGTGCTCAGCGACATCAACCTTACCATACCGCCGAGATCTACTGTCGGCATAATCGGCTCCACCGGCTGCGGCAAAACTACGCTTGTGTCGCTCATTCCGCGGCTCTATGATGCGGACGAAGGGCAGATTCTGGTTGACGGGGTGGATGTGCGCGATTATTCGCTCAAAAACTTAAGAGACGGCATAGGCGTCGTTTTGCAGAAAAATACACTTTTCTCCGGCACGATTGCCGAGAATCTGCGTTGGGGCGATGAGGATGCCGATGACGATGCGGTGCGTGCCGCCGCTCACAGCGCCCAGGCAGACAAGTTTGTGGACACCTTTTCAAAAGGCTATGACACAGACATAGACCAGGGCGGCACGAATGTATCCGGCGGTCAGAAACAGCGCCTTTGCATAGCGCGTGCGCTGCTCAAAAAACCGAAAGTGCTGATACTTGACGATTCCACAAGTGCGGTCGACACCGCCACCGAGGCGGCAATTCGCTCCGCATTTGCAAACGAACTTAAGGATTCTACCAAGATTATAATCGCTCAGCGTATAAACTCCGTTAAGGATGCTGACATGATAATCGTGATGGACGAAGGCAGAATAACCGGAGTCGGCACGCATGACGAACTGCTCGCCGACAACGAAGAATACAGGGAAATATTCTATTCTCAGACGGACGGAAAGGAGGAATAGACCGTGGCAAGAACATTTGAACAGTTGACCGAAAGATACGGCAAGACATCTTCTGCGCCGAAGAAGGGCATGATGGGCGGCAGACGCGGCCCGGGCGGCCCGCGAATGAGCGGCAAGCCAAAAGAGACTGCAAAGACAATCGGCAGAATGCTCTCCTATGTGGGCAAGTACAAGGCAAGGCTTATCCTGGTGCTTATCTGTATGCTGCTTAGCACCGTTGCGTCACTCATCGGTTCATATATGCTTGCGCCGATTATAGACCGCATCACGGCGGAAGTTGCGCCGGAGATAGGTTTGCATATGAGCTCTGCAGAGCGGATTGCCGATGGCATAATAATGAGGTTTATTTCTCTCGGAAAAGATTTTTCGGGTGACGGTATTTTTGCATATATCCTCACGGCGATAATCATCCTTGCGGCGGTGTATTTTTTGGGTGTTGCGGCGACATATCTTCAGGCGCGCATCATGCTCTCAGTGTCGCAGAGCGCCGTCGCGCAGATACGAAATGACCTTTTCTCAAAACTGCAAAAACTCCCTGTGCGCTACTTTGATTCCAACCCCACGGGTGAGATAATGTCGCGGTTTACAAATGATATAGACAATATTGACACAATGCTGAACAACTCGCTTACGCAGCTGTTCTCGGGCACGATAACGCTCATCGGCACTTTTGTGTTCATGGTGACGACAAATTGGCTGCTCACGCTCATTACGGTGGTTTTCATTCCGATTTTCATCAGGGGCGGCGGCATGATAGCTAAGTTCTCGTCCAAGTATTACAAGGCGCAGCAGTATGCTCTCGGTGCGGTGAACGGTTATATTGAGGAGACCGTGTCTGGTCAGAAAGTTGTAAAAGTGTTCAATCACGAGGACACTTGCATAGAGGAGTTTGATCTGCTTAACGACGATATGCGCGAAAAACAGATGAAAGCGCAGTTTTGGGGAGGCGTGATGGGCCCGATAATGGGTAACACCTCGCAGATTTCTTATGCGGTGACGGTGGGAGTCGGCGGCGTGCTCATGTGTCTTTCACGGCTTACTCCGGGCGCACTCACGGTGTTTGCCAATTATTCGCGCCAGTTCTCCATGCCGATAAATATGATATCTCAACAGATGTCTACCGTGTTTTCGGCGCTTGCCGGAGCGGAGAGGGTTTTTGCCGTCATGGACGCACCGCCCGAGTCTGCGGACAGAGCAGATTGCGCCGATGCTGAAAATATGTGCGGCAATGTGGTCTTTGACCATGTCACATTCGGCTACAATCCGGACAAGATTATTCTCAAGGACATCAGTCTTTATGCAAAGCCTTGTCAGAAGATAGCCTTTGTCGGCTCCACCGGCGCAGGCAAGACGACGATTACGAATCTGCTAAACAGATTTTATGACATAGAGTCCGGCACCATAACCATAGACGGCGTGAACATACGCGATTTCAAGCGTGACGATTTGCGCCGCAACATAGCTATGGTGCTGCAGGACACCCACCTTTTCACCGGCACGGTGATGGAAAACATCCGCTACGGCAGACCGGACGCAACAGATGAGGAAGTCATTGAGGCCGCAAAGACAGCGAGTGCGCACAGCTTTATAATGCGTCTTGCAAACGGATATGACACCATGCTCGGCGGCGACGGTGCAAACCTTTCCCAGGGTCAGCGCCAACTGCTCAATATTGCGCGTGCGGCGCTCTCAAAGGCGCCGATACTGGTGCTCGACGAGGCAACATCGTCCGTGGATACGCGCACGGAGCGCCACATAGAACACGGCATGGACAGACTGATGAACAATCGCACAACATTTGTCATTGCGCACAGGCTGTCTACGGTGCGCAATGCAGATGCCATAATGGTGCTCGAACACGGAGAGATTATCGAGAGAGGCACTCATGATGAATTACTTGCTTTGAAGGGCAGATATTATGAACTTTATACAGGAAAAAAAGAATTGGATTGATAAAAAATTACTGCTGAATTTGCTGCATAAACAATAAAAATAACAAAAATGTGACAAAGGTCTTGTAAAATAATCTTTGCGGTAGTATAATAATAAATTGTTGGATTTTTCGCTCGGCAGACGGGCAATGCCGCACCCGTGCGTATCGAAACGGAGGATATACAAATGAGTAAATTTTTGGACAGAATTAAAGAAAGAGCAAAACAGGAGAAAAAGACGATAGTTCTTCCCGAATCTATGGACAGAAGAACCTTTGAGGCGGCGGCAACCGTGCTGAAAGAGGGTATTGCAGACCTTATCATCATAGGCACTCCCGAGGAGATTGAGGCAAACAGCAAGGGCCTGGATATATCCGGTGCGACAATAGTCAACCCTTACACATACGAAAAAACAGAGGAATATATAAACCTTTTTGTGGAGCTCAGAAAGAAAAAGGGACTCACATATGAGGATGCAAAAAAACAGGCTCTCTCGGACTATATGTACTATGCCTGCCTTATGGTTAAGGCGGGAGATGCAGACGGTGTTGTGTCCGGTGCTTGCCACTCTACGGCAAACACGCTGCGCCCCAGCCTGCAGATAATAAAGACAAAACCGGGTGTAAAGCTTGTGTCGGCATTTTTCCTTATGGTTGTGCCGAACTGCGAGTATGGTGCAAACGGCACATTTATCTTTGCGGACAGCGGACTGGAGCAGAACCCCGATCCGGAGAAACTCGCCGCAATTGCAGCTTGCTCGGCAGAATCTTTTGAACTGCTTGCCGAGACTGAGCCGATTGTTGCAATGCTGTCACACTCGACAAAAGGCAGCGCAAAGCACGCCGATGTTGACAAGGTGGTTGCCGCAACGAAAATCTGTAAAGAGGAAAACCCTGACCTCAAGGTGGACGGAGAGATGCAGCTTGATGCCGCAATAGTGCCTTCGGTCGGTGAGTCAAAAGCTCCCGGCAGCAGTGTTGCCGGTCACGCAAATGTGCTTGTATTTCCTGACCTTGATGCCGGAAATATTGGCTACAAACTGGTTCAGAGACTTGCAAAGGCGGAGGCATACGGTCCTGTCACCCAGGGTATCGCAAAGCCGATTAATGACCTCTCAAGAGGCTGTTCCGCAGATGATATTGTCGGCGTTATTGCCATTACATGCGTTCAGGCTCAGGCAAATGATTAAATTTTGTGCCGCATACGGCGGAAAGGAATGAATATAAATGAATATATTGGTAATTAATGCAGGGAGCTCTTCTCTCAAGTATCAGTTCATAAAAATTGAAACGGAAGAGGTGCTCGCAAAAGGTCTTTGCGAGAGAATAGGGATTGAGGGATCCAAACTTACACAAAAAGCGCCCGGCAAGGATAATTATGTTGTAGAACAGCACATGAATGACCACGCCGACGCCATAAAAATGGTTATCGAGGCACTCACAGGCAGCCATGGAGTCATCAAAGACATGAAAGAGATTGACGCAGTCGGTCACAGGATAGTTCACGGCGGCGAGGAATTTAACGACAGTGTGCTCATCACCGACGAAGTTATGAAAGCTGTTGAAAACTGCGTGGAGCTTGCTCCGCTGCATAACCCGGCAAACATTATCGGCATAAACGCTTGTGCAAAGGTTATGCCCGGTGTAAAACAGGTTGGAGTGTTCGACACCGCCTTCCATGCACATATGCCGGCAAGGGCATTTATGTACGCTCTGCCGTATGATCTTTACGAGAAGGACAAAATCAGAAGATACGGTTTCCACGGAACAAGCCATAAGTATGTTTCGCAGAGAGCTGCCGAGATGCTCGGCAAAAAGCTTGAGGATCTCAAGATCATTACTTGCCACATGGGCAACGGTTCGTCAATAGCGGCCGTCATGGGCGGTCACTCGGTCGACACCACAATGGGATTCACACCGCTTGCCGGAGTGCCCATGGGTACCCGTTCAGGTGATATCGACCCGGCGATTGTTACATTCCTCATGATCGAGAAAGGAATGACCGCGGCAGAGGTTGATGAGCTTCTCAATAAGGAATCCGGAGTTTACGGCATTGCCGGATATTCCGACTTTCGTGACCTCGAGAGCGGCGCAGAGAACGGCGATAAAAAATGCCGCCTGGCACTCGATATGTTCGTGTACTCCGTAAAGAAAGCCATCGGTGCATATGCCGCAGCAATGGGCGGAGTTGACGCACTTGTGTTTACTGCGGGCATCGGCGAGAACACCGTGCTCGTAAGAGAGGAAATTACCGACGGCATGGAGTTCCTCGGCATCAAGATAGACAAGGAGCTCAACAACTTCAAGGGCGAGGAGAGAGACATCTCCGCTCCCGACGCAAAGGTCAGGTCGCTTGTCATTCCGACAAACGAAGAACTCATGATTGCCAAGGATACGGCGAGACTGGCAAAATAAGCATAAATTTATATTTTTTGCGTCGCTTTTCAAAAAAAACTTGACAAACGGCGCAGAAAAATATATAATAGTCTTGTTATGTCGAGGTGTACCATGATTACAGATATATCACAGGTTATAACAAACGACGGTGCGGTGCAGCGAATAGACGGCACGGTGGATTACGCCGGTCTTGAGTTTAACGGAAATGAAATTCGTTTTTTGGAGCCGGTGTCAGCAATCGGAGAGATTAAAAATATCTCCGGGGTGCTCTGTCTCAGCCTTAATTGCCTCGCTCACTTTGAAACTTTGTGTTCAAGATGCTCGTCCCCCGTGGAGGAAACTCTTGAGTTCACTGTGAACGAGAGGTTTGCAAGGGAATCGTCGGATGAAGAAGTTATCATAATCGACTCTCATGAGCTCGATTTGGATGAAACGGTGGTTAAGGGTTTTTGCTCGGAATTGCCGATAAATTTTTTGTGCAGTGAAGACTGCAAGGGGCTATGTCATGTTTGTGGCTGCAATCTCAATCACGAAGAGTGTGATTGTAAGGATGACAATATTGACCCAAGATTGGCAGCCCTGAAAGATTTTTTGTAAAAATCGTTTTTCATAAGTTTTGGGAGGTGGAAACATGGCAGTACCTAAGAGAAAAGTATCAAAAGCAAGACGAGATAAAAGAAGAGCAAACTGGAAGCTTAGCTTGCCCGGCATGGTTAAGTGCCCGAAATGTCAGGAGTTTAAGCTCCCGCACAGAGTTTGCAAATCTTGCGGTTACTACGGCAATTCCGAAGTAATCAAGGTTGAAGACTGATTTCTTTACGCAACTTATAGCCCGCCGGTAAGGTGGGCTATTTTTGCTAAAAAGGGATATTGAGAATTATCTGCTGCAACGAGGTGATACTTTATGAAGAAATATAAATGCATATTGTTCGACATGGACGGCACCATAACCGATTCATACGAGGCGGTGACGCGTTCGTTCGTGTATGCGCTGGAATATTACGGCGTGACGGACTATGATAAATCCAAGCTGAGACTCATCCTCGGGCCTCCGCTCAGGGAGTCTTTTGAAAAACTCTTTGATTTCGGCAAGGAAAAATCTCTAGCCGCTGTGGAGAAATATCGTGAGAGATACAAAAAGTGTTTTCTCAAAGAGCACAAGATATTTCCCGGCGTGAGTGAATTGCTTGAGAATCTGCAAAAGGACGGTTTTCTCCTTGTGCTTGCCACATCGAAACCGCTTGTGTCCGCAGAGGCAATCTTGGAGCATTTTGACCTGAAAAAATACTTTTATTTTGTGGGCGGTGCGTCTCTCGATACATCGCGCGACACAAAGGAGAAAGTTTTGGAATATATTTTTGAAAAGTGTGAAATAGATAAATCACAAGCTGTAATGGTTGGTGACAGGTGCTACGATTTAACCGGTGCAGAGTGCATTGGCATAGATGCCATAGGCGTGCTCTACGGCTACGGCGACAGAGCGGAGCTCGAGCAATATCCAAATGTGTATCTTGCAAAAACTCCGCAGGATGTGTATGATTTTTTGAGTAAATAAACAGGAGAGAAATATGGCAAACAGAGCAGTTGTAAAAACTGTTGACTATGATTCCATAGCCGCCGACTGCGGCATAGAACCCGGCGATGTGATACTTGGCATCAACGGTAAGGAGATTATAGATATTCTTGATTTCAAATATTACACAAGTGACGATTTCTACACCGTTGAAGTGCAGAAAAGAGATGGAAGCACGGAGGAGATAGAGGTCTGCAACGACTGCTATGAGCAGTTTGGCGTTACATTTGAGCATGAGCTGATAGATGATCCCAAGCTTTGCCGCAACAAATGCATTTTCTGCTTTATGGATCAGCTTCCTCCGAATGTGCGTTCCACCATGTCGTTCAAGGATGATGACATTCGCCTAAGCTTTCTTCAGGGCAACTATGTCACGCTCACCAATCTGTCCGATGCGGATATTGACAGACTATGCGCCCTAAGGGTCAGTCCCATAAATGTGAGTGTACATGTAACGGACGGCGAGCGGCGCTGTATGATGCTTAACAACCGCTTTGCATACAAGGTGCTCGACATCATGAAAAAGTTTGCCGAATCGGGCATACTGATGAATGCGCAGATAGTTCTCTGCAAGGGTATAAACGACGGTGATTATCTGAGGCGCACGGTGCATGATCTGCGCGGGCTTTTCCCGGCGGTTCGCAGCATAAGTATAGTCCCGGTCGGTATAAGCCGATACCGCAAGGGGTTATTCAAACTTGAAAGCTTTGAAAAGGACGACTGTGCCGCCGTCATCGGACAGGTAAGCGCATATCAGGACGAGTTTCTTTCCGACATCGGCACGCGGTTGGTGTATCTTGCGGATGAGTTCTACATCAAGGCAGACTTACCAATTCCCGTGTATGAGGCATATGAGGATTTCCCGCAGATAGAAAACGGAGTGGGACTTGTGGCGGTTCTTAATCGTGAAATAGAGACGGAGATGGAATTTGCGGATGAATTTGCAGATTTGAATCCATGCAAAAAAACCATTGCAACATCATACATTGCATATGATTTCATCTGCAGGTATGTCGCCATGATAAAGAGCGTCAATCCCCGGCTCGATTGCCGTGTTGAGAAAATCCGCAATGACTTTTTCGGCGAGAAGATAACCGTCACGGGACTTTTGTGCGGAGGTGACATCATCTCACAGCTAAGGGGCAAGGATTTGGGCGAATATCTGATTTTGTCCGAGAGTATGTTCAAGGACGACTGTGACATTTTTCTGGATGACACAAGTCTGGAAGATGTTGAGGCTGCGCTGGGCGTAAAGGTGGTTAAGACGGACAACAGCGGCATGGATTTTGTCAGAGTGCTGATGCTGTAATAAATATTTCCTTTAGAACGGAGAAAGAACATGAGAAAACCAACATTTGCAATAGTGGGCCGCCCGAATGTGGGCAAATCCACTCTGTTTAACAAAATAATCGGTGAGAGGATATCCATAGTTGAAGATACTCCCGGCGTGACGCGCGACCGCATATATGCCGAGGGCGAATGGCTCACCCGCAAATTCATCCTCATAGACACCGGCGGCATAGAACCGGCGAACGATGATATCATCCTGGAGCAGATGCGCCGCCAGGCACAGATAGCCGTTGACATGGCAGATGCAATAATATTCATGGTGGATGTCAAGTCGGGTCTTACTTCGGCAGACAAAGATGTTGCCGCCATGCTCATGCGTTCGGGCAAACCTATAGTGCTTGTGTGCAACAAGGTGGATAATGTCGGCGATGTGCCCATGGAGTTTTATGAATTTTACAACCTTGGGTTGGACGAACCCATAGCTGTGTCGTCTGTACACGGTCTCGGCACGGGCGATTTGCTTGACAAACTTTTTGAATATGTAGACTGGGATGACGACGGTGAGGCAGATGACGACTCCATAAAGGTTGCCGTAATCGGCAAGCCGAATGTTGGCAAATCTTCGCTGATAAATAGGATTTTGGGCGAGAACCGTGTTATCGTCAGCAACATTGCCGGAACAACCAGGGACGCCATAGATACGGAATATGAGCGTGACGGACAGAAGTACACATTTATAGACACAGCCGGAATGAGAAAAAAGGGCAAGATAGACGAAAACATAGAGCGATACAGCGTGGTGCGCTCTCTTTCGGCGGTAGATAGGAGCGATGTTGTGCTCATTCTGATTGATGCCGAGGAGGGAGTGACGGAACAGGATACCAAGATTGCCGGTTATGCCCATGAACAAGGCAAGGCGAGCATTATAGTCGTGAATAAGTGGGACCTTGTCGAAAAGGACTCCAACACCATGGCAAAATTCCGTGCCGATGTTGAAAAAGGTCTTGCGTATATGACATATGCTCCGGTGGCGTTTACTTCGGCACTCACGGGCGCGCGCATAGGCAAGCTGTTTGACCTTATCAAATATGTGAATATGCAGCATGCTATGCGCATATCGACGGGTGTGCTCAACGACATACTCAACGAGGCAGTATCGAAAGTTCAGCCACCGTCGGACAAGGGCAGACGCCTCAAGATTATGTACATCACCCAGGCGAGCACGAAGCCGCCGACATTTGTGCTTTTTGTCAATGACAAGGAGCTTGCGCATTATTCATATGTGCGCTATATAGAAAATCAGATTCGTTCGTCGTTCGGACTGGAGGGAACGCCGATAAGGTTTATCATCCGTCAACGCGGCGAGGATAAGGGAACAAAATAGGAGATTATTGATAAACAGTGAATCGGATTGGCTGTGTATCTTTATTTTGTGCCGTCTGTGTATGTGTTTTTTATTCTTGCCGCCTGCGTCGAAACAAGCGGTGCATCGTGCGTTGCAAATCAAGGAGATTTACAACTTACTCGCTCTGCTGTTTCTCCTTTTTCCCAAAAAGGCACGCTATGCTACCACCTTTTTGGGAACCCTGCGCTGAACTCGTCGTCTGAGAATAAAAAACACATACACATCCTTTGACGAAATATTTTTCTGTGCACAGCTTCGCAGAATAATATAAATAATCACGAATCGGAGGGGTAACCATGTTAAGTATCATTTTGTTCAGCTCAGCAATCGCATATCTGCTCGGCAGCATCAACACATCCATAATCGTGTCGAAAATAGCCGGCAAATCGGACATCCGCAACTTCGGCAGCGGTAACGCAGGCGCCACAAACACTTTGCGTGTGCTCGGCAAGGGAGCGGCAATTGCCGTCGTTATCGGAGATGCCTTGAAGGGTATTCTTGCTGTGCTCATCGCACGGTTGGCGTTTGATTTTTTCTCCGTCAGCGGCGATGTGCGCATACCGCAGTATTATGCCGCGCTCTTTGCGGTTGTGGGGCACATTTTCCCCATATACTTCGGTTTCCGCGGCGGCAAGGGAATAATGACAAGCATTGCCGTCATATTTATGCTTGACTGGGAAATCGGCGTCATTTTGCTGCTCATCTTTGCGGCAATATTCGTTACCACACGCTATGTTTCCCTCGGTTCGTGTATATCCGCGGTTATGTTTCCGTTGCTTGTGTATATGTTCCACAGGGGCGACAGCGTGTTCATCGCAGTGTCGTGCCTCATAGCGGCGCTCGCTGTTTTCAAGCACAGGGAGAACATTCGCCGCCTGGCGACAGGTACGGAATCAAAAACATATTTCGGCAGAAAATAGAGGTATCGTTATGTCTGACACTAAAACAATATCGGTCATAGGTTCGGGCAGCTGGGGCACTGCGGCGGCGGTGCTGCTGCGAAAAAACGGTCACAGGGTGCGCCTGTGGTCGCGCAGTGAGAGCAAGAACGCACTCCTTGCGCAGAATCTGGAGAACCGTGAATATTTGCCCGGAGTCAAGCTTGACCCCGAGATGGAATTTACCGCCGACATATCTTGCGTTGCCGATTCGGATGCGGTTGTGCTCGTCACACCTTCTGCGGCGGTGCGCGCAACTGCGCAGTCTCTTGCACCGTATCTTGCGGACGGCACCGTGGTTGTAATATTGTCAAAAGGCATAGAGAAAGGCACTCACAAGATAATGAGCGATGTTGTCGCCGAAGAATGCCCCGGGGCTCGCGTAGCTGTCATGTCGGGCCCGTCGCATGCCGAGGAGGCATCGCGCGGCGTGCCCACATGCAATGTTGCCGCGTCTGATTGCCCCGACACTGCGCGCGCGGTTCAGGATATGTTCATGAGCGACACATTCCGCGTGTACACAAGCAATGATATGCTCGGCGTGGAACTGGGCGGCTCGGTCAAAAATGTGATTGCGCTGTGCGCCGGCATCATAGACGGCATAGGTTTCGGCGACAACACCAAGGCGGCACTTATGACGCGCGGCATAAGAGAGATTTCGCGCCTCGGTGTTGCCATGGGAGCGAAGCCGGACACATTCTGGGGTTTGAGCGGCATAGGCGATCTTATTGTCACCTGCACCAGTATGCACAGCCGCAACAGGCGCGCCGGAATACTGCTCGGTAAGGGCAAGTCACTTGATGAGACCCTCTCTGAGGTGCATATGGTGGTGGAGGGCATAAGTTGTGCGGCGTCCGTCTACGAATTGGCTAAGATAAAAAATGTGGATATGCCTATAGTTGGTGCGGCATATGATGTAATCTACAACGGCACAAATCCTCGTGATGCGGTCATGTCGCTCATGGTTCGCACAAAAAAAGATGAAATTATTTGAAATATATATAAAAATTACATATTGAAAAATATACGCTAAGGTGATATAATAACTTTGTTAAATAATTTAATTAAGAAAGAGGTAACAATATATGTTGAGTCTCGATTGTTCCAAAGTGCAAAAATTTGTTTCAGCCGAAGAAATGGACAACATGGAGAAAATCACTTCGCTTGCCGCGGATATTCTTGAAAGCGGCAGCGGTGCCGGCAACGATTTTCTCGGTTGGGTCGATCTTCCGGTGAATTATGATAAAGAAGAATTTGCAAGAATAAAAAAAGCGGCAGACAAAATCCGCTCCGATTCTCAGGTGCTTGTGGTTGTTGGTATCGGTGGTTCGTACCTCGGTGCAAAGGCAGCTACTTCCATGCTGCGCAACAGCTTTGCCGATTTCGGTGCAACGGGCGGCAACCCAACAATCATCTATGCCGGCAACAGCATTAGCTCAACTTACCTTGCGGACCTTACCGAGTTCCTCAAGGACAAGGATTTCAGCATAAACATCATTTCAAAATCGGGCACGACTACCGAGCCGGCTCTCGCATTCCGTATTCTGCGCAATATGCTTATCGAGAAATACGGCGCGGCGGAGGCTGTCGGCAGAATATATGCTACAACTGACAAGCACAAAGGTGCACTCAAAAACTTTGCCGACAAAGAGGGATACGAGACATTTGTTGTGCCGGACGATGTCGGCGGCAGATTTTCCGTGCTCACGGCAGTCGGACTTCTTCCGATTGCAGCGTCAGGCATAGATATTGACTCCATGATGCAGGGCGCAGCAGACGCAAGACAGACTTATTCAAAACCCTATGCGGAGAACGACTGCTACAAATATGCCGCACTGCGCAACATACTTGCGCGCAAGGGCAAAGCGGTGGAATTCCTTGTAAACTACGAACCCTGCCTGACATATTTCTCCGAGTGGTGGAAACAGCTCTTTGGTGAGAGTGAGGGCAAGGACAACAGGGGAATACTCCCGGCGTCGGTCAACTTCTCGGCAGATCTCCACTCCATGGGTCAGTATATCCAGAGCGGAGCGAGAATCATGTTTGAGACCGTGCTTAATGTGGAAAAACCGAATAAAGATGTCACCATTCCCACAGACAGCGAGAATGTGGACGGACTCAACTTCCTTGCCGGCAAGACTGTCGACTATGTCAATCATAAGGCGTTCCAGGGAACTCTGCTTGCACATACCGACGGAGAGGTGCCAAACATCGTGATAAATGTTCCGGAGATAAGTCCGTATTATTTCGGTTACATGGTTTATTTCTTCGAGAAGGCTTGCGCAGTCAGCGGATATATCCTGGGGGTTAATCCGTTTAACCAACCCGGTGTCGAGTCGTACAAGAAGAATATGTTTGCCTTGCTTAATAAGCCCGGATATGAGGATATGAAGGCAGAGCTTGAAGCTCGTCTGTAAGATAAATACAAAATAACCTGTCGCATACGCGGCGGGTTATTTTGTTTGTCAGGCAAACAGTGATCGAAGATGATAATTGCAAATTTGTGAATCGACTCGGTGACATATATTTTATTTTGGCTCGCTCGGACAGCTGTGCGGTAGCGCAGAACTTGCTCACACAAAATAAAATATATGTCACCTCGCCTTTGAGTTGACTGCGGTTAAGAAATTACAAAAAAATTCACGAATTTATGAGTTTTCTTTCAAAACATCTTGTAAAATGGGGTCAACATGGTATATAATAAATATGTATGGGCAAATCTGCAGCACAAAACAAATTTGCGGCACATCATACTCATAATTGCAGTAAATAAACAACTCGACAATAGGGGGATACATAATGGACTTTTTTGCGGTTTTGACACTCATCGGCGGACTCGCCATGTTTCTGTACGGAATGGATGTCATGGGGGATCACCTAAAGAAGCTTGCCGGCGGCAAACTTGAGATGTTTCTTGCCAAGCTTACTTCCAACAGATTCAAGGGATTTTTGCTCGGACTTTTTGTCACGGCAATCATTCAGTCGTCGTCGGCAACGACGGTAATGCTTGTGGGTTTTGTTAACTCGGGGCTCATGCGCCTGGGGCAGACCATAAGCATAATTCTCGGTGCAGACATAGGCACAACTGTCACGGCGTGGCTGCTCAGCCTCGGAGGCATAAGCGGCGACAGCTTTTGGATAAAGATCTTCAAGCCTACATCGTTCACACCTGTGCTTGCAGCAGTCGGAGTTGTTATGATAATGTCTTGCAAAAGAGACAAACATAAGGATATCGCATCCATACTCATCGGATTTGCAGTGCTCATGTTCGGAATGGATACCATGAGTAACGCCATGAGCGGACTTAAGGACAGCGAGACATTTGCAAGATTTCTCGTCATGTTCTCCAACCCGGTAATGGGCATAATCGCCGGTGCACTTTTCACGGCAATTATCCAGTCATCATCGGCGTCTGTCGGTATTCTGCAGGCGCTATCGCTTACAGTTGCCATTCCGTATTCCACGGCAATACCGATTATACTCGGTCAGAACATCGGCACAACCATAACGCCCATTCTTTCGTCAATCACCGGAAACACGGATTCCAAGCGAGTTGCGATGGCTTGTTTATACATAAAGGTCATCGGTGTAATAGTAATCGGTGTGCTCTTTTATGTGCTCCATATGTTTGTGTCATTTGATTTTATGGACAACAGCATTTCGATTATGACAATAGCATGTGTGCATACATTGTTTAATGTGTTGCTGACCATAATCGTCATGCCTTGCTGCAACCTTATCGAAAAACTGACAATAATGACCATCAGAGGAAAAGAAAGACCCGAGAACGACATTTTTGCTGCGTTGGACGACAGATTTCTTGAAATGCCGTCATTTGCTGTTGAAAAATGCCGCAGTATGCTTTGCGACATGGCAAATATAGCAAAGAATTCACTTATTGCATCAACAGACATTCTGCGCAACTACGACTCCGACGGGATGCAGACAATATATGAAAAGGAGGATCTTGTTGATAAATATGAGGACAAGCTAAGCACATACCTTGTAAAAATCGCCGGCAGCAATGTATCAGCCAACGACAGCAAGGAGATTACCGAGCTGCTCCATTGCATAGGTGACATAGAGAGAATATCCGATCACTCGGTAAATATTTGTGATGTGGCAACGGAGATTCACGACAAAAAAATCATATTCGGCGAGAACGCAAGGCACGATATCAGTGTGATTTCGTCTGCGGTGCGCGATGTTCTCACCCTTACCACGGATGCACTCATTAATGATGACTTGAACAAAGCGACCATGGTAGAGCCGCTTGAACAGGTTATAGACAGACTCAAACACAAAATAAAGAACAATCAGATAAAGCGCCTGAGAGACGGGGAGAGCACCGTCGAGATGGGATTCATCCTGTCCGACTTGCTCACAAACTATGAAAGGGTGGCGGACCACTGCTCAAACATTGCGGTCTGTCTGCTTGAAACTGCTAACGGCAGCTTTGATACGCACGAATATCTCAGCCATGTCAAGGAGAATGATGAGAATAATTTCGGCAAGCTGTATGAGCAGTATAAGGCGAGATATACGCTGTAGGGAATGGCGGACTTTCAGGAGTGGTATGCATTATATTTTTGTGTACGCACATAGTTATATGTCGGCTGTGTATGTATTTTTTATTCTTGTCGCCTCGGACAGTAGTGCGGTAGCGCTGAACTCGTCGTCTAAGAATAAAAATACATACACAGCCTTCGGGACATTTTGTTGCACGCATATATATAACCGGTTTTCAAACAAATATAATGCCATGCCCAAGGAACTGCGCATGACTCTGCGGCAGTGTACATTCAATTCGGAGGATAAAACATGGAAGAAAAGAACAATTCATATCACATGACCAGCATCGGCGGTCAGGCGGTGCTTGAGGGCGTCATGATGCGCGGACCCAAGGAGATTGCCACCGCTGTGCGAAAATCTACCGGGGAGATTGTTATAGACAAACAGCCGGTAAACTCATTTGTTGTCAATCATCATCTCGACAAAGTGCCGATTGTGCGTGGAGTGATAAGCTTTTTTGAATCGCTCATTGTCGGCGTCAAGTGCCTAATGTTCTCGGCAGATCAATATGATCTTGATGACGGAGAGACATACGAACAGTCAAAATTCGAAAAATGGCTTGACGATAAATTCGGGGATAAGATAAAGGACATTGCCATATATTTTTCGGTGGTGGTTGCCCTTGCGTTCAGCGTGGTGCTCTTTATGCTGCTGCCGCATTTTCTCTCCAGTCTTGTCGGCAGATTCACTGATAACACACTTATACTCAACACTCTTGAGGGAGTCATAAAACTTGTAATATTCATGACATATATCATACTCATATCGCGCATGAAAGATATTCAGCGCGTGTTCGAATACCACGGTGCGGAGCACAAGAGTATCGCCTGCTATGAGAGCGGCGCGGAGCTGACCCCGGCAAATGCCGCAAAGTGCTCACGACTGCACCCGAGGTGCGGCACATCGTTTTTGCTCATAGTCATGATTGTGTCCATACTCATCTATGCATGTCTGCCGTGGAAAAACACTTCGTTCGGACTGCGTATTGTGTACAGACTTCTTCTGCTCCCGGTTGTTGCCGGAGTTTCATATGAAATTCTCAAGTTCGCCGGCAGGAGCAAAAACAAATGTGTGAGAATCCTCACTATGCCGGGTCTGCTTTTGCAGAAATTCACCACGCGTGAGCCGGACGAAAGTCAGCTTGAGGTTGCCATCGCATCGCTCAAGGCTGTGCTCACGGGCAACAAAGAGGATGATAAGTGGTGATGACATATCGCGAAGCAATAGCCTACGGCATATCGGAGCTGAAAAAAGCCGGGATAGACTCCCCGACGGATGCGCGGATGCTGCTGTGCCACACAACGGGCAAAGACGAACTGTATGCGGCGGTGCATAGTGCCGAACCGCTCGGCGCGGATGCCGAGGAACGGTATAAATCATATATCGCACGGCGCGCCGCAAAGGAACCGGCGGCATATATCACGGGTCACCGTGAGTTTATGGGGCTCGATTTTGCCGTGAATCCGTCGGTGCTTATTCCGCGGCCGGAGACGGAGTTTATTGTCGAATATTTGATTGACAACTTCTGCGACAGCGATGTGAGTATTGTTGATATATGCACCGGCAGCGGTGCAATAGCCGTGTCGGCGGCATATTATATAAAAAACTGCCGCGTGCTCGGTGTTGACATAAGCAGCGGCGCGCTGGAGGTTGCCGCGCTCAATGCGAAAAGGCTCGGCGTGGCAGACAGAGTGAGGTTTGCCGAAACAGACGCTCTTTCGTTGTCGGATTTCGGCGAAAAGTTTGACATAATCGTATCAAATCCGCCGTACATTCCCGATAAGGTTGTGGACACTTTGGATGCGGATGTGAAGGATTATGAACCCCGCATAGCACTTTGCGGCGGTGATGACGGACTTAGGTTTTATCGCGCCATAACTGCGGCGGCGCCGAATATGCTGACCCACAGCGGGCTTATCATGTTCGAGGTCGGTTTTGACCAGGCGGACGCCGTGGCGGAGATTATGAAAAAAGATTTTCGAAACATAGGTTGCATCAAAGACCTTAGCGGAATAAAAAGAATAGTATATGGATTGGGAGAAAACAAATGAGGAAGATTAAAAGAATTTCGGCATTTGTACTGACTTTTATTATATTGACAACAACGGCGGTTTTTGCGGATTACCGGGAGAGTGTGCGTGTGCCTGTGCTTATGTATCATGCGGTTGCGGATGCGGATGAAGCGGCGGATGCTTTTGCCGTGACAAAAGTGCGTTTCCTGGAGCAGATGGAGACCATTCGCCGCGAGGGCTACACTCCTGTGTCGCTTGCTGAGCTTGTCAATTATGTGGATTACGGGGCAAATCTGCCCGATAATCCGGTGTGCATCACCTTTGATGACGGATATCTTGACAACTACACTGTCGCTTTTCCCATACTCAAACAGTATGGTTACAAAGCGACGATTTTTGCTATAGGCTCGTCTGTCGGCAAGGACACCTACAAGGACACGGGCATACCAATGAATCCGCATTTTAATTACAACCAGGCGAGGGAGATGAATCTTTCCGGGCTTGTATCGGTGCAGAGCCATACTTACGATATGCACCAGTCAGCACGGCATGAGGGCAGGGAAAACTGTCGCAGCAATATACTTCGGCTCGAAGGAGAATCCGTCATAGACTATGTGCGCAACCTGCGCAGTGATTTTATCAAGAGCCGTGCAGAGACCGAGGGGCAGATAGGCGCAAAACTTTTTGCTCTGGCATATCCGGGCGGCAGGTACGACGCCTTGACCGAGGCGGTGCTCAAGAGTCTCGGCGTCAGGGTGACGGTTTCCACAACTTTGGGAGAAAATTATGTGAAACACGGTGACGCACAGTCGCTTTATGCTCTCAACAGATATAACATGAACGACGGAGTAGACTCCGAGACGCTTGCACAGTGGCTTGCACACTGATGCAAAACGAAGGGATGAACATCATGAAGATTTTAAGAATAATATCCGCCGCACTGTGCGCCGTGATCCTGACGACAGGCAGTGCCTTTGCCAAAAGCACCAAGGGCAAGGCGGACAAGACATATAAATATAACTATACGATAACATACGAGACTTTTGCCGGTGAGGACATTTCACAGGCTGTCGGTTCGGACACGGCTCTTGCGTCGGCGGAGATAACCGAAAAAATCCCCGAACGCGAGGGATATGTGTTCGGCGGTTGGAGTGTGAGCGGCTACGATAGCGATGAAGTTTACAATGTCGGCGACACCGTCAAACTCAATGATTCAATGCGCCTTTGCGCCGTGTGGCGCAGTGAGGGTTCATTTGTGTTGTCGTATACAGACGGCAAGGAGAAAATTTTGCCGTCGCAGAGGGTGTATGGCGGCAGGGCGAGGATAACTGAATTGATTCCGAAGAAGCGTGGCTACACATTTGTCGGTTGGAGCAAGGACGAAAAGCCGACTTCGGCGACACTCGCCCCGGGTGATGATGCGGATATATCCGCAGACACAGCGCTTCATGCCGTGTGGAATGCCGGAGAAACAATTGTGCCCAAGATATATGCTCTATCGGTGCGTGACGGCAGAACTGTGTTTTCGTGGACGCCGGTATCCGGCGGCGGCAGCATGAAAATCAATCTGTACAGTCTGAACGATGACGAAATGCAGTCTTTCAATGCGGATGCCGCACTCGGCAGTTATGAGCAGGTCTTGCCGAGCGGACAATATGCTGTCAGTGCCGCACTCTCAGTCGGCAGCGGCAGATTTGAGCGTTTTGCCGAGGGTGAGGAGACGAGATTCTTTGTGCCGGATTATCCCGAAGATGAGATAAAGGTGCTTGTAAACGGCAGACGGATAGAATTTGATGCGCCGCCGTATATCACAAACGGCTCTACCATGGTGCCCATGCGCGCAGTGCTAGAGGCACTCGGTGCAACCGTCACATGGGACGAATTGACCGCGAGTGCCGCGGCGGTGTGCAACACCGTTGTGACAAAATTCTCTGTCGGTTCAACTGTATTCAGCCGCAACGGTAATAGCAGATTTTTGCCCGAGGCGGCGGCCCTGGTCGGCGGCAGAACCTACATTCCTTTGCGTGCCATATCCGAGAGTTTCGGTTTCTCGGTGGAATGGGACGGAGACGGACGGACGGTCTATATTTTCTCCGAATATGCGCCGGGCATCGCACCCGACATATATTATATAAAGGATGAAACGAGCGGCAAATATCTTGCCTATGACGACACAAAAGGCGAAGTCTTTGCAACACGCACGGCGGATTTCAGTGCGGCGTGGATAGTGCAGCCGAGCGGCGATTTTTTTGAGATTTATCCGCTGAATGTGCCGGACAAACCGCTTGAGGTAAGTGCATCCGAGGTGACTGACGGCGCCGCGCTCAGAGTTTGGGCAAGGAGCGGCTATGACGGCTGCCTGTGGAGGATAGAGCGAGAAGACGACGGTGTTTACCGCGCCGCACCGTTCAATAACGGCTCGTTAAGTCTGAGTGTTGATGATGCGGCAATAAGCAAAACCAATGCGGAATTTAATCTTGTGCCTGTGGGTGTGGGCGGTGTGTACTGATTATCTGCGCGGTTCGGCGGTTTTGCACGCGTGCAGACTTCTGCCGTCCGTGTATGTGTTTTTTATTCTTGACGGCTCGGACAGCAGTGCAGTAGCGCTGAACTCGCTCGCTCAAAATAAAATACACATCCCCTCACCCTACATGAATATAAATAGGTGATTGTAAAATAACGAACTAAAAAATGTGGATAACTTTTTGCGTTTTTTGAATCCCTCAGTCACCTACGGTGACAGCTCCCTTTAGCAAGGGCGCCTTTCGCTTGAGCGACAGTTTGTGCTATGGTGAAAGTCTCCCTTGCTAAAGGGAGGGGGACCGCGTTAGCGGTGGTGGGATTCATAAAGCGGAGAAAACTAAACTTGTTTATGCAATTGAAATGTGCCTAAGATGTGCATTTTAGTAATTTTACAAACGGCTATACATGAATATAAACGAAAGGATGACAAAAATGAGTTTAATGATACCCGAAAACTACAAAAGCGACCTCACCATAAGACAAACCGAGGTTGCCATAAAAAAAGTAAAAGATTTTTTTGAAAAAGATTTTTCCATTCAGCTGAACTTAACCCGAGTCTCCGCACCGCTCTTTGTTGACAAGGCGTCCGGAATCAACGATTTGCTTAACGGAGTGGAGCGCCCCGTCGGTTTTGACATAAAAAATGTCCCCGGTGAATATGAGATAGTGCATTCTCTTGCCAAGTGGAAACGCATGGCGCTAAAACGCTACGGTTTCGGGCATAACGAGGGACTCTATACCGACATGAATGCTATACGCCGTGACGAGGATCTCGATAATCTTCACTCCGTGTTTGTTGACCAGTGGGATTGGGAGAAGATTATTTCCAAAGAGGAGCGCAATGCGGAAACACTCCGAAAGACGGTAAGGAGTATTTACAATTCGCTCAAACACACCGAGAGATATATTGCACAGGACTATTCTTTTGCCAATGTGTTCATGCCGGACAATATCACATTTGTCACCACTCAGGAACTTGAAGACAGATATCCCGACCTCTCGCCCAAGGACAGAGAATATGCCATTGCAAAAGAGCATGGCGCGGTGTTCATCATGCAGATAGGCGGCGCGCTAAAATCGGGCGACATTCACGACGGCAGAGCGCCGGACTATGATGACTGGTCGCTCAACGGCGATATCATAGTGTATTATCCCGTGCTCGACATTGCCCTGGAGCTTTCATCCATGGGTATCAGGGTGGATGAGGATGCACTCCGCCGTCAGCTCAAGATCCGCGGCTGCGAGGATCACGCCGACCTGCCGTTCCAAAAGGCACTTTTGAACGGCGAATTGCCATATACGATCGGCGGCGGCATAGGTCAGTCCAGGATGTGTATGTTCTTCCTTCACAAGGCTCATGTTGGTGAGGTTCAGTCGTCCGTTTGGCCGCATGATATGATAGAGACTTGCGATAAGCACGGAATACATTTGCTGTAATGTAAGATAACAAAACGGCTCATGGTATATGTTATGTATCTGCTCGACACGCAGTCGCTATGGATCTCGCTGATACATAACATATACCATTTGCCTTTGAGAATTTTATTGCCAAAAAGCCGACTGATGGGTCGCAAAATTTTCGGTCAACCGATTTCAAATTGAGGTAATTTATTATGCTAAAAAGAAATCATGAACTTGATATAACGGGCGGCAACATAGCCACGGGCGTGCTTGCGTTCGCCCTGCCCGTGATTGTGACAAATGTTCTTCAAATGCTCTATAATGCGGCGGATATGATAGTTGTCGGCAGATTCTGCGGCGATGAGTCGCTTGCCGCCGTCGGCGCAACCGGAGCCGTGACAAACCTTGTCATAAACCTTTTCATTGGTTTCGGCGCCGGAGTCAGTGCACTTGTGTCTCGCTACATAGGCGCCCGTGACAGAGAGCGCGCGCACGACGCAGTGCACACATCCGTTGCACTTGCCCTGGTGTGCGGAGTGGTGCTTGCGATTTTCGGAGTGGTGTTCAGCCGCTCCATGCTGCACGCAACAAACACCCCGGACAATGTCATAGACTATGCCGCACTGTATATGCAGATAGTGTTTGTCGGCACTCCGGCAAACCTTATGTACAATTTCGGCGCGGCAATTTTGCGTTCCATGGGTGACACCAAACGCCCGCTGTACTTTCTTACATTGTCTGGCATCATAAATGTCTTGCTTAATCTGTTTTTTGTCATAGTGTTCAATATGAATGTTGCCGGTGTTGCTCTTGCCACCATCATCAGCCAGTATATATCCGCCGCACTTGTCATAGTGACGCTGCTTCGCTCAAATTCCGAGTGCAGACTTATTGTGCGCGATGTGCGTTTTCATTTGAACGAACTTAAACTGATTATCGCAATCGGATTGCCGGCAGGGTTGCAGACCAGTATGTATTCGGTGTCGAATGTTCTCATACAGAGCAGTGTAAACTCTTTCGGAAGCAAGGCAATGTCGGGATTTTCGGCAGGGTCAAATATATTCAACTTTGCCAATGCTGCGATGGACGCCTTCACGGCAACTGCCATAGTGTATGTGGCGCAGAATTTCGGTGCGCGCAACTTTGGGCGGATACGCACCTCGGCAAACATTTGTTTTGCGTATACCTTTGCCATGGGGACGGTTATGGGATTTGCCATTGTACATTTCGGCCCGGCGCTCATCGGCATATATGCCCCCGGCAATGCCGAGGTTGTGACTCTCGGCATGAAGTATATGATAATGTTTAAGTACATCACCGGTTTCGGCGGTGCAAACGGCGTCGCAACATCGGCACTGCGCGGCATGGGTCGCTCGTTTGTGCCTATGGCGGTGTCTATCGGCGGCATATGTGTTTTTCGGGTGATATGGATAATGACCGCGTTTGCAAAGTGGCACACTCTCGAGATGATTTATGTGTCCTACCCGATATCGTGGGTGATAACGGCACTTACAAATATTGTTTTGTTCTACTGTGTGTGGAACAACCTCAGGAAAGCTCCTCTCGAATGAGGGGCTTTTTGTGTGTGATAATTGATATATTCATTTTGCGGACAGTCCGCAAAACCTCAAAAACGCCCCTTGACAACTCAAACTCCGTTATGATAAAATGTAATCACTGCTGTAGTTCTAATACAAGGAGTGGACTTTGTTGAAAAAATTCATATCATTGTTTTCGGCGGTCGTGCTTTTTGCGTCGGCTGCGGTTCCGCACGGCTGTGCGGCAGCGGCAGCAAACGGGCCGAGCATAGTCAGCCTTGACTGCTCAAACGATGCCGGTGACTACACTTACTTTGACAGCAGTTATTGCCACACCTCGGGTGCGGCAAGATACAACAATTTTTCATCTGTTTCCGGCAACAACTACATGGAGCTGTATCGCCTGGACTACAAAAATCCCAAACACAAAAATTTTATATACGCAGAGCGCACGGACAAGACAAGTCTCTGCTATTTTGATGTGACGCTGAAACGAAGCTCAATGACGCGCTATCCCGACAGGACATATGACTACATTCTTGTTGAATCGGATGTGTGGACGACTGTGGGCGGCTGCGAGGCGCAGCTTTTTTATCTGCGCGATTTGACAAGTTCGATGGGCGCTGTTACGACTTGCGTTGCCGTGCTCGGTGCAGACGGAGCTTTCACATTTTCCGATGGCACAAGATCTGCCGTGCTTTTTCAGGAACGCAAAAGAATTAATCTGAAAATAGCTGTTGATCTGCCGAATCACTCGGCCGACATATATGTTGACGGAATGAAGATAAAATCGGGCCTTGCACTGCCGCAAACGATGAACCGAATCGGTGCAGTTCGTTTTCGGCTCATGGAGGGTGCGACGGGAAATATGTATCTGGATAATTTCAGAATCAAGGGCATGGTTAATCCGTATGTGAACGGCAAGGAGACCCCGACATCAATATATCCCACGGACGAAAAGCTCGTTGAATTCATGCAGGGCAAAGTCGGCTTTCATGCCTATGGCGGACTGATGTATAAAAACGGCGCCAAGACGAAAATCGAGTATATATACGACAGAGAAAACAGCGAAATGTACCTTCTGCCCGACACTTTGCAGGCGGCATTCGGCATAGGCAAAGTGTCGGTTACGGGCAGCACGGCGGTTTCTGTGAGCGGCAGAGCATACTCCATTTCGGGCGAGGTGCGCACCGAGGGTGGCAAAAGCTACATACCGCTGACAAGCTTCGCAAAGGATGTTTTGGGCAAATTCGTCTTCTCGTTCAAAACAGGATTTTTCATAGTGTCCGACAAAAACGAAGTGCTCGACACCTCGTCATGGACATATCAGGCATTCCGCACGGATTCGTCGCAGATGACGCTGTGGAACGACATAGATTTTCTCAATAACTTTTTGCAGTTTGAGCGTCCGGATGCGGCAAGGCTTAAGAACGATTTTGCCGCCGCGTCGGCATCAGCCCACCCGAGACTGCTGCTTGATAAAGATGACTTTGATTACCTCAGGAGCGCACGGGAGAACGACGCGGACTACAAAAAAATATCGGACAGAATGATAAGCACCGCCAAAGGCTATGCAAAAAGAGCCGTGCTGACATACAAATATGACGATGCCATGCGTACGCTGAACACCGCCAACGAGATGATGGCGCGTTTTCTCACATGGGGTTACGCATACAACATCACGGGCGACAAATTCTATGCCGACAGGGCATACACCGAGATAATTGCCGCGTCAAAATTTCCCGATATAAACACGAGCCACATAATAGACGCCGGCACATATGTTATGGCGTTTGCCATAGCGTACGACTGGTTTTACGAGGCGTTCACCCCGACTCAGAGGGAGAATGCGCGTGCGCTGTGCATGGACAAGGGATTGAAGGTGCTGGCAGGAGGAATTTACGGCGGCATAACTTCCACATCATCCGGAAGCAATATGTTTGGTTCCTTCCGCTGGGCAACCAACTATAATTCAATAGTTGTCGGCGGCACACTCAATGCAGCGGTAGCTCTGCTCGACACGGATGAAGACTATTGTCTCGATATAATCAAAAACTGTTTGCGCGGCTATGAATATTCCCTTGCAGAGCTTATGCCGAACGGCGGTTGGAATGAATCGCCGTCATACTGGAACTATGCCATGGAGTTTTTTAATTTCGGATTTGCCACTCTTGACACCGCTTTCGGCACGGATTACGGCATGACGGACGCCATGGGTGTGTCCGATTCGCTCAGGTTTGCCATGGCAAACTACGGTGCAGACGGGCTTTATAACTACCACGACAGCGGAGCGTCAAAAAACAATTCATCCGATGGATTTATGTATATGTCAAAGAAATTCGGAATAAAAGAGGCTTTTGATATGCGCATTTACGATATCACCGATGGCGGCACGGTGCCGTCAATCCTTGATGCGATATACTATGACTCACGCGTATTCGGCACATCGTCGGACAAGATTCCGTCTGTCAACTATATTGAAGGTGCTGAACTTTTCACAGTCCGCGATACCTACAAAAGATCGGACAGCAAATTCTATTTCGGCACGCACTTCGGCACAACGAGCGGTTATCATCAGCACTATGACTGCGGCTCTTTTGTGCTCGATATAGACGGCACACGCTTTGCCGAGGATCTCGGACCGGAGAACTACAATCTGCAAAATGAGCTTGGATACACCGATACGGATTTATATCGTAAACGCGCGGAGGGACACAATGTGTTTGTGTTCAATCCGTCAAAGTATGTCAAGACGGCAGAACAGCTTAAAGGTAAGTTTGTGCCTGTGGCAACGCATGGTTATGATGATTCATCGGCTTATGTGACGGCGGATTTGTCGGATGTATATGCGGATGTCGGCGATATGAACATAGGCTACCATGTCGACCGCGTGGCACAGTCGGTCACCATGAACAGCGAGTTTGTGCCGATTGAGGACGGAACCGAGGTCTATTGGTTCATGCACACAAAGGCGGACATAGAGACAGCCGGTAACACCGCCGTGCTGACCAGGCTCGGCAAAAAAATAAAGCTTGAATTTGAGACAAACGCCGCCGATGCGCAAATAATGAGCATGGACGCCGTGCCGCTGCCGACATCGCCTCAGGTGCCGGAACAGAACGAAAACAGGGGATACTCCAAGGTGGCGATAAAGCTGACGGCGAGCGGCAGGACAAATCTTACGGTTAAGATTTCAAAAGCGGATTAACGCATTACGATACTGCGTGTTGTTTTTTGGGGATATATTTTATCTTGCACGCATTAAATTTTGTGCCGTCTGTGTATGTGTTTTTTATTCTTGGCGCCTGCGTCGAAACAGGCAGCGCATCGTGCGCTGCAAATCTAGAGATTTACAGCTTACTCGCTTTGCTGTTTCTCCTTCTTCCCAAAAAGGCACGCTATGCTACCACCTTTTTGGGAGCCCTGCGCTGAACTCGTCGTCTAAGAATAAAAAACACATACACATCCTTTGACGGAATATTTTCTACGCAAATCGCGCAGAACTTGTTTATATAAGATAAAATATATACCCCCTAATTTTGCGCCCGTGCGTGTAATGGGCGCTTTTGTGTTTTTATTTTCTCCATATTTCCCTCAGTCTTTTCAAACGGCTGCGGAGCAACCCTAACCCTTTTTTACGCTCCGGCGGAATATGCGGTGAATTTTGCATAAAATACTCCTGAGAATCGAACGGCGACGGACTGTGCAACCTTGAATATGTGCCGTCCGACATCATCTCAGACGCTTTTGCCGTATCGTGCAGCTGTGCCGACAAAATCCACTGCAATTGTTCGCGCAGGTGCCTGTCTTTTACCGGACAGGCTATCTCCACCCGTCGGTTAAGGTTGCGTGTCATCAGGTCTGCTGATGATATATACATTTTCGCGTTGTCGCCCCTTCCGAATTGATATATCCTCGCGTGTTCCAGATACCGCCCGACGATGCTCGTTATGCTCACATTATCGGTATATCCCAGGATTTTCGGCAGAATGCAGCATATACCGCGGATAATCATATCCACTTTTACGCCCGCTTGTGACGCCTCGGCAATTTTGTCGATAACCTCGCGCTCGGTGACGGAGTTTGCCTTTATACAGATGTACCCGTCTTTGCCCAGAGCAATCTGGCGGTCCGCATTTTCGATAAACATCGATTTTATCCCGAACGGCGAAACGCAGAGTTCACCATACTTGCCGTCAAGATTGTTGACCGGCATGTTGCGGAAAAACTCCGCCGCATCCTCGCCGATTGCGGGGTCTGCCGTCATCAGGCTGAGGTCGGTGTACATGGTGTTTGTTTTTTCGTTGTAGTTTCCCGTGCCGATCTGGGTGATGTAGCTTGTGCGGTTGTGACTGCGGTAGGTTATGAGGCATATTTTGCTGTGGCACTTGAACCCCTCCGCACCGTATATGACCTGGCATCCGGCACTTTTGAGCATCTTTGACCATGCTAAATTGTTCGATTCATCAAACCGCGCGCGCAGTTCCATAATCACAAGCACTTCTTTCCCGTTCTCGGCGGCACGGCACAGCGCCTGTGCGACTTTTGAAGTGGACGCAAGGCGATAGATGGTTATCTTCACCGAGAGCACTTTGGGGTCGTCCGCAGCCTCGTTCAACAGGCGCAAAAAAGGCTCGGTTGAGTCATACGGATAAAACAGCAGCCTGTCCGCCTGCCACACCTGAGAAAAGACGGACAGGTCACGGCAAAAATCTCCCCGCCGTACCTCACGGTAGGGTTTGTACAGCAGTTTTGCCGCAACATTCTTCGGCAGAGCGTCTATGAGGGCAAACACATATCCCATATTAAGCGGGCATGGGTCGGTGAAGATTCTGTGAGTTCTCACACGCACGACGGATGTCAGCTCGGAGAGGAAATCTTCCGAGATGTCAACACTCAGCTCCAGACGCACAATGCCCAGGTGATCGCGCTTTTTCAGCATTTTCTTCATATGGACGCGCAAGTCCTCGTCATTATCGTCAAATTTTTCATCATCAAAATTTATGTCGGCATTGCGTGTCACGCATATGACGCAGCTTTCCTTTACGGCATATGCGCCGAAAAGCGACGGCAGTGCGCGCAGAAGAATGTTCTCGCAGCGGACATATCTTTTGCCGTCGGACAGCATCAGAAACGGCGGCAGGCTTTCCGGCAGCGGCACAATCCCGATTGCCCTGTGCCCTTTTTTGTCCTCAAGCAGTGCCGCAGCGTACAGATTTTTGTTAACAAGGTGGGGCACCGGGTGGTTTGGTCCTATAAGTATCGGTGACAGAATGGGCAGCATTTCTGCCTTGAAAAAACGGTTGATTTGTTTCAGATCTGCGCCTTCGGCTTTGCCGGGCGGCACATCCTCGATTCCGTTTCTTGTGAGTTCTTGCATGGTGACGGTGTACAGCCGTTTTTTCAGCTCGAGGAGGCCCGGCACGGTGTGATAAATGCGGCGCAGTTGTTCATCGGCGCTCCAACCTGTTTTGTTGTCCGTATCATCGGGAGTCGCGCACGATATGTCAAACAGACTCCCCACGCGCACCATAAAAAATTCGTCCAGGTTGGATGAAAATATTGATATGAATTTGAATCTCTCAAGCGTCGGCATTGAGCTGTCGGCCGCTTCCTCAAGCACGCGGCGGTTAAATCTGAGCCAGCTCAGTTCTCTGTTTTGGGTGTAACGGTATTGCCGTTTAGAATTTTTTGACACAAATATTCCTCCCTTACTCCGAATTTCCCCACAACAAGTTGCTGTGCCCGAAACAAGTGCATAATGTGCTACAAAATAAGAGTTCCGGGTATCAGCGTGTGGATTCGTCCGGCACGCGAAAGAGTATGATTGCCTTGCACGAATCGGTGATGGAAAATGTAATCGGATTCCAACCCAATCTCACTGTTTCGTTTATCTTGTTTTCAATTTCAGCCGCCATTTTCTTTGCTTTCGGCATACAGTCGGCAACAATTGTTTTGTAAATCATAAAAAAAATCCCCTTTTCTTTATATTCTTATCAATTTGTCGTATTTTATGATAAAACAAACATTGTAAAATCAAATACCGTCTTTGGGTGAGATTTGTGTGAATTTTTTGTGAAACCGCAAAAGCGATGCTGTTTGAGAGTCGTTTTTGAAAAAATAAAGGCATATATTTTCGTCGGCGGTTCTTTGCCGAGAAAATATATGCCTGAGACGCATTTTTGCCATTAAAAATCACATATTTTATTCCTTCATTTCCCTCAATCCTTCGCTCAGCACTTTTCGTGCATATTCCTTTGCCCTCTCGAGCGAATGGAGACGGAAGTTGCCGCACTGCACTTCATTTGCCGCCGGGATCTCCTGCGCCGTTACAACCTTTTCAAGCGCCTCTGTTATCATCTCGGCAATGTCCGCCGCACTGCGCTTTCCCCACATTGTCATGTAAAATCCGGTGCGGCACCCCATGGGCGATATGTCGATTATCTCGTTTTCGTCATCCCTCAGGTATGTCGCAAGCAGGTGTTCAAGCGTGTGTATGCCGTCAGAGAGCATCTCTTCTTTGTTTGGCTGCATAAAGCGTATGTCATATTTCGTCACAGTGTCTCCGCATTTGCCGCGGAGCACGCTGCACACCCTCACAAACGGAGCTTTCAGTTTGGTGTGGTCAACGGTGAAGCTCTCTACTCTCTCGGAATTTTTCTCATTCATTTATATCATCCTTTCGCCAAAATCGTTATTTGCTTATTATATTATCCTATGCCACGGCAGATTTGTCAAGCGGCGATAAGCTTTTTTCGGCGGAACGACACATAGGTCGTTCACTGCGGGGTGGCGAAAATTTCATCTGTATTTGTTGAGATAAATTATATTAAGGGATAATTGTATCTAAGGCGGTAGGGGGTCGACAGCCTCACCGACCCGAGCAAACAACCAACTCCGAGCAAATCAGCACTTGTTGCAATAAAAAATATAAATTTTTCTGTCGAAATCTATTGAAATTTTTGTGCATATATAGTATGATATAATTATGAATTTATTGATTACGGAAGTGAAACGAATGGAATGGATCCGCGTGAGCATTTTTACAAACTCCACGGGCATAGACCCTGTGTGCGCCGCTCTGTCGGACATCGGTCTCAACGATGTGCAGATTGAGGACGAGGCAGAGTTTGAGCAATTTCTCGAGGACAACAAAAAATACTGGGACTATGTGGACGATGAACTTCTTGAACAGAAAAAGGGCGAGACAAAAGTCATCGTGTATATAAAAAATGACGAAAATCTGAACGAAACACTGTCTATGATAAACGGCGCCGTATCCGCACTCAAAGCCTCGGCGGACGATGATTTCGGCAGACTGGAGACCGAGACTGACGGCATAAACGAGCAGGACTGGGCGAACAATTGGAAAAAATACTTCAAACCGCTTGAGATAGGCAAGAAGATTCTCATTCAGCCGGAATGGGAGAAATATGACGGCAGCACGGACAGGATAGTGTTCACCGTGAAACCCGGACTGACTTTTGGCACGGGTACTCACAACAGCACCAAATTGTGCATTGCCGAGCTTGAAGAGGCGATAACTCCCGGCTGCTCCATGATAGACATAGGCTGCGGCAGCGGCATACTCTCGGTGATATCGCTCATGCTGGGCGCAGGCAGCGCCACTGCGCTCGATATTGATCCGAATGCGGTTCATGTGGCATACGACAATGCGCGCCGCAACGGAGTTGACGAGAGCAAGTACCGCGTGTATTCCGGCGACATTATCACGGAAGGCGAACTTTTTGACAAGATAAACGACACAAAATATGATGTGGTGGCGGCAAACATTGTGGCAGATGTGATAATTGCCCTGTTGCCGACTGTGAAGAAGATAATCGCCCCGGGCGGAACTTTCATCTGCTCCGGCATAATAAACGAGCGCCTGGGAGATGTTACGGATGCCATGGCGCGGGAGCATGTGACGGTTCACCACACCGATACCGACGGCGAATGGTCGGCGGTTGTGTGCAAATTCTAAAATTTATCGGAATTTCATTGCGAAATGAACAAAATTTGTTTTAATACTTGACGAACCCTATGGGTGTTGTGGTATACTATAGATTAGGCAATGCGTGTTCGAGTCTCGCTTGCCCAGCCCAAAGCGAAAGCTTCCCTTGCAAAATTGAAGGGAACACCATTTCACTGTGAGATAGTAACCATATAAGAAAAAGACGGTTGATGGATTCAATAGCCGATAAATCAGACAAACCTTACGAAAGGAAGTTTTTTTGTGCCGAGATTTTTTGCGGACAGAGAGTGTTTCTCAGACGGATTCGTCATAATAGAGGGCGACGATGTCAAGCATATATCAAAGGTGTTGCGCCTGCGCAAGGGTGATGTCATAACCGTGTGCGACAAATGCGGCATGGACAGCGAGTGTGTGATAGAGGAGATATCCTCGGCTCGGGTGATGGCACGCATTGTAAGCAGGAGCCGCAACAAGGCGGAGCCGAAAATAAAACTCACGGTGTATCAAGGGTTGCCAAAGGGCGACAAAATGGACTATATAGTGCAAAAATGTATTGAACTCGGTGCATCAAGAATTGTGCCGGTTATAACCAAGCGCACCTTATCGGTGCCGCGCGACTGTGCAAAGAAGTGCGAGCGCTGGCAGCGGATAGCCGCAGAGGCGGCAAAACAGTGCGGCAGAGGTGTGATTCCGCTCGTTGAGCCGGTTACGGAGTTTTGCACCGCGATAACCTCTATGAATACCGATGCGCTGAATATCATGCCCTATGAATGTGAGCATGACTTCACACTGAAAAGAGCCGTGCGCGGCACGGATAAAAAAGAGATTAACATCATAATCGGCCCTGAGGGAGGGTTTGATGAGGCAGAAGTTGATGCGGCGAGGGAAAACGGGTTTGTATCCGTGACGCTCGGCTCACGGATACTTCGCACGGAGACTGCGTCACCGGCGGTTTGTGCGGCAATTATGTATGAGACTGACAACTAATCAATTTAATCGAAAAGATTGGGAGATATAGAATATGAAAAAAGAAATTAGAAACACATCCTATAACGATAGATCATATAAGCACGGCAACTACATGATTGCCTCAACGACTCTGGGCATATGCACCCTTATGATACTCATGTTGCTCACCACGGCATTCAAGTCGTCGGTTAATTCGCTTATGACAGCAAGGACTTTCTCGGCAATAATATCGGCGCTGTTTTTCATAGCGTGTGTTCTGCTCGCCGTGTTCTCGGCAAAGCGTGAGAGAGGACTTTGGGAATACTCGGCGTATTCTCTTGTCATGTCGATGGGATTTTTGTCCCTGCTCGGTGTGCCGTTCTTTCTGCCGGCAACAACTTTTTTTGAGACTTTGTTCACCACAAAAAACGCGCAGGCAGGGATTTTGGTCACAAACATTATTTACCTTGCACTCACGCTGACATATCACACCGTGAAGTCAAAACCCGGGAAGTAGAATTTCACTGTTTTATTAACAAATAAAAATGCACTGTGCAAAATGTTGACAATCAGCATTTTGCACAGTGCATTTGTTTTATTTTATTTTTTTCTTTTGCCTGCTCCGCCGCAGTATAACCCCAAAGCTACGGTGAACGCAACTAAGATAAAAATTAACATCTCCTTCATTACATACCTCACTGTCAGTTTGGTTACCAAACTCATTATATCAAATTCAATTATATATGTCAATCGTTTTTAATGATATATTTGGATATATCGTCATAGCATATATAGTACAATTATATAAAGGATGATGAGATATGGAACATAAAGATTTCAGCCAAAGGCTGTCCGAACTGAGACTCAATAAGGGTGTATCGGCCCGTGACATGAGCCTGTCGATAGGGCAAAGCCCCAGCTACATTAATAATATAGAAACCGGGACGAGCTATCCGTCCATGACATTGTTTTTTTACATCTGCGACTATCTCGGAGTCACGCCGTCGGAGTTTTTTGATACCGATCTGCATAACCCTCACAAGGCGTCGGAGCTTTTGAACGCCGCAAAAGGCCTAAGCGGCGAGCAGATGGGACATATCATTGCGCTTGCAAAGGATTTGAGGCGGCATTAGGAATGCGGCGGGGATTTCGAAGTCAGATAAAACTATACCTTTGCATAATTTGCTTGTGGTGTAAGTTATGCATCAAAAAAATATTTTTTACTCACGAAAGATTGACACGGGCGCCTCTTTTTGATAGAATATCATATGGAAACGGGGGATGCTCATGATACTTGCAATAGACATCGGCAATACCAACACGGTAATCGGCGGATTCTCGGGAGATAAGCTCTGCTTTGAGGCGCGCATATCCACCGATGCCGTCAAGACCAAAGATGAATATGCCGCAAAACTTATCAGTGTGCTTGCGCTATACAATGTGGAGAAAACCGAAATAGACGGCGCCATCATAGCGTCCGTTGTGCCACCGCTCAATACGGCGGTAAAACAGGCGATTTATCAGGTGTACGGCGTCGAGCCGATAACCGTCGGTCCGGGAATTAAGACCGGTATTAACCTTTTGTGTGATGACCCGTCCACCGTTGGAGCGGATCTGATATGCGGATGTGTCGCCGCACACTATATATACGGCAGTCCTGCGCTCATCATAGACATGGGCACGGCAACGAAAATCATGATTACAAACCGTGACGGAGCTTTTTACGGTGCGTCCATAATACCGGGTGTCAACATAGGTCTGCGAGCCCTTGCCAGCGGAACAGCTCAGTTGCCGCAGATAAGTCTTGAGCCGCCGTCATCGGTCATAGGCAAAAACACTGTGGACTGCATGCTCTCCGGCGTGGTGTTCGGCAATGCTTCAATGATAGACGGCATGATAGACCGCTATGCGGAGGAATCGGGCGCGGATTTGAAGATCATCGCAACCGGCGGTCTGTCAGATACGATTATTCCGCTGTGCAGACACGATATCGTCACAGACAGAGATCTTGTGCTCAAAGGATTAAATATTTTGTACAAAAAGAACAAATAATAAAGTCAACACCGTGCCGACGGGCGGAGACGAGTTTTTATGCTTGCTTCGACCTGTACAGACAAGCGGTGATGATTAATAAAAAATGCGTTGTACCGCCATGCGCGGACGACAGCAAGGAGGAATTGTTTATGAAAGGAAACAGCAATGTTTCAACGAGACAGCTGGTTACAGCTGCGGTGCTCACGGCGGTTGTCGTGGTGCTCCAGTTCATGGGAGCTTTTATTAAATTCGGCCCGTTCTCAATCTCGCTTGTGCTCATACCCATAGTTGTAGGTGCGGCGCTTTGCGGCGTCGGCTGCGGAGCCTGGCTTGGGTTTGTGTTTGGCGCCGTTGTGCTCGCCTCGGGCGATGCCGGATTGTTCCTGGGCATAAATCCGCTCGGCACTGTTGTCACAGTGCTTGTCAAGGGCGCGCTTTGCGGGCTTGCGGCCGGAATTGTTTTCCGCTATGTTAAGCGGTTTAATGTGTATGCGGCGGTTGTTGCCGCGGCGGTGGTGTGTCCGGTTGTAAACACTGGTGTGTTCCTCATCGGATGTAAGCTGTTTTTCATGAGCGCGGTGCGCGGGTGGGCACAGGCGGCAGGTTTCGGTGCGGACTCCGCAAAATATATGATATTTTCTCTTGTCGGGGTCAATTTTCTTGTGGAGATGGGCATTAATGTGGTGCTCTCCCCGGCAGTCACAAGAATTCTTAAAATAAGGAAACGGAATTAACGGGTGCGCAGGGTTTTTGCAAAAGATTGTGCATCGGCTCGGGGGACCGCCGGAGGCGGCGCAGAACTTGCTCACTTAAAACAAAATATACACCCCTCGCCTTTGAGAAAACTTGCGTTTTACGGTTCGATTACCCCAACAACCGTGTGGCATAAATTCCATGCCGCACGGTTGTTTGTTGTCATTTTATCCAAAAAAAATGTCGCTAAATTTACATATGTTTCGGTTGACTTAATCAATAAAAGATGATATCATATAACTATATAGTCGGAGTGGGTCTTTTTGTGCCTTTTCGGTGCAGACAAGCTCAAAAATAACATTGAAAAAGCAAAGAATAACATCTTTGCGGAAACAGGAGGAAGTTATGACAAAAAAATTGCTTTCAATTTTACTGTGTGTCACAATGATTCTCACATCTTTCGTAACGGTAGGTTTTGCGGATGAACCAGCGAGAATATCGTTTGAAAGACCGGTGGTATCATTTGAAGACGGCACTGTTACGATTCCGGTTGCCGTTGGAGGTACTATTAATCTCGACAAAATATCGTCTTTTACGGCGACATATAACTATGACCCCGAAAAACTTACATTCGACAGTATTGTGAGCGGCAAGATGATAATACCGGGTTCCGATGAAACATTCGTGAACAGCAAAGTTCCCGGTGTGCTGAGCATCCGTTGGCTTGCCGACGAAAAAAGCGGCAGACCCGCTGTTGAAAAGAGCGGTTTCGCCAGCGGCGGTTCCCTGTTTTCCATCAAGTTTACAGTTGTTTCCGGCGCAATGGGCACTACTGATGTGACTGTTGTTGATACTGACGATAATCATCCTGAGATTTCCAGTGATGACAATTTTGTCAGACTGGATTCAAGTCACGGAAGAGCAACTGCAGAACTTTCATTTCCGATGATCACCCTCGGGGAAGCCAAATATACAAACGGAGAGATTCACATCCCTGTATCGCTTGACAGAATTCCGTATGCAGTTGATTGTTTCTTTAATTCGTTCACGATGACATATGTCTTTGAAACTGATAAACTTACATATGTAAGGACTGATGACGGCATACTCAAAGCGGAAGATGCTGTGCTCGGAAAAGACTATGCCGTGTCCGGCAAAATTGCATATGTTAATAAAAATTCCGATTCCGGTAAAACGGACGGTGACATCCGTTCGACCGGCGTGATGTTCACGCTTGTATTTGTACCGGCTGATCCGGCAACCACGGGGACGACATCGGTAGTTTCGGGCAATGTTGAAGTCGGCAACAGATTAGAGCAGACAAGCACGGACTTTATTTCTTCAGGTACAACGGTTGATTTTTCAAAATATGTGTCCGTTGCCGAACCGAAGATTAATATAACACCGGTGGTAAAAGAGGACGGAGTAACGGTTGAAGCGCCCGTGGTACTTACAAAAGTTCCGGAGCGTTTTGGAGGAAAACTGAATTCGTTCAAATTGCATTACACATGTAGTTCAACATTTGAAGAGAATTTTAAGTATGTAGAAACAAAATCAGATGTTTTCAGTGGTGAGTTTGGCTCTTACGGTAATATCTCATTCTATTCCGATTCTCCTATTCCCGTAAACGGACCCACGACTCTTGCGACAATTGTTTTTAAGAGTAATGACTGTGAGAACGACGGTTCTTATTACATTCCCGCCGATTATGCGGAAATAGGCATAGGAAACTCAGAATCACAAGACTTTTATAAGATTGTTAATTTTGAAAACAATAATGTAACTCTGACAAAGCGTGATCATGTATGGGGTGCATGGACAAAAATCAACGAAACTACGGAGGAACATACCTGCAGTGTTTGCGGCAAAAAAGAAACGCGCGCTATTGCGTCCGTAATTCTCAGCAAGATAGAGGCAAGCGTAGCTTCCATAGATGTTCCTTACGCAACATTTGCGGCAGGAGCAGATGCCGTTAAGGAATTTATAAAAGGCAAATACACGGTTACCGCAACATATTCCGATGCTTCAACGGCAACGGTTACTGCAGATGCAGCGATAGATGTTGATGCCAAGTTGGTTAAACTTTCTTACACAGAAAAAGGTGTAACTAAAAATACTGAGATAACTCTTAATGTAGGTGCACCTCTGCTCACAAAGATAGAGGCAAGAAAGGGCACAGGTGTTATTACATCGCTTGAGATTCCGTTCGGCATCGACAGCTTGGATGACATAAAGACATATATCGAATCTCAGGGTATAGAAGTTTACGGAATCTATGAGGATGACAACAGCACCAAGGTTGCCGCAACGCTTGCTGTTGACGCAACCAAGGCAACATATACATTTGAGGGCAAAGATGCCGTAATCACTCTGACAAGACCTGCAGTGGTGCTCGACAGCATTGAGGTTGACCCGACAGAGCTTGACATTCCTTATGCAACAGTCAAAGCGGGCGAGGACGCTGTTAAGGAATTTATAAAAGGAAAATACAATGTTACCGCTAAGTATAACAGCGGTTCTACATTTGGTGTTTCCGATAAGGCAACCGTGACTGTTGACACGGCGGCAAATAAGATAATCGTTTCTTATACTGAGGACGGAGTAACCAAGGATGCTGCGATTACTATCAAACGCGGTGAAGCCTTGCCTGAAAAACTGATTGTAAAACAAGGCGACACGGTCATCAGCGAGATTAAGTATTGTGACATTACTAAAATCGACGACTATGTTGCTACACTTAATTTGAAAGTGTATACAGTCTATGAGGACAACCGCGAGGTTGAATTGACAAAAGCATACACTCTCGAGGATGGAAAGCTTGTATGGACTGACGGCGGTTTGACTGTTACAATTCCGGTTAAGATTATTGATCATGACTGGGAGTTGATTTCAAGTGTTGATCCGACAGATGACCTGGATGGCACAAAGACATACAAATGTAAACGCTGCGCAGATTCAAAGGAAGTAAAGATACCTAAGCTTGGTGCAGAGGTTGACGCAATCACAGCAGACCCGTCAACAATAGATGTGTCCTATGACATATGGAGCGGAGCGAACGCCGCAGACAAGATTGCTGACATTATCAGAAATAAAGTGAAACTCACCGCTAAGATGACAGACGACAACACATACACCGACCTCATAAACGAGGCGACGATCACCGTTGACACCGATTCAAAGACCGCCAAGGTATCTTACGGCGGCAAAGATGCGGAGATAACACTCAACTTTAGTCCGGATCCGTCGGCGGCAGTGGAATCAATTGCAGTTACACCCGCAAGCCTTACGATAGCTTATGCCGACTGGTACGGCAAGACCACAGAGCAGCTGGCGGCGTTCATTAAGGCATACAGCGGCTACAAGGTAACTGCGACAAAATCGGATAATACTACCGAGGATGTGACCGAGGACGCAGCGATAACCGTGACAATGGGATCTAATCTCACGGGCACGGCAACCATCACCTATGATGGCAAGACGGCTGCTATATCACTTGCGTTCATACCGAGCAGCTCAGCCGGCGGTACAGGTAACAACCGCAGACCCGGTGGTGGCGGAACATTCAACCCGGGCGGCAACACGACAATTATCCCGACACCAAGTGATGACAGTATATTTAAGGATCTGGCCAAGGACCATTTTGCATATGATGCAGTAATGGATTTGTATAAGAAGGGTATTGTGTCCGGCGACGGCAACAACTACATCTACCCCGAGAACGGCATCACCAGAGAAGAGGTTGCAAAGATCGCTCTCACTGTAAATCAGATTCCCGAGGAGACGAGTCTTGAGATAGACGCGACAGACAAGGGTGATGTGTCATCATGGGCAACAAATATTGTTGCGACCGCCATGAAGAAGGGTATCCTTGTTGGTTACGGCGATGGTACCATAAGACCTAAGCAAGCGGTAACCAGAGAAGAAATGGTTGCAATGTTCATTCGTGCGCTCGGTGTACAGGCTGACAATAATAATACGAACTTCAGCGATGTAAGTGAGCAGGCTTGGAGTGCGGCATATGTTGCTGCGGCATCCGACCTTGGATTCGTAAAGGGATATGAGGACGGCACTTTCCGTCCGGTAAACAACATAACCAGAGCAGAGGCGTTTGTGATCTGCCACAGAATCATGCAGTTCAGAGACACTCTTACAGCGGCGATTGCAGGCTGATTGATTTAACAAAACGACATACGGGACGCTGCTTAATTGCGGCGCCCCGATTGTTGGTTTTGGACAGAACTATGTAAAATTAAATTTATGTAACAATAGCAATATTTTATTGACGAATTGTGATTTTAATGTTAATATGGTATTAGCTGAAAAAATCATCGTGCGGTACAGCGACAAAACTCCGCACAGAAAAAAACAGGAGGAACAAAGATGAAAGCATTTAAGAAAATCACAGCACTTGCATTGACCTTGGCGATGCTTATGACTTCTATGCTCACAACCTCGGTTTTCGCTGAACTCAAGTTCAACGATGTTGACGACAGCACGGCGTATTCCGCGGCGATTTACAACCTTGTGAGTGAGGGCATCATCAACGGCTATGACAACGGCGACGGCACAAGCAGCTTCAAGCCCGACGCAACGATAACCAGAGCAGAATTTGCCAAGATTGTCGTTATGACGAGAGAAGGAGCGAATGCCGCATTTAATCAGACAACAACAAATTTCCCCGACATGGCAGGCAGCGAATGGGCAATTCCTTATGTTGCACACGCAACCGGTCTGGGCATAATCAACGGTTATGAGGACGGTACTTTCCGCCCCGAGGCTACCGTAACCTATGCCGAGGTGGTAAAGATGATTGTGTGCGCACTCGGCTACGGTCCTGTTGTTGACACAACTCTTGATCCCTGGTACACAGGCTACATAAACCTTGCAAACCAGATAGGCGTTACAAAGAGCGTTGGTTCGCTCCCCGATAACGAGGCACCCCGTGGCATGGTTGCACAGCTGTGTGACAATATGCTCGATACTGACAGACTTGTGCAGACAGGTACCGATGCAAACGGTAAGCCAACTTATTCGACATCCAAGGGTGACATAATTACAAATAATGACACCACCGACAGCGAGGGTGTTGTAACCGCGGTGTTTGACAACTCTCTGCGCGGTTCCGATGATGCGGTGAATAAGAGCCAGATTAAGATTGACGACACGATCTATGCTCTGTCCGATACCCTCAAGAATACCGACCTGAACCAGTTCCTCGGCAGAGGTGTTAAGTTTACTTACACAGGTTCAAGCAAATACACCGTTACAAGCATCAAAGCTTACGGCAAGTATGACACTCTCGAGATCACTGATGAGCAGTTTGACTCCGCATCTCTCACGAGCATGACATACTATGAAGACCCCGATAACGATAATAAGACTAAGAGTGTAAACCTTGACAAAGACCTCTACATCGTGTACAATGGCGTGGGCGTTCCCAAGGCAAGCATCTCCGCTGATTTGCTGCAGCTTGCCAACGGCACAATCACATTGGTGAATAACGACAGCGACAGTGCATATGACATTGCATATGTGGACAGTTACAAGACATATTTTGTAAACGCTCCCGTTACAAATAACGGCGTTACCACGATTTATGACAAGTCCAACTATGAGCCGAAGATTGAGCTTAATGAGGATGATGTAAAAGCGTATAAGATTACAACCGCCGGCGGCGCAAAGACCGAGGCTAAACTCAGCTCCGTTGTCAACAAGTCGGTTGTATCCATAGCTCAGCCGCTCACTCAGACAAGCGGCACAACGGTTATGATATCTACAGCTACAGTCACCGGTTCCGTAACATCCATGTCCGATGACTACAACAACATCGTCGTTTCGAGCAAAGAATATAAGGTTGCTCCTTATTTCAGAAAACTCCTTGCAGACAACGAATCTACCTATAAGTTCTCTGTAGGCTCCAATGTTAAGTTCTATCTTGACTTCATGGGCAGAATAGTAAGCACGGATGTAACCGTAAGCACAGATCCATATGGTTACCTTATGGACTACAGCGCTCCGAGCGGCATCGGCGGAGATTATCAGGTAAGAATTATGAGCGGCAGCAATGGCAAATGGACCACTTACACACTTGCTGATAATGTAAGAATCAACGGTACTTCCGTTAAGGCGGAGAATGTCGGTGCAGAGCTTGAGTCATCGGCAGCAAGAATAAACTCCGTTAAATCCGGAGTTACAGATGAAAACTTTAAGTCAAAAAATGACAGGGCGGCTCAGGTCGTTAAGTATAAGGTAAGCAATAACAAGATTACCGAGCTTACAACCATAGGCACCGGCGATGAGGGCGGAATAACCGCTGCTAAGTTCTCTGCTGACGGCGGCGAAAAAACCGAGTTTTCCGATTGCAAGAATACTCTTAAGTATTCAAGAACAGGATATGCATTCAAGGATTCCAAAGGCGGGACACAGTTCACCATGAATTCATCGACAATTGTACTTGTTGTTCCCTGTGACAGAAGTCTTGAAGCTAAGTACAAGAAGTCTACTTACAGCATATTCTCAAACGATTCATCATATCGCGTAGAGCCTTATGACATCACAACAGGCGGAACTGTCGCAAAAGTTGTTGTATACTATGTATCTTCGTCCTCTGAATCTTCTGTAAATAATGTAGGCGCAGGCACAAATGTATCTGCAATTGTTGATTACAAGAAGGGCACTGAAGACGGCAAGGAAGTTTACAGAATTACCGTAAGAAGTTTCGGTGAAGAACAAGATAAAGAGATTATCACCGACGAGCTTTCGCAGATTAACGGATTCAATAAGGGTGACCTTATCAAATACACACTCAGCAACGGTGCTATTGATGACATCAAAAAGCAGTTCGACTTTGAGACGAAGACGCTTGTCGGCGCTACCGGAAATATGATTAAGACCAAGTACGACGGCACAGAGGGTTATTACACTGCTATCTGCGGTACGGTATATTCCATCGACCTCGAGGACGGCAAGGGTGTTATCGGTGTTGCTCCGACATTTGCGACAGCAGGTGAGGATGGCAAGTACACGCTTGATTCCTCTAAGTATGAGTCGTTCAGCGTGACAGAAAAGACCCCGTACTATATGTACGACACAAGCGGCAGAAATCCGCAGCTTGTAGAGAAATCTTACGGCGAGCTTGTGGCTGCGCTTGACAATGCAAACCCCGAGACTGCTACAAAGGTTGTTCTCATAATGATTAACAAGACTGTTAAGGGTGTATATATCCTTGAATAGTTTTGAAGTTTAGGATCAAAAAGTCTTACAGCCGGCTGCTGCAGCCGTATTAAGGAAGTAGTTTTGAAAGATTGAAAAAAATCATTTGATATGGCCGCAGCAACGGCAAAAATAAAAAGCTGAAAACTCAGTGAAATGGGCTTTCGGCTTTTTTTATTTTCCCACACACCTGTTTTCGGAAAATAAGATGTGATCCTCATAGATAAACGCGGTTGATTTTCACTTTGATTTATGCTATACTTGCGTTGGGGGTAGGTACCAATGACAACAAAGCTGAATTTGCAAGCGGTATACATTCCGCAAAGAATTGCAGGCGATCTTGAAAACATAAAAATATATCCGCTTACGGTTATTGCTGCACCGTCCGGTTTCGGCAAAACCACGGTTCTCGAGGCGTTTTTTGCACAAAAGTGCTTTGAATCGGCTCGAGTTGTTCGACACACATTTTTTGACTGTGATGCGAACGAATATTGGAGTAAATTTTGCTCACGGCTTGCACAGACTGACAAAATCTGTGCCGAGGCGCTCGCAAACTGCGGCACTCCGTGCGGAGCAAATCTTTCCGACATATGCGAAATAATGTCTGATATAGAGTGCGATGATGAGCTGTACATAGTGCTTGACAACCTTTCCGACACCGCGGACGGACTGGACATGATGCTGACGGCGATGGCGTCGCACCGTGCACCGAAAATGCATATTGTGGCATCGGTATGCTCTGTCGGATCTGTGGGCAATATTGACCTTGGCGGCAGGGTGCACTGCATAGATGCAAAGAGTCTGTCTTTCACACCCGATGATTGCCGCGCGTATTTTGAATGTGTGGGTCAGGTGCTCACCGAGTCCGAGCTGACAGAACTTGTGTCGCTGACGGGCGGATGGGTATTTGCGGTCTACCTGCAGATGCTTTTTTATGCAAAGCATGCCCGTTTTGAAAAAGGAATACCCGAGAACCTGATAGAAAAGGCATTTTTTGACCGATTGTCGGATGAAGAAAAGAAGTTTTGCATATTGCTGTCGCTCTTTGACAGCTTCAGTGCCGAAAAAGCGGTGCAAGTCAGCGGAGAGAGCACGGCATTTGTGCGCAAAATGCTGAGCGGCGGTTTTGTGCACCGTGATGACAAATGCGGAGAATATTGGTTTCACAGCTTGATTCGCGCTTATCTGCAGACGGAGTTTGCGCATCTTCCCAAGGACGAAAGAGATAGGATGTGTTACGCTGTCGCGCAGTGGGAGGATAAATACGGCGAGAATATAACCGCCATTCGTCTGTATTATGCGGCAGGGGCCTATGAAAATATCTTTGCCATGCGCCACACAAGTTATGATCTGTCCGACATCGGCGACGCAAATACGCGGCAAATGATATTTGATATTTTGGACAAAACGCCTCATTCCGTCAAACTCCGTTACCCGGAGAGCATGGTTCCGCTCGCTTTTATTCTGTTTTTCGTAAATGAGTACGAAAAACTCGGCGAGACGATAGAGGAGATTTTTGCGCTCGTTGCCGAGTGCGATTTGACGGATGAAATGAAGAATGAAATCATCGGTGAGACGGAGCTTTTGATTTCGTTTACCGAGTTTAACGACATAGCGAAGATGAGCGCCCGACACCGCCGTGCCTACGAACTTCTCGGCGGTAAGGCAAGGCTTATTAATATGCGCAGCACATGGACTTTCGGTTCGCCGTCAGTAATGTGCCTGTATCATTCTTGTCCCGGCCGGCTTGGCGATGAATTGCGACTGATGGACAAATGCATGCCTTACTACTATCGCCTCACGGGCGGCCACGGCATGGGTTCTGAGTACGCCATGCGTGCCGAGGCAGAGCTTTTGCGAGGCAATTGCGCCGCCGCGGAGACCCTGGCGCACAGGGCTATGTTTGAATCACAGAGTAAAAACCAGAGCAGTGTTTATCAGTGCGGATTGTTTTCTCTGGCGTGCATAGCTGTGTTGAGGGGGGACGATGTTTCACTTTCCGATGTGATAATAGCCATGACCGAAAGTGCGGTGCAGAACTCCGAGGATATGTGCCGCCATTCACTCAGTCTGTTTTTGGGTTACATATATGCTTTCACGGGGCGCACGGACAAGGTTGCGCTGTGGCTTGTCAATGGTGACATAAACGAAAATATGGTGGCGCCGATGACCATGCCTTTTGCCCACATAGTGTATGCAAGAGTGCTGCTCGAAAGGGGAGAATATGCAAAGCTCCTCGCTTTCTGCCCCTTTGCCTGCGGAGTTGCGGCACAGATGCCGAGCATTTTGCCGCAGATATATTTTCATATTTTTGCCGCATGTGCACATTCGGCAATCGGCAGTGATGGCGCGGCGGTCGACAAACTCAATGCGGCGCTTGAACTTGCAGTGCCCGATGGGATATATCTGCCGTTTGCAGAGTGTTTCTCTGCACTGAAACCGATTTTGAAAAAAGCCGACACCACCTCATACGGAGAAATTGCCGCTCTCGGCACGGATTATGAAAGATCGTCGGAAAGACTGCTGTCGTGCAAACCACGGCTCTCTCCGCGTGAGAGAGAAGTTGCACAGCTCATCTGCGAGGGGCTCACCAACAAACAAATTGCGGCGCGGCTTTTTGTGTCGCTATCCACGGTGAAGCTGACTGTGAGCAATATTTTTGAAAAAACCGGCATAAGGTCGCGCGCACAGCTTACGGATATGAGAATATAGTTTTTCGGGCGCGTGATATTTTGATTGAAAAATCAGTAAACATATTTTTACACATCTTCGATTAAAAATTGGCCATCGGCTAATTTTCAGGTCAACTCTCTCTTTGGTATAATTATTACAAGATTATACGCCCGAAGGGAGAGTTGTTTTTTATGAAAACCAAACTTATTTCAATGTTTCTCAGCTTTGCGCTTGTTTTCACAACAGTCGGCGCATCGGTGCAAACCGTTGCGGCATCGGATGAGCATGATGTCCTGCGCGAGATTTTCTCGGGGATAGATGCAGTCTCGCCGGATGCCGAGTCTGAGCGGCTGCCGTATCTTGACGGCACAATGCTGTCCGATGTGAGAGAGCCGTTGTCTGTAAATGCCGGCGGCACCAAGATTTTCGGAAACGGTGTCTCCCTTTCGGAGAACCTTGCCTGGAGCGGCACCGCCGCGCCGAGCTTTGCGTCGGCGGCCGTCACTCTCGGCGGAAAACAATACAGCCTCGGCGGTGAGATGAAGATTCTTGCGCTGAGTGAGGGCGATTTTGATAATGACGGAAGAAAGAACGAACTTGCCGCCATTGTTGCGGCGAAGACCGCCGGCGGCAAATCGCTCTTGTTACTGTGTACCGCAGAGGCACCTGAAGTGGTACTGAATCCGGTGAAGCTGCTGTATGACGGCAGTGCCGCCGCGGCGGATTTTTATGCCGACACGGCGTCTTTTGTCAACAGCATTGCGCTTGTGTGTGCTGATGTGAACGGCGATGGTTATGACGAGATAGCGACCGCAACTCCCACAAACGGTTTTTATAACGACGGCACGGACAAATACGGTTTTGATGTGCGCGGCGGGTATTACCTGTGGTATATGAACGAAAACGGACGCACGGCGGACGGCTACAAGAGCGCCGCGCAGTGGTGCGACGAACCTTTTGACCCATACATAGGTCTCAGGATGAGCGTGCCCGATTGCCACATCGGAGCTCCGGGTGTGACTGTATCGCTCGCCGCAGGGGATACGAACGGCGACGGTTTTGATGACATTGTGTCGGCTATAGCCACAACAAAAGCAAAATATAACGCAAACTATACCGACAATATGTTTTCGGTGTATTGCGTGTCGGGCGCGGCGGATTTTTCCTCGATGTATGCGCGGCGCAAACCGCTGACTATGTACATTGATGACTCAATTGCGGATTTTCGCATAGGCACCACGGCAGGGGACGCATCGGGATTTGATGTCACCATGTGCGATGTTGACGGCACGGGCAGAGCGACAATATTTATGTCCGTCAAGGAAACTTGGCACCGCATGACGCCGTATATAGGCGACAGGATGGTTACGCCGCGGTATTGCATATATTCTTTTGACTATGACGAAACGGGCGACAAATACATTGCGTCGCTTGTGCATAAGGGCGGCATATATCACAACGGTTATGCGGATGGTAAAAGCGACACAAGAGATTTGTTGAGAACCGCTCCTGAGGATTGCACGCCGCTCAGGATAGGTGTGCTCAAGGGCGATTTCGGCTTTGCGGCCGGAAAAAATGGCAGCCTGTCTTCCGGAACGGTCATTGTCGATCAAAAATACATTCCGTTCGTGCGCTATGCCGACGGAAACAAATATCGCTACGAGACCGAGGATGGGGGCGTCTACACCGGATATGACCCCGGGGATTCCGATCCGGGTTGGGGTTACACCGCGGATAAGTGCGTTTTCTTCGGCAACGGAATAAATGTCACAGAGGTGCGCACGGCAAATGTGAGCTTTGACGGCACAAATTACGCCGACGCTGCTCTGGTGAGCGCATATGACTCGGACGGCAGATGCAAGACATATTTTCTGTCGCGCTCCGGCAGCAGCTACGGCGCAAGTGTGCTCTCCGACGGCATGGCGTATGCGGCAATTGCCATGCCCGATGTCGACAGCGATTCAATATTTTTGAAATACAACAAACATAAATTCTTCTGGGCAGACCCGGTTATTATCGCCGCGCTTGCGTCACCGCCGTATTTTGGTTCGCTCCCGTCCGATATGTATACAAACGGATCCACAACATACGGGCGCAGCACCGCATCTGCGAGCGGCAGTACAGAATCATACAGCGTGTCTGCCGGGATGTATATTTCCACCGAGATAAAAGCAGGCGGCGGAGGCACCGCGGGCGTTTTTGAATCGGAGACGGAGGCAATGCACAGCGCTTCGATTGACATCGAGGAGACAAAACAGGTGGAGTATACCCAAAGCTTTTCTTCAAGCGGCGGCGAGGACACTGTGGTGCTCTCGACTGTGGCTTACGATGCTTATGAATACACCGCATATTATCAGGGTACGGACGGCAGTCTCACATCGTCGCCGTATATTGTCTATGTGCCGCGCGGCGGCTCGGATGCCATAAAGATCGCAAGTCTGCCGTATGACATCTACTGCGAGTTCATCCCATACGCAAACGGCGCTCTGCCGACTCTCGGCGATGTGTTCACCCACACATTGGGCAAGCCCGGCACATATCCGTCCTCCGCACCGTCGGGCGCCGGTGTGAAGAACGGCAGTGTTATGGTCCACCCAAAGCTCGGCACTTTTCCCTCGGGTGAGAGCAGTCAGACTCTCTCTGTCGATATTACGGAGGAAAAGGCGGATACATCCTCATCGGGTTCATCTGTCAGCGTTAAGCTCGGCGGCGGTTTTGAGACAGAGGCGGACAGCATTTTCAAGTTCGTCGATATGGGAGTAAAAGTGACCGCCGGCAGTTCGACTGCGAAAGAACACGAGAGTGGGAGGATAACCGCAAACGCAGTCGGCACAAGTTTTGAGGGCACTGTTTTCGGTCAGGGCGACGGCATGAATGTGAGCGGCAGCGGTGAGAAAAAGGCGACATTTAACTGGAAACTGCTCAGCTATGTATATAATTTCGGGGATGGGAACGATGTCCGTCAGTTCCCGGTGGTCACATATATAACAAGCGGCGTACAAGAGCCGGAGGGTGTTGTGCCGCAGTCGGTCACCGTGTCGCCGTCGGCTCGGACGGTGAGCCAGGTTGGCCCTGCCACAAAGGGATTTGTAAACACGGCAAATTTCTCCGTGAACGCCCCGGGAGTGAGCCGCGAGGCATACACAGCGCTTGAGGGCGCGCCGCACGGAATGACTCTCGATACCGGCGGCACAAACATAGGCACGGAGAACTTCGCTTTCGGCATAAACATCAACGGCAATGTACAGCCGGGCACTTATCCGCTCAGGCTGAACATCGGCGGCGTGCTGTCAAACGAATTTACCGTGACGGTGACGGAATATGTTGCGCCGGTGTGGATTGCGGCTGACAGGACGGAGATAGACTTCGGCAGTATGCGTTATGATGAGGTCAAGGGCACACCGACCGTGGACGCGCAGATCGTGACGGTGAGTAATATCCACACGGAGGGAATAAGCGGTCTTGCGGCGAGCCTTGGCAAGGAGGACGAGAGTTCGTTTGAAATAATGGGTGAGATTTCCTCGGCGGCTCTGAATCCAAATGGCGCCGGCGGAGACTCGGCAACTGTAAGCGTTGCTCCCAAAAAGGGACTTGCCATGGGCAGACACAGCGACACACTCATTGTGTCAAACGGAGTGACGGCGGCATATGTCGAGCTCACCTATACGGTCACGACTCCTACTCTGCCGGGCGAGCCGCATTTCAGCAACAATCTGTCAACGCTTGCAAATCCGATTACTGTTAATTTCGATGTTCCGGAGGACGACGGCGGTGCAAGGATAACGCACTATCTCTACACCATACGCGATCATGCGGACTTTGTGTCCGACGAGGGAGTTGTCTGGAAAAGGGCGAGTGTTTCGTCGTATACAAGCACCAATTACACTTTGAAATTAAGTGACACATTGCCTGTTGGCGAAACCTATGTGGTAGGCTTAAAAGCTGTCAACGAATATGGCGAAGGTACTCCGGCGTGGTATCGGTTCGAAGTGGGACATTCCGAGGACGACCCCGGGGTTGTTCGGAACATGAAGGTCTATCCCGGGGACGGCAAACTGACCGTAACATGGGATGACCCGGGTTATTGGGGCACAAATGAATTTGTCAAAGACGAGGATATTCTGTGGAAGATCTATGACATACATTTGTGCAAAGGCAGTTCATGGGTGGACATGAAGACTCTTTATCGTGGTGATGAACTTGAATATACATTTGAGTCACTCCAAAACGGCGAGACATACGAAGTGAGGATAAACGCGCGCACGACTAACAGATACGGCGAAGTGACGGCAATAGAGGCTGTGCCGTCTGCCGATTCCGCTGCGCCGTCGCGCCCGAGGGGGTTATCGGCAGAGCTGAGTTACAAACAGGCAAAACTCACATGGAGTGCCCCGGGAGCGGACGGAAACGCCGCCGTGACGGGATACTCGGTATCAAAAGACGGCGGCGCAAGCTGGACAGATGTCGGCATGAATACAGAGCATACCTTTACTGAGCTCATACCGAGCAAACAGTATGACTTTGCGGTGCGTGCCGTCAATTCGTCCGGATGGGGCGATGCGGCGCACACATATGCGGTGATACCAAACAGTCTGAAAGCGCCGAAATTGCACAATGTTTCGTTTGAGATAGTCAACGGACTCATGCCGGGATACGAACAACTTGAACTGTCGTGGTATCCCGTTGACGGAGACAACATCACATATGAAGTAAAGGTTGACGACGGAGAGTGGCAGGCGACAGAACCTGTGGCATTTGGCGGCACGCTGCGGCATATATTCAACGGACTTGAGAATGACCGTTCGTATAAACTCTATGTCCGCGCACTTGATGATGAGGGCGCCGGGCCGGCGGCATGTGCATCGGGCAGAAAGCCGCGTGCCATTGCGCCGCAGCTCATCGACCCATCGGCAAAGGCACGCAACGGCGCCATACAGTTGTTCGGCAAGACGGCAGACAGCAAGTATTCAATGAGATACAGCCTGGACGGCGACTCATGGCGCAGTTTTTCCGACGGCTCTGTGATTTACGGACCGGAGAACGGAAAAGAATATACCGTGGCGGTGTGTGCAGAGGGACTTGACGAGGGAAATATGCCGCTTCGCACGGTTTACTATCTGAAATGCACCCCGGATGCGAGTGTGCCCGACGAGCCGTCAGTGCCGGTGATTGATGTTTTTGCGGATGATAACGGCATCCGCATAGAATGGAATGTGGCAAATGACGGCGGTGCGGAGATTACGCAATACAAGGTGTCGCTCGGCGATGATGAAATCGTATTTCCGGGTGATGTGACATCGCTGGATATAAAGTGTTCGCCCGATAAACGCGAACAGTATTCATATGTTTGCGTCACGGCGGTCAACTCAGTTGGTGAGAGCAACGATTATGTAAATTTCAGGGCGCAGGCAAACCTTGCCGGCGAGGAACGGATAATAGTGCCGCCGGCGCATGGGGCGTTTGTGAGCGGTGTGTACAGGCTTGAAGAACTTATGCCGATATATGGTGATGACGGCGTATCGTATGAACTCATGGATATAAGCAAATATGCGGATTGGAGTATAGAGAGTGGCCGCAGTGAAATCATCTGGGACGAATCTGCAAGGTGCATCAAAATTGCGCAGAATCTGCCGGACGGAGAGTATGATGTAACCGTGACGGCTGACTGCTACTCTAACAATGTGGTCTATGAGCGCAGTGTGAAGATTATTGTCGGCGAGCAGATAAGCATTGTGTCCGCAGAGAGGGCGGACGGCGGCGTGAGGGCCGTGCTGAATCTGCCCGAGGCTTACGGCAGAGTTATTCTGTGTGTAGCCGCGTACGGTGCCGACGGCAAAGTTACGGCGGTTGACTTTAGAGAGATTTCATCCGATATACTTACGGACGGAGCGGTGTTCGTGCCTGTGGATGTGAGCGGCGCGGCAAGGGTTAAGGTTATGTTGCTTGATGCCAAGGCGACGATTAGACCGTTGTGTGAGAGCAGAGAGGTGGAGTGAGGATAAATCGGGGCGACCGTGAACGGCCGCCCCTTTTGAAGGAATTTATGTAATATGATTTGCTTAACACAAATTTCGATGGATTGAACCGCCGTGTGCCGAACTATGTGCACGGTGGTGTGAGAGGGCGGAGAAAATCCGCCCTGCTCAATTGTATCCCAAAAGCTCTAAAAATCTTGTTTTTCATAGTGCGGACATATAAGCGCACTTACCTTGTATTCGGAATGTGCCCATTTTACCGCATTCTTTATGATTTTGCGGATATTTTCGTTTCGATATGTAGGGTACGCTTCATGTCCAGGTTGCAGATAAAACACTTTTCCCAGACCTCTTTGCCAGGTGCACGCACTGCGGAACACCTCGTGACTGCCATATGTGCCTATCATGAGCACATCATCGGGATTGGGAATATCGAATCTCTCTCCGTACATTTCCTCTTGCTCCAGGTCAAAATATTCACCGTCAACCCCTTGCATTATCGGGTGAGAGGGATTTATTATCCACAGGCGCTCTTTTTCGTCGTCGCGCCATTTCAGATTGCAGGTAGTTCCCATGAGTGACTTAAACGGCTTTGAATGGTGCGCTGAATGGAGAAAAATTGCCCCCATGCCGCGCAACACGCGTTCGTGAATCTTCTTTGCCACCTCGTCCGGCACTTCGTTGTGGCGCATATGTCCCCACCAGATAATCACATCGGTATCATCGAGCAGTTCGTCGGTTATGCCGCAGTTCGGCACAAGGGTTTGATTTTCGTCATACTCAGTCACGGTACGCACAATTATCTCATCGCTGCGCAGAAAATCCGCAATCTCGCGGTGTATGCCGTGCGGATAAATTTTCTTGACTTCTTCATCGGTCTGCTCATGCATAAATTCATTAAAAATTGTTACTCTTATCATAATCGTTACCTCGTCAGAATATTTCAGCAGTGATGTAATTGTAGCACACACATCGAAAAAATGCAATATGTTTGAGTAGATTTTATGTCGGTTTTCGGCACAAATGCATTGTAAAATTTCCGGTTTTGTGGTACAATCACATTAAAAGGGGATGGTCGAGATTAGAATTAACGATATACTTCAGCTTGGTATTTCCGACATGACAGTAAACGGCGACGGCATAGGCAAGACCGCTGATGGCTATCCGCTGTTTGTCGGCGGTGCGGTGCCGGGCGATACCGTGCGCGCACGGATAACAAAACTCAACAAAACATACGGCTTTGCCCGAATCGAAAAAATCGAAATACCGTCAGAACACAGAGTTTCTCCGCCTTGCCCGCATTTTGAAAAATGCGGCGGCTGTTCGATAATGCACACAGACTACGCATCACAGCTTGAGATAAAGAAAAATCTTGTTGTGTCAAACCTTGCAAAAATAGGCGGCTGCGACAGAGGTTCATATGCGTTTGAGGGGATAATCGGTGCAGACAACATTTTTGGTTACAGGAACAAAGCGCAGTTTCCTGTTGGGATAAGCGCCGACGGAAACATGGCTGTGTGCGGATTTTATGAAAAATCGAGCCACAGGATTGTGCCGTGCGACGACTGTTTGATACAGGACGAGAGCATAAACAAAACCGTCCGTATAATTATGGACTTCATTAATAAATATTCATTAGGAGTGTATGACGAAAAAAGCCACAAAGGCATGGTGCGTCATATCTATGTGCGCACGGGAAAGGACGGTTCCGTCATGGCTGCGATAGTAACAAACAGCCGCAAAAAAATTCCCCATGCCGATGAACTGGCACAAATGCTGATTAAGGCAGTTAATCTGAAAAGCCTTGTGCAAAACATAAACAGCGCAAAAGGAAATGTGGTGCTCGGGTGCGAAAATCTGCTGCTTTGGGGTAACGGGAGCATAACCGCCGAAATCGGCGGCATCGAGTATGTTATGTCGCCGAACAGCTTTTTTCAGGTGAATTATGAACAGATGCGCAAGCTGTATTCAAAGGCGAAAGAATATGCTGCGCTCAGTGGAAATGAAACACTTTTCGACTTGTATTGCGGAGTCGGCAGCATATCGTTGTTTATGGCAGATGCGGCGGAAAAGGTTATCGGCGTCGAGATTGTGGAGCCGGCAGTGGAGAACGCCAAACTTAATGCGCAAAAAAACGGCATAGGCAATGCGGAATTCTATTGCGGTGACTGCCCGGAAGCAGTGTCTGCGTTGGTGGAAAGCGGCGTGTGCGCCGATGTGGTAGTTGTCGATCCGCCTAGGAAAGGCTGCGACGAAAGAACACTTAAGCTTATTGACGAAATCTCGCCCGACAGGCTGGTTTATGTGTCGTGCAACAGCAGTACGCTCGCAAGGGATGTAAAGATTCTGCGCGGGTACGGATATGAGATAAAAAAATGCTGCGCGGTTGACCTTTTTCCGCACAGCATGCATGTGGAGACTATAGTGTTGCTACAAAACCGAAATATGTAGAAATCCTTGATTTTAAGCACTTTGTGAAGCATACGGTCTTTAATTCGGAGGGCGATAAATTCCGAAATAAAGAGATAAAAAATTACGTCATCGTAAAAATAGTAATTGATATGGTGTGTGGGAACACAAATAGCCGATAAATAAAGCTGACGAAAGAGATGTAAAAATGCATCTCTTTTTTTATAATATGCCAAAGCGTAAAAAAACGGACACCCCTAAAAGAGTATCCGTTTGAATAACAAAACGCCGTCAAGTGTGCATAAATTCATATGCCTGACGGAACATCGTATTTCTACGGTGCTTTTACTAAATCGGCTAACTTACGTAAATAACCTCGCTTTCTATCAAGCTGTACAGGTATTCTGCTTGTCTGATTGGATTGTCAAAATTCTCTGTAATGTCCCCCAGTCTAAACGCTGTGGGTGGTCTTTTTATCGTTGGTGCATTGTAGCGGTCGTTGCGTCCAAGCTTTGTGGATCGCTTGCTAAGTTCAACTTCAACTGCATCGAAGAATTCCTTATCAATGATTGCCGGATAGAAGTCATCTCCAAGGTAGTGCCTGTTTCGCATCATGCGCTTTGCACCAGAATGGAGAAGGTCAAGTCCAGCTTCATTTGCGGCATTGGTTAACGACAGACCGCTTAAATAATTCTTGTATAGTGCCTGAACCTGCGCGGCAGCAGCTTCATCAATGACCGCTTTGCCATTTTCGATTCGGTATCCATAAGGTGTGTGTCCCATCAAATCCTCTCCTTAAAAGTAAGACCACAGCGGAGTACAAATCCGACTTCCTGCCGGCTGGCAGAACTTCTCTTGAACACTGCAACAGCAAGCTTGTTGTTCTTTTCACGGATATACGGTGTCAGTTCAAATTCAGACGGTGTAAAAGAATCTTCGCTGTAGCCGATAAATTCGCCGTTCAGCCAGACATACATATCAGTTTCCACGCCCTGAAAAGAAATAAATACACGTTTGTTTTTCAGAGCATCGTTCAAGTCAAAATATCTGACATAGCTGCCGACAGGATTGTCCTTTTCAGAGATAAACGGCGGACGGAGATGCTCCTGTCCCTCCCAAGGATAAATGGTGTTGATGTATTGCGGTTTGCCGTATCCCTGCAATTCCATGTGTCCCGGAACCTGAATATTGTCAAAATTGTCAGTGCTGACGCTTTCTTCATAGAACTTTTGCTGCCATTCAGACGGATTCTTTGCCCACGCAAATTTCCAGGTGCCGTTCAGATTCTGAATCAGAGAGGAATTGTCTGCATCGGCTTCCAAATGGTTTGCATAGATTCTGTGGTCGGAATGTGCTGCGATTATGTTGACTGCAAACACTTCCGGATTGGTAGCCAGTCGAGTGTGTATTTCATATTGTTCCCTCTATTTTAGTTTTGTGATTCCATCACAACTTCATTTTCGGATATTCCAAGTTTTTCTTTGATTTCCGCATTTGCCTTTTCAACATTCATCTTAGAAAGAATAAATGTGATGATCAGATCCAGTGCAAACGGAACGATCAGATACATAATGTGAAGCATATTGATAGCAGAATCAGGCTGTACTGTCAAAGTGCCCTTGAATCCGCTAAAGTCGAGCAAAAGGCCGACAATTGCTGTTCCAAGTCCACCACCAATTTTTACACCAAGTGATGTGCAGGAGTACATGATTCCATCAACGTGCTTGTGTTTGGTAAGCCAGCTATATTCAGAGCATGATGCGATGACTGCATTCATATCACCTTGCCATGGACCTTGACCGAGTGCTGCAAGTGCTGTAAATGCAAGCATCAGCGGAATGTTTCCCATGTATCCGGCAACTGCTACCAGAAGTCTGCCAACTGTTGCCACTATGTAGCTGTATTTGTTCAGCTTATACATGCCGTTCCATTTTTGTACGATGGTAGGAGTGAAGATCAAGGCGATAATCAAAGGAATATTGATAAACCACGCAAACGTGCCGAACATATTCTCATTTGCGAGAACATATTTTGCATAGTATGTTCCAACACCGATCATCGCACCATAGAACTGCTGCAAAATGTAGGTTACTGTGATCATCACATAATATTTGTTGTGTACGAGAATCTTGAATGCTTCTCCAAAACTGTATTTGGTTTCTTCTGTTTTTGTTTCACTGTCTGCAAGTTCCTCATCAGAAAGTTCCTTTACAGAAAGAGCGGAAATTGTATTTACAATAAGACCGATAACCGCATAAATAATTGCGACTGTTCTCCAGCCATTTGCACCGCCGCCCATTGCTTCAACAAATTGGAATGTAACAGCCTGAATCAGGAGGCTTGTTCCAAATGCGAAGATAAAGCGATAAGAACCCATCTGAACTCTTTCCTTGCTGTTCTTTGTAACAAGAGCGGTCAGAGCAGAATATGCGATGTTGTTTGCCGTATAAAATACACTGTTAAGAAGTGTGTAGCAGATAAAGAACCATGCGTACTGAGCAAAATTATCCATGTTCATCGGGATTGCAAATACACCAATCAAGGTAATTGCACAGCCGATAAAACCATAAAGCATCCACGGTTTTGCCTTGCCCATTTTCGTATGTGTCTTATCAATCAATGTACCAAAAATGATGTCTGTTATTCCATCAAAAATCTTCGATACAGCAATGAGAACGCCAATAACACCTGCGTTTAATCCAATCGTGTCGGTAAGATAGATCATTACGAATGATGTCAGCAATGCATAGACAACGTTCCCTGCAACATCGCCGGAACCATAACCGACTTTGTTATACCACTTTAAGTATGTTTTTTCTTTGCTCATAATAGAGCTCCTTTCATTGTTTGTATGCCCACATGGACAGAATTTCCCCATAATGAATGATACGAACTGCTTTTCATCTTGCAAAAACGAAATAATGCCATCGTCAGAATAAATGATTATTTTTTTGAGTATAAAGAATTTTTATTGAATTCAACATAGAATTACAATGATAGATGTCTTTTTTAATTCTTTCCTCTCATTTCTTAATTCTATTATACCACACAAAACGGTTTAAAAAATACACAAAGTTTAGGATTTGCTCAGGTGTGATACACTATAGTTAGCAGTATTCAATTTCAAAATCAGCAAAGCCCTCACTGCATATATCTTTTATCCGGCTAATGGGTAAAATTCCGTGAGTTTCATCTATAAATCCGTATTCTTCAAGCTTTTGCACCATAAATAAATACTTCATAGATGACTTCTTTGACTCATCTGTTTCATAGTTTTGATAGGTACGAACAGGAATACCAAGATACTCTGCACATTCGGTCTGTGTTAATTTTTTCTGCTTTCGTAATTCTTTCAGCGTCAATTTATATCACCTCATAGAATGATTATGCCACAAAAAATCAAAATACGCAATACTTATACGCAATTTTTGCGTGTTTGGTGCAATCAGTTTATAACTCATATTTTTCCCGAATGTTCTTAACTGATTCGATAGCATCCGAAACATTGCCGTTTATTATCGACTTTTCAGCTTTTGCAAGCTTTTCATATACCTCTATACTCATTATAACTATATCTCCGTAACCGTTTTTTGTTACAAAAACAGGCTCGTTTGAGGAATGGCAAATTTCAGATATTTGACTTGTATTTTTCAAATCACGAATGGGTATTATTTGCGGCATAATATCATCTCCTTGTTTTATTGTGCCTTTATTATACCACAAATATACCACGATATCAATACATAAAAATTATATAAACAAAATCCCGCGTTCGTCATATACGCTCTCGCTCATATCGTTTCCGCAGCGTATTGCCCGGTCAAGCGCCATAACGGTGGCAACCGCATCATCAATCTTCTCAGCGGACTTTTCCTTATCCGGCTTAATACAATCACAAATGCCGTAATATCTGTTGTGCTTGATAAATCCAAACCGCCGTAGCAGACTCTGCCGATAAGTTCATCTTCGT
>CAKSFP010000006.1 GCA_934454585.1 uncultured Clostridia bacterium
GTAAGCCAACTTATTTTTGCACCGCTGCGTGCCCATTCCCAAAAGCCGGATATTACACGAGATAAGATCCGAGAGCTGATGGGGGGGGATCACTCTTACATAGAGCTTTTTGCAAGGAATACAACACCGGGCTGGGATGTCTGGGGAAACGAGGTAAACAAGTATGGCAACTAAAATATACATAGCCGGAAAAATCACCGGCGATCCCGACTACAAAGCAAAGTTTAATGCCGCCGCAGAGGCGTACAAAAAAAAGGGTTACACCGTGCTTAACCCCTCCTGGATGCCGCAGGGTATGCAAAAGGCAGACTATATGCGTATTTGCTTTGCAATGATTGACACCGCAGATGTGGTTGCTTTCCTGCCCGGCTATGAAACAAGCACCGGCGCACAGCTTGAGCTGCAATACTGCTTTTACATTGACAAAGATGTAAAGCTGCCGGAATGTAAGCACCCTGTGCTTATCCGTGAGGGCAACGGGCCGATAGTGTGCAACCAATGCGGTGCTGTATTTAAGGAGGTAAAGCCTTGAAACACTACGGCGATATAACAAAGATAAACGGCAGCCTCGTTGAGCCCGTCAATGTGGTTATTGGCGGCAGCCCGTGCCAGGATCTCTCTGTTGCGGGTAAGCAGGCAGGGCTTGCCGGCGAACGGTCCGGGCTCTTTATGGAGCAATTACGGATAATAAAAGAAATGAGGAGGGCTGACCTTGAACGAGGCAGAACAGGAAAAGACACCCGCCCAAGGTATATGGTGTGGGAAAATGTGCCCGGAGCTTTCAGCTCCAACAAAGGAGCCGATTTCAGCATCGTGCTCCAAGAAACCGCCAAAGTGGCCTGCGAACAAGCCCCCGCTGTTCCTATCCCTAAAAGCGGATGGCCTCCAGCCGGATGCCTTACCGATGTGGGAGGACAATGGAGCATTGCGTGGCGAGTATTTGATGCACAGTTTTGGGGTGTGCCCCAAAGACGAAAACGCATCGCACTTGTCGCAGATTTTGGAGGCCTCACCGCACCCGAAATACTCTTTGAGCGCCAAGGCGTGCCTGGGTATATTAAACCGTGCGGAAAAAAGGGGCAAGCAGCTCCCGGAAATATTGAAACTTGCTTTAATACAGCAGGCTCAACGGGGGGGGCTTATTGCATACAAGGTAACTGCATCGACAGAGCCGACACCGCAGGATGCAACGGCAAAGGATGGACCGAGGGCGTAAGCTACACCCTTAACACCATTGACCGCCCCGCCGTACTCCCTTTTGTACCAAGCCCGCCACAAAGTGATGTTGTGGTTTTTGAGCCGGGATCCTGCTCCCGTGTTGGCGGGCATATCTGGAAAGATGGTAAAACGCCGGCTTTAAGAGCGCAAAGCGGCGATAATCAGCCCGCCATAGCACTTGAAAACCATCCGGCTGACAGCAGGGTTAAAATTGCCGAGGATGGCATAGTACAAACCCTCAACGCCCGAATGGGTACCGGGGGGGGAATGTTCCCCTCGTTATGTGTACGATCCCCGGTTTTGGAACATAGCAACGCCGGAGCAACCGATATTTACCCTGCTGGCAACAAGCTACAAGGATCCACCGGTTGTAATAATGGAGGTACAAAAGCGATGATAATGTTTGAAAATTACCAATTTGCAAATTGGCGCCCTGGCTGTGGAACGCTTAAAGCCAGTGGCGGCGATTACGGGGGGGGCTCGGAAAACTTGATCGTGTATCAATATTGGAACGGTGAACAAGTAACCGACACCCTCACAGCAAGGAACGCGGGGGGGGCAACGGATGCCAGACAAACAAAATTTTAATTGTGTAGTGGGTTTTCACCTGCTGCAAGATCCTATAACAGACGAAAACAAAACGCCTTGCCTGTCGGCAGGCAGCTCCACCGGCGAGGCATCGCTCGGTGTGTGCGAGGAACAAGACCAGGCACAGTACATTGTACGGAGGCTTACACCGCTTGAGTGTGAACGCCTGCAAGGCTTTCCGGACGGTTGGACGGATATAGGCGAATGGACGGACAGCAAAGGCAAAGTACATAAAGAAAGCACCGACAGCGCACGCTACAAAGCCCTCGGCAACAGTATAGCAATACCACCCTGGACTTATGTATTACAACGGCTTTCACTATGCTGCGGTGCAAAGCCCACAATGGCAAGTTTATTTGACGGTATAGGCGGTTTTCCGTATATCTGGGAAAGCCTTAACGGCAAAGGCTCTTGCGTGTGGGCAAGTGAAATTGAGGACTTTCCCATTGCAGTAACAAAATATCATTTTCCGGAGGAGGTAAACAACGATGGCTGATGCAGATAAATGCGCCTTTTGCGGCGAGATTATTCCGGAGGGCATCCAGGTTTGCCCTCTGTGTTCAAAGGAGGTGCCCGAAATGGGCAACAGCAAAAACCCTTATTACAACAGCGAGGGCTACGCCGATCCCACCGCATACGGTGCCTTAAAGCCGATTATGCAGGCGGATGCCGCCCTTGAGGGCAAAGTAAACTTTTTGATTAAAGTATTAAAGTTTATAGCCAATGAGGCCGGGTTTGATGTGGTAAACCGTATTGAACTGCGGGACCGTAACACCGGCAGGCTTTTCAAATAGATTAAGCCCCCCCCGCCGTGGGTGCGGGCGGTAAGGAGTAACCGCTATGCAATATGATCGTAAAATTGCCATAGCCTCCGGTGCAAGCAGGCGTGCAACCGTATGGACCACGCAAACGCTTATGGTATCGGAATTATGGCAAAAGTTAAAAGTGCCCGCAAGGGGCACCGAAACCCTTGCAGAATACCTAAACCTTAAAAAAGCACAGCAGGACGATCTCAAGGATATTGGCGGTTTTGTCGGCGGTACCCTTAACGGACCGCGCCGCAAGGCCAACAATGTGGCCGGGCGTGATATTATCACCCTTGACCTTGACAACATACCCGCAGGGCATAAAGACAATGTGCTCCGCATTGTGGAGGGTTTGGGCTGTGGGTACTGTGTTTACAGCACCCGAAAGCACCAGCCTGCTGCCCCTCGTCTGCGTGTGCTCTTTCCGCTTGACAGAACGGTAACGGCTGACGAATACGAGCCCATCGCCCGTAAAGCAGCTGAATATATAGGCCTTGAATATGCCGATCCCACAACCTTTGAGCCCAGCCGCCTTATGTATTGGCCGAGCTGCTGCCGTGATAGTGAGTATGTGTATGTTGTGGGTGATAAACCTTTTTTATCTGCCGATGGCCTGCTTGCACAGTACGCCGATTGGCACGATATGACACAGTGGCCCGCCCTGCCGGGGCAGGCACAGTTTACCAAGCTGGCAGTAAAGCAAGGCGATCCGGACGGCAAAAACGGCGTTGTGGGTGCATTTTGCCGCACCTATGATATACAGCGTGCAATGGACGAGCTGCTCCCCGGTATTTATGAGCCGGTTGACAATATGCCCGGCAGATATACATACCTCGGAGGCTCTACCACGGGCGGCGCCGTGCTTTACGATGACGGCAAATTTTTATACAGCCACCACGCAACAGATCCCTGCGGCGGCCGCCTTGTAAATGCCTTTGACCTTGTGCGCCTACACAAGTACGGCGATAAGGACGATACCGCAGCCGCAGGCTCACCCACCAACCGCCTGCCCTCCTACCTTGCTATGTGTGAGTATGCCTGCGGGCTTTCGGATGTTAGTGCACTTATAAGCAAGGAACGGTACGAAAGTGCCGTTAAGGACTTTGACGGCATCACCGCTGATGAGAGCGAGGAGCCGGAAAATTGGATGGTGCTGCTTGAAAAGAACGCCCAGACGGGTGCCGTTAAAGCCACCATTGACAATGTGCGTATTATCCTGGAGCACGATCCCCTGCTTAAAGGCAAGTTTGCGCTTAACGAATTTGCCGGCCGTGGTGAGGTGCTCGGCTCCCTGCCGTGGGATAAACGGGAAAAACGCCGCCTGTGGGATGATAACGATAATCAAGGGCTTTACTGGTACCTTGAGCGTGTGTATAAGATTTCCGGCAACGGCAAAGTGGATGGGGCTCTTTCCCTCCATTCCAACGCCCACGCCTTTAACGATGTAAAGGACTACCTCAAGGGCTTGCAGGGCAAGTGGGATGGCGTGCCTCGCCTCGATTGCCTTTTTATAGATTACCTCGGCGCAAAAGATACGGCATACAACAGAGCCGTAACCCGCAAGGCATTTACCGCCGCCGTTGCCCGTGCTATGACACCTGGCTGCAAGTATGACAATATGGTTATTTTGGCCGGTCCGCAGGGTATCGGTAAAAGCACCCTGTTGGATAAAATGAGCCGTGGCTGGTTTAACGATAGCATACGCACCTTTGAGGGCAAAGAGGCAAGCGAACTGCTCCAGGGTGTTTGGCTCGTTGAGGTATCGGAGCTTGATGCTTTCCGGCGTACCGATGTAAGCCGCATTAAACAGTTTTTGAGCCTCCGTGCGGATCGTTTTCGTGCGGCGTATGGGCGTAATGTTAAGGAACTGCCCCGCACCTGCATCTTTTTCGGTACCACCAACACCGCTGAATACTTGCAGGACACCACCGGCAACCGCCGTTTTTGGCCGATAGACACCGGCGAACAGAGGCACACCAAAAGTGTATGGCGTGACCTCGATCCGGAAATAGATCAGCTGTGGGCCGAGGCGTATGTGCGCTGGCAGGCCGGTGAGCCGCTTTACTTATCCGGCGCCATTGAGGATGCCGCCAAGGAAAAGCAAGAGGAACACAGAGAGGCATCCAGCCGTGAGGGTATCGTGCGTGAATTTATGGAGCGACCGGTGCCGGACGATTGGAGCAAGTGGCCGCTTGACAAGCGGCGTATGTTCTGGGGCGGTGTAACAATGGGCAGCGACAGCCTGCACCTTGTGCCCCGTGATCGCATTTGCGCCCTTGAGGTTTGGTGCGAGGCTTTCGGCGGCAACATTAAAGAAATGAAAAACACCGACACCAGAGAGCTTAACGCCATAATGGCGGCAACGCCGGGCTGGCAAAAGTCTGCCGGTACCCTGCATTTTGGCCCGTATGGCACACAGCGTGGGTTTAATAAAATCTAACAATTAGCATCTAACATTTTGTTTTTCGTGTAGAATTGTTAGAAAAATGCCGTCTAACATTTTTACACGGAAAAACATTGTTTTGTTTAATTGTTAGAGAGATTGTTAGACCGAAAACCCGCATAAAATAAGGCTTTTTATTACTTTTCTAACATTCTAACATTTTTTCTTATAGAGTATAAAATTAGAGAGTTTGAGAGTAAAATTACGCCCTAACCCGCCTGTTTGCGTGTATTATGCGTGCGCGCGTGAGAAAGTTAGAAAAGGAGGAAAACGATGCTTGAAAAAACTGTTGAAAAAGAATTGTGCGACCGGGTAAAAAATGATCTCGGCGGCTGGGCATTAAAGTTTGTGAGCCCCGGACAAAACGGCGTACCGGATCGCATTGTGCTTGTGCCGTATGGGCGTATATATTTTGTGGAAACAAAGGCACCGGGTAAAAAGCTGCGTAAGCTGCAAGAATATGTTTGCGGTTTGATAAAGCAGTTAGGTTTTAAGGTGCTGCGGATAGATACCAAGGAAAAGGTGGAGGCTTTCGTAAGGGAGGTGCAAACGGGTGGAATATAAACCGCATAATTACCAAGCATACTGTATTGAGCGTATTGTAAATGATCCGGCGGTTGGGTTGTTCCTCCGTCCGGGCTTGGGCAAAACCTCAATAACGCTTTCGGCAATAAACATTTTGAAATACTTTAAGTGGAACATTGCAAAGGCTTTGGTTGTAGCACCCAAAAAGGTTGCAGAGGGCACCTGGAGCAAGGAGGCAAACAAGTGGGATCACTTAAAGCATCTGCGTGTGGTTACGGTCCTGGGATCGTCTGCAAAGCGTATAAAGGCACTTAACACCCCTGCGGATGTGTATGTTATAAACCGTGAAAACATACCCTGGTTGGTTGAATACTACCAGCAGGCGTGGCCGTTTGATATGGTGGTGCTTGACGAAAGCACGAGCTTTAAGAACGGCCAAAGCAAACGCTTTAAGGCAATGAAACTTGTAAGGCGTTTTTGCAAAAAGGTTGTGCTGCTTACCGGCACGCCGTCCTCCAAGGGGCTTATGGACCTGTGGGCGCAGATTTATTTACTTGATGAGGGCGCACGGCTGGGCAAGAATATAACACAATTCCGCACACGGTATTTTGATGCCAATACACACGGTGGGCATTTTACCGACTACAAGCCGAAAGAGGATGCCGAGGCGGCCGTGCTTAAAGCCATAAGCGATATTTGCGTATCAATGAAAGCCGAGGACTACCTGGAGTTACCTGCTTGTATCGAGCACGATGTTCCCATAGTGCTTGACGATAAGACGATGAAAGCGTACAAGCAGTTTGAGCGTGATCTGCTGCTTACCATTGACGAGGACACCATAACCGCCAACACCGCCGGGGTGCTTACCGGCAAGCTGTTACAGTTTTGCAGCGGTGCGATGTATGACAATGACCGCAAAGCCGTACATATTCACGATTGCAAAATTGAGGCTTATATGGAACTTTTGGAAAGCCTAAACGGTGAGCCTTGTATTACATTCTACGGCTACCAGCACGATAAGGATCGCATCCTTGCAGCCCTTGAAAAAACAAAGCTGCGTGTGTGCGTGTATAAAGGCACCGAGGACGAGGATGCCTGGAACAGCGGCAAGGTTGATGTGCTGCTGGTGCACCCAAGCAGCTGCGCCTACGGGTTAAACCTGCAAGCAGGCGGCCGGCACATTATCTGGTTTACGCCAAACTGGAGTTTTGAGCTTAACGATCAAGGCAAGTGCCGTTTGTGGCGGCAGGGCTCCCCGTATGATAAGGTTTATGTGCATTACCTTATTGTGCAGGGGTGCGTTGACGAGGATGTGCTTGACACTATACGGGAGCGTGCAGGCACACACGAAACCGTGATGCAAGTGCTTAAAGCCCGTATCAAGAAAATAAAGGAGGCAGCAGTATGACACTAAAAGAATTATCACAGTTATACTACCTTAACCGTGAAATTGAACGAGATCAAGAACGGTTGGAAAAATTACGGGCAAGCGCATCGGCACCGGGAGCACCCAACTATGACGGTATGCCTAAAAACCCCAGCTTTGAAAACCGCCTTGAGCGTTACATTGCAGAGATTGTTGACCTTGAGGCGATTATCCAGGCGAAAATAACGCAGTGCTTACACGAGCGTGCACGCCTTGAGAGGTATATTGCCGAAATACCGGACAGCTTAACCCGGCAGATCTTTCAGCTGCGGTTTATTAACGGTTTGACCTGGGTGCAGATTGCGTTTAGCGTTGGCGGCGGTAATACAGAGGAGGGCGTGCGTAAAAGGGTTTACAGACACCTTGAGCAAGAAAACAAAGGCGAAAAATAAAGATGTCCCAAAATGTCCGGGTTACATAGCGTATAATGTAAACTGCGGGTATTGACCACAAGGGCAATGCCTCCTTGGATAAGAACAGCGGCGGGGTTTACTCCCTCCAGATAGCCCCGCTGTCTGTTCTTTTATTTTGCTATGAAAGCGAGGTGATACTATGACCGACAGGCAGCAAAAGTTTGCGGATGAGTATATCATAGACTGCAATGCAAGCCGTGCGTATAAGGCTGCATACCCGAATGTTAAAAAGGACACCGTGGCAAGAGCCAACGGCAGCAGGTTGCTTGCAAAGGCTAACATTAAAGCCTATATCGAGGAAAAACTGGCCGAAATAAGCAGCAAGAAAACAGCGGAGGCCACCGAGGTTATTGAGTATCTTACCTCGGTGCTGCGTGGGCAAAGCGAGGCAAGTGTGGTTGTTGTCGAGGGCTACGGTGACGGATGCTCCGAGGCAAAAATCATTAAAAAGCCACCGGACGAAAAGGAACGCCTCAAGGCCGCAGAGCTTTTGGGCAAGCGTTATGGCCTGTTTACCGACAAGGTAGATGTTGGCGGCGCCGTACCGGTGGTAATTTCCGGCGGTGAGGATCTTGAGGACTAAAACCGCCAGACAGCTACGCCTCCCCGATGTTGTGGGCAAAGGCTACGGCACATTTTGGCGTTTTAAGGGCAGGTACCGGGTGTGTAAAGGCTCCCGTGCCTCCAAAAAATCAAAAACCACAGCCTTAAACAATATCACACGGCTTATGGAATACCCACAAGCCAACTTGCTTTGCGTGCGTAAAACATACCGCACATTAAAAGACAGCTGCTTTACGGAGCTTAAATGGGCTATACACCGCCTCGGCGTTGATGCGTGGTGGGATATAAAAGAGAGCCCGCTTGAAATGACCTACAAGCCCACCGGACAAAAGATCCTTTTCCGTGGACTTGACGATCCGCTGAAAGTAACATCCATTACCGTTGAGGTTGGGGTGCTTTGCTGGCTGTGGATTGAGGAGGCATACGAAATAAGCTCCGAGGCCGATTTTGACACCCTGGACGAAAGCATCCGAGGCGAGGTACCGCCGGGGCTGTTCAAACAAATTACGCTTACCTTTAACCCGTGGAATGAGCACCACTGGATCAAACACCGCTTTTTTGATGCCGCACCGGATCCGGATATTCTTGCAATGACAACCAATTACACCTGCAATGAGTGGCTGGATGCAGCGGATAAAAAAGTGTTTGAAACTATGAAACGAAACAACCCCCGCCGTTACCGTGTTGCCGGCCTCGGTGATTGGGGCATCGTTGAGGGCTTGGTATATGAAAATTGGGAGGAGCGACTTTTCAGCATTGACGAGGTGCGGAAAACGCCCGGTATTAAATCGGCGTTTGGCCTTGACTTTGGATATACCAACGATCCCACCGCTTTATTTTGCGGTTTAATAGACACAAGCAGCAAAACCCTTTGGGTATTTGATGAAATATACAAGCCGGGTATGAGCAACGAGGATATAGCCGCAGCCGTTACAGAGGCAGGCTATGCCAAAGAGCGCATCCGGGCAGACAGTGCCGAGCCGAAAAGTATTGATCGCCTTTATGCCCTGGGGCTTGCCCACATACGCAGGGCACGCAAGGGCAAGGACAGTATCAACAATGGCATTGACTTTATACAAGATTATAAAATCTTTATCCACCCACGGTGCACCAATTTCCTTACCGAGATTGGCAATTACACCTGGGATACGGACACAAAGACCGGTAAAAAGCTAAACCGCCCCATAGATGACTTTAACCACCTTATGGATGCTATGCGGTACGCTTTGGAGGAATACTCCACCGGTCCGAATTACAGTTTTAAGTAAAGGAGGTGCAGCCAAATGAAAGCATTAAATTTTTACTCCCCATCAATCGAAATGCAGGCCCGTATGGCTGCAAACGTTGTACCGGGCATTACAGATAAGCAGTTTTTGGAGCTTGAGATCAAAAAGTGGTTGACCTCCCAGGAACGGCACCGGCAAATAGCAGGTGATGCCTACTATGACGGTATGCAAACGATTTTGAAACGCAAGCGCACGGTTATTGGCGAGGGCGGCGAGCTTAAAGAGGTTGACAACCTGCCAAACAACCGCCTTATTGATAACCAATACGCAAAAATGGTGGATCAAAAGGCAAATTACCTTTGCGGCCAGCCCGTCACTTTCGACACCAAAAACGCCGCATACGGTGAGGCGCTTGCAAAGGTGTTTGGGCATAAGGCACAGCGCACTTTGCGTATTGTGGCCGAAAAGGCTTTGACAGGCGGCAAGGCGTGGGTGTTCCCGTACTACACAGACGAGGGCACGCTTGCCTTTGCAATGCTCCCGGCGCACGAGGTGCTGCCATTCTGGAGCGACACCGCACACACCGATCTTGATTGCGCCGTGCATTTTTTCCCCATTTACGAATATGACGAAAAAGGCAACGAGAGCATTGTTGAAAAGGTGGAGGTTTTCCACGCAGGCGGCGTTGAGCGTTTTATCTGGAAAGATGGCACGCTTGAGGCTGACAACGATGCAGCCTCCGGCTCCTATGTTACCGTGGTTGATCCCAAAACCAAAAAGCCCCGTGCGCTGAATTGGGCAAGGATCCCCTTGGTTTGCTTTAAGGCTAACCACAGGGAACTCCCCCTCCTCTGCCGTGTGCGGTGCTTGCAGGATGCCCTTAACCTTATGCTTTCCAACTTTGTAAACTCTATGGAGGAGGATGTGCACAACACCGTGCTGGTTATACACAACTATGACGGTGAGGACTTGGGCGAATTTAGGCGCAACCTTGCCACATACGGTGCTGTTAAGGTGCGGACAACGGACGGCTCCGATGGTGCTGTTGACACCCTGGAAATTGAGGTAAAAGCCGAAAATTACAAGGCTGTTATGGAGCTTTTGAAAAAGGCCATAATCGAGAACGCCAGGGGCTATGATGCCAAGGATGACCGGCTGAACGGTACGCCAAACCAAATGAACATAAGATCAATGTACTCCGATATTGATCTTGATGCAAACGGTATGGAAACCGAATTTCAAGCCGCTTTTGAGGATCTGCTCTTTTTCGTCAATGCCCACCTTGCCAATACCGGTGTGGGCAACTTTGACGGTGAGGAGGTAACGGTTATTTTTAACCGTGATATACTCGTCAATGAAACAGAAGCAATAGACAACTGCGGAAAATCAAAGGGCATTATCAGCGATGAAACCATTGTTAAGCAGCATCCGTGGGTGGACGATCCGGAGGAGGAGCTTGCACGCCTTAAAGCCGAAAAAGAGGCGGCAGCTGCGGAGGCAGATGCCTACCGTGCCGCTTTTGAAAATTCCGCAGGCGGCAATGGGCAGAACACCCCACCGGGCAACGGTCCGGAGGGCGGTGCTTTGAATGAATAACGCCGATTATTGGGCACGCCGCCTTAAAATTATGGAGGATGCCCTAAAAGATCAATCATACGAATATGTAAAAAATCTGGAGCAGCAGTTTGATGCCGCCATAGCCCAGATTGATACACAAATGCGTGCCTGGTATCAAAGGTTTGCCGACAACAACGGCGGCATATCTTATGCCGAGGCGCAAAAGCTGCTTACCGCCGGTGAGCTCAAAGAGTTTAAGTGGACGGTACAGCAGTACATTAAGGCCGGCAAGGAGCACGCCATAAGCGGTGCGTGGGCAAAAGAGCTTGAAAACGCCTCCGCACGGGTGCATATATCCCGCCTTGAAAGCCTTAAAATACAGTTAAGACAGCAGGCCGAGGCATTGACACAGGCAAGAGTAAAAGCCACAACCGATGCCTCGGAGCTGTCCTATACGCAAAGCTATTACCACACCGCTTTTGAGGTGCAGCGTGGTTTGGGCGTGGGTTGGACTTTGCAAGCCCTTAACTCCGGAACGGTGCAAAAGGTGCTTTCCCGCCCCTGGACCGTTGACAACCAAACCTTTACGGCACGCTGCTGGACGGATAAAACCAAATTGGTTGAAACCGTAAACCAGGAGCTTACCCGTATGCTTGCCACAGGCGAGGCACCCGACAAGGCTATTGCGGCAATATCCAAACGGTTTAATGTTTCAAAGCAAAATGCTGGCCGTGTGGTAATGACCGAAAGCGCTTATTTTTCAAGCGCAGCCCAAAAAGATTGCTTTAACGAGCTGGGCGTTGAAAAATACCGCATTATCGGCACGCTTGACACAAAGACCTGCAACATCTGCGGTGATATGGATGGTAAGGTGTTCAAAATGAGCGATTACCGCCCAGGCTCCACCGCCCCGCCGTTCCACCCTTGGTGCCGTTGTTGTACCGCCCCTTATTTTGACGATATGGACGGCGTGGGCGAACGGTACGCACGGGATGCCAAAACCGGTGAGCGTTACAAGCTGCCGAAAGATACCACATACAATGAGTGGAAAGCTATGCAGGATGCCGCTTATGGCTCCGGTACCGTTGACAAATTGCGAAAAATAGGGTATAATGAAAGTGCCGACAAGTCGCAGTTTGAACGGTACAAGGCTTTGCTTGGTGATAAGGCTCCAAAGTCTTTTGAGGCTTTTCAGCAAATAAAATACGGCGATGGGTACGCAGCCCTCAAAGTACAATATGCCGATGCACGAATACAAGACCGGATAAAAACCGGAAAATTAAACACAACTGTGCAGGCAGGCAAACAAGGAAAGCACCTCAAGGGGCATAACAACTTTATTGAGGGGCGCAGTTACCTAAACGCCACCGAGGATGTGCAGGCACTTGTAAGCAAATATGCAGGTACCGGCGCTCTTGTGCGTGATGCCAGCGGAAAATGGGCTCACAAAGAGGTTGTAAAAGCGGATCACCCTGTCGGCTTTGCCGTTTCACAGGTTGACGGCACCGCAACAGAAACATCAACCTTTACAATTCATTACAGTAAAAACGGCGTACACATAGTACCCAAAAAGGAGTGATAAGGTATGACAGAGATGCAAAAACTTATGGCAAATGCCGTGGGCTTTGATGTCGAGGTGCACCTCGTTGGGGGCTTTAAGCCCTGCATTGGAAAATGTACCAGCTATACCCCTCCTTTGGATAACGATCCGGAGGTTGCCGCCATTGAGGTTAAGGTGCCCGGTATGCCGAGCTTATACGAAATTACCGAGAGCGAAATTGAAACGCTTAACATCAAGGCTAAAAATAAATAGCCCCAAAATTCCATATTGGTTGTTAAAAGCATCGTGCTGAAAATGCACGGTGCTTTTTTCATACAAAAATACCGCTTGCCCCAGCGGAATACAAGGCGGGGCGTTGCATTACCGGGACTTGCCGGAAAACAAGGAAAGCAACTAATTACCATAAGGAGGTAAAGCAAAATGTTGGAGTGGTTAAAAAGTATACTTGGTGATGGCTATACGGACGAGGTGGATGCCAAGGTATCAGCTGAAATTGGCAAAAACTTTGTTTCAAAAGCAGACTTTAACCAGGTAAACGCCGCAAAGAAAAAGGCAGAGGACGATGTGAAAACAAGGGATCAGCAGCTTGAAACTTTGAAAAAGTCAACAGGCGATACTGCGGCCTTGCAGGAACAGATCACAACTCTGCAAACCCAGAACGCAGAGGCAAAAAAGACCTATGAGGCAGAGCTTGCCCGTGTACGCCTTGATGGCGCCGTTGAGGCTGCCCTCACCGCTGCCGGTGCAAAGAACAACACCGCCGTAAAGGCGCTGCTTGCAGATTTCCTCAAGGATGCCAAGCTGGATGACAGCGGAGCCGTTAAAGGGCTTGCCGCTGAAATTGACACGCTGGCAAAAGCCGATGCTACCGCATTTCTCTTTAACACCGCTGACGGAAACGCACAGCAGTTTAAGGGTATGCAGCCCGGTGCCGCAGGTGGCAAGACACCGCCCGCAGCCGGAAAAGAGCCAAAAGATATGAATTACGATGAGCTTTGCGCTTATCTTGAGGCTAACCCCGGAGCAAAGCTCGAATAAAAAAAATAATTACAGAAAGGTGAGGTAAGAATTATGCCTAACACGAAATTTGATGCCAAGAGCTTTAACGCCGAGGCTTTCAAGTACAAGGTTGGTACCGTTCCCAACTTGAAAATGAACGAGATCAAAAAGTCGGCAGCACTTGCCGCAAACCCCGATATTAAGAGCGTTTTTGCAAACCAGGACGGCACCGGCTACGCCCGTATTGCTATGCGTGGACTGCTTGACGGTGATGCCGTAAACTATGACGGCCAGACCGATATTACCGCAACCTCCCTCAAGACTTTTGAGCAGGGCGTTGTTGTAGTCGGCCGTGCAAAGGCGTGGGTTGAAAGAGATTTCAGCTACGATATTACGGGCGGCCAGGACTTTATGGATGCCGTTGCCGCACAGATTGCCGAATACAAGGACGGGCTCGACCAGAACACGATCCTCGCCGTCCTCAAGGGCGTATTTGCTATGAGTGGCGATGCCAAGAGCAAGGAATTTGTTGCAAAGCACACCACAGAGGTTGACGGCGCTATGACGGCAACCACGCTCAACTCCGCAACCAACAAAGCCTGCGGTGCGAACAAAAAGAAATTTTCGCTTGTGTTTATGCACAGCGATGTAAGCACCGGCCTTGAAAACCTCAACCTCATTGAGCGCCTCAAGTACACCGACAAGGACGGTATTTCCCGCAGCCTTGAGCTCGGTACTTGGAACGGCAAGCTCGTTGTGGTTGACGATGACCTCCCTGCCGAGGAGGGCTATTTTGAGGCTACCGCAAGCACCGAGGGCGCAGTTAAGGTTGTTGCAAACAGCGCCAGCCCCGCTGACGGTGAGATCAAGCTCTCTGCCGTTACCCCGTACTTTGGCAGCAAGACGCTTGCCGCTGATATGTATGTAGTGCTCGGCACCCGTTACACCACTTTTGCACTCGGCAAGGGTGCTATTTCCTACGAGGATATTGGTGCAAAGGTGCCTTACGAAATGAACAGAGATCCCAAAACCAACGGCGGCCAGGACACCCTTTATATTCGCCAGCGCAAGTGCTTTGCCCCGTTTGGTATTTCCTACGAAAAGGCAAGCCAGGCAAGCAACTCCCCCACGGATGCAGAACTTGCCAACGGTGCAAACTGGGTGCTTGTTCACACCGGCGAGGCACAGGCGGCAAACCGTTCCTACATCAACCACAAAGCCATCCCCATTGCGAGGATCTACTCCAGGGGCTAATATCAAAGGGAGGTGCAGCCAATGGATATTTACAATGATGTTGTTTATAGGCTGTCACAGCTTGGCTACACCGTGCCTGCGGGCGATACTCCCGATGCCGCAGTAAACTATGCCATAAACCGTGCCGCCGAGAAAATCAAGGCGAATATCAACCGCACGGAAATACCGGACGGCTTACATTATACCTGGGTGGATATGGCGGCCGGGCTTTTTCTTTTCGATAAGAAAACAGCCGGGCAGCTTGATGAGGGCTTTGACTTTACAGCCCCCGCCAAAAAGATTACCGAGGGTGATGTTTCCGTTGAATTTGCGGGCGCAGACGATGGCAGCTCCACGCCGGAGGCAAGGTTTGATAAGCTGATTAACAGCCTTATTAACCCTCCGGCGTATTTATTTGCCCGTTTTAGGCGGTTTGTATGGTAGGCGGTAAGAGTTATGCCGCAGCAATAAAAAGCCTGTGGCGGGGCAAATGCACGGTTACAGTGCGTAATAATGACACAACCGATGAAAACACCGGGCGTGTTGTTGTGGGTGAGGTTGACACCTACACAGACGAGCCCTGCCGTATTTCCTTTGACACCGTGAACGCAACCCAGCCGGAAAACAACGCTGCCAATATCGTACAGAGCATAACGCTTTTTATTGATCGTGCGGTTGTTATCCCGGAGGGCTCAAAAATCACGGTAACACAAAACGGTGCAACCGCTGTTTACGAGAAAAGCGGCAAGCCCGCCGTTTACAGCACACACCAGGAAATACCGCTTGAGATATTCAAGGGGTGGGCGTAATGGCACGCTGGGGCAATGCAGACTTTGAGCAACTGCGGGAGCTGCAAGAACGGTTGCAAAAGCTGCAAAGCATAGACCTAAACAAATTCTGTGAGGATGCCTCAAAGGAATTGGCCGCCCGTTTGCTTGCTTTGGTTATCCCCCGTACACCCGTGGGTGATTATCCGAAAGAAACAGGCAAAGAGGGCGGTACACTACGGCGAGGCTGGACTGCGGGCAAGGAAACCGCACCCGGTGCGTATGCAAAAAGCCTGCCGGTTGAAAAATCGGGCAACTACTACATTATACGGGTTATTAACCCCGTTGAGTATGCAAGTTATGTGGAGTTTGGGCATAGGCAAACGCCGGGCCGGTTTGTTCCTGCCATCGGCAAACGGCTTAAAAGCGGTTGGGTAAACGGGCAGTATTTTCTCACGCTGTCGGAGGATGACCTGGAACGCATTGCACCTGCCGTGCTGCAAAAAAGGCTTGATAAGCTATTACGGGAGGTATTCAATGGCTGAAATAAACTTTAACCAAGTATATGACGGTGTAACGCTTGCCCTGCACCGTGCTTTTCCGAAAGCACACATACACGGCGGCGTTATCAAACAGGATCTAAAAGACGGTGATTTTAATGTGCTGCCGATTACAGCAAACCATACGGAGCAAATGGGCACCCGTGCCCAGCACAAGCCCGTGTTTGATGTGATTTACTACCCAAGCAGAGCCGGAGGGCGCACCGAAAGCCTGCGGGTGGCACACCAGCTTGCTTATGTGCTCCGCACGATACAAACGCCAAACGGTGACAAAGTGCATTGCTTGACCTTTGACACAACGATTGAGGACGATGCCCTGCATTGCTTGGTTGGCTATCCGCATTTTGTGTATGTGCCGGAGCCTGCGGATCCTATGGAAAATCTAAAAATCGAATAAGGAGGCCACACTATGGCAGACAAAAAAGCCACAGAGGCCACGGCAGCGGTGCCTCGCTTTGCAAAGGCGCAGCTTATGGCCTCTAATAAATACGCCAGCAGAAAAGACTTGATCGGCGCCCTGCTGGACGATAACACGGAATACACCACCGCACAGGTGGATGAGCTGATCGAAAAATACTTGAAAGGAAAGGTGATCTAATATGGCACTTGGTGGCGGCTCCTGGCTTACTCAAAACAAAGTATTGCCGGGATCTTATATCAACTTTGCAAGCCTTGCAAAAGCAAGTGCAACCCTGTCTGACAGAGGCATTGCGGCAGCGCCGTTTGTTCTTTCCTGGGGCCCGGAGGGTACCGTAATTGAGGTTACGGCCGCCGATTTCCAGAAAAACAGTAAAAACATTTTCGGCTATGGCTACGATGCACCGGAAATGCTTGCTTTGCGTGAGATTTTCTGCAATGCAACCAAAGTGTACTGTTACCGCCTCGGTACCAGCACACAGGCAGAGTGCACTTTCGCCAAGGCAAAATACGGCGGCACGAGAGGAAACAAACTCACCATTAAAATTACGGCTGATGTTGACAACGCCAATTATTTTATTGTGAGTACGCTCCTTGACGGCATCGCCGTGGATGAGCAGCGTGTTAAAACAGCTGCGGAACTCGTTGCAAATGATTTTGTAACATTCAAAACCACAGGCGTTACCCTGTCGGCAACCTCCGGCACCCCGCTTGCAGGCGGTGCGGACTGTGCAAGCATTACGGGCACACATTACCAGGCGTTTTTGGATGCTATCGAAAGTTATTCGTTTAACACCCTTTGCTGCCCGGTAAACCCCACCGACACAAGCACAAAAAGCACGGTTGCACTCTTTGCGAACTACACAAAGCGTATGCGTGAGGAGGTAGGTGCGAAATTCCAGCTTTGCGCTATCAAGCCCGAAACGGACAGCGAGGGCGTTATTGGCGTGTGGAACACCGCAACCTTTAACGGTACGGCAACGGATGCACTTGTGTATTGGGTAGCCGGTGCACAGGCGGCTGTGGCTGTCAATAAATCGCTTACAAACAGCAAATACAATGGTGAGCTTACCGTTGATACAAATTACACGCAGGCAGCCCTTGAGGCAGCTATTAAGGCGGGTAAGTTTATGCTCCACAGCGTAAACGGTACGGTGCGTGTGCTTGAGGATATTAACACCCTTGTAACACTTACAGCGGAAAAGGGCGAGATTTTCCAGAGCAACCAGACCGTAAGAGTATGCGACCAGATCGCAAACGATGTGGCGGTACTGTTCAATACCCGTTATGTCGGCATTGTTCCGAATGATGCCTCCGGCCGTGCAACCCTGTGGAATGATATTGTTAAACTCATTCAGCAGCTTGAAACGCTCCGGGCTATTGAGGACTTTGATCCCGACACCGTAAGCGTGGATATTGGGGACCGTAAGGGCTCCGTATTGCTTACCATTGACGGGCTCAACATTGTAAACGCTATGAGCCAGCTCTATATGAGCGTTATTATTCAGTAAGGAGGTAGGCGTAAATGAGTAACAAGGTAATGAACACAAACGATGCACCGGTTGCCAAGTTTGCGGAGGTTTTCGTAACCCGCAACGGCAAGCGTAATGCAATGCTTATGTGTAAGGACTTTGAGGGCAAAGCCAATATTTCCACGCAGGATGTGCCCCGTATGGGCAGCGTGATTATGGGCAAAAAGCCCACCACCGTTGAGCTTTCGTTCACTATGACAATTTATAAGTGCACCGAGATTTTTGACGATGTGGTTGACGAATTTATCAAAACGGGCGTTATGCCTCTGCTCACAATTCAGACCTCAAATGAGGATCCCGCCACCTCCGTTGGCCGCAGCACCAAGGTTTACAATGACTGCGTGCTTGACGGGGATGTGCTGCTTTCAATGGCAGGCTCCGAGGATGATTTTATCGAGCAGGAAATTAACGGCTTTGCCGGTGGTTACACACGCCCGGAAAAATTCAAAGATCCCACATATATGTAAACAGATAATTTAAGGAGGTATTTGCTTTATGGCAAAATCATTAAGCGCATTTTTGGCGCAGAACGCAAAAAAGGTTGATAACCGCAAGATCGCTCTTTCCCCTCGCTTTACTGACGAAAACGGCAAAGCAATGGAATGGGAGATCACCTGCATCACTGCCGCAGAAAATCAAAAGCTCCGCAAGGACAGCCTGCGTAATATTCCGATCCCCGGAAAGCGTGGGCAGTACACGCAGGAAATGGACACGGCGCAGTACCAGGCAAAGCTGGCTGCCCGTTGTACCGTTTTCCCCGACTTTAACGATGCGGAACTCCAGGAAAGCTACGGCGTAATGGGTGCGGAACAGCTTGCCGGTGCAATGCTTACCCCTGCCGAATTTGACGATCTTATTATCGCCATTACGGAGCTTTGCGGCTTTACCGCCGATGGTGAGCTTGTAGCCGAGGCAAAAAACTAATACTGGAGGGCGATGAGGAGGCCAATTATACCTACTACGCCCTCCACAAATTCCATTGGAAACCCTCGGAGTTTTTGGACCTTGATCCATACGAGCGTGCCTTTGTCATAGCCGCCATTGATGTACGGGTTGAGAACGAAAAGAAAGAGGCAGACCAAGCGAAACGAAAAGCAAAAAGACGGAAATAGAGGCGGCGCCCTAACCGGTGCCGCCTTTGCTTTCCAAGAGAGGAGGTGCGCCAAATATGGGCAGAGTGCAGTCATCCCTCGTGCTTAACGATCAAATGTCAAAGGTGCTGGGCCGTATCAACAAAGCGATGGGCTCGGTGCTTGATAGTTTTGAGGCAGTACAGCGTGCATCCGGCAGGAGCTTTAACACAGCAAACATTGCCGCAGCACGCCGTGAAATTGGGGCAGCGGATGCCGCCCTAAACGAAATGGAGCAGAGTTACCGAGATTGCAACAACCAACAGCAACAGCTTAACAAGCACATAGGCCAGGGCACAACTGCGGCCGGCGGCTTACTCGGTAAGATTAAGAGCATCGCCTCGGCTTATCTGGGTATGAAAGCCGTTAAGGGCTTGGTTGGCTTGTCGGACACGATAACGCAGACCGATGCCCGTTTATCTATGATGAATGACGGACTGCAAACCACCGCAGAGCTTAACGATATGATTTATGCCTCCGCACAAAGATCAAGAGGCTCATATCTGGCAACCGCCGATGCCGTTGCAAAGCTGGGGCTTATGGCCGGCGATGCTTTCAGCAGCAACAAGGAAACCATTGCCTTTATGGAGCAGGTAAATAAGCAATTCAAAATTGCTGGTACCTCCGCACAGGGCATTGACGCCGCTATGTTGCAGCTCACGCAGGCAATGGGCTCCGGCGTGCTCCGTGGTGAGGAATACAACAGTATTCTGGAACAGGCGCCAAACATTATACAAGCCATTGCAAAGTATATGGATGTACCAAAGGGCAAGCTCAAGGATATGGCCGCAGACGGGCAGATCACTGCCGATATTGTAAAGGCGGCAATGTTCGCCTGTGCAGACGAAACCAACGCCAAATTTGAGAGTATGCCCAAGACCTGGAGCGATATATGGACCTCGATGAAAAACAGGGCTATTAAGGCCCTTGATCCGCTGCTTGCAAAAATCAACCAGCTTGCCAACAGCGAAAGAGTACAGCGGACCGTAAACGGTTTGATCCGTGCCTTTTCGGTTATGTCGGTTGTGCTGGCGCAGGTGTTCGATGGCGTGTGTGCTGTGTATAACTTTGTGGCAGATAATTGGAGCTGGATCCGTCCTGTCATAATGGGCATTGTGGCCGCCCTGCTGCTATACAAGGCAGCGGTGTTTACCATAACGGCCATTGAAACCATTGCAGCCGTTGCAAAGGGCATTTTTGCCGCCGCAACTATGATGCAGACGGGTGCAACCTTTGCCGCCACGGCGGCGCAATACGGGCTTAACGCAGCAATATGGGCGTGCCCCATTACCTGGGTTATCGCTCTTATTATCGTGCTTATCGTGCTTATTGCTATATTCTTTGAGCAGGTTGTCGGTGCCGTTTACTGGCTCGGTGCTTTGTTCAAAAATGTTGGCTTGTGGATCGCAAATGTTTCCATAGCGATATGGAACAGCATCAAAAATATAGGCTTATGGTTTGCAAACTTGGGGCTTGCTATATGGCAGGTTATTAAAAACATAGGTATGTGGTTTGCAAACCTCGGTGCTGCTACCTGGGCGATTATCAAAAATACCGGGCTTTGGTTTGCAAACCTCGGTATGGGCATCTGGAATGTGCTCAAAGCCTGTGCAAGCAATGTGGGCGTTGCCTTTAACAATGCCTGGGTATTCATTCAACAGGGCTTTTGGGGTATGGTAAATGTCATTATGCAGGGGCTTAAAAGCCTTGCAAATATGGCAAACAAGGTGCTCGGCTGGATGGGCGTAAATATCGACACCTCCGGGCTCGATTTTGCGGCCAAAAAGATTGACGAGCTCAACAGCAAAAAAGAAAGCTATACCAGCATAGGCGATGCGTGGAATGAGGGCTTTAATACCTTTGCTTATGACAGCGTAAGCGATGCGTGGAACAGCCACTCCTACGGCAGCGTGGGCGATGCTTTCGGTACCTATGATGTGGACTTTGGCAAGGGCTGGAGCGAGGGTATGAATACCTTTGATACATTCCAGGACGGCTGGGGCTCAAGCGCCTACAACAAGGGCGCAGAGGTGGGCAGAAATATTAAAAGCTCCGTAACCGGCGTTTTTGATAATATGCTCGGCAAACTCGGACTTGGGGAGGACGGTACCGGCGGTTTAGATCCCTACGGCAGCGCTCTTGGCGATATTGCGAAAAACACAGGCGATACGGCAAAGAACACGGGCAAGAGCACCGAGGAGCTTTCCTACCTGCGGGATATTGCAGAGCGTGAGGCCATTAACCGCTTTACTACTGCCGAAATTAAGGTTGACCTTGGAGGCGTTACAAACAATGTGGCAGCCAACACCGACCTTGACGGCATAATCAGTTATTTAACGGACGGCGTTGCCGAGGCTTTGGTAACGGCAAGCGAGGGGGTGTATTGATGTGAGTTATAAATGTTATCTTTTCGGTGAGCTTATGCCGCAGACACCGGCAAAGTTATCCGTAAAGATCAGCGGAAAGAATACCACAGTAACCCTGTTGAACGAGGGCGAAATTAACTTTTTGAAATATCCGGGGCTCACAGAGATCACCCTGCCGCTTGTATTCCCTATGCTGACCGCAAGCAAGCGCCCCGATTATTACTTAACCCTGCTGGAGCGTGCCAAAACGCAAAGGATCACAACGCAGTTTATTATGACGAGGACAACGCCCGCCGGGCAGCTCTTGTTTGATACCAATATCAAGGTAAGCGTTGAGGACTACACCATAGAGGAAAGCGCCACAAACGGCCTTGATGTAAGCGTTGAGGTAAAGCTCAAGCAGTACCGTGATTACAGCACCAAAACGGTTGCCATTAAAACCACGGTTAAGCACAATGACAGCAAAGATACTGTTACAAGCAGCAAACCTAACGCAAGCCAAAGTAACAGTACAAAAATTGTTGCGGGGGATAAAGTGAAAATAACCACAGGCGCTGTTTATGGCGGCGCGTATGCTAAAACAAGAGGGTTAAAAGTGCCCTCGGTTTATATAGGCAAGTGGTACACAGCAAGTAAGGTGCAAACAATTATGGGCACGGATGAGGCCCTTATTAAAGAGCTTTATTCCTGGGTTGCTTTGAAATACTTGCAAAAACAGGGCGCAAGCCCCGCAGCAACATCGAAAACGGCATCGGTGCAAACTACAAGACCAGCAACAAATGCCCCCCGAGCCAAAACCTACACCGTTAAAAAGGGTGATACGCTCTGGGGCATTGCCAAGAAATATTACGGAAATGGAGCGAAATACCTAACAATATATAATGCAAATAAGGGTAAGATCAAAAACCCTAACCTCATTTATGTTGGGCAGGTATTCACCATACCGTAATGACCTACGAGCTTTTTATTCAGCACGGCTCAACCCTTATGTTTCCCCCTATTGTTGACGGTGTAACAATAGAGTGGCAGCGTAAGGGGCAGCCGGGCAAATTAACTTTTGAATGTATCAAAACGGATGGGCTTGATTTTGCGGAGGGCGATGCCTGCCGCTTTTCGGTTGACGGCACGCCGATGTTTTACGGCTTTGTGTTTGAAAAATCGAGATCCGGCAGCGACAATAAGAAAATCAAGGTAACGGTGTACGATCAGCTTTACTACCTCAACAATAAAGATTATTTTCAGTACGAAAATAAGACCGCAACCGAGGTGGTGCGTATGCTTGCAGAGGACTTTGGACTGAACGCCGGAGCCCTTGAGGACACCGGTTATAAGATTGCCAGCCGCACCGAGGACAACAAAAGCCTTTTTGATATTATCCAAAATGCTCTTGACGAAACACTCAAGGCTACAACACAACTTTATGTGCTGTATGACAATGCCGGAAAGCTCACGCTTTCCAACATAGGAAATATGAAACTCGGCCTTGTGATAAACGAGGACACCGCAGGCGATTATGACTATAAATCAAGCATTGCAAACAACACATACAACAAAATACGGCTTTTCCGTGAGGGCTCGGATCCCGTAACCGTAAAAAGCAGCAGTACCATAATGCAGTGGGGCGTGTTGCAGTACGCCGAAAAGGTGAACGATGACAGCACAAACCTTAACAATATGGCTGCCTCCCTGCTTAAACTCTACAACACCAAAACCCGCACATTAAGCGTAAAAAATGTGCTTGGTGATACAAGGGTAAGGGCGGGCACGCTGCTTGTGGTTATCCTTGGGCTGGGTGATATGAATGTATCAAACTTTATGCTTGTGGAAAGTGTAAAGCACAGTTTTAAGGACGGGCAGCACCTTATGGAGCTAAAATTGCGAGGTGGTACTTTTGTCACTTGATGCACAAAAACTTGTAATGCTGATTAAGCAGGCCGCTGTGGAGGCGGTAAATGCAAAGGATCCTATGTCATTAAAAATCGGTGAGGTTGTTTCCGTATCACCCCTCAAAATCAGCATAAACCAAAAAATCACTATCCCGGCATCGCAGCTGCTCCTTACAAATGCCGTGCGTGATTATACGGTGTATGAAACCGTGGATCACACCACCGGCACCGCTTTGGGCAGCGTAAGCCTAACGCATAAGCACGCATACTCCGGCACGACCTCCGGAAACGAAAGTTACTCCGGCAACACGGAAAACGCCGGAGGGGTGAACATCGGACACAGCCACAGCTACACGGGGCGCAAAAAGTTTACCGTGCACCTGGGGCTTAAAACTGGTGAAAAGGTGTTGATGCTCCGGTGCGATGGCGGGCAAAAGTTTATAGTGTTAGACAGATTGGAGGCACCAAATGGCTGATAATTCATACTTACCGCAGACCGGTGATGATCTTGATCTCATTGAGTTTGCGATGGAACAGCAACCCAGCCATACCTACAAGCTGGATATAAGCCGGGGGCGGGTTAAAGGCATTACCGAGGATGCCGATGCGCTGCTGCAAGCGGTGTATTTAATTCTTTCGGTAGAGCGTTACCAATACCCCATTTACTCCTACAACTACGGTGTGGAGCTGGTTGACCTTATAGGCCAGCCAAAAGATTTTGTAATGTCAGAGGTAAAACGCCGTATTACCGAGGCACTAACCCAGGATGACCGCATAAACAGCGTGGACGGCTGGGAATTTGAAAGCACCAAAAAGGCACTTATTGTAACCTTTACGGTGCACTCAATTTACGGCGATATAGAAACCAAAAAGGAGGTGGATGTATGAGCCTTTTTGAGGATCAAACCTACGAAAATTTACTTGCAAATGCAATGGCAAGGGTAAGCTCAACCTTTGACAAAAGGGAGGGCTCGATGGTGTATAACGGTGTGGCTCCGTCTATGGCAGAGCTTGCACAGCTTTACATCGGCCTTGACTTTGTTTTTACGGCAACCTACATTGCCACCGCCCCCCGTGATTACCTCATAGAACGGGCAAAGGATCGTGGACTTTCGCCCAAGGCGGCAAGCGCTGCGGTGTTCCGTGCGGAGTTTAATATTGAGGTGCCTGTCGGCTCCCGTTTTTCCTGCGAGGAATTAAACTTTATTGTAACGGAACGAATGACCGGCGAGGACACGGAAACGGGCCTCAGCCACAAAGTAACCTGTGAAACGGCAGGCTCGGCGGCAAACGATTGCGCCGGGGATCTTATCCCCATTGAGTACATTGCCGGACTTACCACCGCAAAGCTGGTTGAGCTGCTTATCCCCGGCGATGACGAGGAGGACACAGAGGTATTTAGACAGCGGATCCTTGATGCCGTACAGAGCCAGGCCTTTGGCGGCAACCAGGCCGACTACAAGGCAAAGGTGCTGGGCATTGACGGCGTGGCGGCTGTAAAGGTGCATCCCGTCTGGAACGCAGACACGCCGCCCTCCGGGCTTATTCCGTCCGCAGCGGTTAAAACCTGGTACGAGGGTATCATTAACACCGTAACGGACAAAGATGCCAAGGCGTGGCTTACAAGCGTTTATACGGCAGCCCTCAACAAAAAGCTGACGGTTGGCGGTACGGTTAAGCTCGTTATTATGGCGGCAAACAATGCCGCCCCCTCCGATGAGCTTATAGATATTGTTCAAACCGCTATTGATCCGACACAGAACGCCGGCGAGGGCTTGGGGCTTGCGCCTATTGGGCACATCGTAAAGGTTGAGGGTATCACACCCACCACCATTGCGGTAAGCACGCACTTGACCTTTGCAACGGGCTACACCTGGAACGATGCCAAAGCGGCGGTAAACGCCACGGTGCGTAAGTATTTTGACGAAATGGCCGAGGCTTGGGAAAAGGGCGGCACCTTGATCGTGCGTATATCCCAGATTGAAAGCCGTATTTTGTCGGAGTGCTCTGCTTACATTGCCGATATAGGCAGCACCAAACTCAACAATGGCACTAAAAATATAACGCTGGGCGAGGATAATATACCCGTGCTTGCATCCGGGGGTGTGGTAAATGCTTGACAGAAAGCTGATTGATTACCTCCCGCCGGTGCTGCAAAGCGTTATGGAATTTGCCGCCATTACGGGTGCACAGCAGCCGGAAATTGAGGCGGCGTGGGATGCCTTAAACCTCGTTATGGATAACCAATTCATAGACACGGCCACGGAGGCAGGTGTTACGGTTTGGGAAAAAGAGCTCAACATCGTACCGCTTGCCACAGACACGCTGGAGGACAGAAAACAGCGGCTAAAAACCGCCTGGACCTATGGCGTTGTTTACACTTATAACTGGCTTGTGAATTGGCTCAAAACCTCCTGCGGTGAAAGCAACCCCCTGCCCACCATAAATGACTACACCCTCCGGGTATCGCTGCCGGTATCGGTTGACTACCTGCACATATTGGACGATATGCGCCGGTATGTTGCCGCAAATGTGCTCATTGATCCTTTGATACTGCTATCAAAAATCAAAATACCGCACTACACCGGCTCGGCTTTTCGCCACTCGATTAAGCAAACGCTTACCACGGAGGAGTGGGATATGGAAAACATAAACCTGCTTGCAGACGAAAACAGCAAGGTGCTTATGGAGGAGGCAGAAAACAAAGTATTTTATGAGGAGGTAAACACAAATGGTACCTAAACTTACCGCATCCGGCAAAAACCTTTTGTTAAGGGCTTTGGCGGGTGAAACCATTACTTTTACTAAAATTCAGCTCGGCAACGGTACTGCACAGGATGCTGCCGAGGCAACGGGGCTCGCCAACCCGATTATTACCGTTGAGCTTTCAAAAATTGTGGTGGGTACGGAATATGTAACGCTTACGGCGCAGTTTTCCAACAGCTCCATTACAAGCGGCTTTCATATTACCGAGGCGGGCTTTTTCGCCAAGGATCCCGATGACAGCACAAAAGAGATTTTGTACGCCCTCGGCAACGAGGACGAAAGCTCCGCAGACTATGTACCGGACAAAGGCAACCGCATCCTTGAAATGCAGTTTGACGCCCTTATCTTTATTGGCGATGCCGAGAATGTATCGGCGGCGATCAGCAGCTCGCTTGTATATGCCTCCAAAGAGGACTTTGACAAGCACACCGCTGACAAGAACAACCCGCACAGCGTTACAAAGCAGCAGGTGGGGCTCGGCAATGTACCAAACCTTGCACCAAGCGACCAGGTACCGACCTTTACAGTGGCAACCACCCTTGCAAATATCGTAAGCGGTGAAAAGGCAAGCACGCTGTTTGGCAAAATCAAGCTGGCGATCAGTAAACTCATAGACCACTTGAACAACCGCAGCAACCCCCACAACACCACGGCGGCGCAGGTAGGTGCAGCGGCAAAAAGCCACACGCACAATGCCCAGGACATTAACGCCGGTACACTTTCCGTATTAAGAGGCGGCACGGGATTAAGCAGCCCCACAAACGGCTCAGTTATCCTTGGGCAAGGTAGCAACCCTCTCCGTGCATTTTCGTGGAGTGGCGCCCTTTATTCAAGCGGTACAAACAACCCCCGCAGCGGCACCCTGCCCGTTGCTTACGGCGGTACGGGCTGCACAAGTCTTACGGCACTTGCCACCGCACTTGCAACTGCGGATGGCGGCCTCGGTAAAATCATTACCGGCTCATACACCGGTACCGGAGGTTACGGCACAAACAACAAGAAAAGCCTAACCTTTTCTGCTCCGCCTAAATTGCTTGTGGTTATGCCAGCAGGCAGCACTACACACGGGCAGTACGGCGGTTTTATAGCAGTTAGAGGTATAAGCAGCAGCCGAGGTGGTGGCATTATGGACGATGTAGCCGGTCCACAATTCCAGCTGTATTATACTTGGGATGGCAACACAGTAACCTGGTACAGCCCAAATAACGAATACTCGCAGCAAAACCTTAATGGTGTGACCTATTACTATTTTGCAATTCTATAAAAAGGAGGGCCTTATAAATGATTACAATGCTTAAACAGGGCAAGGACTACATCATCGACAAGCACGGCATTTACACAGAGTATGTATGCTCAAGTGCGGCCGATGTTGCAAACCTGCCGACCGGCGCAAATTCCGAGGCCGAGGACAGACCGCGCCCCGGCAGTACGGCTGTTGTGCCAAGTACGGACGGCGGCGCCGCATCCGTGTATGTGCTTTCAAATGAGCGTACTTGGGCGCTGTTGATTGAGGGGTGATCGTATGAATGTTGCAGCAAAAATTGCACGCCCTCTTGACAATAACCCGATCACCCTCCTTATGCTGCGCAGCGGCAAGGATGTGGTGGTTACGCCGCCCGATGGCTTTCAACTGCTGACGGACGAACACAACAGGATCCTCCGTGACGAACAGAGGAACTATTTAACAGACCGTAAGGAGGTAAATACAAATGGCTAATACAATTCCGGTAACACAAAAGCCGGTACCGAGCAGCGTAAGCAAAGATGCCTATGTGCTCGGCATCCAGGACAACGGCAGCGGGCAGCAGGCCCTTTACCGTTTGCCTATCAATGATGTGCGTGGTAACGGCGCAAATGACCTTTTTATTATTCCGAGCCTTATTACACAGCTTGGGGTTGCAAACGCCCTCAAGGCGTTTGTGGAGGCAAATGCAGACTATGACAGCCTCACGAATATTTGCAATCGCTTTTTTACGGCGGCGGCAAAATCGGTAAGCGGCACCTACACATCACAGTTTTATAAATATGCAAGCAGCAACTCGCCTATTGGCGAAAAGCAGGATGCAAATGCGGATCTTACCTGCACCCCGTCCACAAAGACGGTGGCGGGTACGGACGATTACAAAACGCTCCCGCTGTTTGCGTGCTTTGATGTCAATTATACCATTGACAGCACAACCCTTGAGCCTGTTATCCTTGCCATCAAGGGTATTTACGGCGGCTTTTCCTCCGCACCTGCAAACTCCCTTGTGGGCGTTATGCAGATGACCGGCTGGGTACGCCGTACCTCGACCGACACCACCAAAAAGGTTGAATACAGAGCCACCGAGGCGACAGGCTTTAAGCCCTTGCCGGAGGCTGTGCGTGCGGCTGATAACACCGTGCGTGGCTTTGTGGTACACGCCAAGTATGCGGCCGGCTACAACTCGGCTGGGCTGCTTTCCAGCGTTTCCGGCGTACAGCCCGCAACATACCGCAGCGGCTCCACAGGCTCAACCTCGATCAGCTTTAACGGGCAGATCGCCAAGTGGCGTGAATGGGGCAACCAATACTGCGGCTCCAGCCTTTGCGATATTGCTTTTATCCAGCTTATGCTTGAGATTAAATACGCAACACTCGGCTCGGCGCAGGTAATGGCGGGCTGCCGCAGTTACTCAACCACATACACAGCAGCGGCCGCTGAAACGGGCGTTACCCGTGTGCTGCTTACCGCCGCACAGGGCGCTTATTTTGTGGTAGGCAGCTGCGTATCGCTCGGCAGCACAAATGACCGTGCAAAAGCAACCACATACGATGTGTGCGATATTACAAAGATTTTGAGCATTGAGGATGTAACGGTGGACGGCACGGCATACAAGGCTGTAAACCTCGACACCGAAACACCCTTTAACACCACAACCGCCACCTACATTGTGGCGCACCCGTGGCAGACCGGCAGCACAGACGATGTGCTCGGCAATGACGGCAGCCCGACAAACAACACCTCCGGCAAAGAGCCCTGCAAGATCCAGGGTATTGAGGTTATGGTAGGTGCATACGAGGTGCCCGGTGATACCACCCTTTACGAGGATGCCGAAAAATACACCGTGTACCTTAACCGCAAGGCGGCTGACATTAAGACAAGCAGCAGCGGTACAAACCCCGTAACGGTTGGTACTATTCCAAAGGAAACGGATGCGGCTTGGAAATACATCGCAGAGCTTAACTGGGATGCAAATAACCAGGAGGCATATATGCTTGCACAGACCTTTGCAGGCTCCTCCACTACCGGCTACCGTGCAGGCGTTTACCGTGACGGTGCAGCAACTACCGGCTGGCGTGAATGGCTGGCTTTTGGTAATCTGGACTCTGGGGGCGTCAGTGGTTTTGCCTGTGCTAATCTGGGCAATGGCCTCGGCACTGCCAGCTGGGTCATTGCGGCCCGCGCGTGTGGCTCCGGTGGCAACCGGGGTGAATTTACGCCGGCGTAGGCCGGCGTATAAGAGGGGCGGTAGCCCCTCATTAAGGGGTGTACTGTGGACCCTCGTGCCGTTTGTCCTATCCTGGCAGGCTTTTGGTAATCTGGACAATAGGGGCAACAGTGGTTTTGCCTGTGCTAATCTGAACAATGGCCTCGGCACTGCCAACTGGAACATTGCGGCCCGCGCTTATGGTATCATAAAATTTATTTATTACGCAGTACATCTGGTGTTAAAGCACCCAGGCGGCAACGCCTGCCTCGGCTAACTGCCGAAAATTGAGATTAAACCGGCACCGTGAAAACGGCTCGGCGGTATATGGCCGCCGTGGGGGTTAGTAGATAAACCGAAAGCCCTTGAGCTCAACCATACGATTTTAAGGAGGGATGAAATTATAAAAACCTATTGCAAAAATGTTGATATAACAGATCCCTCTGTTATAGAGCCGTGGGTAACGCTGTGCGTAACCGATCCAAGCAAAAGAAACCGACCGGGTTTTAAGCGGTTGATGGCTCGGCACGGCGGCGCCCACGGCATTGCGGTTGAGATCACGGAGCGTATAAAAGCCCGTGATCTTGCCTTACCTCCTATACACTATCGTGACCGGGTGGATAAAAGCAGCGGAAAGCTCCGCAGGCTTGGCATTGAAAGTGCGATGCAGCAATGTATGAATTATGTTGCCGTGTATGCTCTTATGCCTATGTTAAAAGCAAAGGTTGGCCCGTTCCAATGTGCAAGCATACCAGAGCGGGGCCAAGTTTACGGTAAAAAGGTGCTTGAGAAATGGATCCGTAAAGATCCCAAAGGCACCAAATATTATGACAAAATGGATGTGCGGCATTGCTTTGAAAGCATAGGACACCGCACCATCCGCAAGCTGCTTGGGCGTGATATTCGCAAAAACCCCACGCTTATATGGTTTGTGCTTGCCCTTATCGGTACATACGAGGAGGGGCTTTCCATAGGCAGCTTTTTGAGCCAATGGCTTTGCAATTATGTTATAAGCTATGCGTACCACTTTGCGACCGAAAGGCTGTATAAGACACGCAGAGGCAAGCGGCAAAACCTTGTTACCCACATACTTGTTTTTATGGATGACATTATTATTTTTGCCGCCTCAAAGCACAATGCGAAAGCCGCAGGCAAAGCCCTTGAGGAGTATATGCTTACGCAGTTAGGTTTGCATATCAAGCCAAACCACAACTTAAAGCAGACGGCGAAAGAGCCGCCGGATATGATGGGGTATGTGGTAAGTAAAGAGTGCACCACGATAAGAGCCCGCACCTTTGTACGGGCACGCCGTGCCCTTTTGAGAGCGTGGCGGCGTATGGTGGCCGGTTTACCCATATACCTGCAAAATGCCCGGCGGCTCGTTTCATACCGTGGTTATTTCAAGCACACAAACTCAAGGAATATTGCAAGGGCGTTACACCTTAAAGAGGTGCACCGTGCTGCAAGAAAAGTAATAAGTAAATTTGCGAAAGGAGCAAACGAAAATGGTAACAAAAGCATATTACACAGAACGCCCGGACAGTATCAAGTATATGAGCCTGCCCTCGGCTGACACCGCAGACCTTTGGATGCGTAAAAACATTGCAGAGGTAACAGATCCGGAAACCGGTGCAAAAAGCTATGAGGCTGATGAGGCTTATATGCGTACCACCGCAACCGAGGCTGAAATTACCGCCGATTTTGATGCGTGGTATGAAACCGCCTCCGCTTGGCAGCCACCCGTGCCCGAAAAGAAACCAGACACGCAGGAGGGGCGCATTACGGCACTTGAGGTGGCGGTAGAAAAGCTCAAGCAAGGTACGGGGACGCCCGCCGATGTTTCAAAAATCGAAAGGGCGGTTGCTGACTTAAAGGCAGAAAACAAAACACTTGCCGAGGAATTGCGTGCGGCAAAAATAGTATTGGGGGTGGAGTAAATGACACTTATTGAGTTGGCAAGAAAACTGCGCCCCATTATCGAAAAAAGCGCGCAGAGCCTTGACGATGCAACCGCCCTGGAGGCGGTTACTTTGTTTCCGGCTTGGGCGGCCGGCGTTGCATATACCGCCGGTACTAAGGTTAAGCACGGTGGTGTGCTTTATTCCGTGTTGCAGGATCATACCTCACAGGCAAGTTGGGAGCCTGGTGCGGCGCCCAGCCTTTTTGCAAAGGTATTGATCCCGGATCCCGATGTTATTCCCGAATGGGAGCAGCCGGACAGCACCAACGCCTACAAAAAGGGCGATAAAGTACGCTTTGAGGGTAAAGTGTATAAAAGCCTTATTGATAATAATGTCTGGAGCCCCTCCGCTTATCCCGCAGGTTGGCAGCAGATAAAGGAGGGATAAAATGGGCAGCGTAACCGTTTCAGCAGATACCATTATAACCATTGCCGCCGTTATCGGTGCTTTGGGCGTTATTTTCGGCGTTGTATTCGCCGTGTATCGCTGGTATCTAAAACAAGAAAAACAGGACAAAGACATCGCGCACATTAAAGAGGAGGACACCCTTATTGTGTTTGCTTTGTCTGCGTGCTTGGACGGCTTGCAGCAGCTCGGTGCCAACCACACCGTGCCGATTGCAAAGGACAAGCTCGACAAGTACATCAACCAACGGGCGCATAAATAATTGCAAAACAGCCGGGAGGGGCAACCCTCACCGGCTGAAATTTTTAAGGAGGTTACTATTATGGTACTCAAGCAATGTATTTTAACCGCAAATGACTGCTACAAAAAGGGCACGAAAATGACCGGGGGCAAGCCCACCGGCATTGTGGTACACTCCACCGGTGCCAACAACAAAAACCTTAAAAGGTATGTGCAGCCCTTAAAGAGCGATCCCAATTACGATGCTGTTATTGCCGACCTCGGCAAAAATCAGTATTGCAATGATTGGAACCACTCAGCAAAGGAAATGGGGCGCAGCGTATGCGTGCACGCCTTTATTGGCGTAAACGCCGCAGGCAAAGTGGAAACCTACCAAACCCTCCCCTTTGACATCTGCTGCTGGGGTGTTGGCTCTGGTAAAAACGGCAGTTACAACTACAACCCCACCGCCCGTGTGCAGTTTGAAATGTGTGAGGATGGGCTTTCCGATCCCGATTATTTCAACGCCGTTATGAAAGAGGCGCAGGAGTTTTGTGCTTACCTCTGCAAAAAGTACGGTTTTGGCGTTGATAAAATCAGCAGCCATTACGAAAGTTACCTTGCAGGGTACGGCGGCAACCACGGCGATCCGCACAACTGGCTCAAGCCCTTTGGCAAAACAATGGACTGGTTTAGAGCCGAGGTGCAAAAGCTGCTTAATGCCCAGCCCGCCACGCCAGCACAGCCGAACATCGGAAAGGTGCTTTACCGTGTGCAAACGGGAGCCTTTTCTGTAAAGGCCAACGCTGATAAACTCGCCGCAGAACTTAAAGGCAAAGGCTTTGACACCTACATTGTGCAGGTGGATGGGCTCTATAAGGTGCAGGTTGGTGCGTACAGCGTGCGTGCCAACGCAGATGCTATGGCGGCCAAGCTGACCGCAGCCGGGTATAAGAACTTTATCACCACGAAAAGCGGAATAGCGGCGGCACCGTCTGCTCCGGCTAAAAAGAGCAACACCGAGGTTGCCCGTGAGGTTATCCAGGGCAAATGGGGTAACGGTGCAACACGCAAACAGAAACTTACGGCGGCCGGCTATGATTATTCAGCCGTACAAGCCGAGGTAAACAGACTACTTAAATAATAGGAGGATCTCATTATGGAATTTATCAAACTTTTTATATCCGAATACGGCACCACAATTTTGTATGCCGTTCTTACCGCCCTTGCCGGCTATATCGGTATTGTAGCAAAAAGGCTTTACACCAAGTATGTAAATGACAAGACCAAGCAGGCGGTTGCCAAAACCGTTGTGCAGGCCGTTGAGCAGATTTACAAGGACCTGCACGGCGAGGAAAAGCTCAACAAAGCACTTGAGGCTGCCTCGGAAATGCTTGCGGAAAAGGGCATCACTATTACAGACCTTGAGATGCGTATGCTGATCGAGGCAGCTCTTGCGGAGTTTAACCGTGCTTTTGAAAAAGAGGGCACGGACGGTATCGAGGACACCGCAGACGATGCGGGGGGGGAGTAAATAACCCCATCGGTTTTATCTAACAATACGGCAAAGTAAAATGTTTTTCGTGTAGAATTGTTAGAAACATTCTAACATTTTATTTTGAAAATGTTTTACAGATTGTTTTGCGATAAACCCGCACGGTTACACGGTTTTTGCCCTTTTCTAACATTCTAACATTTTTTCTGTATAGAGTGCAAAACAGGGAGTTTAGAGAGAAAAACCACCGCCTACCCGCCTAATTGCGTACATATACGCATACGCGCGTGAGAAAGTTAGAAAGCACCCAGAGGGCTTTACAGCTCCCTGGGTGCTTTTTTATTTTTGGGTTGATTGAGCGCCGTTCTGTAATTGAGCAATACGCTCCTTTACCTTTTCAATTAAAGCCTCGTACTCGTCCATAAACATAAAAGTGGGCTCGGCTTTTTCCAGCGTTGCAAGCATTTTTATGTAACGATTTAGCTTTCCTTTGTCTGTTTTTAATTCCTCGGCTTGGCTTACCTCGTTTGCGGCAAAATCGTGTAGCGCACGCACCTTTAAGGATCCTGCGGCATTTATAACAGCGGTGCAGGCATTGTGGCAATTAAGTTTTTGGATGCCACGCACGCCCACCTGTTCCGCTTGCAGCAAGGTGTGCGCCTTTTGCATTGCCAGATCGTACCTTGAGCAAAATGTTTCAAGGTTAAGGGTTGTACTTGCCAGGCGATAACTGTCGGCCATAATTTCCGCATCACGCTGCGCCTGCATCAGCGTGTAATATTTCCGCATTTCCATTGCCACATCGTCCGGCACCTCGCTGGGCGTGTATTCCGTCTGCACGGTAACGAGATCACCCTCTGCTGTTGTGGTGTGCGTTTCCGGCGGTTGCTTTTTAAGCCTCCGGGGCTTTTTCAGCAGCAGTACCACGCCGACAAGGCAAAGGCAAGCCAGGGCTATAAAATACAGCCGCATCCCCGGCTCAACCTGGGCGGCAGCTGATATAAAGCCAACCGTGCATATACACAAAATAACACCGAAAAACTTTTTAACAAACCGCATAACAGCCTCCCTCCCGACCGTGCTTTACACGGTCCGCATTTTGGGAGATCGTTATAGGCGATCTGTTTATTTCCTGCTTACTTTTGGGGAATTTCCACAAATAATATGGAACGCCCCCCCCCCGATTGTGCAGGTTGACGAATACGGGAGGGTTATTTTTCTTGCAAACCAACTTTGCATAAAAACAAACCTCCAAAATATTAAATTTTCACATTTATATTATAGCATTTTTTCGCACTTTTTTCAAGTAAACCGACATAATTTTTCAAAAGGGCCTTGACATAGTTATATAACTATGGTATAATAGCAGTATCAAAAGCAAAGGGGTTTTACTTATGACGGAAAAAAAGATTACACCGCAAGAGAGGTATGCAGCCAAATATAAAAAGCAGTATTCGCTCCCTTGCTTTACTACTACCGAGCAGGACATTATAGACAAGCTGGAAAGCGTACCAAATAAAGCCGGTTATATTAAAAGCCTTATCCGTGCTGACATAGCCGCAAGCAAAAAGACAAAATAAATACCGGAGGCGGCGCAAATGAGGCATTACAAAACACTTACCTGGAACGATAGATTACAAATAGAGGCTTGGCTGCGGGTTGATACGCCCATTAAGGTTATTGCCGAACAGCTGGGCGTGCATATCAGCACCGTGTACCGTGAGATCAAGCGTGGGCAGTATGAGCATCTCAATTCCGACTGGACCACGGAAACACGATACAGCCCCGAAATATCCGAGCAGAAAAAGCAGGACAATTTAAGGGCAAAAGGCGGGGATCTTAAAATTGGCAATGATGTTGAGTATGCCAATTATCTTGAGTACAAGGTATGTGTTGAAAAGTATGCACCCGGCGCCATTCTCGGTGAGATAAAACGCAAAGGCTTACAATTTCAAACCTCGATTTCAAAAACAACCTTTTACCGGTACATCGAAAGCGGTGTTTTCCTTACCCTCACCAATAAAAACCTGCCGATCAAGAAAAACAAGACCGAGCATAAATATGACCGGGTGCAGCGTGCAAAACGCCCGCCAAGAGGTGAAAGCATAGAAAAACGCCCGGAGGAAATTGCAACACGCCTAACTTTTGGGCATTGGGAAATGGACTGTGTGGAGGGCAAAAAGGGTACCCGGAAAACGCTGCTTGTGCTTACGGAACGCAAAACCCGTAATGAGATCATACGCCTTATGAATGACAAAACCGCCGCCAGCGTAATAAAAGCCCTTAACGCCCTTGAAAAGCAACTCGGCTCGGAACTGTTTGCCCAGGTGTTCCAGACCATAACCGTTGATAACGGATCGGAGTTTTCCGCCTATGAGGGCATAGAGCAAAGCTCAATACATAAAGACCGTAAACGCACCAAGGTTTATTTTTGCCACCCGTACAGTGCTTATGAGCGTGGATCAAACGAAAACCAAAACAGAATGGTACGCCGCCATTACCCCAAAGGCTATGACTTTACCAACACAACACCCGCCGAAATACGCAAACTTGAAAAGTGGATCAACGATTACCCAAGAGAAATGTTTAACTATTATTCGTCTGCTGAATTATACGAGGCCTGCATCAACAGCCTTATGAGCGCATAAAACTGCACAAGCAAAAATCATTTCCTTTGTGCAGTTTTAACGAAAGTTGCAGTTTTTCGTATTTTTTCGCACAAACCCCTTGACTTTATCTATTTTTTTGATAATCGCATCGATCCGATAAGTTTGATGTCTCATTGCTGGCCGATGATTTCATCGACCTGCGAACTGCATCACCAAACACATCTCCATATGTCAAAATACGCATCATTTTGACGGAAATTTCAGCTGTTTTTTTGTACGAATATATGTTATTATATATGAATGATGGTATATTATTAAAACCGTTATTGTGCAAAATAACATCCGTGTTTTTTATTTTGTTTTACAAATGCGTCATATTTTTTTGCTTTTACACACTCAAAAACGGCAAAAACACGGGCTTTGTACAAGTTTTGTATATGGGAACAAAAAGTGTATATGAAAAACGATTTTTAATAATTGATTTTTGTAATGGTTTATGTGACAATTTAACTATGGCAAATGCGTTTCTCTTATGCAATTTGCCGTGGCATTGCGAGAGGGGGATGTCGATGAGGATTGACAGACGAAAGGTATATTTTTCGAGACTGTTTGTTTGCATTGCCGTTGTTATGAGTGTGATAGCCGTGTTGGTTGGCGGCTTTTATGAGAGAACCAGGATAAAACAGAATAATTACAATGCGTTTATAGGGCATGCGTCCGAATTTCAGACGGAGTTGTCCAACGCTGAGAACAGGTTAAATGTGGCGCGTACGGTTGCTATGCTGCTTACGGAGTATGACATGGCAAAGCAGTTTGCCGCAAGCGCGGATGATTACAACAGTCTTGATTTCGGTATGCTGCTCAACCTTTCAAGAAAGATAACCGACAGCCAGACTGCTTTTGCTTACCTTGAGTACAGTATATATGTGACCTCATTTAACGGTGATATGGCTGTCACGAGCGGCCACACCTGCTCCCTTGATGAGATGCAGTCCGAACTGTTTTTGTCGTGTGATGAAATACGCACTGCGTTTGCCCCGTTTGCTGATGAGGGAGTGTACGGGAAATTTTTTGTCGACAATGCGATGCACAGTGCCTGTTATGTGACAAAGTGCGTGTATGCCGATAAGAGCAGCATATACATAATCAATAAATTCTTGCCGGTAGGCGAGGTGTGCTATTCGGATATGGGTGAAACCAAGGTTGTGTTTGTCGGAGAAAATCCGTCGGAGCTTGCCGACAAAATCAGCGGCGAGCTGAAATCACTGCTGAGAAAGGGCAATATCCCCGCGGATCAGATAATGAAAGCGGACTTTGTATTCTCAAATTCCGATGTGTTCTACCGGGCCACGGAGTTTGACAGGAACATAGTCGTAGTAGGCTCGTACACATCGGGTGTGACCGGTGCGAGCACGACACACTGGTTGTTGCTCATTGCGGCGGCGGTTGCACTGTCGGTGCTTATAGCTTTTGTAATAGCCAAGCTTGCGTACAACCCGATAGACCGCATGGTGCGTGCACTCAATCCTACCGACGCAGCGTACGACAATGAGATAGAGTTCATCATGAACAAGTTTGAAGATATAAAGAGCGCCAACAGCGCGCTAAGTTCCACTCTGGATTCACAGAAAGAGATGGTGGCAAAAAAGATTTTGTCCGATATACTCAACGGATACATATGGGGCGCAAGCATTGAGGAATATGCTGATAAGTACAACCTGACGGTTTTCGGAAAAGATTCCGTCTGCATAGCATTTGAGTGCAACGATACTTTTCTTAATATGAGCGACTACTATTCCACGGACGATGTGTCAAAGATAGTTAATTCGGTGTTCGAGGCAATAGAGATAGAGTTTGAAAATCGCGGCATAAAGGCCCTCGGATTTATGATTTACGGCAAGAAGATGCTCTTTGCGGCGCGTGACAACGGTAACATGCGCAGTGATGTCACTGAGATAACCGACGGCATACGGAGCAAAACGCATATTAATCTTGTTTCGATAATGGGCGCAAAGGCGCAGTCGTTTGAGCAATTGTGCGATTCTTACGGCGAGCTGCTTGTGGCTCTTGACCGAAAACCGATTATGGACGACAAGGAGGTGTATACCGTGGGAGAGCTGGAAGAACAGGTAACTCTCGATTGGTATTATCCTATAAATGTTGAGAGCGAGCTTATGGAGCACATTCTTAACGCAGACAAGGAAAAAGTGATGTTCCTGCTCAAAAAGCTGTTCGACAGCAACACAGGCAATTTTGGAAAATCTCCTGCAAACCTGAAAGGTTTTAATTTCTCGATGAATGTCACGATAAAGAGGATATTGCAGAAGATAAACAAGAGCGAGGCGGAAGTGTTCGATTTTGAGCCGGACATACTCACAAGGCTCATCGCCACGGATTCGCTCGAAGATACATTTAACATACTCAAAAAGTGCTACGGTGCATTGGTGGATTGTGTGGAGGATCTGCGCAAATCAAAACCGGTGAAACTGCACGAGCAGATATTTGACTATATAAACGCACACATATGCAATGACATATCGCTTACCGAGATAAGCGAGCACTTCAATGTGTCCATCAGCTTTATCGGCAAGGTTCTCAAAGATAACTACAATATAAACTTCAAGTCATATGTAAATGATATGCGCATGAAAAAAGCCATGGAGATACTCGATCTGAATCCGAACACAAAAATAAAGGATTTGTCTGCTATGGTCGGATTCAACAGTTCAACGAGTTTTATCAGAGTTTTTCAAAAGAGCGTCGGCGTGTCGCCAAAAGTCTATGTGGAAAACAAAGAAAACAATATAACGGAGAAGGATGGTAGCGATGACAAAGGAACACATTAAACAAAATCAAAAATTCAACAAAAAGCGATTTTTGGCGGACTATCAGCTGTATTTGATGGTTCTGCCGTTTATGCTCTACTTTCTGATTTTTGCCTACAAACCCATGATAGGGCTTAAGATAGCATTTCAGGATTACAGCATATTCAAGGGAAACGCCAGCCCGTGGGTCGGCTTTGACAACTTCACAAAGTTCTTCTCCACACCATATTTCGGCAGAATACTGCGCAACACTCTGATGATAAGCGGATATTCGCTCATATTCAGTTTCCCGGCGCCCATTATACTGGCGCTTTTGCTAAATGAGGTGCGCAGCAAGAAATACAAAAGTTTTGTGCAAACGGCTACATACCTGCCGCATTTTGTGTCAGCGGTTGTTGTATGCGGTATGGTTACAAACTTTCTTGCTCCTACATCGGGAATAGTAAACATCGTTCTCAATAAGCTCGGCTTTGAGAGCGTGTACTTTCTGTCAAAACCGGAGTACTTCCGCACAATATTCATCGCTCAGGGCATATGGCAAGGCACGGGATATTCGTCCATAGTGTACCTGGCGGCGCTCGGCGGCATAGATATGGAGCTGTATGAGGCGGCTCAGATAGACGGCTGCAATCGCTGGAAACAGACTCTGCATGTCACGCTGCCGGGACTTTTGCCGACCATAGTCACGCTGTTTATCATAAGCGTGGGCAACATACTCAATGTCGGCTACGAAAAGATCATTCTGCTCTATCAGCCGGCTACATATGAAACGGCGGATGTAATCAACACATATGTGTACAGAATGGGTATCGAGGGCAGCGATTACGGACTTTCTACGGCGGTCGGTCTATTTAACTCGGTTGTAAACTTCCTGTTTGTTGCCATTGCCAACACAATCAGCAACAAGGTCAACGGCATGGGTCTTTGGTAATAAAAAAGAGGAGAGTGAAGATGATGAAAATAAAAACAAAAGGTGAAAGAGCTTTCGGCGTGTTCAACATTATATTCCTTGCATTGCTGGCTTTTATCACACTGTATCCGTTTGTTTACATAATCTCGGTGTCGCTCAGCAGCGCCATGTATGTCAACATGGGCGAAGTGTGGTTTTTGCCAAAGGGCTTTACGCTTGCGTCCTATCAAAAGGCATTGGCACGCAGCGGACTTGTGGTGGCATATCTCAATTCATTTTACTATATGATAGTCGGCACGGCAATCAGCATGGTACTCACTGTATTCGGCGCATATCCGCTGTCCAAAAAGCGGCTCTACGGCAAAAAGGTCATGAACTTGCTTGTCGTGTTCACAATGTGGTTCGGCGCCGGCATGGTGCCGATGTACCTCAACTACAAGAGCCTCGGATTGCTCGACACAAGACTTGCAATTCTGCTCTCCGTTTCGGCGTATAATTTCATACTCATGAGGACATATTTCATGTCTATCCCCGATGCCCTGGAGGAGGCATCAAAGATAGACGGAGCATCAGACTTCCAGGTGCTCGTCAAGGTGTATCTGCCCTTGTCGCTGCCGTCCATTGCAACCGTGTCGCTCTTTTATGCGATAGGTCAGTGGAACAGCTATTTCTGGCCGATGATACTCCTGCGAGACGAGAGCAAAATACCGCTTCAGGTTCTGCTCAAGAAATTTGTTGTGGACATGACAAGCCGTCTCGATGAACTTGAGTACGGTGTGGATGCCACCAATATGTCCGAGGACGGAATAATATATTCCACAATGGTGCTTGCCATTGTGCCGATGCTGATAATTTACCCGTTCGCACAGAAGTATTTTGTAAAAGGTGTAATGGTAGGCTCGGTCAAAGGATGATTTTTTAAGGAGGGAATACTGTGAAAAACAGAAATCTAAAAACAGCCGCACTGATTGTCGGTTCGGTGTTTGCGCTTACAAACGCCTCTGCCGCAACCCTAAACGCAATGTATGACTCACAGTCGCAGAGTGTGAATATAAATGCGGACACTGATTCATTAAAGGCGCTTGCCTCGGTAATAGTGCTGCCGTCGGCAGCGGATATATCGTCCGTGACCGATGAACAAATGACGCAATACACTTACAAACCTGTCCGCACGGACGCAAACGGCGACTGGACGGACAGCATCAAAATCCCGTCGTCATACGCAAGCGGAAGTTACAGTGTGCATTTCATCTGCGGGGATGACAAACTCAGCGCGCAGTTCTCGTATATAAACAAAACCGAGCTGGCGCAGATTATAACTAAAAAAATCAACCCGGCGTCAAACGGCGCGGAGATTGCCGCAATAATCAAGGATAATGCGCAGTCGTTCGGTCTGGATGACGAAACTGCGGCAAAATATGACAACATCCTGGGCGCGCTGATTTATGCGGGCAAGCCGGGCGGCGGTTACGGTGTGGATTCGTTCGAGACGGAATATGCCAAAGCAACTGCGGTAGCAAGGATAAAATCCGGCGAAGATGTGGGCGCAGTCATGAAGCTGTATGCACCTTCGTTCGGAATCACCGCAGCGGATTTTGACGGAATATCCGCCGAGGCAAAGGAGATGTTTGCCGCAAATGTCAAGTCGGCAGACACGGCGCAGAGCGCTGACAACCTCTTTAAGGAGAGCTTTTTCACGGCTGTGGCAAACACATCGCTGTCATATGTGGATCTTAAAAACAATGCATATAAATACGCTTCGGTTTGCGGAGCAAACTTAAGCTGTCTGAACGGATTTTCCGACGAAAACATAAGCAGAGCTTTTGCGGCGGTCGGCACGAACTTTGCATCCGTGAGCGACTTTAACACCCGAATTGCCGCAGCTGCGGCGTCCGTTATAAACGGGGGCGGCACAACCGGCGGCGGTACATCGGGAGGCGGCAGCGGCGGTTCGCCGTCAAAGGGCGGTTCCGCATTTCAGACGGACGGCGCGGCTGCGCCGAGTGCTGCATATGCCGACATTGCGACCCACTGGGCAAAGGAATATATAGCCGCGCTGTCGGGCAAGGGCATAATCAACGGATATGAGGACGGCACTTTCCGTCCCGATAATCAAATAACAAGAGCAGAATTTGCAAAACTGCTCATCACCCTCTCGGGCAGGGCGCCAGTATATAAAGATGTGTTTGCCGATGTGTCGGCGGCGGATTGGAGTTACGGTTATATTGCTGCGGCGTCTGATATGGGACTTATCACGGGATACAACGGCAATTTCGAGCCGAATGGGCTCATCACTAAGCAGGATGCGGCAGTTATGCTATATCGCTATGCACAGAGCAGAGGACTCGCTCTCGGCGGAGATGCGCAATTTGACGATTCCGCACTCATAGCCGACTACGCGGCTGCGCCCGTCGGCGCGCTGGCAAGCGGTGGGGTAATAAGCGGAGCGGACGGCAGATTCTACCCGACAAACAATACCACCAGGGCAGAGGCGGCAACGCTGATATACAAACTGCTCTCATTGATGAAAGAGGTGTAAGCAGATGAAGAAATTTTTATCTCTTGTAATCGCTCTGTCGATACTCATCTCATGTCTTGGCACTGCGAGCGTTTTTGCCGCTGAGGAGACAAAGACGGAGACTTATGAAGAAGCAATAACACTCCTTGACAAGCTGTGTGATGCGTCGTCTGCGGTTGATGCGGACTCCGAGTCGCCTGTCAGCCGCGAAGCTTTCATCAGACTTGCCGCAGCGGCGTTCAGGCTTGACATGGATTTAACGGCGAATGTTTCGTTCGCCGATGTGTCGGAGGACATAAAACCTCTCCTCGGCACGGCGGTTGTCATGGGACTGATATCCGATGACACGGAGTTCCGCCCGAATGACGCGGTTACATACAATGAGGCACTCAAAATTGTGCTCACCGCCGCCGGACTGGATGTCAAGGCAAAGTACAAAGGCGGCTATCCGTCGGGTTATGCTGCGGTGGCAAAGGAATATGACATAGATGATGACCTCGGTGATGTGTCAAACGGACTCATGCCGAAGGACGCATACCAAATCGTCCTCAACACGCTGCTCACCGGGAAACTCGAACAGACCAATTTCGGCGGCAAATACAGCTATGAATCGAGCGAGAACGAAACCGTGCTCTCCGATATATGGGGAATATATGTTGACGAGGGAGTAATGGACGCCAATGAATACACCAAGTTCGGTACGGAGAGCTCAAACGGACTCTCCGGCACACTGAGCGTAAACGGGGTTCTCTACAAGACGGAAGATGATTTTAACAATCTGCTCGGGTACAAAGTGAGGATTTATTATAAGGACGAGAAACCCACACGCCGCGCGTTTGCGGTGAGTGCATATGACACCGAGACCATCACTCTCCTCCCGGACGATGACGCCGACTACAAAAACGGCAAATTCATCTATTACAACGAAAAAGGCAAAGAACAGAGCGTGGACCTTGCAAGAACCGGCGTGGAGTATATCTACAACGGCAAGGCATGCTACACTCTGCCGTCGTCGGAGTATATCCCCGATGTTGGCAAGATAGAGTTTATCGACAACAACTCCGACGGCAAGTATGAGATTGTGAAAATCTCCGACTACTATTATATGACGGCAGATACGATAGATTTCTACAACAAGGTCATCCTTGACGAGAAAGACAACACAAAGAAAATCGATTTTTCCGACAGCGAATGTGCCATAAAGGTGTTCGACACGGTGGAGGGAGAATACATCGACCCGTCGGCACTCACGGCAGGCGGCACACTGGCTGTGCTGGCGTCAAAAGATAAGATGCTCTATGACATAACACTGCTCGACGGCAGTGCATCGGGCATAGCCAAGGAATATTCGTCCGATGACAGGATGATTGGCATTGAGACGGACGACGGCGTGAAGAATTACGATGTGGCGCAGTGCTTTATAGATGAGTACGAACCCATCCTTAAAGTGGGCGAGAAATACGACTTTGTTATAGGAATCTACGGCGAAGTGGTGTCCATGAGTCTTTCCAGAGACAACATGAAGTATGCTTTTGCCGTAAAGGCGGGCGACAGCGGTTCGCTCACGAAGGATTACCGCATAAAGCTTTACTCCGGCGGCAAGTTCATCACGGCATATTTTGCCGACAGAGTGTCTGTTGATGGCGGTTCATTTGTCGATGCCGATGACGCTTTCGACGCAATCGGCGGCAATTCATTCACTCCACAGGTGGTTAAATTTGCTCTGGACGGCGATGACAAACTCTGCCGCATAGACCTTGCGGAGGAGAAGACGATGATAGAATTCGGAGTTGACAAGGACCCGTACAACAGTCTGACAAAATACACCTTCCCGTCAACGCCTTCATACCGTATGGGAATGTTTCAGCCGTATTTTAATTCCGGCGGATCCATGGTTATGTGCATACCGAAAGATTCTGCGGACTATGACAACGAGGACGGATATTCTATGGGAACGACCTTTGTGGACGGCACCGGGAACGACATCATTGCATATGACATAAGCGAGAGCGGCTGTGCGGCTTTCATACTGGCGAAAGGTGCAAATGAGGACACTAATACTGACGCCGTGAACATACTCATGGTGGAGAAGGTTGTTTCCGCACTTGACGATGATGGCATGAGCTGCAAGAAAATCTACGGCTGGAGCAACGGCTCCTATGTAGAGAAAACCCTTAAGAACGGCATAAAGATATACAAGACCGGCTCGGACAAACTCGAACCGGGCGACATAATCAGATATTTTGAGGATAAGCCGGACAGGATAAAGAAAGTTATCGTGGACTTTATCGCGGACGGGCTCAAGCCCAACGCGTCGTTTGAGAACAGCGGCGAAAAGCCGCAGTATAACTGCGATAGACATGATTCTCATCAGTATGAATACGGCTATGTGTACTACAACGACAAGAACTATACATATCTTACCAAGGCACTCGGCGATATATCGGAGCTTCCGCGTAATGCAAGATTTCCGTCAAGGCTGGTCGAGTTTAACACGACCACCGGAAAACTACGCACGGTGGATGTAAGTTCGATTAAATCGTATCTCAAATCGGGCAATGACGCAAGCTTTGTGGTATTTCGCTATCATCAGCTCAGCCCCAGAGTGGGATTTATCTACACAAAATAAGGAGGGGGGACGGAAATGAATAATTTAGCTAAAAAACTTGTCAGTTTTGCAATAGCGGCTACAATGGTTGTGCCGCAGGTGACGGCTTTTGCCGACGGCACACAGTATCTTGACAAGATTATGTTCAACGATGTCATCACCAACGAATTGCCGGACAATGTTGCCGTGGACGGCAGCTTTTCCGCAAGGGTAGTGAATGACGGCAGCAACAATAAGGCTTTCTTTGCAGAGACGGGCAACAAATCAAACACCGTAAGGATCAGTTTTGCCGAAACGGTGACAGCAGACAGATATGTGCTCTCTTTTGACATGAAGTTTGACAAAGCTGCGGCAAGCGCCGAGATAGGCGTGACGAACGGTTCCAAATTTATAAAACTGCTTGATGTGAATGGGCAGGGCAGACTTTACACCACCGACAAAAAATATGTCGGCGGCGTAGGCAAAGGCGCATACACACGAATCAGCTTTGTGGTGGATAATCTGTACAAGACCTATTCTGTGCTCATAAACGGCAAGATGGCTGCGGACAGGTGGAAACTCACTTCGCCGCTTGCTTCCCTGGGTCAGCTGGCACTTAACATAGACCAGAGCACCGACAAGGGTGCGGGCGTGTTTGTTGACAATGTGCTTGTGTACGAGGGCAACAGATACAACGGCGATCTTCCGTCATGCAGATATAATAAGGAAGAAACCGAATATATACCGATAGACGAGACTGTTGAAGAAGTGTATGACACCGTTTATATGAACAACAACTTCAACAGCGGCAAGGCGAGCGGTATGGCGCTCACACCGAAGGATAATACAGTGGAAGTTAAGATGACCGGTGAAAGCGAAGGATACTTGTCTTTTGTTCATAACGGCGATCAGGATATGTACGCCGATGCAAACTTCGGCACCCAAGTCAACGATGTTGTGTTCGAGATGGATGTTGCGGATATGACGGGTTCTGCTGCGGCATCGCTGTTCTATCTGCGAGACAACATTACGGCCGGTTCTCAGGTCAACTATTCGTCAGTCAACATGAGCAACTCGGCAATCACCTATCCGGGCGGAGCATATGCGGTTAAGCGCAAAGCATGGAATACCGTCAGCGTTGTGTTCCATGCCAAGAAGAACATGATAGATGTGTATATCAATGGTGAACAGGTTGCCAAGGACAGGGCAATAAACAATCCCGACCTTAAGGTGATTTCTGTTTGGCGTATATACAGTGCCGGTTCTCCGGCAAACTCAGAGTTGGCCGTGGACAATATGAAGATATACGCCGGCAAGGAACCGCGCGCAATTGATGGCAGCGGCGAAGTCAAGGAAAAGACCATATTTGAATCCATGAACGCCACGCCGACGCTCACAGGTAAAAACGCTCTTGCGCCATATGTAAACAGAATGTGGATCAAGGCGCAGTTTGCCGATGTGGATGTGCCCTGTATAAACACGGAGGGCGAGAGTCTTGTGTCACAGACGGTGTTTGAACGCATGACCGGTAAGAAGGTCACCGTGAGCGGCGACACCGCGACAGTCGGCAAATCGGTATTTACCATAGGTTCAAAGACGGCAAACATTGAGGGCAAGACCGTGGAACTTCTGCTTGCGCCGCGGCGCAGCGGCGATGTGTTCATGCTGCCGCTGTGTGCATATGCAAAGAATGCACTCGGTGAGGGCAAATTCCTGGATGATGACCACGGACTGTACCTCATAGGCAACGATGTGGTTAAACTCAACAGCAGTCAGACCAAGCCAATGAATCTCATGCTCAACTTTGAGCGCAAGGACGGCGACACCCTTAAAGCGGAGATGACTGAGAACATGAAGGGTGATCTCACGGTGCATCCGCGTCTCATGGCTACCGCTGACGATTTTGCGCTCCTGCGCGAACAGGTTAAGAATGACCCGATAAAAGCAAACTGGCTTAAGGACATCCTCAGTCAGGCTGATACATGGGTTGAACGACCGCTTACCAAATACAGACTGGAGAACAGCCGTTACCCCGGTTCGGAGGTTGAATCTGCGGGTTGGTATCTCGGCATGGCGTGGCAGCTGACTCGTGATGAAAAATATGCGATTCGCTTGAGAGACGAGTTGCTCAATGTCACTTCGTTTGAGACATGGCATCCTCAGCACACTCTCGACTCGTCAACGGCGTCCATGGGTGTTGCAATCGGTTTCGACTGGGTGTATGACTACCTGACGGATGATGAACGCAAGGCAATAGCCGAGGGCAGCAGACGGCTCGGTCTTGAGCCGAACTGGGAGGTATACACCGGCACGGCGGATTCCGATATGGCTACATTCTGGGCGACATCGGAGACAAACTGGACATTCATAGTAAACGGCAGCTGCGCTATGCTCGCCATGGCGACCGCTGAATATGACACCGACTGGAAGATGAAATTCATCTCCACGGCGCTGCGCTCCATGGAGTTTTCGTGGTACAGGATAGCTCCGGACGGCGCGTGGTACGAGGGACCCGGTTACTGGAACTACTTTATAATGCACTTTGCGCCTTTCTGTGCGTCGTTTGAATCGTGCTTCGGCTATGTTCCGAGCAAGGGCTACAAGGGCATGGAAAATCTTTCGGTATACCAGGCGAACTTCCTCGGACCCGATATGCTTTCGAACGCATTCCATGACGGCGGCAAGAGTTATGTTCAGTCCTATGCGCAGACATACTTTGCTCACCTGTACGACAGGCGTGACCTCATGACATACAGGATAGATCAGATGATATCGCAGAAAGTTGCGGCAAACCCGATGGACATCATCTATGGAGATACATCGGTGCTCAGCGGCGGATCGGCTCTTTCACTTCCGCTTGACGCATACTTTGGCGAGACGGAGTTCATATCCATGCGTGAGGCGTTCAACGATCCGGGCGCACTGTGGGTATCCACTCACGGCGGTGCGTCAAATGCGGCACACGATCATCTCGACCCGATGACATATGTGTTCAATGTCGGCGGCGTTCGCTGGGCGGACGATATCGGTCAGGAACCCATAACCTATGCTATGGACGCAGCTTCACTGCTCAAATACACCGGCGGCTACGACGGATATTGGTTCTACCGCCGCACCGCAGAGGGTCACAACATGGTTGTGATTAACCCCGGCAAGGATACAATGCCGATAAAGCAGAACAACTTTATCCACATATCACGCCCGGTGAGCGGCGAAAATGGTGCTTACATCACAGCTGACATGGAGCCTGCATATGAGGATTTTGTAAGCAGCTACACGCGCGGTGAGATGATAGACGATGGCAGACGCTCATTCACTGTCCGCGATGAGATAGAACTGCTCAAGCCGTCCGACTGCTGGTGGTTCATGCAGACGGAGAATGGCACGGTAGAGATTGTCGACAACAACACCGCAAGGATATATAAAGACGGCAGAGTGCTCAGAATGCAGTTCGTGGTAGAGGGCGACACATCACACACCCTCACCGTGACAGATGCGAAAAAACTCCCCGAGTCCGACCAGGGCTTCAAGGAGACCTCCAATGCATCGTGGCAGAGAGTCGCGCTCAATTTCAAGGCGGACAAAAATGTCAGCGTGACCGTGAAGATGGCGCTCGAGGACGAGTATGCCGCTCAGAGCGGAGTCAAGACAACTCCTATTGCGGAGTGGAACGAGAATATGTTCTCACCCAAGGCACAGAGAGTGGAGAGAGGCAGTGCAAGACTTGCCACAATTACTGTGAACGGCACCGAGATAGTCGGATTCAACCCGAATGTGTATAACTACTCGGCGGCTCTCGATGTGAACGGTGTTGCTCCGACAGTGGGCGCAATTGCGTCGGACGGTGCACGCACCGAGATAAGCACTGTTGACAGGGCAAACGGCGGCAAGATAGCTATCATCAGGGTGTACGATGTAAACGGCGGTCTGACCGCTTACACGGTGACGAGCAAACCCATGGTGGACGGCGCACTTAGCAAATACACTCAGTACAAGGCTGTGGCAACATCGGCAAGCAGCGAACAGGTGGAGACGGGCATAAACAATGTTCATGCCAACAGCGCCGACAACGACATGGCGACGAGGTGGTCTGCAAACGGCAAGGGCGAGTGGCTCATCCACGATTTCGGCGAGAGCGTGGATATAGACGCAATCGCAGTTGCGGAATGGATGGGCGGACATCGTAAGTTCTACTTTGAAATCCAGGTGTCCGACGACGGACAGAACTGGACTTCGCTCGGCGAGTTTGCCACAAGCGGCGAGAGCGAGGATTTGGAAGTATTCGAGCTCAAAACTCCTGCCAGGGGCAGATATATGAAGTATGTGGGCGGAGGCAACTCCACCAATGAATGGAACAATGTAATAGAGCTGTGTGCATTAAAGAAGAAATGAGGCGAGACATTTTGAAAAAACTATTATCACTGATTATCACCGTGTGCATGGTTGCGACCTCGGTCGGCGCGTTTGCGTTCAGCGATGATTTCGCAAACGGCGACGGCTGGGACATATCGGCAACTGCGCAGAGCAAAAGTGAGAGCGGAGTTCTCTTTGATGCGGACGGAATGCATATCAACATAAACACCGTGGGCGCGGCGCAAAAACCGAATGTGACCGCCACTCGTGAGTTTGACGCAAGCGGAGAGGTTTTTGCCCTCTCCGCAAGGGTCAAACTCAGCGGAATTGATGACAAGGTCAACCGCAAACTCACCGTGGTGAAAACGAATCTTAAAAAAGCGGAACTTTTTGACTTCCGAGGCGACAAGCTGTATGCTTTCGGTCAGTCGGCGGCGGTTGCGGCCTTCACCGCAGAGCAGGACGAATGGATGAATATATTTGTGACTGTGGACACGACAACCTCTAACGGCTGCCTGTGGGCGGACGGCAAGCTTGTCGCAACCGGCGATACCAAGTGGAGAGCGGATTTTAACGATAGCACGCTCAAGATTGAGGCAAAGTCAAATTCATCTTCGTCAATAGAGGCTGAGAGCGACTTTGTGTTCGCTTCAATGAAAGTTGACTCGCTGAGTGCAAACTCGGGCATCACATACACAAGTGACCCCGAGGACGGCGCAAAACTGCTTGATTCGTCGACACTCGGTGCAATAGGTCTCACATTCGATTCCGTCACCGCTCCGTCCAACATGGCGGCGGACAACCTGACCCTCACCGAGGACGGAACCGAGATTGAATTTGAAGTGACAAACGACGGACTTGTGTATTCCGTTGTGCCAAAGAACGGATTTGCTCCCGGCAAGGCGTATGTGCTCACAATTGAAGAATTTCTCAACATTACGGGCATATCTCAGGGTGCAAAGACAATCGGCTTTACCACCAAAATCGAGGGTTACGAAAAACCTGTTGTAACTCTTGACAAGAGCGATTATCTTGCCTATGATGATGAAACGGTTGCTGTTATCGCATCCGTAGCAACTCTTGACATGGTAACCAAGGTAGAATTTTTTGTTGACGGCGTGCTTGCCGAGACGGTGACGGCAGCACCGTATACATTTGAACTGACAAAGCCGAACGGTGATTACACGGTTACCGCAAAGGCATACGATTCCGTTGACGGTGAGGGCAAGGCAAGCGCAGCGGTGCGTTTTGTGACAAACACCGCGCCGACGGTTGAGTGTGCATCGCTAACAGACGGTGGAGTTTACGGCGAGGGGGACGATTTCTCAAAAGTGGCGTTTGACATCAGCGACGCAGATCCCGGCAGAATTGTTTCGGCAAGCCTTACCGTGGACGGCAAGTCCGTCGGCGGTTTCGACAGGGACAACACCACGGCAGACCTCTCCGCACTGCTCACCAAGGGTAGCCATGCGATAATTGCAACGGCAGAGGATGAAAAGGGGCTTGTCGGCAGACTGGAGATTAATATAACGGTTGTCGGGGCGGACTATGTAAAACCGAGCATCAGCCTTGCGGCGAGTGCGGCGGTATATGTCGGCGGCACTGTCACCGTCACCCCGAAAGTGACGGGTTCCGAGGCTGTTCAATATGTTGAGTACACTGTTGACGGTAAGTCATATAAGGTTACAAAAGCGCCTTTTGCTTATGATTTTTCGCTCACCGCAGGCGTTCATGAAGTGAGCGCGCTTGCGTGCGATGTCCTCGGCTCACTATCCGACGCGGCAAAGGTGAACATAGAGTTTAAGGCAAACACTGCGCCCAAGGTGAGCGCAGGCATAGCAAATGGAACTACCGTTTCTGCGGATGACGATTTCTCTGCGGTTTCCGTCACTGCGACAGATGCGGAGGATAACCTAAAATCTGTTTCGGTCACATTCAACGGAGAGACTGTTGCGACCGAAACAGAAGGCAGCTTTACGGTTGACCTCGGCGGCAAGGTGAGAGTGGGCGAGAACACTCTCGGCATCGTCGCTGTGGATGACGGCGGACTTATCGGCAAATACACGGCTGTATTCACTGTCGACGGTGCGTACACCTCGAGAGAATTGTTCAGTCTGGATTTCGACTCAATGGAGGATCACAAACTTCCTGTGAACATCCAAAACGGTGACACGGCAAAGACGACCTATGAATCCGGCATAGACGGCAACGACACCAAGGCATTGGTTTACCGCGGATTTAACAACAGCGATGACGATTACTACAGAATCCACACCAATGAAGTCACATCAAGACTCGTGTTCAGTTTTGATATGAACTGGCTCTCTGCCGAACAGCACGGTAGTATGTATCTTATCAAGGAGTCAGTGGGCACCGGTATGAGAACGCCTGTTCAATGGAACAACGGCACGGCAAAGTTAGACGGCGGCGCAAGCTTTAAGTTTGAGAGGAACAAGTGGTACACCTATACTTACGATGTCAACTTTGAAACCCTCACTTACACCCTCACCGTGACAGACGGCGACGGCACGGTTGTCGGCAGTTCACAGAGCCTTGTACCGGAGGGATTCAAGTATACTTTCTTCAGGCTTATCACACACAGTAATCTTGAAGACGGCGACAAAATACCGTCCGAATTTGCCATAGATAACATGAAGGCAACGGCGTACAAAAAACCGCCGATTATAACCGGCGTGCGTGAGAAAACATCCGATACGACCGGCAGCAGCCTTGCGCCGACGGCGACAAGGTTCAGAATAGACATCCCGGCAGGGCTCGGATATGACAATGCGGCTGATATGTCGTCACTCATATCAATCACGACCGACGGCGAGCCGGTGCTCATAAAGAGCGCTGTGTACGACAGCAAGAACAGCCAGATTGTCGTTGACATCGCCGAGAGTCTGCGCAGCCTGTGCGATTATGTGATTACGCTCTCTGCGGACACTCTTTCGGCAGACGGTGTTGCTATAGGCGCGCCGCTTGTCAAGTCGTTTGGCGTGACAGCGGCAGTTACCGATGCCGAGGGCATAAGTATCTCTCACAGCGGCGGCAAGGCAAGGGTCAGCGGCAGGATAGTCAACGGGGACGAGAGTGTGAACTGCAAGGCAATCCTCACAGTGTATCGCAGAGGAGAGATGACGGACATCTGTATCACTCCGATTCATGCTGAAGCATTCGCTACCACAGCTTTTACTACGGATTATGTGAATGCGGCGGACGGGGATGAGATAAACTTTGTCGTTATAGATAGCTTTGAAAGCGGAAGGTTTATCACATCAAAGATATATAAATAGAAAATATGTTTATTTGCGGAGCGCCGTTTTTCGGCGCTCCGTGCGATTTTTGCAATGTGTTGCCCCGCCTTGTGATGAATCTTCGCTAAGGCGGTAGGGGTCGATGACCTCATCGACCCGAGCAAACTTGCAAATTTAATTAAATTAACACCTGCCGGTATGGAACGGCTTATGATCGTTCCGCACAAAACATTAAAAATAATGCCAGAAAATTTTAGGAGGAAACATTATGAGAAAAACCGACATTAACTTTATTCCGGATATTGAAAATCCGTCTCCGGATTACTACTGCACCTGGCAGACTCAATTGTATGCCACAAGTGACGGAAAACCTGCCGCACAGCGAAAAATAATGAATGAAAAAAGTATGTTTTCAAATGAATATCCGTATGCGTGGACATCGTTTTACGAAAGAGCAAGACGGGATTTGTTTTTTGTGATGGATGACAGCTGGGATGTGCCAACGGACGGAGACGGGAGCAAATACGGAAGCCTTGTGCCCGACAGAGAAAAATTTGCTTCTTTTTACAGTGATAATAGTTGTGAAACAGCCCTGAAAAACCTGTGCTCGCGTGTGGAATCTCTCGGATGGAAAGGTCTTGGCGGATGGGTGTGCGCTCAGGAATCTCCGTCGGTGCTCAGCGGAGGTGCAGCCGCAAAATACTGGATTGAAAAATTAAAAATGGCGCATAATGCAGGCATGCGCTATTGGAAAATCGACTGGGGCAAAAAAGAGCGCGATGATGAGTTTCGCAGGCGGATTGCTGAACTTGCGCGTGAGTATGCGCCGAATTTGATTGTTGAAAATGCTTTTGATGCAAAATATATTTCGTTTTCCGATGTGTTCAGGACTTACGATGTTCCGGCAATTATGTCTGTGCCGATGACCATGGAAAAGCTCGCTTTGATTTTGAAAAGAGCAGAGTTCACCGGTGAGGCGAAAAGCCTGGTAAACTGTGAGGATGAGGCATATGCGGCTGCCGCCGGCGGATTTACCATGGGCATAATGCGCCACCCGTACTGCGGAAATCTGCCCGACGGCAGAGCCGATATGTCATTTCCGCAGTGTCACCGCGACCTTAAACGCAAGACTGAAGAAGTGCTCCGCGCCGCACGCTGGCACAGGATTGCCCCGGCTTTTGCCGCGGACAAAAACGGGGTGTGTATCTCGGAAAAGATGCTGAGCGATACCTGGGAACTTCAAAATGCCGATGCAGAGATTGAAAGTTGGTGGTTGAATACGGGTTCAATCAAAGATTTTCTCAAAGACGGTGTAATCACAAAAACCGCCTGCGCCTCCATAAGCAGAAATATGCCGCTGCCGATTGTCACCCCCAATAAAAACGGCGAAACACCTTATGTGATAGCAGCAAAAAATCCGAACGGTGCGGTATCCGCGGCATTTCTTGCGCGCACAAACGGGCGCAGATATTACACACCTCTCTGCGATGTATCGATTGGAGCGGATGACGGCGATACATTTGGATTATTCGGTTATTTTAGATCGGTAACATTTAATTTTTCGCATACAAAAACAAATGTTAAAGTTTATGCGCAAAATCTCTCCGATGATTTCGCATATGACATAACAGATGAAATACAAACAGCCGAAAACAGCATCAAAATACCGTTTTCGGCCGTAGATAAGCTTTGCGTTTCCAAAGATAAATCCGAGCCGGGTTTGCTCATTAAAATAAAATAATTTTTGCGGCACAAAAAATTTATTTATTCAAGGTTCCGTCAACGATTTTTTGCACTTTCAAAGCGGTTTCGGGATCAACAGTTTCGTCAAAATCGCAGAAAGAATTTCCGATGATGTCCTTCCCGGTGAGCTTTTTGTACCAAGTGAGAGCCAATGCATATCTGCCCAAGCCGAGGTTTGCGTGATAGGTGTCGCGGTGAACTTTCATTCCCTCTTTTGAGAGTTCGCCGAATACCTCTCCGCACGGAATTATTCCGGCGGCATTTATGTCGGCCGCCGCAGCCGCATATGCCGATTCGAGATCCGCAAGCATTTCTTCGGGTTTTTTGTAGCCCAATTCGTCGCACAGCCTTGCGCTGTCTTTTTCGTAGCTCCAGGTTTGGTGCATAAACAGCTTGGCTTTCGGCGCATATTTATGTATATAGTCCGCCAGACTGTTCAGATACGGCTGATATGTGTCATAGTTCGGCGCAAGATTGCTGACCTGCTGGAGCGTTATCACATCCCATCCGCCCCAAGCCTCTGACAGGATGGCTTCTTTAATTGAAACGCAGAATCCCGTCGGTTCGCCGTTGAACTGCAAGGCATAGCTTTTTGAGTTTTCAAGCATATTTGTGTAGTGAACAGACAGCGGGCAGCCGCCGATATACAAATTAACAACTTTCATGTTTGTTCCGTCCGCTTTTGCAACGCCGTGCAGGTATCTTGAAGCGTCTTCCGAAAAACTGTTTCCGATTGATAATACTTTCATTTTGTCGTCAACTTCATGCTATTTCTGATTAATTTTATCAATATCGGCATGAATTGTCAAGTTTTTCACGGTTAAATTCAAGTTTTTCTTGACTATTTTCGCGATGATGATATAATGGGAGTGTTGATAAAAACAATCGGATAAATTACCCGAGAAGGAGATCTGTAAATGAGTTTTGATAAATTTACTTACAGCAGTGAAAAAAACACTGTAATCAAAAAATTCCTTGTGCCGCAGCGAATTGTGGCTTGCAAAGATACCGATAATGAAAATATGCTTTTGTGTGACACACCGCGCCAGTCTGCACCCCGTGCGGAAAACTGCACCACTGTGCGCCGCGGCGGCTATGTTCTGCTTGATTTCGGCTGCGAGTTTCAGGGCGGCATAGACCTCACCGTCCAGGTGGCAACTCCGCGTTCGCGCATCAGGATTGTTTTCGGCGAGAGCGTGTCCGAGGCACTGTCGTCAATCGGCGTGAAAAACGCTACAAACAACCATTCCGTGCGTGACATGATTGTGGAGACCTGCTCCATGTCGAGCATGCGATACGGCAACACCGGTTTCCGTTTTGTCAAGATAGAGCCGATAGACAATGATATTCTCATACGCGGCGTCAAGGGTGTCTTTGAGTATAAGGATCTTGAGTATAAGGGCAGTTTTGAGTGCAGTGATGCTCTGCTAAACACCATATGGAATACTGCGGCGTACACCGTGCACCTTAATATGCAGGACTACATCTGGGACGGCATAAAGCGTGACCGCCTTGTTTGGATCGGTGATATGCACCCTGAAGTGTCTACAATAACATCCGTATTCGGATATGATGCAAGTGTGGAAAAGAGTCTTGACTACATAAGAGATGAAACACCGCTCAACCGCGATTTTGCGCACGATGACGATGCGTGCTGGATGAACACTCTGCCAAGCTACACACTCTGGTGGATAAAGATTCACCGCGACTGGTACTATCAGAACGGAAGCAAAGAATATCTCAATCAACAGAAAGACTATATGTATGCGGCGGCAAAGCTGATTTTGCCGCGGATTCACGATGACGGCAGTCTCGATTTTCCGTCATATTTCGTTGACTGGAGTTCCAAGGACACCCCGGCAGAAGAACCGGGTTTCCGCGGATGCCTTGTGCTTGCGCTCAAGGCGGCGGCAGAGATTTTCGACATCTACGGAGATGACGGCATGAGCAAAAAATGCCTCGATAAAATCGCCTGTGTTGCCAAGATACTGCCCGATTTTTCGTCAAACAAGCAGATGGCGGCAATCGTGTCTCTCGCCGGCCTTGCTGACAGCAAAGCTGTGTCGGACGGTGTGATAAAGAAAGATCTTCTGCAAGGTTTGTCAACTTTCTACGGCTACTATGTACTGCATGCCCTGGCAAAGAGCGGCGACACACAGGCAGCGATAGATGTCATGCGCGGATTCTGGGGTGCCATGCTTCGCTTTGGCGCGACGACATTCTGGGAGGATTTTGACATCAGGTGGATAGAGAATGCCGCACCGATAGACGACATTGTGCCCGAGGGCAAGGCTGATATCCACGGCGACTACGGAAAATTCTGCTACACTCAGTTGCGCCACAGCCTGTGCCACGGCTGGGCGAGCGGACCGGCGCCGTTTATGACAAAACACATACTCGGAGTCGGCATTGCCGAACCGGGATGCAGAAAACTTGTCATCACTCCGCACATGGGCGACCTTGAGTGGGTGCGCGGCACCTATCCCACTCCCTACGGAACGGTGACGATAGAGCACAGGAAAGAGAATGGAAAAATCGTGAGCAAGATAGATGTTCCCGATGAAATTACAGTTGAGGTGAATAACGGATGAAAAAATATATTGACAGCTCGGTAAATATCGATGCGGTTAAAACCTGCATGAAAAATCTTATTGACATAAACAGTGTGCCGCACACCCTGTCAGTGCACACGGCGGATGGAAAAAAGCTCCTCGAAATTTCGCCCGAACCTTATTCGGCGGATGATGTAACCGAGGTGTATTCCCTCAGCAAGACTTTCATGTCCACTGTTGCCGGCATAGCGTGGGATTTGGGACTGTTCTCGCTTGACGACAGGATTGTGGACATCTTCCCCGACAAAGTGCCGGAGCACATCTCGGATAACTTGGGCAAGATGACCGTCAAAAACATCCTCTCCATGAACAGCGGTCACGAATCGTGCCGCATGGGATTTATGAAACACTCCGACGATGTGGTGAAAGAGTTTCTGCGCCATGATCCCCCGTATGAGCCTGGCACTCATTTTGCCTATAACACGGGCGCTACCTGTGTTGCTGCGGCGGTGATAGAGCGCATCACCGGCAGAGATTTCTTCGACTTTGCGAGCGAATATCTTTTCTTGCCGCTCGGCATAACGGATGTCTATTGGTCAAAGTGTGAGGACGGCACCTGCGAGGGCGGCGTCGGCTTGCACATCAGCGCGCGCAGCATTGCCAAACTCGGCATTATGTACTTAAACAACGGTGTGTACAACGGCAGACGAATTCTCTCCAAGGAGTGGATAGATATTGCCACTTCGTCTATATCGGACAACAGCGGCAACGGTGACCAAAACTGGTGTTCCGGTTACGGCTTGCAGATATGGCGCAACTGCACGGGCGGTTACCGCGGTGACGGTGCTTTCGGCCAATTCTGCGTGGTCCTCCCCGAGAGCGGAGTTGTGGTCACTATGACCACCTTGTCTCTGTGTACGGATGTGGAACTCAAACATCTCATAGAGCTTGGTGAGAACATACTTGCCAAAGGCGGCAGCAGCGGAGATATTGAAGATTTCGATTTTGCGCCGACGGGCGGCGAGCCTGTGCCGAGCGAGCTTTTGGGCACATACAGGCTCTGCGACAATCTGTGCGGATTTACTTTCTTAAACATTGCACAAGAGGACGGCAGACTGGAGCTTGCGTTCTTTGACGGCGAGGAGATGCAGAAAATATCTGCCGGCAACGGAGAGTGGGTTTACTCGGAATATTGGGCGGCAAACAGGACGCCGAAACTTGGCGACATCATGTCTGCGAATAAATATGAGTTGCTTGCCGTTATGTCAAGTTATCGGTTCCATGACGGCAAGATTATTGTGGAATCGAGATATATCAGCAATCCTCACAACGAGACTGTGACTCTCGCATTTGACGGCGGCAGTCTGAGAATTGTCATTGACGAGAATAACGATAACAGACAGTTGCTCGCAACAGATAGATTTTTCGGAAAAAGGATATAGGTAACTAAAAATATTTTGCGGGGGTATATTATAATTTGCGTGAATCGGTTCATGCAGATTATAATATACCTCCGCCTTTGGAATACGCCAGGATTACCCGTTTATCATATAGCAAGCTTTTCCGCGGCTCTTTGCTTCATACAGTGCCGCATCGGCGCTTTCCATAAGCGACGGCAAATCGGTCGGGCGGGAATATCTGCACACACCTATGCTGCAGCTTATCCGGTGCGGTTCTGCCGCAACGGTCGATATCTCGCTTAAAAACCTGTCAAGTATCATCTCAACTTCGCGCCGCTCAATCGGCTCTTTTATAATTGCAGAAAACTCGTCTCCGCCGAGTCTTCCGGCAAGTCCGTAATCGTCGAACACTTTTTTCATTACGGTTGCGACGCTGCGGAGTACCTTGTCACCTGTTGCATGACCGAAAGTATCGTTTATTCCCTTGAAGTCATCTACATCTATGAATAAAAACCATCCGTTCGATGGTGAGGTATCTTTGCTTAAAAACTCCTCGCAGCAGTCAAGGAATATTTTGCGTCCCATTATACCTGTTACAGTGTCAAATTCGCCGAGAAATTTTTGATAAGTTGTGTATCTGTTGTCAAGCACAAGTATGACAATTGATATTACATCGAGCGCTATCACCGCAAACATGAACTGAATTTGCAGGTGGATCAGGTCTGCGTTTATCGCACTATCTACCTCCAAATCATGCCGTTCGAGCATATATGATGTGCGCTGAGAGAAATACAGTGTCGCAAACATAGTCATAGCCACCAAAAATATAGTAAACACCGAGTGCATGGTGTGTTTTTTCGGCGGGTCAATGTAATTTTCGTGGGCTTTGTCAATGCTGTTTTTGAATTTTTGCACACGGTCGGAATTGTAAATTCGTTGAATAGTGTTTACCAGGGAAATGCACAGTATTATCAGCGCAATGTCGCCGAGACGAAAGTGAAAGGTGGATGTCCAGTTATAGCCGGACTGAGGAAAGAATATACCCATGGCAAGGTATACAAAAAATGCGTGAAGTCTTGTCGAAACAGCCGTGCCGAGAGTTGTCCACAGTTTGGTATGGCGGCTCTTTTTTGCAGCAAAAAATATTAATCCCATCACAAGACCGAAAACGGTTCTTGAAATAAGGGATACGAATATGCTGCCGAGCGGGTTGCCGCTGAGAACGGGAGAAAATATCATATCGGACGGCATTACATAGTGTGCCGACGACTTGTACATGCTTGCCAGACCGAAAGCCACACCGATAACCGTCGATTGCGCCGTCCCGAGCAGGCACGCGGCAATGAGGATCGGTATGTATGCAAATGTGACCGATATCGGCGGCACATGAATATATCCCAGGAATGTGAATGACATCAGTACCTCAAGACAGACAAGAACAATGAAAATATATGTGTCAAATACAGATTTTTTCCCGGATTTTGCGCACTTCATGACCAATCTCCTCATAATGTATTTTTATAGCCGTTTGTAAAATTACTAAAATGCACATCTTAGGCACATTTCAATTGCATAAACAAGTTTGGTTTTCTCCACTTTATGAATCCCACCACCGCTAACGCGGTCCCCCTCCCTTTAAGGCAAGGGAGGCTTTCTCCATCAGCACAAACTGTCGACCGAGCGAAAGGCTCCCTTGCTAAAGGGAGCTGTCACCGTAGGTGACTGAGGGATTCAAAAAAATGCAAAAAGTTATCCACATTTTTTAGTTCGTTATTTTACAATCACCTAATGTATTTTTAGACAATGCAAGTTCACTGTGACAGTATATCACATTTTTTGTGTTTTTTCAAGTTTTTCAAATTAATGAATACTCCGATTTTTTTGAGGGTATTTTTTTGATGCAAAATCCGACAGTAAATTGACGCTATCCAAGTCTTTTTTGTTGTTGACTATTTGCCGAAACGGTGTTAAAATGAGTATATGATTTTGCGGAGGCGGTGAGAGTAATAGAAAAGAGAATTGTTGTCAGAATTGCGGCAATCGCGCTTTTTGTGTGCACTGCCGTTGCGATATTCATATTTTCGTCTCAGCCCCAGGAGCTTTCCGATTCGGTCAGTACGAAGGTGAGCGATGCCGTGCAGGACAGTCCGCTCAAGGTGATGACTCCGCCGAAGGTAGGCAAGTTCAGCGTGCCTTTTCGCAAATATGCACATATGTATCTCTATGCGCTTTTGGGTGCGTGTGCGGCAACGGCGATGCTTACACTGCGTACAAAAATTTATATTAAAATTCCCTCGGCGCTGCTCGTCTGCTTTGCATATGCGGCGAGCGATGAGTTTCATCAGCGTTTTGTGGATGGGCGTTCGTGCGAGTGGCGCGATATAGGGTTTGATTCCATAGGCTACGGCGCAGGCATTTTGCTTGTGTTGCTGCTTTGGTATATATGCAGTAAATATATAAAATTACTTTGGAGGAAATGAAATGAAAACTACATTGGTGATAATGGCGGCAGGTATCGGTTCAAGATTTGGCGGAGGCATAAAACAGCTTGCTCCCGTGGGCCCGAGCGGCGAGATAATCATGGATTACTCAATCCACGATGCTCTCAAAGCAGGGTTTGACAAGATCGTATTCATCATCAGACATGACATTGCAGATGACTTTGAAGAAATCATAGGAAAAAGGATAAAAAAGGTGTGCGAGGTCGAGTATGCCTACCAGGAGGCGGACGATCTGCCGGGCGGTTTCGCAAAACCCGAGGACAGGAAGAAGCCCTGGGGCACGGGTCAGGCGATACTTGCATGCAAGAACATTGTGAAAGAGCCTTTTGCAATAATCAATGCAGACGACTACTACGGTAAAGAGGCGTTCAAGCTGGTGCATGATTTTTTGGTTGAGCCGCATGGCGGTGACAAACTCGATTTTTGCATGGCGGGGTTCATCCTCAAGAACACCCTTTCGGATAACGGCGGCGTAACGCGCGGTGTGTGCACCGTGGATGAAAATGAGAATCTTGTCGATGTCACCGAGACATACAATATAGTAAAAAAAGACGGCGGCGCTTATGTTGCGGCGGATGACGGAAGTTTTGAGAAGATTGACGAGATGTCTCATGTTTCCATGAATATGTGGGGAGTGACCCCGGCGCTTTTCCCGGTTCTCGAGAGCGGATTTTCGGATTTTCTTAAAGACGGCGGCATAGATAACTTAAAGAGTGAGTATCTTTTGCCGGATGTTATAGACAAGCTTGTAAAGAGCGATAAGGCAAGCGTTAAGGTGCTCGAGACGCGCGACAAGTGGTTCGGTGTGACCTACAAAGAGGACAGACAGAGCGTTGAGGACGCTTTTGCAAAACTCATTGCCGAAGGAGTGTACAGCAAGAATCTTTACGAGGGTTGTTAGAATAAAAAACACATACACAGACAGTAAAATATACATTCTGTTGCCTGATGTCCGTATGATGACAATGTAATTTATGTAAACTCATAAAAAACCCTTGCATTATTTATTTCTTTGTGATATAATTGTACGGTAACCGCACCGGATTGGTCGTAAACTATGCCGCAAACGCAGCATATACCATGCCCGGGCGAGATTGGATGAGGGAGGTGCTTTTACAATGTATGCAGTAATTGAAACAGGCGGAAAGCAGTACAAAGTTTCCGAGGGAGATGTTCTCTTTGTTGAGAAACTCGGTGCGGCTGAAGGCGACGCAGTTAAGTTTGACAAGGTTTTGGCAGTAGGCGGTGAGCAGACCGTTTTCGGTACACCCGTTGTTGAGGGCGCAAGCGTTGATGCCAAGGTTCTTGCTAACGGTAAGAATAAGAAGGTCATTGTTTTCAAATATAAGCCTAAAAAGGGTTATAAGAAAAAACAGGGTCACAGACAGCCTTACACAAAGGTTGTTATCGAAAAGATCAATGCGTAATCATGGTTGACATTGAGATTTATCGTGACAGGCACTGCAATATCGTAAAGTTTGTGTGCGACGGTCACACGGATTATGCCGAAAGCGGCTCCGATATTGTGTGCGCATCCGTTTCGTCGGTGGCATATGCGGTTCTTTGCGGAATCGAAAAAGTGCTCAAAATCGACTTCGGATATGAACAGGGCGACGGATATTTGTTTTTCGTTTTGCCCGATGATATTGAACTTAAAGACAGAGAAAATATAAACATATTGCTCGATACCATGTATCTGTTCTTCTGTGATTTGAGGGACAGCTATCCGGACAATATCAAGATTTCTGAATTGGAGGTGTAAGATATGTTTAAGTTGGACATACAGCTTTTCGCTCATAAAAAAGGTATGGGAAGCACAAAGAACGGTCGTGACAGTGAGTCCAAGAGACTCGGCGTTAAAAAGGCTGACGGTCAGTTTGTTACTTCCGGCAACATCCTTGTCAGACAGCGCGGCACAAAGATCCACCCCGGTGTCAATGTTAAAAAGGGCGGAGACGATACACTCTTTGCGGTTGCAGACGGCAAGGTAAAATTCGAGAGACTCGGAAAGACCAAAAAGCAGGTCAGTGTATACGAGATTGCTCAGTAAAACAAACTATTGAAAAGGGTTGTCACGCAAATGACATCCCTTTTTTCTTTGATGAAAGTTTTTTGTGTGACGGGAGGTTATTTATATTATGTTAGCGGATACCGCATCCATAACCGTTGAGGCAGGCAACGGCGGTAACGGCCTTGTGTCGTTCCACAGAGAAAAATATGTTGCGGCGGGCGGACCCGACGGCGGTGACGGCGGCAACGGCGGCAGTGTGATTTTTGTCGCCGACGGTAAGCTGAGCACCCTGGCGGATTTTCGTTATCGCCGTGTGTACAAAGCGCCTAACGGCGAGGACGGCAGGGCGGCTCGGTGCAACGGAAAAAACGGCGCCGATCTCACCGTCAAAGTGCCCGTCGGCACGGTTATTAAAGATCTCGGCAGCGGTAAATTCATTGCCGACATGAGGACGGACGGGCAAGTCTTTGTTGCGGCCAAAGGCGGCAGCGGCGGCTGGGGCAACTGTCATTTTGCCACCGCCACACGGCAGATTCCGCGCTTTGCCAAGAGCGGAACCGACGGCGAAAAGAGGGAGATAAGTCTGGAACTCAAACTCCTTGCCGATGTCGGTCTTGTCGGCTTTCCGAATGTGGGTAAATCCACATTGCTCTCTGTGGTGAGCGATGCCCGACCCAAGATTGCCAATTATCATTTCACCACACTTGAGCCTAATCTCGGCGTGGTCGATCTGGGCGCCGGCAACAGCTTTGTCATTGCCGACATACCGGGTCTTATAGAGGGGGCGAGCGAGGGCATAGGTCTCGGTCACGAATTTCTGCGCCATGTGGAGCGCACCCGTTTGCTGCTTCATGTTGTGGACGCATCGGGCATAGAGGGCAGAAACCCGATAGAGGATTTTGACCTTATCAACAACGAGATAACCACCTACAATCCGGCTCTTGCCGAGAAACAGCAGATTGTCGTTGCCAACAAGAAAGATGTGGCGTACGACATGACGGTGTACGACGGATTCTGCGACGAGATGGAGAGGCGCGGCTACAAGGTTTTCCGTATATCTGCCGCCACAAACAACGGCGTGTCGGAACTTATGAAGTATGTGTCGGGCATACTCGACACCATACCCGTGCCGGTTATAGAGATTGACGGCGGCGATGAGGAGACTGTCATCACATATGAGGACGAGGCTCCTTATGAGATAAGCCGTGACGACAGCGGCGCATACATCGTGGAAGGTCCGTGGGTAAAACGCCTTGTCGGTTCAACAAACTTTGAGGATAGTGAGTCGCTTCAGTATTTTCAGAATGCACTGCGCCGCAAAGGCGTGATAAAAGCGCTCGAAAAACGCGGCATTGCCGAGGGAAACACCGTAAAAATGTATGATGTGGAATTTGACTTTGTAAAATAGAATATTTAATATTTGTGGATATTTCATTAATTTATACAAAATACGACAGATTAACCGCCGTTTTCATTGACAAACGGCGGTTAATTTTATATAATTATATATGTGTGCATATAATAAAATTTGCACAGCCATTATCGAAAGGAATAAATTATGCTTACAAGTAAACAGCGCGCTTTTCTGCGGAGCCTTGCCGCCGGCAGAGACAGCGTATTTCAGATAGGAAAAGGCGGACTGTCCGACAATCAGATAGAGGAGATAGACAGATTGCTTGAAAAACACGAACTGGTTAAGATTCATGTGCTCGAAAATGCACTTGTTGACTCGCGCACCATGTGTGAGACGGTGGCGGAGAGCATAGACGGCTGTGAACCGGTGTGCGCCATAGGCAGAAAATTCGTTATCTATAAGCGTTCAAAGGAGCACAGGACGATAGATCTTACAAATCTGCGCATCATTGAGCCGAAAAAGAAAGAAATCAAAAAGAAACCCGTAGCGCAGAGCAAAACCGCAAGGTCGTATTCTGAGAAATCAAACGCCTGCGGCAAGGTTAGGGGTGCGGCATACGGGCGCGGAAAAGAGCGTTTCGGAGCGCGCGGAACTTCGTCCAAACGCGGTGTGCGCAAAACTGCGCGAGACAGATGATTATGAAAAAAATAGGTATTTTTGGCGGACTGTTTGACCCGGTGCATCTGGGACATCTCAACATGGCGCAGTGCGCACTGGAACAGGCGGAACTTGACAATGTAATATTTGTGCCGAACGGCAATCCACCGCACAAAAACGGCGACTGTGCGGATTTTGTGCATAGGTTCAAGATGTTGCTTGCCGCTACGGCGGACAATCCGCGCTTTTGTGTGTCGGACTGCGAACACGCGACCGGGGTGTATCACTACACAGTGGACACCATGCGGCATTTCCGTGCGGAGAGCCCGGATGACGAGTTTTTCTTCATCCTCGGTGCGGATTCTCTGGACTATGTCGACACATGGATGGGGGCGGACGAACTTATCCGCGAGAATGTGTTTATAGCCGTGAACAGGAATTTCCGCAGCGGCTACAGCTTGCGGCAAAACATTGCCGAAATTGAAGGCAAGGGCGGCAGAGTCATAGAGGTGCAGATGCCTGCAATAGACATATCGTCAACCGGTGTGCGCCGCTTGGCGGCGGATGGGTGCGATGTGCGCCGGCTTACCGGCGATACTGTTGCGGAGTATATAAAACAAAATAAACTTTACATGGGAGAGAACCGATGACAATTGAACAAATGACGGCAAAGCTTAAAGAAAACCTCCTTGAAAAGAGATTTAACCACTCGATCGGCGTCATGAACACTGCTGTGGAAATGGCGCGCAAATACGGTGCGGACGAGCATAAGGCGGCAATTGCCGGATTGCTGCACGATTGTGCAAAAAACTATTCCGCCGATGAGATGTTCGCCCTATGCCGCGAGTATGGGATAGAACTTGACGATATAATGCGCAAGGCGACAGGTCTTATCCACGGTCTGCTCGGCGCCGAGGTTGCAAAGCGGGAGTACGGCGTGGACGATGAGGATATATATGACGCGATCTATTATCACACCGTAGGTAAGCCGAACATGAGTTTGCTTACAGAGATTATCTATATTGCAGACGGAATAGAGCCGTTGCGTCATTATGACGGAGTGGACATGATAAGACATTTGGTCGACGAAAATCTTGACCGCGCACTGGTGCTGCAGATAGACTATACCATAAAGTCTGTGCTCTCTAAGGGCGGACTTTTGCACACTAACACTGTTGATACCAGAAACTACTATTTAGAAAAAATAAGGTGAACTGTATGAAAAACAGAAAAATGAAAGCTTATGTCAGGCTTACCCTGACTTACACACTCGTATTTGCCATAATTGCATTCACTGTGTTTGCGGTTGTCATCAACATGGCAGACGGAAAATTTCTTGGTCACGACATGAGCGGCGGAAGTAAAAAATCATATGTAAATGTCATGCTGCTCGGCGTTGACAAGGGCGGAGCACGCACTGATGTCATGATTTTGGCGCACCTGGATATGATAAATAACAGCATTAATATGCTTCAGATACCGCGTGACACTTATGTGGCGGATAACGGTCGGGGCGATCGCAAAATAAACTCCGGATGGGGATACAATAAAGAGAAAACAGTTTTCTCCGAGGTGTACAAGGTGACCGGAGTCGAGGTGGATAAGTATGTGCTTGTGGATACATCTCAGTTCCGCAACATAATCGACGCCATAGGCGGCGTGGAGTTTGATGTGCCTATAAATATGAACTATGATGACCCGGTGCAGGATTTGCACATTCATCTGGAGAAAGGCTTGCAAAAGCTTGACGGCGATAAGGCAGAGCAGTTTGTGCGATTCCGTAAGAACAACAACGGCACCGGATATGCCATGGGCGATGTGGAGCGTCTCGGCGCACAGCAGGGATTCATCAAGGCGGCCATAAAGCAGCTTTTCTCGGTGACAAATGCGCTTAAGATGCCAAAGATCATATCTATGTTCTCGTCGATGATAGAGACCAATATGTCCAATTCGGAGATGATCTCGTATGCGCCGTATATATTCAAAGTCGATCACGACAGCATAAACATTATGACCCTTGAGGGCGTGCCGGAGTATCGAAACAAGATTTCATACTTTATAGCGGACAAAGAAAAGAACAAAACCCTCATAAACACTTACTTTGTGCCCGATAATGCCGAGATGAACGAGGATGAGATGAAACTTGTGCAGCAGGTTATCGGCACGGATACCGAGCAGGTGGAGATAGACGAGACGAAGGAACCGAAAAAGAATCTTCTCAACAAGATGATTAAAGTAGATATAGTGGATGCCTCCGGCGGCAAGGCAGACGCGGAGAATGTCCGCGAAACTCTCGAATATTACGGTTACCGCGTGACGGGCATTACCGACATTGCATCCGTGGTGAACGATAAAACTCAAATAGTTGTAAAAAAAGATAACGGAACCGGTGACAAAATTGCGCAGATGTTTGGCATGAGCGAGTTCATCCTGAACACGGGCAAATCAAACGGAACGCAGGTCACAGTAGTCCTGGGAAAGGATATGTCATGACAGATTCAATGGAATTGATGAAAAAAACGGTGCAATTTGCCGATAACAAAAAAGCAAGAGATATTACCGTGTTATCGCTTGACGGGCTCACTACCATAGCGGATTATTTTGTAATATGCAGCGGAGGTTCGTCAACACAGGTTAAGGCGATTGCCGATGAAATTGAGGAAAAGCTCTCCGAGCAGGGCATTGAGCCTTACGGAAAAGAGGGGTTTTCCAATGCGGATTGGGTATTGCTTGACTATTCAGATGTGGTAGTGCATATATTTACACCGGATTCAAGAGAATTTTTTAACATAGAAAAACTGTGGGCAGATGCAAAGCGCATAGATACCCAAGATTTTTTGACTATAAAACAAGACTGATTGGAGCGATTTGGCATGAATTATAATTTTGCACATATAGAGAAGAAATGGCAGAAAAAATGGGAAGAGGACGGCGCTTTCAAGGTGACTGAGGACAGCACCAAGCCTAAGTACTATGCGCTTGAGATGTTTCCCTATCCGTCGGGCAATCTGCACATGGGTCATGTAAGAAACTATTCCATAGGAGATGTTGTAGCAAGGTTCAAGACCATGAACGGCTACAATGTTCTGCACCCCATGGGTTACGATTCTTTCGGCCTTCCGGCAGAGAATGCGGCAATCAAGCACGGCGTCGCTCCGAAAAAATGGACACTCTCCAACATAGAGAACATGACCGCTCAGCTCAAATCCATGGGCATAAGTTACGATTGGGACAGGGAGGTTAAGACCTGTATGCCCGATTATTACAAGTGGACTCAGTGGATGTTCCTTCAGCTCTACAAACACAACCTTGCATACAAGAAAAAACAGTATGTAAACTGGTGCCCGTCCTGTCAGACTGTGCTTGCAAACGAGCAGGTTGTAAACGGAAAGTGCGAGCGCTGCAAGTCGCCCGTTGGAAAAAAAGACCTTGAGCAGTGGTTCTTCAAGATTACCGACTATGCCGACAGACTCCTTACAGATATCGACAAACTCAAAGGCTGGCCTGACAAGGTAAAGACCATGCAGGCAAACTGGATAGGCAAGAGCAAGGGCGCAACCGTTGACTTCAAGGTGGACGGCAGTGACGAGGTGCTTACCGTCTATACAACCCGTCCCGACACTCTCTATGGCACCACATTCATGGTTATGGCACCCGAGAGTCCGCTCACCGAGGAGATTATCTCCGGCAGTGAGACAGAGGCTGAGTGCAGAGAGTTCATCGCCAAGATTCAGCATCTGGACGAGATTGCGCGCACAAGCGCAGATATAGAAAAAGAGGGCGTATTCACCGGAAAATATGTTATAAATCCGCTCACAAAGAAAAAAATTCCGCTCTATCTTGCAAATTATGTCATTCTGGACTACGGCACGGGCGTTGTAATGGCTGTTCCGGCGCACGATCAGCGTGATTTTGATTTTGCAAAGAAGTATAATCTGCCGATAGATGTTGTCATCACTCCGGACGGAAACCCGATAGACGGATCAACTCTTACAGAGGCTTTTGCGGCAGAGGGCATCATGGTAAATTCGGGTGACTTTTCCGGCATGAACAACAAAGAGGCTATGCCCAAGATGATAGAATATCTTGAGGAAAACAAAATCGGCGCGCATAAGACCAACTTCAAACTGCGCGACTGGCTCATCTCCCGTCAGAGATACTGGGGTGCGCCGATTCCGATTGTATATTGCGACGACTGCGGCACAGTGCCTGTTCCCGAAGAAGATTTGCCGGTTATGCTGCCGGAGGATGTGGAGTTCACAGGTCTCGGCAAATCGCCACTCTCCACAAGCCCCACATTTGCGACGACTCCTTGCCCTAAGTGCGGCAAGCCGGCAAGACGCGAGATAGACACCATGGACACATTTGTGTGCTCATCGTGGTATTATCTGCGCTATTGCGATCCCAAGAACGACAAAGAGCCGTTCTCCAAAGAGTCGGTTAAGTATTGGATGGGAGTCGACCAGTACATCGGCGGCGTGGAGCACGCCATACTCCATCTGCTCTATTCCAGGTTCTTTACCAAGGTGCTCTATGATCTCGGTTATGTACCTGTAGATGAGCCGTTCGACAATCTGCTCACACAGGGTATGGTTCTCAAGGATGGCACCAAGATGAGCAAATCACTCGGCAATGTTGTCAGTCCGGAGGAGATTATCTCTAAGTACGGCGCCGACACCGCAAGGCTGTTCATCCTCTTTGCCGCACCGCCGGAGAGAGATCTTGAGTGGAGCGACACGGCTGTGGAGGGTTCGTACAGATTCCTCAACAGAGTGTTCCGATTTGTGGACGACAACAAGGATAAGATAGATGTAAACGCCAAGTGCGACATGACCAACCTCACCAAAGAGGACAAGGATCTGCGCTATGTGCTCAATTATGCAAAGAAAAAAGGCACGGACGACATCAGCATCCGTTTCAACTTCAACACCTGCGTATCGGGCATAATGGAGCTTGTGAATGCACTTTATGCTTACAACGGCACCAACAACGGTCTTGTGAGCGAAGCTGTGCATGACCTTATCATCATGCTTGCGCCGTTCGTTCCCCACATCACTGAGGAGCTCTGGCAGATGATAGGCGGCATGGGCAGTGTTCATACTCAGCCGTGGGTGACATATGACGAGGATGCTCTTGTTAAGGATGAGATAGAGATTGTTGTTCAAGTCAACGGCAAAATCAAGGATAAGATAAATGTTTCGTCCGGTCTTGACGACGAACAGATTAAGGCGGCGGCTCTCGAGAGCGATAAGGTAAAAGAGGCGACGCAGGGCAAGAATATTGTCAAGGTTATTGTGGTTAAGGGCAAGCTTGTTAATATTGTTGTGAAATAAATATAGTTTGATATGGCAAACGGGAGTCGGACATGAGTTCGAGTTCCGTTTGTCTTAAATATCGTGTGCTTTTTAAGGAGAGTGTCATGGCGGCAGAAAAAGCAAGTAGGAACAAAACAATCGATACACTGCTCAGCGACGGCGGAGTATATCTTGAACGCTGCATAAGAGTTGACGAGTTACAGAATGATCTTAACAATGTCATGAATAAGACAATCATAGGCGATATGCTCGGTGTTTGTCCTCTGTTACCTCCAAGGAGCGTCGATTTGATAATTGCGGATCCTCCGTATAACCTCACGAAATCATTTAATGAAACAACATTCACCAAGAAAAAAGAGGCGGATTATGAGGAATATACGCGACAGTGGTTAAGTGCGGTTAAACCGCTGCTCAAAGATAACGGCTCCGTGTATGTATGCTGTGACTGGGAGACAAGCCTTATAGTCGGCAGAGTGCTCAGCGACTTTTTTTGTGTTAGAAACCGCATAACATGGCAGCGCGAAAAAGGGCGGGGAGCAAAGGCAAACTGGAAAAACGGAATGGAAGACATCTGGTATGCGACAAACAGCAATGATTTTGTCTTTAATCTTGACGCCGTTAAAATCAAAAAGAAAGTTATTGCACCGTATCGAAAGGATGACGGACAGCCGAAAGATTGGGTTTCGACGGACAACGGCAATTATCGTGACACATGCCCGTCGAATTTTTGGGATGATATCACCGTTCCTTTTTGGTCCATGGCGGAGAATACGGCGCACCCGACTCAAAAGTCCGAAAAACTCATCGCAAAAATAATGCTTGCAAGTTCACGCGACGGCGATGTTGTTTTGGATCCGTTTTTGGGTTCGGGCACGACGAGCGTGGTTGCAAAAAAACTCGGACGCCGTTATATCGGCATTGAGTTGGATGCACAGTATTGCGTTTGGGCAGAACAGCGGCTCGAGATGGCAGAGCATGACACGGAGATTCAAGGATATGTAAACGGGGTCTTTTGGGAGCGAAATTCGCTTCCGGTGCAAAAGACAGTTCAAACGAAAAAGAAAAAATGACGGTTAAAGTTTGAATATATCCGGAGGTTAGCAATGTACAACAGAGAAATCATAGACAGATTGGTTGATTTCATTTCAAGCAAAGACGGAATCGGTGATAAAAATCGCTTGCAAACCGCAGTGCAGCAGACTTTTGCTCTCGTAAAAGACAGAAGTGTTTTTTATTGTGATTGGTTTGCCGTAAGGTTTTGCAAAGCTAAGGCAAGGAATTTTGCCAACACGGTTTTGGCATTGTCGACACTGCATATGTATGATAATCGACCTTTTATCGTTTGTGTTGTTACTCAGACACGCAATTATCTTATGCTTGCCAATGCCACATTTCTCAAAAAAATCAGTCATTCCTCTCAGGAATTGCGTTGTGACAACATTAAAGGCAGTTTCAACGGAAGTGATATTATGCGCGATTTTGAGGGGATAGAAAACATCCCGCAAAACTTTGAGTACCTGTATGTTTCACATGAGAACTACAGTTTCGAAGAAAATCTTGCGCGCTTGGTCGAGGCAACCAACAACATAGCGCCGAGCGGAAGGCGTTTTTTGCCGAATGACGGACAGCTCCGGTGCATAAACGAAGCTGTTGATCGAGCAGTTTCATTTATGCAATCCGATGAATATCATGTTTTGAATGAGGATTTGTGTGAACGCGTGTGCGCGGTTGAAACGGAAATTGCGATTGCTGCTTTTATTGATAATGTTAATATGCGCGGGAGGGTAATTGAGTTTTTAATCACAGGTGAAGGAGATTTGAAAACAACTTTAATGAAGTGTCTGCGTGACGGAACTCCTCTCCCTGAGTTCTACACTGCCGACAAGCTCGGCGATTATGAACGGAATTTTGAACAATATGCCACAGCGACTGATATTAAAACAAAAGTGCTCTTTTTGTCAAGTGCTCCCAAGGGATATAATATAGATAAATTGCTTAAATTTCTTTCTGTAGACAAAAGCGTATATTTGATATATGTTGTTGCGATAGATGCGGATAGAACAATACAAACCCGTTTGTGTTCAATGTTTAACAGACAGATTTTGTACGGAACAAGAATTATGAAACAATGGGCAGGCCGGAATTCTCGGGGTGTTACGCAGTTTGACGGGAAGGCGTTGCAGTCAGCCGTGGGAAGCTTTGATAATACAATTGACATTGAGGATTCAAAAGAATTTATATCAGCTTGTCTGAAAGATGATTGATTTCAAATAATAAAAATGCTCTGCGAAAATATTGAAATTTCGCAGAGCATTTCTTTAACGAAAATTCATCATCCGGGCGGCCACTGCATATATCTGCCGGCAAGCAGATGAAAATGCAAATGTCCCACGGTTTGTCCGCCGTCCTTTCCGCAGTTGTTTACTATACGGAAACCGTCTTTGTCAAATCCCATGTCACGGGCAATTTTGCCGGCAACGCAGAATATGTGACCAACCACGGCCGCGGATTCCCCGTCAAGCTCCAGCGCAGATTTTATGTGCGCCTTGGGCACTATGAGGATATGCACCGGTGCCTCGGGATTGAGGTCCTTGAAAGCGGCAACCTTGTCATCTTCGTACACCAGTTTGGTGGGAATTTCGCCGTTGGCTATTTTGCAAAAAATGCAATCTTCCATTTGTATCACCCCCGTGAATAAAGTAATAGGTAACAGTGAAAAGTGAATAAGTTCGGTTGAATTTATATTAAATAAACTGCTCCGCTGCCGCGAGTGCCTCGTCAACTTTTGACACATCCTTGCCGCCGCCGCGCGCCATGTCCGGCTTGCCGCCGCCGCTGCCGCCCGCAATTGCCGTCACACCTTTTATAATCTTGCCTGCCGCAACGCCTTTTGCCACAGCGTCTTTGTTTGCCATGCACACAAAGCTTATCTTGCCGTCCTTAACTCCGCACAGGAGCACTGCCAGAGCGCCGTCCGCCTTGTCGCGAATCTGCTCCGCCGCAACTATAAGCTCGTTCATGTCCATGTCATCTTTCTTTGCGGCTATTACTTTTACGCCGTTTATCTCTTTTGCGTCCGCCATGATGTCTGCCGCCGCATTGCTTGCGAGTTTGGAACGCATGGATTCGACGGTTCTCTGTGCCTCTTTCAGTTCTGCCACAGTCTTTTCGGCACGGATGTCAATTTCGTTGACATTTGCCGATTTGAGCACTTGCGCCGTCCTTGAGATGAGCGCCTCTTTCTCGGTGATATAGTCAAGCACTGCCGAGCCGGTTATCGCCTCGATACGGCGTGTACCTGCCGCAACGCCTGATTCGGACAGAATTTTGAAAAGTCCTGCCTGAGCAGTGTTCTTAAGATGTGTGCCGCCGCAGAATTCCATTGAATAATCGCCCATGGTAACCACTCTTACCACTGCGCCGTATTTCTCACCGAACTGCGCGGTTGCGCCGAGTTTTTTTGCCTCGTCTATCGGCAGCTCTTTCACCTCTATCGGCATGGATTCCATTATTGCATTATTCACTTTTTCCTCGGTCTGCTTAATCTGCTCGGGCGTCATTGCCTCGAAGTGGGAGAAGTCAAATCTGAGGTGGTGTGCAGTGACTTCGGAGCCTGCCTGTGCCACATGAACGCCGAGAACCTCTTTGAGTGCCTTGTGCAACAGGTGAGTTGCGCTGTGGTTGCGGCATATCGCCATGCGGTTTGCCTTGCACACTGTCATGTGAACCTTGTCTTCCGTGTTGAGAGTGCCTTTTTCCACTTTCACAAAGTGCATATACACTCCGTTTCCGTTTTTCTTGGTGTCGACAACCTTTGCGATTGCCTTGGAGGTGGTTATGGTGCCTTTGTCACCTGCCTGACCACCCATCTCTGCGTAGAACGGACTGCGGTCTGTCACGATTATGCCGTGTTCGCCTTCGCTTATTGCCGCAGACATCTCGCCTTCGGTAGCCATGCAAAGAACGGTTGCGTCGGTGTCCGGGTCATCATAGCCGACAAACTCCGTTGCCGCAACGCCGTCAAATGCAAATGCGTTGTCGTCATCCCAGCTGGAGCCGTCCTTACGCGCAGTGCGCGCCATGTTTTTTTGCTTGTCAAGTTCTTTGTCAAAACCGTCTCTGTCCACATCAAGCCCGTTTTCCTCACATATTTCCACGGTAAGGTCAATCGGGAATCCGTATGTGTCGTTCAACTTGAACGCTTTTTCGCCGGAGAGGACTTTCTCGCCGTTTTTCTTTGCCTCGGCAATGTAGTCGTCCAAAATCTGCGTTCCGTTGTCTATTGTCTTTGCAAAACGGTCTTCCTCTATTCTGATAATTTTTTTAATGTAGTCTCTCTTTTCATCCAATTCAGGATAACCTTGCTTGGATTCGTCAATAACCGTGTCGGCAACCTGATAGAGAAATTCTCCCTGTATGTCGAGCAATTTGCCGTGTCTTGCGGCGCGGCGCAACAGACGGCGGAGCACATAACCTCTGCCCTCGTTGGATGGGATAACTCCGTCTGACACCATCATAACCGTGCTTCTGATGTGGTCTGTGATAACTCGCAGCGATACATCAGTCTTGTCGTCTTTTTTGTACTCAACTCCGGCAATACGCGAGATGTGTTTCATGATGTTTTGCACAGTGTCAACCTCAAACAGGTTGTCCACACCCTGAACTATTGCCGCAAGACGCTCAAGCCCCATTCCTGTGTCTATGTTCGGGTGGTCAAGGCGGTTGTAGTTGCCGTCCTCATCTTTGTCAAACTGGGTGAACACCAGGTTCCACACTTCCATGAAACGGTCGCAGTCACAGCCAAGCTTGCAGTCAGGCTTGCCACAGCTGTATTCAATGCCGCGGTCGACATGGATCTCGGAGCATGGGCCGCATGGGCCTGTACCGTGCTCCCAGAAGTTGTCTTCTTTGCCCATCTTGACAACCCTCTCGGGCGATACGCCTATCTCGTTTATCCAGATGTCGCGCGCCTCGTCGTCCTCCTCATATACGGTTACCCACAGTTTGTCCTCGGGCAGGCCCACGACTTCGGTGAGGAACTCCCAACCCCAGGCTATTGCTTCGCGTTTGAAGTAGTCTCCGAATGAGAAGTTGCCCAGCATTTCGAAAAATGTACCGTGGCGCGCCGTCTTGCCAACACACTCTATGTCGGGCGTCCTTATGCACTTCTGACAGGTGGTGACCCTCTTGCGCGGCGGAGTTTCTGCGCCGGTGAACCATTTTTTCATCGGTGCCATGCCCGAGTTAATGAGCAAAAGGCTTGCGTCGTTCTTCGGCACAAGTGAAAAACTGCCAAGACGCAGACATCCTTTTGACTCAAAATAACTCAAAAATTTCTCCCTGAGCTCGTTCAATCCCATGTATTTCATCAATATCAATTCCTTTCAGCGGATTGTATCTTTCGTCGGAACAAATTAATTCCAATACTGTTTATTGTATAACAAACCGAGGGCGTTTGTCAACACCGCACGGCGTTTTTCGACATTATTCATAAATTTTGTCGGCAATAAGTGCAAAATCGTCAAGAGATAGTGTCTCTCCGCGGCGGTTTGCATCTATGCCGAGTGATGACAGCAGCTCCGTGATTTCCTGTTTTGATTTGGAGAAAGCGCCGCTGTTTGCAAGGGCATTCGGCAGAGTTTTGCGCCTCTGACCGAAAGCGGCTTTCACCACGGTGAAGTAGCGCTTTGCATCGCTCACATCCACGGCCGGTTTCTCGCGCATTTTCAGCGATATCACCGCCGATTCCACTTTCGGTTGCGGTATGAAAGATGAACGCGGCACTTTGGTTATCAGCTGCGGCACACTGTAGAAATTCACCGCCACGCTTATTGCACCGTATTCCTTTGTTCCGGGTGCCGCGGCGAGACGCTGCGCAACCTCTTTTTGAATCATTATCACAATTTCGTCTATGGGCAGACCGCCCTCAAGCAGCATCATTATTATCGGCGTGGTGATGTAGTAGGGCAGGTTTGCCGCCACTTTAACCTTTTCGCCCTCACCGAATTTCTCTTTGATGAGCTCGGCTATATCTGTTTTCATTATGTCCGCGTGCACTATTTCCAGGTTGTCAAATTCCGCCGTGTTTTCACTCAGCACGGGGATTACGCTGTCGTCAATCTCCACCGAGACGACTTTTTTTGCCGCGGCGCACAGCCTCTGGGTCAGTGTGCCGAAACCGGGGCCGATTTCGAGCACATTTGTGTTTTTGTCTATTGCGGCGGCGTCAATCATGGAGTCAAGCACGCGCTCGTCAATCAGAAAATTCTGACCGAGAGATTTTGAAAAGCGAAAACCGCTCTCAGACAGGATTTCTTTTACAACAGCCGCCGAGGCCAAGTTTTTCATGTTATTTCTCCTTTTATATAATCCGTTTAGCCGTTTGTAAAATTACCGAAATGCACATTGCAAGCGCATTTCAATGGCATAAACAAGTTTAGCTTTCTCCACTTCATGAATCCCACCACCGCCTTTTTCACATGATTATTATTTTAATATTAAAATAATAATCAGTGGGCGGTCCCCCTCCCTTTAAGGCAAGGGAGGCTTTCTCCGACAGCACAAACTATCGCCCGAGCGAAAGGCGCCCTTGCTAAAGGGAGCTGTCACCGTAGGTGACTGAGGGATTCAAAAAAATGCAAAAAGTTATCCGCATTTTTTAGTTCGTAATTTTACAATCACCTATATAATCCGTTAAATCCTCTTTTGTGTTTTTCACCTTTTCGCTCATCACCGCATCAAGCAGCTTTTCCAGCGCCGTGCCTATCTCTTTGCCCTCATATCCGAGGGCGACCATGTCGCCGCCGTTCACTGCAAGCTGTGCAATGCCGCAGCAGTCTCCGTCCGCCTTTATCTCCTCCGCAATGCGTTTCACTTCGCCCATCGTCTCGTTGTCGGCATATATTCGCACAAAATCGGCAAGAACGGGCAAAAAATCAACCCCGAATGTTGCCGCCGCGCGCCGTACGGACACCCTGTCGGGCACGATGTCAAAATTTCTGTTCTCTGTCAGACGGATAACAGCGGTGCGCGTATTTCCGTCGGTTTTGAGTCTGCCGCAGATGTCCGCCGCACTTTGCGGTGCGGCGCATGTCGTGAGCATGGCAAGGCGAAAATCCGCACGCCCGGGGCATTTGTCCATGCATTCAATCGCACGGTCATATCCGTCCGTGTCAAGCTGTGGCAAAATTTCAAAAATAACGCTCCTGTATTCACTCATGATTCTTGACGCGGAATCTCCGCAGAGTAGTTTTTTCAACTCCGCAAAAATCCTCTCCGCCGATATGCCGGCGAGCAGACGGGCGTATCGGCGCACCGCTGCGCAAGTTTCACCCTCAATCTCAAACCCGAGGGCCGAGGCAAAACGGATGCACCGCAGAATTCTGAGCGCATCTTCGTTGAAACGCACCGCCGCATTTCCTACACAGGCGATGCGCCCGGCGGCGATGTCCGTCTCGCCGCCGAAAGGATCTGCGATTTTTCCGTTTCTGTCCATGGCGATTGCATTCATGCAAAAGTCGCGCCGCGCCAGATCCTCACGCAGATTTCGCGTAAAGCTGACTGCCGTGGGATGGCGATTGTCGGCGTACTCACCGTCTATTCGATATGTGGTGATCTCTATGTTCTCTCCGCCGTCAACCACCGTCACCGTGCCGTGCTTTATACCTGTCGGCACTACGGTGAAATCGGCAAAACACTCCGTTACCTCGTTCGGCGTGGCATTTGTGGTCAGGTCATAGTCGGACGGTATTCTGCCCATGAGCATATCGCGCACACAGCCGCCTACGGCGTATGCCTCATATCCGTTGTCGTTCAGCCGTTTCAGGGCGTTTTTTATTTTGTGCGGCAGTGCCGCCGACATCATTTCCGCATCAAGTGCGTCCGTTTGAGTCTCGTCAAATATTTTTATGCCGTTCCCGCGCAGCAGTGCTGCCGTGATTCCGGCGCCGCTTATCTTTTTGCCCGAGAATGTGCCGTCATATATGTTTTTGCTGCCGCATGAAGGGCTGTTTTGCTTTAGCATGGCGTATCTTGCGCCCGATTTTTGCGCATATTCAAGTGCGATATGTGCGCCTTTTTCAAAAAAATTCGTCACATCGTCACCGTTTGAGTTTATCACTCTGCCGCCGATTATCTCGGACGGGGCGCGCGGAGTCGACATTCCGCCGAAAACCTCGGGACACACCGGCACAAGCCTGTCCGCTTTGCGCCAACGATCGATAATCGGATTGTCAAGGCGATTGTTTCCGCCGTTGTATTTCACATTTTCACCTAAGAGACAGGCGGATATCAGTATTTTGTCCATTTCGTTTCACCACCGTGTGACAAATTTTCATAAAGACGAGTGGATATATATTTATTTTTGAGTGAACGAGTTCCGCAAAATGTGCGTCGAAAATACTTCGTCAAATGATGTGTATGTGTTTTTTATTCTCAGACGGCACAAGACTTTGCGTGTATCAAAAATATATACCCGCGATCCGATCACAAAATTAATTATCGGTCTGCATTTTTCTCTCCGGCAACTGCACCAGAACAATCGCTCCGAACGCCAGCACACAGCCGAAAAGCTCCTTTCCGCTCATTCCCTGACCGAGTATGACCCATCCGGCAAGTGCGGAGAACACCGATTCCATGCTCATGACTATGGATGCGACGGTCGGCTCGGCGTATTTCTGACCGATTATCTGCAAAGTGTATGCCACGCCGCAAGACATGAGACCCGAGTACAGGATAGGCACGGTACATTTCATGATGTCTGCCATAACCGGTTTTTCAAATATGAACATTGCAATGATGTTGAGTGTGCCGGCAACAAGAAATTGCAGACAACTCAGCTTTACTCCGTCAACCTTGGGCGAAAAATGGTCCACCGTGAGTATGTGGAACGCAAAGAGCAGAGCGCACACAAGGGTTATTGCGTCACCGCGGTTCATGGCGCCGCCACCGCCGCCGAGACAGAGGAAGTATAATCCCGTGAGCGCCACAGCGACACTGGCAAAAACCATAGGACGGATTTTTTTGCCGAGGAATACACTTATTATCGGCACGATTATCATGTACATGGCAGTGATGAAACCCGACTTGCCCGCCGTGGTGAACTTGAGCCCGTATGTCTGCACCGTACTCGCCAGGCAGAGAAATATTCCGCAGGCTATGCCGCCTTTTATGAGATTTTTTTTCTCGTCTTTGAGCTCTTGTTCGGTTGCGTCGCGCTTAATTGTGGCGCCGCGCACAGCTATTATCGGCAGCAGCGACACACAGCCGAGCAGGGTTCTTATTCCGTTGAATGTGTTCGGCTCTATCACTTCCATACCGACGCTTTGCGACACGAACGATATGCCCCATATTATAGCCGTCAGGGCGAGTATTAGCGTTCCTTGAAGTCTTTTGTTCATCTTTTGTTGCCTTCTTTCTTAATCGCTGCACAGTTTATTCGGACAGGTGTATTTTATTATGAGAAATTATCACATCTTCATTTGTGCGCTACAAAGTTATCCTCAAAGGATGTGTATGTGTTTTTTATTCTCAGACGACGAGTTCAGCGCTACTGCACTGCTGTCCGAGGAGTCAAGAATAAAAAATACATACACAGACGGCGCAAAATTGAGGAGATGCATAAAATATATCTGCCCGAATCGCTGCATAATACGAGAATGTACTGAATCTATTATACACCACCGCGAATCTTTTTTCCATACCTATGTGAAATTTTTGTGCGGCGTATACATTCTGCACCTGTTGCCGCGAAACAATATGTGAAAACAAACACAAATATGTCCGTGAATCCGCCGTGAGAAATCTTCACTGCAAGGAGCGCTGCCGTGCCGCAGACGACCGGCAGAATTAACGATAAAACTCCGAGCCGCATATTCGAAACTCGGGCAAGCCGTGCTATGCTGAGGGTCAGATTGAAAATCTCGCTTGCATACAGTATGATTATGTACGCCGTCACACCGTATTGAGGTATGATGAACCATATCAGCGCGATGCGCAGCACGGAATCGATTATGTTGTAGAGAAGACTGCTCATCTGCTGATTAAGTCCTTTGAGCATGCTGTCAACCACGCTGTCCAGATACATCGGGATGACAAGAAACGACAGGTATACAAGATATTGCCCCACATCAGACCCGGGATAGAAAAAATTCGCTATGCCGCCGCCCCACAAAAAGAGCACTGCGGCAATCATGAATGAAAAATACAGGGTATATTCGCACGCTTTTTGTGATATGTATTTTATGCCGTTTGTTTTACGCGATGCGTTTCTGTCGGCAAGTTCTGTCACAAGCATTGAGGCAAACGCCGAGATAAACACCGCCGGAAAATACATCAGCGGCATACTCATGCCTTTGATGGTGCCGTAGCGTGCCAGGGCACTGTCCACACCGGAGAGCGCAAGCCGCCCGGGTATGAGCACATTTTCGACGGAGACAAGGGCGGAGCGCAGATATGAACCAAGCGCAATCGGCACACTTATGGACAAAATGCTGCGGTAGGGCACGCTTATGCGAGTATTGGAGAATCTGTGCTCGGTTTGTGCACGATACATCACAAAATCAATCAGTACCCCGACAAACGCTGATGCAGATATGCCGAAAATTGCCGAGATATACGCCATGTCGGTGTCCCTTAGACGAAAAAGCATGAAAATCGTAATCAGCGCAGAAGCTCCTTCCTCGACAAGTTGACTGAGCGTAACGAACCCAACGCGGCGCACTGCCATGAAATATCCCCTAAACACGCCGGATGTTGCCGCGCAAGGCAGAGATATGCCCAGCAGAATAAATCCGAGAGCCGCATCGTCACTTCCTGTGACGGCACGGCTTACAAAGTTGCTGCCGAATATCACCGCCGCAGCCGCTGTGCAAGATGTGCACAGGCACACTGCGCAACAGCGCCGCACAATGCTCGCCGCCGAGCGTACATCCGCTGCGGCAGCCTCGGACACAAGGCGTGTCACTGTGATGCCCGTACCGGACACCGAGAAAGTGAGCATGAATCCGTATACTGAGAATATCAGATGAAACATTCCCGTGTTTTGTGCGCCTATGATCGAGGTGAAATATATGTTGAAACAAATGCCGCCGATGCGCACCGCCAACATTGACATACTCATAGTCAACATATTGAAAATAAAATTTCTTTTGTTGTAACCGGGCATATTTGCTCACCTTCCGCAGATAAAATAAAATAGGTATTTTATTTTATGAAAATATGTGTTATACTTATTACAGCTTTTCGGAGCAACTGCATGAAAGGACTGATTCAATGTCGGACAGAAAAAATCAAACCTTTGTTGAAGGCGCATTGATACTTATGATAGCGAATATTTTGGTGAAAGTGATAGGCGCGATATTCAAAATACCGCTTAATTACCTGCTCGGTGACGACGGCATGGGGTATTTCGGCAGCGCATACATGGTGTATAACTGGCTCTTTATCGTAGCAACTGCCGGTATGCCTGTTGCTATATCGAAAATGGTTGCAGAATCTGCGGCGCGCGGCAACACCGCCGAGGTGCGCAAAATATTTTCGGTCGGCTATCGTCTGCTTGCCGTAATAGGCTTGGCGGGCTTTGCGTTTTTGCTGATTTTTGCAGACAAATGCGCCGCTCTCATGGCAAACCCCGGCGCTGCTCCCGGCATACGCGCCCTTGCTCCTGCAATACTGTTTGTTGCGATAATGAGTGTGTACCGCGGATATTTCCAGGGTCAGCAAAATATGCTTCCCACTGCGGTCAGCGAGGTGTGCGAGGCACTCGGCAAATTGGTTGTCGGCTATGGCGCGGCAATGCTCTTTATACGCCACGGCATAGAAAAAGCCGCTGCAGGTGCGGTCTTCGGCGTGTCTGCCGGGGCGATGTTCGGCACGATTGCCCTTGCGCTCATTCATCTTTTTTCAAAGAAAAAACAACCGCCCGTTGCGCAGAGCGGTCAATCCGTGAGGTCGGGCGGCAGACTGCTCAAAGACCTTGTGAAAATAGCCGTGCCGATAACCATAGGTGCGTCGGTTTTCAGTCTGACATCACTCATAGATGCAGCAATGATTATGCGCCGCCTGCAAGACTCGGCGGGATTTTCTTATGATGCGGCAAACAACCTGTGGGGCGCATATTCGGGCAAGGCAATCACCATGTTTAACCTGGTGCCCACACTCATCACCGCCATAAGCATAAGCATTGTGCCCACAATAGCCGGTGCTTTCGCTGTGAAAAACTACGCCGAGGCACAGTCGGCAACGGAGGGCAGCATCAAGATAACCGTTCTGCTCACCGCTCCGTGCGCGGTCGGCATGTCATTGCTTGCCGGGCCGATACTCCAGTTGATTTTTCACTCGCGCAGTGCCGAACCCACACTGTCCGTCCTCGGTTATGCCATAATCTTTGTGTCGCTTGTCAGTCTGACCAATGCGATTCTCCAGGCAACCGGGCATGCGGGGCTGCCGGTCATAAACATGGTTATCGGCGGCGTGACCAAGGTTATCGTCAACTATTTTCTTGTCGGCAACCCTAACATAAACATCACGGGCGCACCGATTGGCACAAATCTGTGCTACATAGTAATTCTTGCGCTCAATCTTGTGTCGATTCACAGGATAATCCGTGTACGCTACAATATAGTATCACTTGTAATTAAGCCGCTTATTTCCGTTGCGGCGATGGCGGCGGTCGTGATTGCGCTCTACGGCAGGGTGGCGCCTATGGGCAACCTGGTTGCGACGGTGATCACCATTGCAGCCGCCGGGGTTGTGTATGCGGCGGTTCTGCTCATGGTCGGAGGAATCAGTGAGAACGACATAAAAATGCTGCCGAAGTCCGATAAAATATTGCCGCTTATGAAGAAAATGAAATTTATAAGATAGGGATTAAATCATTGACCCGCAAATTGCGCACCGTCTCGGTGGTATATATTTTATTTTGGTTCGCTCAGGCGTCGAAACAAGCCGCACATCGCGCGCTGTAAATCGGGGGATTTACAGCTTACTCGCTTTGCTGTTTCTCCTTTTTCCCAAAATAAAATACACACCCCCTCGCCTCCGCCGAAAAACCTGCGTTTTGCGCAAAGGCGAAGGGCATATGTTGTGTGTCAGTGAGATCCATAGCGCCGTCAGGTCGCGTGTCGAGCAGATACACAACATATGCCCTGAGCCGATATAGTATCTTGCAAAATACTATATCGCCAGTATGTATTTTATTTCAAAACCCTTGCTTCACATTCGGGAAACAGCCTTTCAAGGTCGCTCCAAGCCATGACTTTTGCATATGTGTATGCCTTGCTCGGTTCGAAGGTGATTCCCGTGCCGTTATATTTCTCTGCTTGTACCTGTGCAAGCCTGTTCCCGTCATAAAGGGCAAGAATGATGATTCCGCTGTTCAGTTTTATCGGTTTGACAACTATCTTTCCGTCCTCGGTGCGTTTGGCGCTTATGCCTTTGCAATACTCAATGATACTGTCGGATATTGAATAACTCTTGCCTTTTGCGATTTCTGCCCAATCAGTCTCATCTCCGATGTAATTAACTTTTGTCAGTTTGTTACATTCGCTGAATGCGTATTCTCCAATACTCATTACACTGTTTGGAATGGTGACGGTCTCCAGGTCCGAACACCCGTAGAATACCTTGTCTCCGATGCCCGTCACCCCCTCAGGAATTATTATGTTCTTTAAGGCGCTGCAAAAGTTGAATGTATCATTGCCTATGTTCGTCACTCCGTTTGGAATTGTTATATTTGTCAGATTCCAACAACGCTCAAATGCTCCGTCGGCAATGGTTGTTACTCCGCTTGGTATCGCGAACACAGTATCGGTCTTTTTGCATGGAAAACGCTTTATCTCCGATTTGTCTTTGGTGTATAAAACACCGTTTTCGGAGCGGTAAGCCGGGTTGCCCTCGTCAACGCGTATATTAGCCAGGCCGGTGCAGACTTCAAATGCATAATTACCGATGTTTGTCACACTCTGTGGTATTTTTATGTCTGTTAAGCCGCTACAGCTTTTGAATGTGTAATTGCCTATACTTACAAGGCTATCGGGAAGCGTTATTTTCTCTAATTTTTCGCAGCTTTCAAATGCTTTGTCCGCAATGCTTATTGTACCGGGTTTTATTGTATACTCGGTTTTTGTAGCGTGATTAATTTCCCATTCGTCCGTTTTTATGAGGTGATTGCCTATATATAATACATAATCTTCCCACTTGGTTTCGTCGTTGTAATATGCAGTGCCGTAAAATGCATTAACACCTATGCTTGTCAGACTGTCGGGAAGTGATATGTTCTCTAATTTGTTGCACAGATAAAATGTATATTCGCCGGCACTTTGAACTCCGTCACTGATTGTAACGCTTGTCAACCCGTCACATGATGAAAAAGCGCCGTCTCCGATGCTTGTTACAGTGCCCGGGATTGTTATGCTTGTCAAACCGTTGCACCAAGAAAATGCGTCATCGCCTATGATTGTCACACTCTCGGGGATTGTTATGTCTGGCAGAGCATCGCAATGATAAAATGCATTACTGCCGATGCTCGTAACGCTGTTTGCAATGGTTATGCTTTTTAACTTGCCACAATAGTAAAATGCGTTTTCGCCGATATTTGCAACGCCGTTGAGAATTTCAACCTTTTCAAGGTTATCTCCGATGCTGCTTGACTTTATCCACGGTGCGGGCGAACCGGCGTAGCTGTCCGAATAATAATCCGGCATAGTGCCCGTGCCGCTTATCGTGAGTGTTTTTGTCCCCGGATCATATGTCCATGTCAGGTCGGGACCGCAGCTTCCGATGTTCACATCATCAGCAAATGCCGACATAGGAATAAGCGCGAAAACCATACAAAAAGCAATGACTGCCGCCAATATTCGTTTTGCTTTGATCATAATAAATTCCGCCTTTCTTTGGGGAGCCTTTTAGTCATCATTCAGCTCATAAGAAAATTTCAAAAACATTGTTGCCGTATCGGCTCTCGACGGTGCAACCTTTGGATAGATTGCATATTCATAGCCGTTTACGGAATGAATAAACATAACACCCTCATTAAAGCACCAAGCAACAGAAGTTTTTGCGTAATCTGATATATCCGAATAATCATTATAACCTTCAAGAGCAGAGACGATGCCTGAATCATCAAGTGATACATTAAGCCCCTTTGACTGTGCATATCGATAGAATATAGCCGCAATCTGCTCTCTTGTTATAACATCATCAGGCGAAAATGTTGTATCGCCCGTACCGTTCAACACGCCGTTTGCCGCTGCCCACGAAATCGGCTTTTTGTACCAGTCCTGCGTTAAATCCGAAAATTTTGAATTTTCGCTTGTTTCTGGAGAACCGACAAATCGGTAAAACATAGTCGCAAATTGTGCTCTTGTGATGCTGTCATCGGGGTTGAATGTGTCAGCACCTGTGCCCGCCATAATGCCGTTGTCAAGACAGAATTCAATTCCATAGTGGTCGGGGTCACCATCCGCACTCTTTAAGTCCTTAAACCTTTTTACCGCACATTTATTGCCTTTTTCCTCACATACATATCTGTCATCAGCGGCGGCGGTAGGTTCGCCTTTGTCTATTGTTTCGCCTGTATCAAGCAAAATGCACTTAAATCCATTGTCTTTTGCATACTGCTCGGCAGCTGTGCCGCTATAGCACTTTACAACAAGATTTTCATTTCGCACATCATAATCGTTTACATAATCCCAGCCGAAAGCGTGTAAATCAATCTGCGTTACGCTCTTGGGAATTGTAACCTCATTTAAGTTGTTGCATCTGAAAAATGCCGCCTGACCGATATGCTCAACACCTTCTTCAATCGTAAGATCGGAAAGGCTTTCACACCACGAAAAGGCATTGTCTCCGATTTCTTTCACCGTACCGGGAATCACAACATTGTTAAGATTTTTACACCAATAAAAGCCGAGCTTTGAAATTGATTTTAATGTTGACGGGAATTTAACCGAGGTGATATCTGACATCCCAAATGCGTCAATACCCATAAGAGTTGTACCCTCGCGGATTTCAATGTCTCCCACAGCTTCCCATTCGTGGATCTGTTTATTTTGCGTTGGTGCTGACGGGTCGGGATTTTCTATCGTCGCATACCCGATTCGGATTCCCGCAATCAAATATTGCCCGTGATACTGAATTCCGTCAATGCGGTTGTTCGGGTCTGCGTCATAAGCCGAGCCGAAAAATATTCTCTTGCCCATATATTCGAGGTTTTTCGGCATTGTAATATTTTTAAGTGCCTCACCGCTGATTGCTTCACTTCCTATGTATTTTACACTATCAGGGATGACAAGAGTTTCGAGGATATCGCCGCAGTTAATGGCTGCGTCTTTTATAACTTCAAGTCCATCGTTTAATTTAAGATATTTTAAGTACCGACAGTCAATGGCTCTGTTTCCGATTTCCTTTATCGTAGGCGGCAGTGTGATACCGGAAATTTTTGTTGCGCTTTCACGAAGTGCTCCGTCACCTATAGCTGTAACCGTGTGACCGTTTATCTCTGACGGAATATTAAGTTCAACCGTAAAATTCGGATCTGAGTCGTACCAAAATTTCGCCGAATAACTTGTAATCATTGCCGAGCCGTCATCACGGATAGTATATACAAGCGATTCGAGCGAATCATTTTGCCGATACTCCTCCATATCGTCGGTTACAGCAGTTTTGCTCTGTTCGTTCCATTCCATACCGTAATCCGTGTCGTAAATACTCCACGCCTTTGCCGTTGGTACAAATGCAGCCGAAGCCAGCATCGCCGTGCCGAGTGTGATGGAAATAAGTTTTTTCAAGTACATAGTCATCAGCCTCTCCGTTGTTTTTTTACATAATCATTCTAACAGAATTTTTGCTTTAAGTAAACGGCATTTCACAATTTGGCATTGCCGCATACGGAAAGAATTTTTAATTTATATTTGTTTTTTGCAAAAAATGTGGTACAATGAAAGAACATAAGGAAGTGAGAAAAATGTTTTGCGACAGGCTAAATGAATACATGGATATGCTCGGCTGTTCCGGAAAGGAATTTGCCGAATATTCGGGATTGTCCGAGGCGACTGTGAGCCGCTGCAGATCAGGCCTTAGGACTCCCAAGGCAAATTCCGTGGATATGAAAAAACTCTGCTGCGGAATTTATGCGGCGGCAGTCGAAAAGAAAATCGACGGCATCTCATATAAAAATATTTTGCGGGAATTTAACGCCCTTGCGGAGGATGAGTCGTTCGATTTTGATAATCTGCGGCAAAAATTCAGTATGCTTTGCAATGTCTTTTCGGTGAATCTTGCGGATATGTCGCAAAAGCTGAAGTATGATTCCTCATATATTTCAAGAATAAAAAACGGCAAACGGAAACCGGCAAATCCGCAGAAATTTGCGCTTGATGTTGCCGGATATTTTTGCAGATACTATAACTCTGACAATGACAAAAAAATCATGGCGGAGATTTTGGACATAAGTCAAAGTCTGCTCAAACCGAGAGATAATTACATTTCGGCTCTTGCCGCTTGGCTTACTGATGGCAAAGGTCCGCAAAAAAGTAAAAATCCGACAGAAAAATTTCTGATTGCTCTTAATGATTTTGAACTGAATGAGTACATAAAAGCTATTCGTTTTGATGAAATCAATGTTCCGTCGCTTCCGTTTCAGTTTCCGATGACAAAAATCTATCGAGGCATAGAGGAGATGAAAAACGGTGAACTTGATTTTCTCAAGGCCACTGCTCTTTCAAAATCGAAACAGAGTGTTTTCATGTTCAGCGACATGCAGATGGACGACATGGCACAAGATGCGGATTTTTCAAAAAAATACATGTTCGGACTTGCGGCAATGCTGAAAAAGGGGTTGCACCTCAATGTCGTTCACAATCTCAATCGCCCGTTCAATGAACTTATGCTTGGGCTTGAGTGCTGGATTCCGCTCTACATGACGGGGCAGATTTCACCCTATTACTTCAAGGGTGAGCACAATCGTCTTTTTTGTCATTTTCTCAATGTGTCGGGTGCAGCGGTACTAAGCGGCGAGTGCATTTCGGGGTTTCACTCAAAGGGCAGATATTATCTGACCAAGAACGGGGACGAACTTGAGTATTATCGCGAAAGAAGTTTATTGATGATGAAAAAAGCGCGTCCGCTTATGGATATATATCGCGAGGACAAGGCAGCGGAACTTATTGCATTTATTCTTGCCGATTCCCATACGGACGGCGCGCGCCGAAGTGTGCTCTCATCATTGCCGATTTACACAGCGACTGACGAGTTCTTGTCAGAATTTCTTGAACACCGTGATGTAACAGGTGATGAAAAGCAGAAAATTATTAACTACGCGGCGACGCGCAGAGAACAAATGTTAGAGATACTCAAGAATAACTCTGTTTCGGACGAAATTCCCTGTCTTGACGAGAAATCTTTCAATGAGCACCCGTTGTCGCTCTCATTATCGCTTATGTTCAGTGACAAAAACTTCGATTATACATATGCAGAATACTCCGAGCATCTGCGCCTCACGGAAAAATTTGCGACGGAAAACAAACACTACTCTGTTTCGCAAACGAAAGAAAACGCCTTTGTCAACATACAGATAACCATGCACGAAAACGAGTATGTTATGATTTCGAAGAATAAAGCACCGACAATTCACTTTGTTCTGCGGCATCCGGTGCTTCGGGAGGCAATAGAGCATCTGGAATTCCCGGTTATTTGATATATTGTGCCGCAAAAGAGGAAAAATTCCGGTTGGCATTGAAATATCTGCGCAAATGGGGTACAATAATTGCAACATTCAAATTCAGTTTTTTGAAAAAGGAGAAAAACAATGAGACTTGATAAATATCTTAAAATATCACGAATAATCAAACGCCGCACCGTTGCTTGCGAGGCGTGCGAGCAGGGCAAAGTGGCGCTCAACGGCAGGGTTGCCAAGCCGTCTGCTGCGGTAAGCATCGGCGATACAATAGAAATCACCTTCGGTGAAAAGAAGATGCGCATCCGCGTTGAGGCGGTGCCGGAGCACGCTCTCAAGGGCGACGCACAGTCCATGTACACCGTGCTGTAATAATCGCGCGGATACCTTCATAGATATTTAGTACAAGACATCGGGAGGTATTTTTAATATGGACGCAAAACAAAACATCCGCACCGTGCGCAGCGAAACGGTGCACAATGTAATCATGGAAGGCAGAAAGAAGATAAGCATCTCCGGCGTTGAGGACATTGACTCGTTCAATGAGGAAGAAATCATCCTCAAAACGAGCCACGGCGTGCTCATTCTGCGCGGAAACGGACTGCACATAAACAAACTCAGCGTTGACTCGGGCGACACTGCGGTCACAGGGGAGATAAACTCAATAGAGTACCCCGAAAACCACGGCAAAACCAAGGGTGCAAGCCTTATCGGCAGGCTTTTGAGATAATGGAAGTCTACAAAATTTCCGAGATGTTCGTCGTGCTCACATGCATCCTTGGCGGAGCGGCGCTTGGAGCGGATTTTGATTTGCTCAGAGCCGTGCGCCGCATTTCGGGAGCACACGGAGCGGCAGCGGCGCTGCTCGATTTGCTTTTTTGGCTGAGCGCCGCTCTCATAGTGTATCTGTGCATATATTTTTCAAATGATGCTCAGCTGCGCTGGTTCGAGTTTGTCGGATTTGCGGTCGGGTTCGCCGTGCATATGCGTTTTTTCAGTGCAAAATGCCTCTTTGTGCTTTGCACAGCAGTGTCATTTGTCGCAAAGATAATTTCAACCGTGGCAAGGATTTTCGGCATCCCGATTTCGCTGTGCAAAAATGCGCTCAAGTCGGCGGCAAACGCATATTTTTCGGCAAAATCAGGTGTTTTGTACAAGTTGCATAATGTTTTTTCAAAAACGAGTCATAAAATACGGGTTTTCGGGGAAAATATTTGTAGAAAATTTTAATTGATTTTTCTTTACTTTTTTGCCTTGATGGTATATAATAAATATGATTATACATTAATTGTAATCATTGGCACAGGAGGTTTGACGGAATAATGAAACTCAAGACAAAAACCAAGTTCAACATAGTGTTTTTTGTTGCCGCAGCGCTCATTTCGGCAAAGGTTTATGCCGGATATCGCAGTGACATTGCCGAGTACAACAACCGTATATCCGAGCTGAACACAAAGATTGACAACCAAAAACAATACGGTGAACAGCTTGAAGAAAGCAAGGACATTTACTCATCGCGCGAGAGGGTTGAGCAAATCGCCAGAGACACCCTCGGATTGGTAAATTCAAATGAAAAGTTTTTCAAAAACTACAATGACAATCATTAGATAAATTCAGGGAGGAAATATCAGGCATGCAGGTTGAACCGGGCACAATACTCAAAGGAAAAATCAGCGGAATTACCGCTTTCGGAGCTTTTGTCGATCTTGAAGGCGGAGCGACGGGACTTGTACATATTTCGGAGATATCCAATGAATATGTAAAAGATGTTCACGATCATGTTAAGGTCGGCGACGAGGTGGAAGTTAAGGTACTGCCTTTTGAAAAAGGCGGCAACAAGATAAGCCTGTCCATAAAGCAGGCATATAACGAAAAAAACGGCAGTCCGGCGGCGGGATCACGCGAAAAATTCAAAGGAAAACGCGTACCGAGACAACCGCGCCGTCCCAGTGCGCCCACGGATTTCAGCGTGAATCCCGAGGAAGTGACTTTCGGCACAGGGGCCGATTCAGCCATGTCTTTTGACGATATGCTCAATAAATTCAAGCAGTCGAGTGACGAAAGAATGCATGATATCAAGCGCAATATAGAATCCAAGCGCGGCACCGGCAAGAGAGGCGGAGGCAGCTATTAAGGCTGCCCCGTTGCACGGTTTTTGATTTTTCAACTTTTTTGAAAAAAGCACTTGACAAGTCGCCATGTTTATGATATCATAGTAAGGTACAGTGAGTGCGCCGGAGTGGCGGAACCGGCAGACGCACAGGACTTAAAATCCTGCGGAGTTAATCCTCCGTACCGGTTCGATTCCGGTCTCCGGCACCAACAGTGCCTGTACAAATAAATTTAATATTCTGTATCGCAGGGTAGAGCAGTCTGGTAGCTCGTCGGGCTCATAACCCGGAGGTCGTTGGTTCAAATCCGGCCCCTGCACCCAAAAAATCGACAAGTACGGTTAGTGCTTGTCGATTTTTACTTATTACCTTTTCACTATTCATTCTTCACTTGAATTTTATGTGTCGATTTTTTGGAAGGTAAAAAGTAATAGTGAAAAGTGAAGAAGTGTGGTACAAACTCGCAAAAGCGAGTTTGAATGATATCCGCTTACGCGGATGTTAAAAGGCAAAATTCATTTCACATCGAGCGACAGAGAGATATTTCACTTATTTTAATTGCAGCGTTAATCATCATAGAAAATTCAACAATAATTCAACTTCGGAAAAATTGAGGTGATTTTTTGTTTATTAATAAATCAAATGACGGCTTAAACAACATCTGCGGCAAAAACATTGCCGCACTAAGGAAAAATATGCGCATATCGCAAAGAATACTGGCAGAGAAGTTACAACTTAACGGTCTCGATATAGATAAAAACGCCGTTCAGCGTATTGAATGCGGAAAAAGGTTTGTCACAGACATAGAACTGGTCATAATCTCGGAGACGATGGGCGTGTCTGTCGACAAACTGCTCCATACGGCGAAGAATATGCCATAAAAAAGCTCTCGGCAAATTTTTGCCGAGAGACTTAGCCAATCAATGAAAAAAATTCTGCACAAGGATCATATAGCACGCTGTTCCGCAACCTACGCTGAGCAGTGTGTTTCCTTTTGCAATGTGCAAAAGCGCCGTTACGGCAATCGCAGTTATCGGCATGGTGCTTCTAAAGAACGATATCATCAGCATCTGCAGCGAACCGGCATACACAAAAAGGCTCGAGATTGCCGACCACAGCGGACCGTATCCTGCGTCCGCCATCATCACTCCGTATGCAAAACCGACGGGGAAAAAGCCCACCATTATCGGTATGCTGCGCTTGAGAGAATATTTAAGACTGTTCCGCATTGTTTTATTCATGGTTTGTCTTCCTTGGTTTGGTGTTATCTTTTTCGTGACGAGAGATATTTGTTCACGCTATCGAGCGATCTGTTGACAATGTTTTTCTCGTCAAAACCGATTTTTTCAAGCAACTCTTTTGCGTGCGGATAATTGCCTATCAAGGTGCAAAAGTGCGCATCCGAGTCAACGGATATCATGGTGCCGTATTTCTTGCAGGCTGTCATAAGTTCCAGTGCCCTTGCTGCGTTTTCCGCGCCGCTGTCGTTGTTGAACGAATGTTCGTTCAACTCTATTATCTTGTTGTGTTTTGCCGCCTCTTTTGCCACGAGGTCATAGTCTGCACCGCTCTTTACTCTGTCTATGTGACCCATTATGTCTATATACGGATTCTCTATAGCCCTGAGCAGTACCGTGGTGTATTCATCGCTTGTTTTGGTGTTGAATGCCACAGAATGGATGGATGCAATCACTATGTCAAGTTTTTTCAGAATGCTTTCCGGCAAGTCTATGTCACCGTTTGTGTTCTGAAAAGTCAGTTCGGCGCCTTTGAACACTCTCACCCCGTATACCGTCTCGGGTATGAAATCCGTCAGACAGCCGAAATGCCAGTCGTGAGCGCCGTCCGGCGTTCCCGGGGCGTGGTCTGTCACGGCTATTGCCTCAACGCCGTTTTCAGCGGCGTATTTCACATTTTCTATAACTGTGCTGTATGCGTGCTGGCTAACCAGGGTGTGGGTATGCAGATCTGTTTTTATATCCATTTTTATTATCTCCTTTTTCGGAGCGGCTTGCTCCTATATCATATATTGTACCACATTTCAGATTTTTTTCAAGTTATCGCAAAATAGATTAAATGGCTTCTACCGGTCATATTTTTGCGCATTGTGCATATACATTTACAAAAAACGAAAAAGTAGGGGGATTATTATGTCCATAGAGTTGAACATGGAACAGCTGAGTATAACCGAAGACAAGTGTCCGTCCAAGACGCGCATCATAAATGAGGCGGACATCATAGTGCCGGATTCCAAGCCGGACGCCGTGCGCGTGCTTGAGGCGGACGCGGTGCCGCAGATAAACGAAAAATATATTTCACGCGACTATCTCACCTTATCGGGCACGATAAACTACCGCATACTTTATGTGAGCGACGGCGGAACCGTGGAGAGCATAGACTACACGACGCCATTCTCACAGCAGATAGATGCTCAGGGCGCTGACGATGGAATGACAAGCTGTGTTCACTGCAGCGTGAGCCATGTGGAGCACACCGTGCGCAACAGCCGCAAGCTGAATGTTAAATCCGCAATAGATGTGAGCGCACATACCTATGACATGAGCAGTGTTTCGGTCGTGTCCGGCGTGGAGGCGGACATCTCCGTGCCGTCGAGGACGGCCGCTGCGGAGAGTTTTAACCTTGCACTGTGCTCCGAGAATACTTTTGGAATAGACGATACAGTCAAGCTGCCGGCCGCAAGCCCGGTGATAGATGAGATTCTAAAATGTGACATCCGCATGGCAGAGTCGGAGCTGAAGGTTGTCACAAACAAAGCCGTGGCAAAGGGCAGACTCACCCTGACAACGCTGTATCGCAGCGATGGAGAGATCTGCTGTGCCGAAAACGAAATTCCGTTTACACAGATAACCGATGTGGACTCCGTCACGGCAGATATGTATACCGAGGCGGATTATGACATAAAAAATCTGTCTTGCGCAAGGGAACTGGACGATGACGGCACAATGTCGCTGATAAATGTGCGCGCCGACATCTGTATGACCATTCGTGCATATGAGGAAAAAAACTTTGAGTACATAAGCGATGTGTACAGTCCTGACTATGACATAGAGGTTGAGTCGGCGCCGCTTACCATAGGAACGCTCGCCGACACGGCAACGGCTCAGCACACCTTGAACGAGAGTGTGGCGTTTGATGACGGCTGTACCGTGGATAAGATATACTCCATGACGACATCAGTTTGCGTTGAGCGCTGCGCGATATCGTGCAACAGAGTAGAGATAGGCGGTTTTGTCACCGTGTGTCTGCTCGGCAGGGGAGAGTGCGGAGTTTGCAGTGCACAAAGGCAGATTTCGTTTGAACACGAGATGCCGCTGTCGCGCGCCGTTGACGAGAGGTGCGCACGCGCCGTTGCCGACGCGGCAATCGAGCACGCAAGCTACAATATAGAGAACGACACCTCGGTGCAGGTGCGCATAGTACTGCGCATCAGCTCCAAGGTGATGTGTGAGCGTACGGTGAATGCCATAACCAACATTGTGCTTGATGAGGAAAAAAAGATTGATAAATCCACTCAGTCCGGCATTACGGTATATTTTGTGCAGTCCGGAGATGAGCTGTGGGATATAGCCAAGAGATATCACACAACAAGTGAAGATATCCTCGGCACAAATAAACTTGAATCCGATGTGACGCTCGGTGTCGGTCAACAGTTGCTGATACCGAAAAGAAATTAGGATGATGTTTTCGGGGCGATGATTCCATCGCCCCTCAGACTGTCGAAAGCAGCCTTAATTCAGATTAATCACAAGGCAAAATTCCGTATTTCAGTTTTACTCTTTCTAACTTTTCGATCATAGGTTCGGTAATAAACCACAGAAAAAATGCACTTGCCGCAGCGTGTATCAAATCAAACGGCAGCCCCATGGCGATTGCCGAGGCAACCGCGCCCCATGTCGGCTCCGCCGTCATCATGAGCACGGACGCAATGTTCATTATGCCGCCGTATATCACAAGGGTTGCGGCAAATCCGAATATGGCGACAATCGCTTTTCTCTGTGCCGGCATTCCGTGCCGAAACACAAAGCCGCCCAGAAATCCGACGGTACCGAAGGCAAACATTTGCCACGGCGTCCACGGCCCCTGACCGAAAAAGAAATTTGACACAAACGCCGTCACCGCACCGACAAGAAATCCGACTTCTCCGCCGAAACATATCGCTGACACAACCACAATCGCAATGACCGGCTTGAACTCCGGCAGCATATAAAACGCCGCTCTGCCCGCTACTCCGAGGGCACACAATACGCTGATTATCACAATCTCTCTCGCACGCGATTCTCCGCGTGCCCTGTTTTCGAACCTTATGCAAAGCGGTACAAGGATTTCAAGTATGATGAGCATACTTATGAAATAATATCTTCTGTCGCCGAGACGATAGATACCGAAAAGTATTGTCAGCGGCACTGCTATGAGCGCTGCAACTGTGGATATAACGCCACTTGCACAGTTTGATTCTCGATCGGTCCCGTCGCTCAGCGCGGTTTGACGGTTGGTATTCACAGTTTGCGGATTCTCGACCGACACTGCAGTCTCGCCGTGGTTGTTCCCGCTATCAGTTGACGGTGGTTGCGCGCCGTATTTGACGCTTGCTGCGGCGATAATGTCGTCTGCCGATATTGCATTGGGCAGAATCTCTCTCGCCATTCGGTTGGCACTCGTTGTGTAAAAACTGTTGCCGCCGAAGAATTTTCTCGGCGTGCCGACAGATGTTACCGCGCCGTCGAAGAACATTGCACAGCGGTCGGAGACAAGCGCGCAAAACTCTATGTCGTGCGACACCATGAGGATTGCCGCACCGCGCGATTTGAGCTCTTTGAGTATATCCGCAAAGCATCGCTTAAAGTGTGCATCCATGCCTTTTGTAGGTTCATCGAGTATCAGAATCTGTGGATTTTTGAGCAAAATCATCGCCAGTGCAGCTCTCTGCTGTTCGCCGCCCGACAGGTCATACGGATGACTGCCGAGCAGGTTTTCTATGCGACAGATTGCCGCTGTGCGGCTTACAAGTTCGCTGCGTTCCGCGTCGTTCATTTTTTTGTCCGTCAGACTCATCATATCAAGTCGAACCGTTTTTTTTGCAAAAAGAGTCTGCGGATTCTGCGGCATAACGCCGAGCAGACCGTCATACAGATTAGTCTGTTCATCAATTTTTTTGCCGTTTATGAGCACTTTTCCCCTTTGCGGACGATTAATTCCGGCCGCAAGTGACACGGCGGTTGATTTCCCTGTACCGTTGCCGCCGACTACGGAGAAAATCTCGCCGCGGTTCACCGTGAGGGTGAGTCCTTTTATCACATAGTCGGCGGATTTTTCGTATCTGAAGTATGCGTCTTTTATCTCGATTGCCGATTTCTCGGGTTGTGGCGGCGTACCGTCTTCAGGCACAAGGTCGGGGTCGAGTTTTTTTACCCTTATATATTCGTTCAAAAAATCCTTGCCCTCACGCACGGTGAGAGGATATTCTCCTTCGCCGCCCAATGCCCCGAAAACACGCATTGGCGCGGGCAGGGACTCAAACATATCGTCGCCGTTATTCATGAGCGCTTTTCCTATGATGCGCGGGGCTTCGTCTGCGATTATTTCGCCGCAGTCCATCATGATCACCCGATCGGATATTGAAAAGGCATCTTCCAAGCGGTGTTCACTCAGGATCACCGTTGTGCCCAATTCCTCGTTTATGCGGTGCAATGTTTGCAAAAAATCTTGTGCGGCTATGGGGTCAAGCTGACATGTCGGCTCGTCCAGTATGAGCACGCTTGGCTGCATAACCATTACCGAGGCGAGATTCAGCAGTTGTTTTTGTCCGCCGGAGAGCTCGCTCGTTTTTTTGTAAAACCAGTTTTGTATACCGAAGAACGACGCCATTTCGGATACGCGCGTGCGTATCCGGTCATTAGACAATCCGAGGCTTTCGAGTCCGAATGCCAGCTCGTGCCACACCTTGTCCGTGATGATTTGGTTGTCGGGATTTTGCATGACGAATCCGATATCCGCGGCGAGGGTGCGCGCGTCAATCTTATCTGTCGGTCTGCCGTTATATAACACTGTGCCGTTCACCGTGCCGCAAGGCGAAACGGTCGGTTTCATCATGCGGAGCAGGGTTGTCTTGCCGCAGCCTGATTTGCCGCACAGAGTGACAAATTCTCCGCGGTTTATTGAAAGATTTATGTTTTTTATGGCACACCGCTGCGAATCTGGGTATGCGAAACTTAAATTTTCGATGTTGTACATTTCCATTTTATCACTTCCGAAATTTCGATTATGACAGGCAGAGAGAGCAGTGCAAAATATGCCGCAAACACCGATATGCCGTATGGTGAGATTTCCGCCGTGTTAAATGACGGGAAATATGTGTATTGCATTGCGTTGTGCGCCGTGCCGATGATGACATATGCCGCCGCACCGAGCGTGAAAGCAAGCGCCGCCGCGTCTCTCTTTGAAAATTTGTATATGGAAAACGCTGTTCTGCCCGGCAGTCCGTAGCCGCGGTCGCGCATGGAGTCCGCTGTGTCTGCGGAGTTCTCCAGGCTGAGCGTCACCATGACGGAGAGCACCGAGAGTGCACTGCGCGCACGAGAGGATATGCCGCCGTGCGACATATCTCTGCCGAGGCATTTTTGCGTACGGGACACCTGTGCAAACTGCTCGGCAAACCTTGGCACAAATCGGAGCGTCATGGAGAGCAACAGCGACAGCGACGGCAGAATTCTGCCGAAAAAACAGATCAATTTATCGCTTGTGATAATCTCCGTGAGACAGCCGAAAAACAACATTACGCTTGCGATCATGGCTGCCGCGGCGAGTCCGTAGCAGATTGACTCAAGTGTCAGCGGGTTGCCGCTCGGCAGATATGTGATTATTGTCACTCCGGCATGGCTGAATGCAGGGTTGATGACAGCCGCAAGCAGAGCAGTCGGTGCGATGTAGGCAAGGCTTTTTTTCAGCTGCCGCACGCCGCGCTCAGCCGCAGAGCAACCCAGAGCCGTACAGAGCGATATCGCAAGTGCGGCCGGATGCATATATATGCATGAGAAGATTATTGCAAAAGCGAAGTATGCAAAGTTGACAATTGGGTGATATCTGCCGAATTCATTCATTTACCGCACCGTTCCTTGCCGAGTAACCGCCGCCGATATCTTTGCCGAGATCGCAGGTGTACACCCATTCTATCTTGTCGCCGTCCCTCAGCTGATAACGGGAACAGCCGTAGTTCGGGAACCATCCGTTCACGCGGTACATCCAGCCGGACAGTTCGCCGCAGTCAAATTCATACAGATTGCCGATGCCCTCTATATAGGCGCTGTTGTATACCGGGGTGTTCACAAACTCCAGGTGGATTTTGTTTCGCTTCATCTCGCGCACAAGCACATTGAAAACGCTTTCGCCCTCATGGAACACAACCGTCTGCTCGGGCAGAATCATCCCGCCGGTCGGGATTACACTCTCCTTGCCGCTTGTTTTTCCCACGGCAGTGTCACACCGTACCGACAAAGTACAGGTCAGCTCGGTTCCTGTTATTTGTGCCTGCTGCGGTTCGGCGGGGGTGGGTTTGCCGACCGGCGAAGGCTCGGTTTTGTGTTCATCCGTGCCTGTTTTTTCGTCAATCTTTATGCCGTTTTCGTGAGAATGTTTTTCGTTTGCGGCGCTGTTCTGCTGTGTTTGTTCATTTGTGTCGGTGTCGTGTGTCGCCGCATCGTCGGTCGGATTGTTTTCAATATCTTCATCTGCGGTGTTTTCGCCGCTTTCGTTAGCTGCTTCGGTTGAAGATTGTGCGGATAATGCACCGCTGTCCGCAGTGTCATTGTCTGTCACGCCGCCGCAGAAATATGCCGCCGCGAGGGCAACTGCGATTATGACGGCGGCTATGATTGCCGCGCGGTGGGTTTTGATGTGGTTCATGGTTTGGTACTCCTTTTTTGGAACATATGAGCGAGAATTGACACATATACAGACGGCACAAGTATTTATGCGTGCAAAATAAAATATACCCTGTGAGCCGCCTTGTAATTATTCATTGATCAATTTTAAGGCGTTATATATCATCTGCGCCACTTCGTATCTTTTAATCGCGTCTTGGGGTCGTATGTTCAGTTCACTGCGGTCGCATATTCCGACGGAATAGCAGAATGCCACACTATCGCGCGCCCAGCCGGACACGGAGGTGTAATCGTCAAATTCCGCAAGAATGTTGCGCACCGATTCGGCGTTAAGCGTGTTCTCAAGTCCGAGCAACCGTGCGGCTCTGCATACCATTGCCGCCGCCTGTTCGTTGGTTATGGTGCTGTCGGGGTCAAACTTTGTGTCGGACACTCCGTTTATTATGCCGTTCCGGAACGCCGCACCAACATAGCAGAAATGCCAGTCATCGGGGGCAACATCCGCAAACTGCGTCTCCGTTGCAGGCGGCAGAGAGAGCGCTCTGACGATTATCGCCGCAAATTCCGCCCTTTTCATGGTGGCGTCGGGTGCAAAGCTGTCGTCGGTCATCCCGTTGATAATTCCCCTGCGCGCCAAATCCTCAATTGCCGTTTGTGCCTTGTGTCCGCCGATGTCGGCGAAGGTCTTGTCGGTGTATTTTATCTGCGGTACGCTTGACTCCGGATTGGTTTGCGCCGACATATTTTCAATCGTCACATCGCTCATGTCAAACAGCGCCGTTTTGCCGTTTTTGAGCCTGTCCGCCGCGACAAGGGCATAACAACACTGCTCGGTAGCCATGAGGTTTGAAGTGTCCGTGTGCGAAAAACTGCCGTCGGAGTTTTTGAAAGAATTGATGTTGTCAACAATGGTTTTGCCGTTCTTTACAAATCGCGAATCTTCACAAGATACTCCGAGGGCCGACAGTGCCGTGAGCACCTGGGCGGCGCTCTCCGAAGTTTCGGCGCCGTAGGCGGTGTAGCCGCCGTCGGCACACTGCCCCCGTGACAGAAAATTAAGCGCACTGTCAATGGCGGTCTGCACTTCTGTTTTTGTGCGGTGTTTCGCCAGGGCACAGAGCGCCATTGCAGTTATGTCCGCATCGGATTCCTCCGATTCGTCCGAGAACGCCCAGCCACCGTCCGCATTTTGGCGGCTGAGTATGTGGTTGATGTAGGCTGTCTTTATCTCGTCCGTGCCGAAATTTTTGCAATCGAGGGCAATCAACGCCCATATTGCGCCGTTAATACCCTGCCAAACTGTCTTGTCATAGTCGAGCAGCGGCGCGGTAAGGTCATAGCCGCAGATGTTTTGCGCATCCTTGCCAATAGATGTGAGCGCGAGGATAACGCGTGAATATTCGGTGTGTTTTTTTGTATTCAGAACACCGCTTTTTTCGCGAACATATGACTGCACGGCAGAGTAGTATTTTTGAAAATAATCGTCGTTTGTATTCATACCGCCCCGCGCCAGGGCAATGACAGTCCATTCTCCGCCGACGGATGAGACAGTCGGTTCGGTGACGGTTCTTGTGAGATATGCCGCAGTATCGCCGACAGGGGATGCGAGTGCGGCGGTTATGATGATTAGTATTGCTATGGTTGTCGAAAGAAATTTTTTCATTGTTCTTTTCTCCTTTACGACATTATATCATACAATATGTTCCGAATCAATCAATAAAACAAACAAAAACTTGCAAAAAGCAAGTCTGTCTGAAAACTGCACATAAAAATCGTCGCATGAAATATAATTTTGTTGTGGTTTGACATTGACATTTAATAGTTTTGGGTATAGAATATGTAGCATACGACATATTATTTGTGAGGTGAGTTAAAATGCAGGCGGCTGAATTGATTGATAGATTTGTCCGCTCATCAAAGCGGATGAAAAAATGTTCGGCGCAGGCAATGTCGAAGATTGATTTGACCTTCGGACAGGTTGAGATTTTGCATTATCTGTTCGAAAACATGGACAGAAAGGTGACCCAAAAAGACATTGAGACGGAATTCGGTCTCAGCCATGCCACAATAAACGGATTTGTGCAGAGGCTGGAGGCCAAGGGACTGCTTGTGACACGACAGGATGACGATGATAAACGATTCAAGGTAGTGAAGCCGACGGAATTTCTTTATGACTATTACATGAAAGCACGCGCTCATGTGGAGAGCTTTGCAAAGATCCTTGATGAAAAAATGTCACCGAACGAACGGCAGACACTTGCGGATTTGCTTAGGAAATTCGATAATATATGCGTGGATTATGTAAACAAGGTTATGGAGGAGGAAGAACATGAACAAAACAACTAAGAAAGCCGTATCGGCGTTTCTGTGTGCGGCTGCGCTTTTTGCCTCAACCGCGGCATATGCCGCCGAGAGCAAGACATACACCTTTACTCTGGAGCAGGCGATAGATGCCGCTATGACGGATAATCCTCAGCTTGAGGCATGCGATGCGGAGCAAAAGAGCAATCAGTACAACCTGAGTGCGGCGATGAACACTAAGAGCAAGTACAAAAAAATGCCCGTGTATGCATCGAGCTATGACACGATGTACATAAAAGAAGGTTACTATGTGGATATGTACAAGACTCTTATGGAGCTGAACACAAAAAAGCGCGAGCAGATAAGCTCATCTGTGGCATTTGGTGTTACGCAGAGTTATTATCAATATAAGATAGCGAATTCGCTGTGCGATGTAGCAAAAAAAGCATATGACTTGGCGCAGGAGAACTTCGAGAATGTGAACAGACGGTTTGAACTCGGAATGATAGCACAGCTTGATCTTGACAACGCATCGCTGAGCGTGAGCAACTGTGAGAGCACACTGCGTGACTATGAGCGCCGGCGCGACATTGCGCGGGAGAACCTAAAAATCAAACTTCAGCTTGACGGACAGGAATGTGATTTTGTTCTGACGGACGGCATAGAGTGCGATGAATTTGCGGCGGACGCAGATTCCGACATTGCCAAAGCAATGGACACAAGATACGATGTGGCGTCGCTCAAGGCAAACTACGAGCTTGCGCAGAAGTATTTTGACTACACAAAGCCGCTCACTCCGGGCAGTGCGAAGTATCAGACGGCATACAGCGACCTGGTGTCGAAAGAATACAGCTATACCAACAACAAAAAGCTGATTGCCCTGTCGGTACGCAGCACCTATAACAGTGTGCTTGCCGCGGCGGATTCGCTGGACAACGCTCGCTGCAGTGCCGACATAGCCAAGCGCACATATGATATAAACAAAGTGAAATTCGACAACGGAATGATAACGAACAGCGACCTGACAACATCGCTGAACAATTATCTCAACGCAGAGACAGCGCTTGAAAATGCCAAGCTTACATACAAGCTGGCATACGAAAAATACGGATATGAAATTTCAATAGGCTTGCAGCAATAAGGGAGGACAAGATGAATATTAAAAAAATTTCGGCAGTGCTCATGGCGGCGGTTGTTGCCCTGACGGCATCTGCCTGCGGCAAAAAAGACAATGAACAGTCACAGGAGCAATCCGACGCGACAAATGTCACGGTGTATGAAGTCGGCACGGGCGACATAAACGCCACTGCATCATATACGGGTGAGATAACCGCGGCGGAGAGCACCGTGGTGTCGGGCAAGGTGTCCGGCGAGGCAAAATCGGTCAATGTGAAAGAGGGCGATTTTGTTAAGGCAGGCTCTGTGCTCATGACCATAGACACCACATCATATCAGCTGGCATATAACCAGGCATTGGCGGCATACAACAGTGCAATATCGGCGAAGAAAAGCGCCGAGGCTTCAAAACGCAGTGCCGAGGCAGGCTACAACAGCGTGACGGGCGGCAGCAATGCGCAGACTCTCTCTCAGCTTGAAACGGCGCTTAACTCCGCAAAAATAGCTTATGACAACGCGCTTGACAACTACAACAAGCAAAAGACCCTCTATGACATGGGAGCCATAAGTGAGATAGAATTTAACACTTACAAAACAGCATATGAAAACGCACAGCTCAGCCTCAATTCCGCACAGACAAACTATGACCTTACGAAAAATGTTGTTTCGGGTGAGAGCGCAGCCAACGCACAGGCGGCGATAGATGTTGCCGAAGCCGGTATAGGCAGTGCGGTCTCCGGCATAGAGTCGGCAAAGGCGGCTCTTGACATTGCGCGCAACAATCTGGATAATTGCAATGTAAAGGCGCCCATATCCGGATACATATCTTCCAAGAGCATAAGCAAAGGTCAGATGGCGGCTCAAGGAGTTGGGCTCTTCACCATAACCAACACTTCCACTGTTGAAGCAAAGATAAATGTGACCGAGGCTGTTATAGAGATGATAGATGTGGGCACGGCGGCAAGCGTAAGCATAAAGAGCGCCGGCATAGATTCCGTAGGCGGTACGGTCACCGCAGTCAACCCGGTAAAGGACACCGCTACGGGACTTTTCTCTGTGCGCGTATCTGTGCCGAACGATGCCGGCGACATAAAGGTCGGCATGATAGCGGACATAGTGCTCGTTACAAAGAGCGGAACCGACACGATCACCGTGCCGACGGCGTCACTCCTGCAGGAAGGTGATTCATACTATGTGTATGTGGCAGAGGGAGACACGGCAGTGCGCCGTGATGTAACCCTGGGCATAACAAACGATGAGACGGCAGAGATCATCTCGGGAGTGAACTCGGGCGATAAAGTCATCGTCAGCGGCAAGGAGTATCTTTCTGACAAGAACAATGCTATAAACATCGTGGCGGAATAGGAGACAAAATATGAAACTGCATGAAATTTCAGTAAAACGGCCTGTTGCCGTGTCGATGGTAGTGCTCATATTTTTTGTAATAGGCATCTATTCAATGTCGATGCTATCCATAGAAATGATGCCGGACATGGACATGACATATGCGCTGGTGTACACATCGTATTCAAATGTAGGTTCGGCCGAAGTGGAAAACCTTGTAACCAAAAATATTGAGGGCGCCATAAGCTCTGTGTCGGGCGTGGACACTATTCAAAGTCAATCGTCCGAGGGCAGCTCGATGGTCATGGTGTCATATCACGCCGGAACGGATATGGACAAAGCTGTGACCGACATGAAGGACAAAATAGAACTTATCAAATCATATCTGCCGGACGGGTGCGATGACCCTATGGTAATGAAACTTGACACATCCATGATGAGCGCCGCCATGATGAGTGTCAGCTACGAGGGATACGACCTCATTCAGACAAAACAGTTTGTTGAGGATAACCTAAAGAGTAAGCTTGAGGCGGTGGACGGTGTTGCATCGGTCAATGTTATCGGTGCGCAGGACAGGATTATAGAGGTGACTGTAGACCCGGAGAAGATTTACGGTTACAACCTTGATGTGTCGTCAATCGCCGGTTTGATAGCCGCACAGAATGTCAATCTGCCGTCGGGCACAACCGAGGGCATGAACAAGAATATGTCCGTTAGGACGCTCGGCAAATTCTCCGAGATTAAAGATATAGAAAATGTGCCGATAAACACCCCTGCGGGTCAGGTGCTCTATCTCAAGGATGTTGCGAGAGTGAACGACACATATTCGGACAATTCAACTTATGCAAGGCTCAACGGCGAAAACTCGCTCTCGATTACCATAAGTGCGGAGTCAGACGCAAACACAGTTGATGTGGTAAACGGAATCACAAAAGTGCTCGACGATCTGAACGCCGCCAATCCGAAGTTTAAGTACAACATGACCATGGAGCAGGCAAGCTACATAGAGAACTCCATAAATTCTGTGGCAAACAACGCCGTTACCGGCGTCCTGCTTGCGATTATCGTGCTGTTGCTGTTCCTGGGCAATGTTAAGACATCTCTCGTAATCGGCATATCTATGCCGATATCGGTTGTGACTACATTTATAGGAATGTATTTCTCGGGAATGTCGCTCAATGTGGTGTCGCTCGGCGGACTGGCGCTCGGCGTCGGCATGCTTGTTGACAATGCCGTTGTGGTTATAGAGAACATATATCGCCGCAAAACAAGTCTTGGAGAGGATGCACGCACATCGTCAATGAGCGGTGCCGGCGAGGTTGTCGGTGCGGTTGTTGCGTCGGTGCTCACCACTTGCATTGTGTATGTACCGATACTGTTTATAGACAACATGATGGCGATTATGTTCAAGCAGTTGGCGTTTGCGATTATCTTCTCGCAATGTGCTTCATTGCTCACCACATTTCTCATCATACCTATGTTCACATCCAAGATAACGGACAGCGACAAGCGCAACGAGAAACTGTCATTTCTGCTTGTGCCTTTTGAAAAACTGCTCGACCGTATGTATGCACTTTACGAGCGAACACTTTCAGTGCTGCTCCGTAACACGCGCAAGACGGTGCTCGGTGTAATAGCGTTGTTTGTGGTGTCGCTCATAGTTTTGGGTCAGCTCGGCATGATTATTATGCCAAGCAGCGACGAAGGTACAATCTCTGTCAGCGTCACGCTGCCGCAGGGAACAAAGCTTGAAGATACGGACGCCATGTCGAAAAAGGTTGAGAACATCATTGCGGAAAACGGTGATGTAGACACCATTTTCTCAAGTGTTGGTTCGGAGGGGGCAACTTCCGCAATCATGGGCGCCGGAGCAAACACATCCACAATCACTGTTACACTTAACGACAAGCGAAAAAAGAGCACGGATGATGTGAGCCAGGATATCCGCGATATGCTCAAAAACATCTCAGGTGCGGAAATCGCAGTGTCGGCATCAAGCACGGGCATGAGCAGTATGGCGTCAAACGAAGTTCAGTTCCGTTTCAGCGGAAACGACGACAAACAGCTCGAGAATTTTATAGACAATGCCGAAAAGGTGCTCTCAACGGTTGACGGTGTGTCCGAAACGGATACATCACTCTCGGATACCAAGTCCGAGGTTCGCATTCACATGGATTCCGGCAGGGCTGCCATGTATGGATTCAACACTGCGTCGGTGTCCAATCTCGTTAAGTATGCATTGGACGGAACTACGGTTTCGCGATATACCGACGGCGGAAGTGAGTATGACATAAATCTGAAGTACCCCGAAAATTATGTCAAGGACTATAATCAACTCAAGGAACTGAGAATAAAATCGCCCACCGGTCAGTGGGTGTCGCTGTCCGACATTGCCGATGTCAGCGTGGAGCAAGGTTACACCACCCTGACACGAGTGGACCAAAAGAGAGTAATCACCCTCACGGGAAAGCTGTACGGCACTGACATGGGCACGGCAAAGACGGCGTTTGAAAAGAAGATTCACGAATCGGGCATTCCCGATGGCATCACCATTGACACCGCAGGTTCATATGATGTCATGATGGATGCCATGAAGTCGCTGTTTATTGCGATACTCCTCGGCATACTGCTCATGTACATGGTCATGGCGGCACAGTTCGAAAATCTGCTGCAGCCGTTCATCATTCTGTTCACGGTGCCGTTGGCGATTATCGGAGTTGTACTCGCACTTGCGGTTACGCACAGTTCACTCTCGGTTGTGGGACTCATCGGTATATTGATGCTCATCGGTATTATAGTAAACAACGCTATTGTGCTCATAGACTTTGTGAATACATCCAAAAAGGAAAACCCCGATATGGGACTTGACGAGAGACTCATAAACGCCGGAATCGTGCGTATGAGGCCTATCCTTATGACATCGCTCACATCCATCCTCGGTTTCCTGCCGATGGCGGTGTCAAGGGCGAGCGGCTCCGAGATGATGCGTCCGCTTGCGATAGTGCTTCTGGGCGGACTGTTTGTCGGCACACTGCTCACGCTGTTTATCATACCGACGGTGTATAAGATATTTGAGATAAAGGCAGAAAGACACCGCGCCAAAAAGCAATTGAAAAATGCCTAATAAAAAAACAGGCTTGCCGTGTTAACGACAGACTCATAAGATTTTTTTCGCGGAGTAGTTCCAAATTTACGGAGCTGCTCCGTTTTCTTTAATAATATTATTTATATTGCAAAAACATATAAACAAAACCCTGTTCGGGATTGATTTTTCTTATCGGTTGTGATAAAATGTACTTATCTATATATAATTGTCACATCAAAATATCGGAGATGAACATCTTGAAAAAATTCATATTAATAATTCTTGCGCTCTGCACGGCTTTTTTTGCCTGTGCGTGCACAAATACAGATAAAAATTTTGAAATAAAAAAGGTGTCGGGAGAGCTGCTCAAGGTCGGCGACAGCTTCAGCGTGAACGGTATCGGCGATTTCACTCTTGACAAAATCTGCACGACCCAAAGGCTTCAACCGAGTCTGCATTTCGGTACATATCTCGAGCCGGTGGGGCGTGGTATGCAATATATTGACGCGGTGTTTCGTTTCAAGAGCAAAAAGGCGGATATATCCGCAGATTCCGTAGGCACTCTGATTGCCGTGGGCGATATGTCGGGCGTGGAATACACGGATTCGATATCCGCCGTGGAAACAGATGACAACAAAAATCTCTCCGCATCCGAAAAGATAACCGCAAACACCACGGTCACCTTGCATATGGCTGTGGAAGTGCCGATAGAATCCGCCGAAAAATACAAATTGAAAATTCGTCTGCGCACTGCCACATACGAGGTGGACTACACCGTGCCGAAGCTTGAGGAGAGCATGGAGCGCATCTACGAAGGGCAGAGCATGAGTAACACTCAGCTCAAAGTCAAGCTTGACAAAATCGGCTATTCCCGCAAGCTGTATGACAATGCGCCAAAGACTTCCGACTGCGCTGCAAACGAGATTTATCTCGTGGCGGAGATGACCGTTTCCAACAAGGATTTTGAGGACAGAGATTTTCAAAAACTTGTGAGTGCGTGCGTGTTGTACGGAAATGAGAGCTATGACATGGAGTATATGATGAGCGGGGATGGCAAAAAATACGCCGCAAAGGGTGAGGCAAAAGGTCTCGGTGAGACAAAACTCCTTGCCGCTGTCGCCCTGCCGCTCGAATACAGTGAAAAGGACGCAAAGGTCGTTCTTGCTATAGATTTTGAGGAATTTATGTGCGAGGTTGAGGGCACAAACGAGTTTACCAAAAAGCCGGAACCGCAGCCGACAGAGCTGAAATCGCAGACAACATCCGGCGGGGTAAGGATCGGCACTGATACAAAGTCAACTGAATCGGACGACACAAAGACCGATACCGCCGCAACGGGTGCGGAGACGAAGTCAAACAAGGACGAAATGCCGCCGCAAACCGGGCAAAAAGCGCCGAAGAAGGCAGATGACGAGGCAGAGACAGTTACCGACTGATAAATGCCGGATAACACAGGACAAGGAGAAGTGAGAAAAAATGCTTTTGTATATTATAAGGCACGCAGAACCGATATATAACCCCGACACACTCACGGAAAAGGGAAGAATGCAGGCACAGGCGCTGGCAAAGCGCCTTGCGGTGCACGGACTCACTACGGTTTATTCGTCGCCGAGCGGCAGAGCCGTGGAGACTGCCAAGGCGACCTGTGATATGCTCGGACTTGGACTCAATATTGAGGAATGGACGCGTGAGGTTGCCGACAGATTTTCAATCACCATGCCGAGCGGTGAAAAAGAATTTGTGTTAAATGTCACCAATACGCAGTTCCTGAAAGACGGCGGTGCGTCTCTCGGAGACGACTGGCACAAGGCTCCGATATTTAATACGATTGACGCAAAGACCGAGTATGACAAAATATGCGCCAAGTCGGATGAATTTCTCTCGCGGCACGGCTATGTGAGAGATGGCGGAGTGTACCGCATAACTGCGGCAAACGATGACCGTGTGGCTGTGTTCTGCCACGGAGGGCTCATCTCGCTGTGGCTGTCACACTTGCTCAGCGTGCCGCCGCACCTGTTTATGGCAGGGTTCGGAATCAGTCACACGGGCGTCACGATACTTGACTTTGCGAATAACGATGATGGCATCACAGCGCCGTATTGTTTGTGCCTGTCGGATGTATCACATATATACAAGGCAAATTTGCCGCTTAAGTTTTCAAATTATATCGATATTTAACAATTAGCGAAAGGAATTTTGATATGGATTTCAAAAATATACCCAAAGAATATCGCCCCATACCTTTTTGGTCGTGGAATGAAAAGATGGACACGGCGGAGACCGCAGAACAGATCGACAAGATGTGCGCCCAAGGAATAGGCGGATTTTTCATGCACGCCCGCGGCGGCTTGCAGACCGAGTACATGGGTGACGAATGGTTCGAGAATGTCGGTGCGTGTGCTGACAAGTGCCGGGAGAACGGAATGCATCCCTGGGCATATGACGAGAACGGCTGGCCCAGCGGCTTCGGTGGCGGTATAGTAAACGGAAAAGGACTTAAATATCAGCAGAAATATCTGCGCTGTTCCGAGGGCGAGTGCGACGGTGAACACACCATTGTCAACAAAGACGGTTATCATTTTTATTACGATGTAAATCCGTTTTATGTGGACACTCTGGACGGTGAAGTTATAAAGTGCTTTATAGACGAGATTTATAAGCCTTACTATGACAAATTCAAAGGCAGACTGGACGGTTTTTTCACCGATGAACCGCAGATTTCGCGCAACGGAATACCATGGAGTCTCACCCTGCCGGAGGAGTATAAAAAGGCATACGGTGACGAACTGACTGACAGACTCATAGAGCTGTTCAGGCCCGTGGGCGACTATAAGACCACCAGGGTGCGTTTTTGGAAGCTCATCACAGATCTTTTTTCAAAAAACTTTATGAAGCAAATCTACGATTGGTGCAATGATCACGGTTTTAAGTTCACCGGGCACCTCGTTTTGGAGGAATCTCTGCTTAGTCAGCTTGTATCTAACGGTGCGTGTATGCCTCACTATGAGTACTTTACGATACCCGGAATGGATTGGCTTGGCAGACACAACCGCTATTCGCTCACGCCCTATCAGGTCGGATCCGTTGCCCGGCAGACCGGCAAGGCACAAGTCCTCTCCGAGACATTCGCCATGTGCGGACACAATGTGGGGCATGATGAACTCAAGTGGATTTTTGAGTATCAGATGGTGCGCGGAATAAACCTGCTTTGTCAGCACCTTGAGGGATATTCTAACAGAGGTTTGCGCAAGAGGGATTACCCTCCGGCTATGTATATTCAGCAGCCCTGGTGGGATGAATACAAGACATTTAATGATGCCATGAGCCGCATAGGTATGCTGCTCTCGGGCGGAGACGACGGTGTGGAAGTGCTTGTCATTCATCCGCAGACTACCGCGTGGTCAATGTATGATGACACCAAGGAGGGCTGCGAGGCAATCAGTGCATATAACGCCGGCTTCTGCGACATTCTGAAACTTCTTGAGCGCAAGCACATCAATTTCCACCTGGGTGACGAAACCATTATGGAGCGCCACGGCAGTGTGGACGGCAACTGCCTTGTCATAGGCAATAAAAAATACTCCAAGGTGATTGTGCCCGAGCACGAAGTCCTTTTTGAAAACACTCAAAAACTGCTTGATGAATTTGCGGCAAACGGCGGCAGCATAGTCAGCGCAGATTTGCTTGATGCCAACCCGATAATAGATGTGCCGCAGATTACATATTGCGAGAGGCACTATGATGATTTCGATATGTACTACTTTGTCAACAGCACAGAGGAGACTTACACTGCGCACATCGCTTGCGGCAACAAGGTAATGGACATCACCACGGGCGAACTGAGCGATTTTTACGGTGAGCACACTTTCCGCAAATACGAATCTCTCGTTGTGATAGACGACCACAGCGGAGTGACGGCCATGTATGCCGCACACGACGGTGACAAAAAAGCGATAGACTTAGGCGGTGAGTGGAGTATCAAGGAGTGCAGCGATAACGCAATTACCCTTGATTATTGCGACTATTATTTCGACGGGTTGCCGGAGGAGAAAAACGGATATATTCTCAATGCCATGTATCGTGCCATAGACCGCATGAAACCGACTCACATCACCTGTGAGTATAAGGTGGAGGCAAATTATCTGCCGCACCGCCTGTTCCTCGTGTGCGAGACTCCGGAGATAATGGACATCTTCGTCAATGGAGCTAAGATAGACAAGACCGATTGCGGCTGCTTTGTCGATAAGTCTTTCCGCAAAATTGATGTGGCGGACAAATTTGTCATAGGCGAAAATGTCATCAGGATAGAAGTGGATTTCTGCCAGTCGGAGCAGGTGTACAAGAATATAGAGAATGGCAAAAAGTTTGAATCGGAGAAGAACAAACTCACATTTGACATGGAGATAGAGCAGATTTATCTCGTGGGGGATTTCTCGGTAGATTGCGACGGCATGGTGGAGGAGCTTGACAAAAATGCCTGCAGATTCGGCGGAAAATTTGTCATAGCAGAGCCGAAGAAGAAAATTTTCCTTGACAAAATATCTCGTCAGGGATTCCCGTTCTTTGCCGGCAGCATAACCGTCGAAAAGGAATTTGACGCGGCGGACGGCGAAGTGATTGATTTCGAAAAGTGCGGCATAAATGTGGTCAAGGCAAGGGTTAACGGCATCGATGCCGGCAAGTTTATGTGGGAGCCGTACCGCACGGAAATATCGGACTTTGTGCATGAGGGTAAGAACACCATAGAGCTGACTCTCATTAACAATCTGCGCAATCTCCAAGGTCCGTTCCACCTTGCGGACGGCGAGTCGTATTTCGTGGGACCCGGCAGCTTCTATAAGGAGAAATGCATCTGGAGCGGCGGCACCCCCTGGAACGATGATTATTGCTTTGCCGATGTCGGCATAACTAACAGAAAATAACTGCGGAGTGTGGATTGATATGAAAAAGTTTTTTCTCTCGGTGCTCTTTTGCACCTGCGTCGCGGTGTGCCTTTTCATGGGCGCGTCCGCTCACGGCGACACAGTTCATGTGTATGCGGACGGCGAGTATATCGCCGCGCCGGGCAGACTTATGGACGACAACACCGTGATACCTATGCGCGCCTTTTTTGAAAAACTCGGTTTCACCGTGGAGTGGAACGGCGTGGACAAATCCGTCCGCGCACACCGCAGCGGTGACGACATATCCTTGGTTATAGGCAGATCCGACATGACGGTGAACGGTGCGGTCAGGGCGCTGCCTTGTACCTCGTTTGAGGATGGCGGCGTAACATATCTGCCCGTGCGTGCAGTTGCGGAGAGCGTCGGCTACACCGTAGATTGGTACGAGAGTGCCAATGCCGCTGTGCTCCACAGCGGTGATGCGGCGAGCTATCTGCCCGATACGCCCACGCTTCTGCCCGAACTTGGTGCAGCTGTCGGCACATCGCATTTCACGCGCACTGCCACAGATTCACTCGGCGGCGAGGTTTACTATGTGTACGAAAATGTTCCCGAGCAAAAGGCGCATGAATACGGAGATTTGCTTTGCTCGAAACTTGGCTATGAATATGATTCCATGATTCTGGGTGAGGATTATTCCAAGACATATTATTATTCGTTTGAAAATTTTAGAGTCGGCATAAAGGTTGCCACGGTTGATTCAGTTCCGTGTGTATATCTTTGCCCCGGCTCTGTGAAGCCGGAGCAACCGATGGAAAATTCGTTTGCAGACACCGGAGAAGTTGAGCAAATGCCCGGCGACAGTTACGATGACAAAGACGGTGATGACGGATGGACGGACGAATCTGTGTTCTATGACGGCACCGAGGTGCCAACCTATGAGTATGTATGCGGCTATCCGCTCAAACGCATTGATACGCTGCGCGGCGGTGAAACGGTGTATGTCTATGACGGCGGCATGATGGATGCCATGTCGTACATGAGTTTTTTGTCATCCGTCGGCTATGTAAATTACAACATAGACATGGGTGGCTTCAACATGACATACACTATGGTGAGAGAGGGCAAATATGTCGTAATCATGACCTCCATGCTCACTGACGAGGTGTATGTTGTACCTCAATAATCAATATAAAAAAACAAAAACAGACAACAAGGCTTGAAACAGCTTTGCTGTCTGTTTTTTTGCGTTTTTCGGCAGACACGATTTGCGTATGACGGCGTTGAAAATTCATCGGCGCAGATTTGCCGGTTCACCCGAAGCAAGCGAAAATTCAAAGTTTTCGGATCTGACGCAGGATTGGTGCAAAAAACCGATTGCGTTGGCGGCGGCAAACGGCGTGTTGAATGGTGTTATGAACATCACATTATGTTTACATACTCGATTGACGCCTTGTGTACGATTTTTGCGGATTTTGACCTCGCTGTATGACAACGCTTTATCGGATATCTTTTCCTTCGTTTTTCAAATAAATTGCCGCAAAATTAAGAAGCTGCTTTTTTGAGGAAACGCCGAGTTTGCTGTAAATATTGCTGTTATGGTATTTCAGCGTGCTTTCCTTAACTTCCATAATCTGTATAATTTCAGGAACGGTTTTCCCGTCCAGATACAGATCAAAAATTTTGCGTTCCTTGGGAGTAAGGCTGCGTATACCTGAGCAGAAATGATCATAATCATCCTGTACGATGATGTTTTTATGCTCTTTTATCAAGCGCTTATTTTCATTTCTGATACACTCAATCTCACTTTGCGAATGTTCGTTTTTTTCTGAGAGCTCATCTATTGATTTTTGATGTTCGCTGTCTTTTTGAGAAAGAAAAGCAAACAAATCGTCTATTTCAAAAAGACCGCTTTGGCTTTCGTCGGCTTGCAATTTTTCGGATTGTTTTATTTTGTCAAGCGATTTTTTTATGGGAATAATGAATCTTTTTGAAAAATACAGGCTTAGACTTAAAATTGCAAATCCCGAAAGAAGAATTATGAGTATAAGCTGCATGGTGTTTTTGGTTTCCCATTGAAAATAATCGGCATACGGTATCATGACGGTAACCGAATATGGTGAGCTTTCCGAGTAGAGAGTTGTGTTTCTGGTCATACCGATATATGCTTCGTGTTCGTTTTTCAAAGCGACAAGACCCTTTTTTAATGATCTGATTTTCAGGAAATCCTGCGGAGCAAGGAAATATCCGTTTTTTGCTCCACAGCTTAAACTCTCTTTGATATTAATCTCCTTATCATCCAAGCGGGAAAATATGCAGGTTATGTGCGGAAGTGTGGATGGCTGTGCATGGGCGGATTTGAAAACGCTCTCATTCACTTCGAATCCACAGATGCCGTAAACGCGGTTGCCGTCCCCCCTGATAGGAAGCGCAACAAGCATAACGCGCTCCGATGTTCCGGGAAGTGTTATGATATCACAGATGTGAGCGGCTTTCTCAATCGGCTCGGTGGTATCAGAAAGAATTTCTTCAAAGTTAGGGAATATCTCAGAGTTAAATTCCAAATGCCATTTACGGTGTGGCATGATACCTTTGTTTATTGCGGCTTTTACATTTCCCCTGTAAAGAAGCATTGTCTCCTTGTCAGTTGTTTCAAATAAATCCTGATTGAGATACACTCCTGCTTTTGAACCGCTTGTGTTTTTTTGAGACGCATTAAGCAGAATAAAAGCCCCCGAGCAGCTCGCTTTCAAAAGCTCATTTTTCAACAAATCAATATAGCGTTCCTCAAGAGCCTTGATATGTAAGGAAGAATTTTGAACGCTTCCGAAATCTGTATTTGTCTCAGCGAGATACTGCTCGGTAAGCAGTGTGGCTTTTTCGGAAAGCTGTGCGCCGCGCAAAGTAATATCATTGTAGTAAGATGTCATTTCACGGTCGAAAAACTCAAGCTGAAGGCTTAATATATCCGATACTTTATCCTTCGTTGTCGAAAAATGTCCGAACAGGAGGAGAAAAGTCATCAATATAAGCAATAAAACTGCTGCCAGGATAAACATATATCCAAACAGTTTTTTTTGCATAGTTTGCTTTTTGCTTATTACCGATATTTGCATAACAAGCCTCCCGTTTACTTTTCACAGAGTTTTCGCCAAAGTTCCTCGGAAATCGTCTCAGGCAGAGCGCTGCTTAATATGAACTGCTTTTGCTCATTTCTCAAATAATCATAAAATGCGTAAACTCTGCTGTAATATTCGGGACTTTGCTGTTCCGACAAAACCTCCGAGCTTTCCTTGGCTTTTTTAAGGGCTGCGTAGAGTTTTTCATAAGCGGTTGTCTTGAAAAAGTAGTCGTCTATTTTGTCAAACGCACCGTTTGTAACCGGCATATAACCTGTTTGACATACGAACTCAAGATTTCTCTCCGGCTCGGTAAGCCATTTGGCAAAAATCACTGACGCTTCCGCTTTTTGAGCGGTTGTTTTGTATGCGCAAAGTCCAACTCCGGCTTGCGTAATATACGGCTTTTTGCCATTTTCCGATGGGACCGGCAGTATCTCCAGGCTCATCGGCTCACTTGTCCCGTCCTCATATGTCACAGTATCGTTATAGTAAAGAATTGCGGCGGATGAACCTATGCCTGCCATAACCTCACCTGTCATTACCTGCGTGTTTGAATAGAGGTTTGAAAGCATGATATGACCTTTTGCAAACGAATCCGCAAATTTCATAAATGTCTGCTTAAAAATCTCGTTTGAAGCGTCATAAAATCCGTTGTCGGCAAAAATGTTCCCTGCGCCGTTTTCCGCAGCCGCAAGCTCAACGGCACGGAGCGGATAATCAAGAGCGCAGAAGGGTTTTCCTCCGGACCAGTCATAATATTTCGCGGCAGTATCAAAAAATCCGTCCCAGGTGGACAGTGCTTCATATGTTGCGCCCGTATCGGCCGAAAAGCGATCGAACTGACTGCCTGAAACAAATAAAAGATGTGTGGATTTTGACACCGGAAATACAGCCAGCTTTCCATCTGCCGTGCCGTCATCCAAAAACTCCGGAACATATGCCGAGATTTCTTTTTGCGAGAAATATTCGTTCCAATCGAGCAGATTATCTGTACCCAGCTCCAGTACATTGCTCTTGTGTGCAAAGAAAAGATCCGGCATTTCGGCGGAACCGGGAATTTTGTTGTGAGCATCAAGCAGTTTTTTGCCTATTTTAGAGGCGTTTGACATTGCCGTTACATTGATAATAATGCCTTTTTCCATGCCTACTGTCTCGTTGAATTCGTCAATGAGGCGATTCATGGGCGAATCCGACTGCTCGCCGTAAACATGCCAGAGCGAAAGAGTAACGGGATTTTTTTTGTCAAGCTCCGATTTTTTGCAGCCGGAAAGGCAGCATATTGATATGCTGAAAATGAGTAAAAACAAAAATAATTTTCTTGCCGATTTCATACTTAGATTCCCCCGTGATATTATTTGATGTTTTTTTCGTTTCTCCTGTTTTATGGCGGCAAACTGCCAATAAATGTAACCGCTCCTATACTTTTTCCCCTACTTTTTCAAAAAAACTTTGGTTTTTTTGAAATTTATCCTATACTTTTGGCAAAAAGTATGGGGACAAAAAGTATTTTTTATATATAATCAAAATTGTAATAACTAAAATCCGCAGTATGTGAGAAGACCATCTGCAAAAATATTTGCATATTACAACTATCGTGATCAAGATCAGAAAGCGAATAGCCTCTGAATTATTGCATACATAACCGCATAAATTATATCATGTTTTTAGAAATTAGTCAATCTTTTGAGAATAATTTGCATAAACTTGTTGAAAATCAGTGAGATCTTAGGGGAGGAGGTGAGGCATATGACAAACGAAAATCATAAAGCGGCTGCATATAAAATTATTCCGTCGCACGACGGAAATCGGTACAGTTTTTTCTGCGAATTGTCGGGAATTCTTGCTTGTACCACACAAGCATATTATGCAGATGATCCGGAGACAGAACTTTTGCAGGCATGGGAATCCGAGGGCAGGAAAAGTCTCAATTTTTGCCATATGTGCGGCAGGTGGGTCGACTCGATTGTATATAATCCGGATATGCTTATGTGCGTGAATTGTGCTCCTCTTGAGGAAGAAGCAAAGTATTGCAAGCATTGCGGCGCAAAAGCGAACAACGGAGATATAATTTGCTTTGTATGCGGAAAAAAACTATTATATGGAGGAGCTGATGAGAGTGACGAGATATAGACCGTTAAGAAAAGATGCCTTGGAGTATTTCGGTTTTGGTACCAAAAACATGAAAAGGCTCAAAATCTGCCCGTGCTGCGGAAATGCACAGGCTGCAAAAAACAAGTTTTGCGAGGTTTGTCAGACAAAACTGCCGGAGGAAACAGTTTTTGATATTTACAAAGCAAAGCATCGTTGCTGCACCAAATGCGCAAATGTTCTTCCCAATGATGCGGAGTATTGCCCCATGTGCGGAACAAAGCAAAAATGTAAAGAAAGAGAGGCGATATAAATATGAAGAAGTTTTTATCACTGTGTATGGTATTTATTGTGCTGATGACGATTGTGCCGCTTTCGGCACTTGCAGACTATGCCGATGGTCAGAACTGCGAAAGCTGCGGTCACTACCATTGGGACAGCTATTGCTGCGGAAACTGCGGCCGCTGCACGGAGGACTGTAGAAGCGACTGCTTTGAAATCACTCATTGTCACAGCTGCGGAGAATGTTTTGCCGATATGAGTGAAAACGAATACTGCACCGAGTGCTGGAATTGTATCTCCTGCGGTGAAAACGAACACTGCAAAGCTTGCGGAGAGTGCGGCAGGGATATCTGCAGCGACTGTCATATCTGCGAAGACTGCCGACAGACGAACGGCGCTATTTGCCCGTACTGTGACGCGTGTCTCATCTGTCTTTACGGCGAGGGGAGTTTTGAGGAAGAGGATATGTGCAAGACCTGCCGTGCAACTCTTGCCTGCTGTCTGGAAATCGTTTGCCAGGCATGTCTGTCCTCCTGCAACCAATGTAAATCCATTGACGAATTCTGCGCAGACTGCTGGAACTGCATTAGCTGTGTTCCGGACGGCGTCATCTGCCTGGAATGCGGCAGATGTAAGGATTGCTGGTCGGATGACCACTGTACGGAATGTAACAGCTGCGCATATGAATACCACAGCGCCTGCGAACTGTGCGACAATTGCGCCGAAAAAGACGACAGATTCTGCGCAAACTGCGGCAGCTGCGGTTTTTGCAGCGACTGGGAGCCGAGCGATGTTTGTGCCAACTGCGGCGCTTGTCCCGAAGAATACGACAGACGCTGCGAGGACGGGGAGCACTGTAATCTTTGCTGGGAGTGGATTTGTGAAAACTGTAATCAGTGCAACTACGAAGGCAACATACTGTGTTCGGATTGCGGAGATTGCTGCAGCTCGTGCGAAACCTTTTGCGAGGAATGTGAAAAATGTGAGGAATGCTGCCGCAGAACCAGCGAAGAAAACGGCTGCTACCACGGTATATGCGTAGAAAGCAGCGACTGGGATGATTATTCTCACCGCTGCCGGTCCTGCGAAAATTGCTTTGAAGAAGATGAAATGTGCGACGACTGCGGTCTTTGCGCGGATTGTTGTCTTAACGAAAGCCGAGGCCAGGG
>CAKSFP010000007.1 GCA_934454585.1 uncultured Clostridia bacterium
GGGGATAATCGGGCAGGAGATAAAGATGTACGACGATGAGGGATCGTGGCAGGTTGCGCTCAATCTTCTGAAAGCCCTCTATCACAACAATCCTGTGAAGATTGACATAGCCGGCACGGTGGAGAGCATATCACATATTACAAAGGACACATTATATAAGTGCTACAACACATACTATAATCCGTCTAACATGGTGGTGACGGTGTGCGGAGATGTGGAGCCTCGAGAGGTGTTTGAACTTGTGGAGAAATATGTGCGTACCGACAGAGAGTGTGGCGAAGTGACATCTGTTTATCCCGATGAGCCGGTAAGTGTGTGCCAAAAGTACATTGAGGCAAAGTCAAAAGTAGCTCTGCCGCTGTTCTCGCTCGGATTCAAGGATAATTATCCAAAGAGCGGCGACGCATTGTTAAAGCGCGAGACAGCCATTCACCTGATCTGCAAGCTGCTTGCCGGAAGGAGCAGCGATCTTTACACCGGTATGTACGAAGACGGACTTATCAATGAGGAATTCGGCACGGACATAATGACCGAACCGCTGTTTTCGTGCGTGTCGTTCTGCGGAGAGAGCAATGACCCAAAAGAGGTGCAGCACCGCATAATGGATGAGATTGAGCGTTTGCGCAGAGATAAATTTGACGAAGCGGATTTTGACAGAATAAAGAGGGCACACCTTGGTGAATTTATGCGTGCTTTTAATGATGTAGAGGCGACTGCATCCATGGTGGAGAGAAATATCCTCAACGAGGTTAACATATTCAATCTGCCGTCTGTGCTTGATTCCATAGATCCGGCATATGTGTATGATGTGTTTAATCAGATATTTACTGAGGAGACTTCGGCGCTCAGTGTGGTCTTTCCAAACGATAAATAAGGATAGAAGCGGAGGATAAGATGAAACCGTATATTGAATTTCCGCATTTGGGGATAAAATTATTTATAGATCGCGTTGCGTTTTACATCGGTGCCAAACCTATATACTGGTATGGCATAATAATCGCCTGCGGACTGGTTATAGCCGCTGCGGCGGCGGTGCGCCTGGGTAAGCGCAACGGGGTGTCGTCCGACACCATACTTGACATTGTGCTGTTGGGCATACCGAGCGGTATTATATGCGCGCGGCTGTACTATGTGATTTTCAGTTTTGACGATTACAGAGACAATTTAATTGACATCTTTAAGATATGGAACGGCGGCATCGCCATATACGGTGCCGTCATAGGCGCCGTGGCGTCCACGCTTATCTATTGCAAGGTAAAAAAAATCAATCCTTTGCCTGTTATGGACGACTGCAGTGTCGGACTTGTCATAGGTCAGATGATCGGCAGATGGGGCAATTTTTTCAATCAGGAGGCATTCGGCGGCAACACGAATCTGCCATGGGGCATGACCGGCAGTGAGATTGCTGAAAAACTTCGTGATATGAGTGCACAGGGGCTTCCGGTGGACCCGTCTTTGCCCGTGCACCCCACATTTCTGTACGAATCTCTGTGGAATCTTGCCGTGCTCGGGATTTTGCTTTGGATTTTCTGCAAGAAAAGAAAATTTGACGGGCAGATTTTCTGGTCGTACATGGTGTTTTATGGATTGGGCAGAGCGTGGATAGAGGGACTTAGGACAGACAGTCTTTACCTTGGACCCATACGCATATCACAGATAGTCGCAGCGGCGTGCGTTGCGCTCGGTGCAGTGATGCTTCTGCGGGGATTCGGATTAAAACGGAGTGAAACAAATGAGAATTAGCAAAACTGCGGCAATTTTCGCTGCGGCACTGGTGTTTGCTCCGCTCGGGGCGAATGCCGATGTGGTGTGCGATATTACATACAATGATAACACGCTGTTCGTCACCATGCGGTCGGACAGTGCGGACGGCAAGGCATATTTTTTCATAAATTCCGTGGATGACGACGGGAAGAAAACCACGCTCAGGATAGATGAGGTTTCGTTTGCGGACGAAGAGTTTGTCTACATAGAGCAGATGAGCGCGTCAAAAGCGGCGAGCGCCTATGTGTGCGCGGCGGACAGGCTCAGTCTGAAACCGATATCGGCTCACACAAACATTGATGCGGCGGCAAACGCACGCAAACTCTACAGCGGCGAGAGCGCCGCGGTAAAGGAAATGAACAAAGAAATAGTCGGGTCGCTAAAAAAGGCAAACGAGAGCCTGGAGGACATACTGGATAATTTTTCACGCAGTGATTGTGAGAATATAATCTATCATGTAATGGATGTGTTCGACTGGGCGGTGCGCGACAGCGGAGAATTTATCATAAACAAAGAAAACATCAAAGCACGATATGCCGAGCAGATAGATGCAGTGAGGAATGCATACGACAAAAAGACGGATGATCAAAAAAAGGACTTCAAGACGGCTATTAGCAGAGTAGACCCGGAGTCATTTGGGTTTATAAAGGACTTTTTCGATATTGATATAGATAACTATTAAGGGGCTGATGTAATTATGACAACTCATGAAATACTCGTTCGTGCAAAGGCGGCGTGCCCGATGATGGCGGTTGCCACGGGTGAGCAAAAGGCGCTTGCACTGAACAAAATGGCAGACAGGCTTGTGGCGGATACGGACGAAATACTGGCGGCGAACGCCACAGATGTGGAGAGAGCGTGCGGTGTTATATCGGAAGTGATGACGGACAGACTGCGTCTGGACAAGGGCAGAATAGCCGCCATGGCGGACGGCATGCGCACCGTGGCGCAGCTCGGCGATCCGGTGGGCAAGGTGCTCAAATCCTATGTACGCCCCGACGGACTCAGGATTGAAAAGATATCCGTACCTTTCGGCGTGGTGGCGATAATTTATGAGAGCCGCCCCAATGTGACTGCGGACGCAGCGGCGCTTGCGGTGATGAGCGGCAATGTGTGCGTGCTGCGCGGCGGCAAAGAGGCGGCAAACAGCGCGGCGGCAATAGTGCGCGCACTGCGCAAGGGATTGGCGGACGCCGGAATGACGGAGGATGCTGTCAATATGATAGAGGACACGACCAGAGCGAGCGCAAACGAGATGATGACCGCAAACGGGCTTATAGATCTGCTGATTCCACGCGGCGGAGCAGGGCTGATAAATGCGTGTGTAAACAACGCAACGGTTCCGGTTATTCAGACCGGCACGGGCATATGCCATGTGTATGTGGAGAAAACTGCTGACATTGACATGGCGCTGAACATTGTTGAGAATGCCAAAATGAGCCGTCCTTCGGTCTGCAATGCGGAGGAGGTATGCTTGGTGGACAGGGAGATTGCGCAAAAATTCCTAACCGCACTGAAAAAGCGAATTTGCGATGACAGACAGGCACAGGGTAAGGCTGCGGCGCAGCTGAGATGCGACGAGGAGTCGCACGCCATAATCGGCGGCACTGCGGCGGGAGAGAGCGATTTTGACACAGAATTTCTCGATTACACACTTGCGGTGAAAGTTGTGGACGGAGTTGACGAGGCGATTGCACACATCGGCGCGCACTCCACAGGTCACAGTGAGTCCATAATCACGCGTGACAAGTCGGCGGCAGACAGATTTTGTGCACTTGTGGACAGTGCGGCGGTGTATGTGAACGCGTCCACCAGGTTTACGGATGGGGGAGAATTCGGACTCGGCTGTGAGATGGGCATCTCAACACAGAAACTCCATGCGAGAGGACCGATGGGACTGGAAGAACTCAATACTTACAAATATGTGATACATGGCGATGGACAGATAAGATAGGGGTGGATGTTATGAAATTCGGATTTATAGGCACCGGCAACATGGGCGGCGCACTGGCGCGCTCGGTGGCGGAGCGGAAAGGCAACGGATCGATTCTGCTTGCCAACAGGACGGCGGCAAAAGCGGAAAAACTCGCCGCGGATATCGGTGCGGCGGTCGGCACGAATGACGAAGTTGCGGAGCAGTGCAAGTACATTTTCCTGGGGGTGAAACCGCAGATGATGGCGGATATGCTCTCGGGTATTAAAGATGTGCTCGGGACAAGAAAGAGCGAGGTTGTGCTTGTGTCCATGGCGGCAGGACTTAGCTGTGAGAAGATATCCGAGATGGCCGGCGGCGGTTTTGCCGTAATCAGACTTATGCCGAATACCCCGGTATCGATAGGCGAGGGGGTAGTGCTCTATTGCAGCAACGACCTTGTGTCAAAGGCGGATGAGAGCGAACTTGTCAGCGCTATATCCGGCGCAGGCATGACAGATCCGATTGACGAAAAGTTAATTGATGCGGCGAGTGCGGTGTCCGGTTGCGGCCCGGCGTTTGCCTATATGTTTATCGAGGCGCTTGCCGACGGCGCAGTGGAGTGCGGTCTGCCAAGAGCGAAGGCGATGAGTTATGCAGCGCAGATGTTGCTCGGATCGGCGGCATTGGTCTTGAAAAGCGGAGAACACCCCGGCAAGCTAAAAGACGATGTTTGCTCGCCCGGCGGCAGCACAATTAAGGGTGTGCATGCGCTGGAGTGCGGCGCATTTCGTGCGGCGGCGGCGGATGCAGTTGTCAAGGCATATGAGAGAACAGTTGAGTTGGGGAAGAATTAACACTTAACAAAACAACCGATTGAACACAAAATCGTGTCAATCGGTTGTTTTGTTTTCAGGGATATATTTTTTCTTCCTTGCTTCTTGCTTACTTAACCGCTATTTCAACATTTTCAGCAAGCGGTTTCAGATTTCCGAAACCGTCTATGAGGAACAGCTTAACTGTGTTTCCGGCAGTTTTTGTCGTAAGGCTGATTGTGCTGTTGGTGTTATAATCAACCTGTACCATGTTGCCGTCTTTGTCATATTCCGCCGCGACAAAGGTATATCCGCTCTCTGTGGTAAATGCGTGTGCGGTTGCCGTATCGGCTGCTTTTACGCTCGACTTCTCGGCTATTATGCCGGAGGAGGGGAGTGATTTCACCGTTACATATGAATATGTCTTGAGACCGGCGTTACTTACTCCGTTATCGGTTGTTTCATACACTATCATGTCACCGTCCGTGAGTGTTGCGTCATCTGCAAGTACTGTATTTCCGGATACCTTATAGCCGTTTATAGCTTTTACCGCAGCGGCTGCGTATTTGCCTTTTATTATCGCTTTAGCCTGTGCTACGGTTGCGCCCGCGGGGATGTACATTGTGTTGCCGTCGGCTACTTTTATGTCACCGTCAAATGTGTTTGTCAGTTCCTGAGGTGCTACTGTCGGGGCGGTGTTTGATCTGTAGATTACGAAGTCGTCAAAGTAAACTTCGGTAGCCTTCGGGTTATCTTTATCATTTCCCCACGAGATAATTCTAAGTTGTCTGTTATTTCCTTTTGTCAAATCATTTGTGACTGTTTCTCCGTCTCTTAATTTACTACCATCAAGATATGTCGTATATTTTGCTTTAGACGAATAATCCGGATATTCTATGATGTTTGTCACTTCGTGCCACTCATCTCGTGAAATATCATTTGCCCTAATGTCAGCACTAATTGCATTGTGGCTGTTTTCTCCGATGAAAATTCTTCCTAAATTTTTCTCTGTTGACGGAATCAAAAGGTTGTATTTGAATACAAGATAATTTTCAGTTTCCCTTTTATATTCAAATGTCAGATAGCCATCTTGAGCGGTACCGTCACTTGTCATTTTGAGGCTGTAGTCATCAATGCTTTTTCCACCGATTCCGCTTTGTGACCAATTGAGAGAGACTTTTACATTACCCATGTTCAACGGTGATGTTATCGTCATAAGTGTATAGTCATTTTCGGTGTATTTACTTTGGACTGTATAGTATGCATACAATCCGTTTTGTTCTGTAACTATAATATTTCCTGCCTTAAGAGTGCTATCGGTTAATTGTGTTGAATATGTGCGGTCAGTATATACTCTTGCTCCCTTTGCAGTTACAGTGGCTACCTGATCTCCGTCAGCTGCTGTAATTGCGGTAGGCATGGTTTCGGGATATACAGCTAATTTATGCATTGTGATTTTTATGTCATCAATATAGAGCGGCTTGTCACCGGAAAAGTTGCTTGTTGCCATTCTTATCACTTCGCAAGTTGTTCCTTTGTAATAATCACCGCAGAGATTTTGCAAATATGTGCCGTAAGGACTTGCCGCACCATTTTTCTGTCCGATTTGTTTGCCGTTGATGTATGTTTTAACTGTTGCATTTGTTTTGTCATCCGTTGTGTTGCCTTTAAGGCTGATTATGAAATCAAGATGATTCCACTGACCGCCATTAAGCCTTGAAGCATCAACCGGGTCGCTGATAGAATTTCCCCAAACGGTCTTTAAGGTGAACTTTGCGTTCTCACTATTTTCCGCTGTCAACACATTCATAGACATTTTTACATATCCGTTAAGCTTGGCTAAATCTGTTTGCCCTGTTGATACACCGTTAATGTCAAAATCGCCGAGCGGAAGTTGATATGATTTATCGTCGCTCGTTTTTCCTGACAATGAATTAAAATTAGGCTTAATTACATTCTTTGTAAGTCCCAAATCCGTACTGCCGTCAAATTGATACATCGTTATCGCTGTATTTGGTTTTACCGAGTAAGTTCTCATTTGATAGTTGGAGTCACGCACAACGATTGCATTATTCTCTGCAAGCACACCGTCAGCCGGGACAGTCGGATATGTTCCGCCGGCGGTCATATCTGTGTATGCTGCCATTTCATAACCGTCATTGAGAGTTATATCGGAAAGTTTTGTGCCTTCCTTAATATAAATGTTGTTTTTGTCGCTTACATATTTTCCGTCTTTGCTCTCGTTGGTAAACGGAGACATAGACTGTACATCAGATGAATAATTTGTTATTATGCTGTGTTTAATGTTGCTGTAATATACTGTCTTTGCTTTTGCATTGTCAGCAGCCCAAAATACAAATCGAGTGGGAATTGTAGAAGTAGAGTATGACTGTCTGCTGGGCATAGGATAGTTGGAATTAAGCACAAGATTGCCGTTGATGTATGCTTCACAATTACCGTAAACCGCAGATTTCAGAACATATGTTTTAGTTGAATCATATGTATCATTTGCTGCCGAGTCAGATAACAATGTTTTCCAAAAGTCGGCTGTATATGAGGAATATCCTTCCTCTCTCATTATTGATGTTGAGAAGCTCTTTTGTATCCCATCCACAGTGTATGCATATGTCATCAGAGGTTGATAATAAATCTTGAGATTTACCCATTTTCCTTGATAGTTGGTTAAGTCTATATTCTTTGTAATTTGAAGTCCGCCGGCAGGCATCATGAGCGCAACAGAACTGATGTTTGAATTCACATTAACATTTGCCTCATAAAGAATACGGCTGGCACTGTTTATATGCGATTGCAAGTTTTTTGCATTTGCGGCAATTGCGCCTGAATTGATAGTTACTTTAGAATCTACACCGGCAGCCTGAGATGCATATGCCACAGTCATGTCACCTGCGCCTCCGAGAAGATCTTTGCCTATTTTGTAATATGTGCCTTTAATTAATGTTGTGCCGTTAGAAACCTCTCCGGTAGCTGTTGCTATGTTGAATCCTTCCGGGGGATTTACTGCCGCATTTGGTGAAAGGTTCGGACTGGAATATATTATCTTATTTGTCTCATCCGCCGCATTGACACCGAGCGGAGCGGCAAACATTGTCGCCATTATTGCCATGACGGCAACAAGAGAAACCGCTTTTCTTAATTTCTTCATTTTCTTCCTCTCCATTCAATTAGATTATTTGACAATACAAGTCTAACACATGGAGAGGTAAAATTGTAGAAACAAAATTCGTTTATTTTTATTCAAAATTTATAGTTTTGGTTATATTTGATATAAATTCAGCGGTGTTATGCGATTTTTGCGAAATTATATAAATGTAGAGGCGCCCTGTGTGATCGCCCGGAAATTCGGCGATTCCGCCAATGGATCGCAGGGGCAGGGCTCTGCTCTGCCCGAATGTAGAACCCCGTCCCTGCGAACATCCGCAAAATAACATCAAACAGGGCGGCCGCCCCGCAGATCACGCAACAATATTATTAAGCCAAATACCTTTTTTAAGCAATACATATCCCACAATCGCCTTTATGATATCCGCGGCATTGCACAGAAAATATATTACAAGTATATTCGCACCCGTGTAGTGCGACAAAATGTAAGCAAGTACCACGGGCACGCACCAAACATATCCGCAATCAAACAAGAATGTGATTACCGTCTTGCCGCCGGAGCGTATTGTGAAATACGCTGCGTGGAGAAATGCGTTTATCGGCATGCAAAGACCGACTATGCGTATCATGGATGTTGCCATTGTGCGCACTTGCGGCTCTGTGTTGTACATCATGGGGAACAGCGGCGCAACGATGATTACCACAACTGCTATTGCCACCGTGAGCATCGTTGAGAAGAATATCAGCTTTGTGTCAGTGTCTTTTGCTTCATCCATTTGGTTGTTGCCGAGCAACTGACCGACTATTATTGCCACAGAATCGCCCAGTGCGATGAACACCACGCTGAATACATTGAACACTACTCCGGCGATATTTACCGCTGCCACAACGCTGAGTCCGCGCACTGAATAGCACTGCACAAGCATCGTCATGCCAAGCGACCAGAGAGATTCGTTAAACATGAGCGGCATGCCTTTGCGCACAATGTTGCCGATGAGCGGCGCCGGGAGTTTGAATGACTTGTACAGACCAACCGCAAAGGGGTTCTTGTCGGTATGGCGGTGGGTCCATGACACTAAAATGCCAAGTTCCACGATCCTTGATATCGTTGTTGCGAGGGCAGCACCGGCAACTCCCATACCCTTTATGCCGAAGTGATCGAAAATGAACACATAGTTGAGCACGAGGTTTACAAGGACGGCGAGCGCACCGGCTTTCATGGGTAAGAGTGTCTCACCTGTCTCTCGCAGGGTGGATACATATGTTTGAGAGAATGATTGAAGGACGAGTCCCACAAGCATTATAGACATATATTGTTTTGCATTGGTAAGGGCAAGTGCGATGTGTTCCGGATCACCGTCAGCGTGGAGAAAATGCATTATAAGTTTCTCTCCGAAGGTTATGAAAAACCACAGACCTATTGGCAGAAGCACAGCGCACATGAGCAGCTTAAAGCGCATTGTGTTGCGCACACCGTCGTGATCGCCGTTGCCGAAGTATTGCGCGGTGAATATGCCGGCACCCGAGCAACCGCCGAATATGCACAGTGTGAAAACGAACAGTAACTGATTAACTATGGCGACGCCGGACATCTGCGCCGTGCCGAGCTGACCTACCATTATGTTGTCAAGCAGGCTGACAAAGTTGGTTATGCCGTTTTGAATCATCATAGGCACGGCTATGGCGAGAGTCTTTTTATAGAAGTTTTTATCTGCTATGTATTTGCTCATGATCATGTCTCCTCGTATAATTATGCATGTTCGACGATTATACCAGTTATTTCGGGAATTGTCAATAGGATTTTTGAGATTTTTCAGGGTAATTATTTGAGTGCATTTTGGCGTAGGGATTCATATATCACCACGAGAAATACGCACAATTTAACACAAAGGCGAGGGGGTATATATTTTATTTTGTGTGAGCGAGTTCTGCGCTGCCGCACAGCTGCCCGAGTGAACCAAAATAAAATATATACCCCCGAGACGGTGCGCCTTTTGCAGAACGGCACACCAATTTACAAACCAAAAAATATTATTTTGTCAGCATCCAAGCCGCCATTTTGCTCTCGTCCGTCCAGAGCTTACCGGCAGATGCATAATCCGTCACGGTCATTTTTGTGCCGTCCGCCAGCGGAACGAGCACTTCGATTATGTGCTCATACGGCGCAATGTCGCTCTCGGGGAACTCGACATCCACATATCCGTCGCCGTTCACCCTGACATCTACCGGATTGTCAACGCTGTATCCGAGTCTGTTTTCCTGTGCCAGGATTACGGGGCCGCGGCGCAGGGCAATGTGGTGTTTCGCCAATGGGTCTTCCTCGTCATATGTTGCCACCATGTAGTTGATGCCCCAAACCGTCTTATTCATTAGTATTTCGTGACCGTAGGGAATTGGGTAGAGCGCCTCTGTCCTCATGTCAAGATTAATCTCGATTTTGTCGCCGTTTTTCCACTCGCGCTCTATGGTGATGTAACCCTTATTTACAGGCTGAGCCTCGCCGTTTACGGTAACGGTTGTGGTTTTGCTCCAATTTGGATTTCTGATCAGCAGCTCAAACTTCTCTGCATTTTCCGTTTCAACCGTTATCTCGATTTTACCGCTTACGGGGTAGCTTGTTTTTGTCTCAAATGTGATTTTTGCGCCGTCGGGCGTTCTCGACTGCATTATGCCGTCCGCATAGATGTTATATGCAAAGCCTTTTTCCGTGGTGAGCAGTGCCATTTTGGACACAAGGCCGTTGCCGGCAGAGCCTATGCAGGCGCAGCAGCCGTAGTAGTGGTTGTCAGACATAATGCGCAGTCCGCCTATCCCTCTGCCTCTCGTTCCGGCTGTCAATGGGCTGTAGCTGTCAAACGGAAGCGGCTCTATCGCCCAGTCGGGGTGCTCTTTTTTAATCTTGGGTTCGATGACTTTTTCGGTGTTTATCGCACCCAGAAATGCGTTGTAGAAAGAAATCTCAAATGCATCGGCATATTTTGGGTCGCCCGTGAGCAGAGTCAACTGATATAAGAACTTCATCAGTGTGACAGTAACGCAGGTCTCCTGGGCAATCTCGCAGTTTGTCGTGTTTGCCTGGCGCACGGTGGAGTGGTCAAACAACTCATGGGTACAGCCGCAGCTGCCGATTATAGTGAAGTCGCTCTCAAGAATTTTGTTTGCAAAATTGATGACAGCGGTTTTGTATCTATCGTTGCCCGTCACGCGGTAGTATTCCAGGAGCCCTTCAAAGCATGATGTCATCTCATACGCCTTGGTTATCGGGTACTGATAGGGGTAGAATTTGTCCTCGTATGCAAGGTCAAACAGATTTTCGACATCCATGCCGCCGCAATCCACTATATATGTGGCAAAATCGAAGAACTGCTTGTCGCCGGTGAGGGTGTAGAGCCTTACGATAGGCTCGAGCAGAGATGACGAGTTAAGTCCGCGCCAGTTTCTGGTTGCAGCGGTTATCGGGGTTTTGCCGTCCTCGGCAGGTCCGATTTTTGTCATGATGTATTCAACTTGTTTGCTCATGCAGTTTATGATTTTTTTGATAAAATCTTCGTCGGTGCATATTTCTATGAAATACTGCATTCCGAGAAGGACATATTTTCTCTCCCATATATCCCAGCCGTCAAACTCGTGATACTCGCCGTAGCTGCTGATTCTGCCGTTGTCCTCCTGGGTGGACATCATGTCGGCAACGGTGTCGCACAGCATGGTGTACAACTCGGCATTGCGGGTGTAGGAATACACAAAGCATGCGCCGCGCATCATCTTGCCCCAGTATTCGCCGCGCCAGCCGCGGTCATAGTCGGCGTCCGACTCGCGGAACTGATTCACAAAACGGGTCCACAAATCGGGACGGAGCAGCTGAAATTCCTGTATGTATTTTGCCGCATCGTCAATGAACCCGTTGTACTTGCACAGGTTGTCGTAGTCGGCAAAGAAAATATCCGTTTTGAGCCGGGGATAGTTTGCCGTGTTTTCTTTGTAAAGTTGTCTCATAAGAGTTATCTCCTTGTGTTTTTTTTATGAGTATAGCATTTTCAAATTTATTTTGCAATAGTTTTGAATAAATTGTTTATATAAAATATAAAATATGTACTTTTTGTTTATGTTTCTTTACATTAATATTACACATATTGATTTTTTTGCTCAGAAATGATACCATATAATCAGGAGATTGTATGATATTCTTGCAACCCATCAGTCAGTCGGTTTTAATAAATAAGACCTCACTGACAGCTGTCTCGGCTTCGCCTCGGTCAGCGATAAACGCTTGCCGCCGGCAAGCATCCCCTTGCACAGGGATCCTTTCGCTCAAGTGATATTTTGCTCTGAGGCGAGGGGTATATGTTGTGTATCTGTGAGATCCATAGCGAACGCGTGTCGAGCAGATACACAACATATACCCTGAGACGACGCACATTATGCAAATATTTGACTGAGGGGTTGTGCGGTATATTGTAATCTGACTAATCAATACAAGGAGTTGATTATCATGAAAAAAATCATAGCGTCGGCAATGGCATTCACCATGCTGTGCACAACAGCGCTTGCCGCACCGACAAAGAATAAATTCTACAACAAAAACACATTTGGACGGGATATGCTCGCCTGGACCGCAAGTAAATTTGCCAAAGACACAAAAAACGACAACATCCCGGACAGCGGCTCAAACGATAATAAGAATGATGCAGAAAATAACGGAAACATAACCAAACCCGACAGCGGCAATAGACTCACAATGGCAGATGTCGTGGGCGGAATATGTGTTGTTGGCTCAGTTATTCGCACAACCGTCGGCGGAGAGGACGCCGTGAAAGTCACATACTATGCAAATGGCAGCGAGACTGCGCGCGAATGTTATTTTGTGTCATCTTCGCGCACGAACGGTAAGTATAAATATGAGGACATAACAAGCGGTTCGCTGATTTATGTGTCGCTGCGGCCTGATGCGACTGTCGGCAAGTATGCCGTGATGTCCGTCATTGGCTCAAACGGCTTGCCGATTGTTGACAGTGCGGCCTTCCGCGCAAACTTCAGTTCGGGCAAAGCGAATTTTGAATTTTCATACATAGCCGACATAAGGACGAGAAACGGTTCCACGGTTGTGACGACAGGCAGCGACGAGGCTCTTGTGACTGACAAAAATACATTCTGCTACACATTTGATAACTCTGTGCGAAACCCCGGTGTGGTTGTGGGTGACTTTATGTCGGGCGATGTGGACAGCGCTCGGTATGACGAGAGTAGCGGCAAAAGCACGGTTTACTTCATATATGCCGTGATATATGACGGCGAGACAAAGGCGATTTGTTCGTTTGCAAAACCGATAACGGTTGACGGAAATGCAGAAATATGAATGTTAAAAATGAGAAAACGGGAGCAGTGGAATGAGAAGAATAACAGCCGGAATACTCGCTCATGTTGACTCAGGGAAGACTACCTTGTCCGAGGCAATGTTGTTTGAGAGTGGCAGAATAAGAAAACAGGGCAGAGTGGACCACAAAGACAGTTTTTTGGATAATAACGCAATAGAAAGAGACAGGGGCATCACTATTTTCTCAAAACAAGCGGAGTTGAGACTCGGTGACCATACCTGTCTCACACTTTTGGATACACCGGGACATGTGGATTTTTGTGCGGAGACGGAGCGCACACTTGCCGTGCTCGACTGCGCGATACTTGTAATAAGTGCGTCGGACGGGGTGCAGAGTCACACGGAAACCCTTTGGCATCTGCTCGAGGGGTACGGTTTGCCGGTGTTTCTGTTTGTCAACAAGATGGATCTTGAGCACCGCACCAAGGCAGAGATCATGGACGAACTGCGCACAAAATTCGGCGGCGGATGCATAGAGTTTTCACCCGATTGGCGCTGCGACGCCAACAAGTGTGAGGAAATTGCCGTGTGCGATGACGGCATCATGGAAAAATATCTCGAGGACGGTGCAATATCGGACGCCAACATACGCGATGCTGTGGCGGCGAGGAAGATTTTTCCGTGCATATTCGGATCAGCACTAAAAAATAACGGTGTGGCGGATTTTATGCGGTTAATAGAACTTTACTCTGCGTCAAAGAGCTACCGCACGGATTTCGGCGCAAAGGTGTACAAGATATCCGAAGATGAGCGCGGCACACGCCTCACTCACATGAAGATAACGGGCGGCACTCTGTGCGTGAAAGAGATTATCGGCGGAGTGACGGACGGCGAGCAATGGAGTGAGAAAATAAACGAGATTAGAATATACTCCGGCGCAAAGTACGAGAGTGAAAAAGAGGTGGAATCCGGCACAGTGTGTGCAGTGACGGGGCTTGAGAGAACATATGCCGGTCAGGGGCTGGGGTTTGAGAGCGACAGTGCGGCGCTCACGCTTGAACCGGTGTTCTCCTACAGAGTGAAAATTCTTGACGACACAAGCGACAGCGCTGCGCTGATGATGCTGAAAAAACTCGGCGAGGAGGAAACTCAGCTCAATGTTGTGTGGAATCCGCATTTGAGGCAGATCGGCATTGAACTTATGGGCGGTGTTCAGCTTGAGGTGCTCAGGCGGATTATAGACGAACGGTTCGGCATAAAAGCAGAGTTTGAACAAAGCGGCATAGTATACAAAGAGACTATATCCGGCAAGGCAGAGGGTGTCGGTCATTATGAGCCGCTGCGGCACTATGCCGAGGTTCATCTGCTGCTCGAACAAGGCAAACCCGGAAGCGGACTTAACTTTGCATCACGCTGTCGTGACGACGAACTCGACATCAATTGGCAGAGACTTGTGCTTACGTATCTGAAAGAAAAAACACACCTCGGAGTGCTCACAGGTTCACCAATCACAGACATGAACATAACGCTTGTGTCGGGCAGGGCGCACATTAAGCATACGGACGGCGGCGACTTCCGCCAGGCGACCTACAGGGCGGTTCGTCAGGGACTGCGCAGCGCACAGAGTGTGCTCCTTGAGCCTTGGTTTGACTTTGTGATAGATGTGCCGTGTGATAACATAGGCAGAGTTATGTCAGACATCACCCGAATGGACGGCAGATTCGAGCCGCCGATGTCAACATCTGAGAGTGCGCGCCTCATCGGCAGTGCACCTGTTGCGGCGATACGCGATTACCAGAGCGAATTGGTGTCGTTTACGCGCGGAATGGGCCGTATGACTTGCCGTTTTCGCAATTACGAGCCGTGCCGAAATGCGAAAGATGTTATAGATCAAATCGGTTACGACTGTGATGCGGATGTCGACAACACGGCCGATTCCGTGTTTTGTTCGCACGGCGCCTCTGTCATAGTCAAGTGGGACGAGGTTTGTGAACATATGCATCTGCCGAGCGTGTTTGCGCCGAAATCTGACAACAATGCGGCAGCAAGTGCAAATGTACGCAAAAAATTTGACCCGACTGCGGCGAGTGACGAGGAACTCAACAAGATATTTGAGCGGACTTTCGGAAAGCCGCGAGAAAATGTAACAAAAAAACAGTTGAAAAAGCCGTCTGCACAGGACAATTTCAAAAGCGGGAAAAGCAGGAAAACACACTTTGGTCCGGAGTATCTGCTTGTGGACGCCTACAACATCATTTTTGCATGGGAGAGCCTAAAGGCAGCGGCGGCGGACAGCATAGACCTGGCGAGAACACAGCTTATAAACAGACTGATAAACTATCGCGCTGTCAAGGGGTGCGAGTTGATAGCCGTGTTTGACGCATACAAGGTAAAGGGCGGCACCGGCAGCATAGAGAGCGTGAACGGCATAAGCATAGTATACACCAAAGAGGCGGAGACGGCGGACACTTATATAGAAAGAGTGTCACACGAGTTGGCTAAGAATCATTTAGTGCGCGTAGCGACATCGGATGGACCGGAGCAGATGATAATTGTCGGAAACGGTGCGCTGCGCTTGAGTGCATCGGCATTTGAAAAAGAGATTGAAGCTGTGGAGAGGTCCATAGAGGAATATTTGTCTGACTGTTGAAAATACCACTTGAAAAACATGTGGAAAAATAGTATAATCAAAATATAAAACTAAGGAGGGTTAACAACATGGCAGAAGAAAAAATTGCAGAAAAAATTCACACACTACCTGTACTGCCGCTCAGAGGTTTCCCTGTGTTTCCCGATATGATAATACAATTTGATGTCGGCAGAGATAAATCCATCGCGGCGATAGAAAAATCGTCCGTGCAGAATCAGTTGATATTCCTTGCGCCGCAGAGAAATCCGGATGACGGCCGACCCATAGAGGAAGATATATATCCCGTTGGTACCATCGCGCGCATAAAGCAAGTGCTGCGCATCGGTGATAATGATGTAAGGGTGCTTGTGGAGGGCATAATACGCGGTGAGGTGTTGTCGTGCTCGGATGACGACTCGTACATTGAGTGCACAGTCCGCGAGACACGCTCTCTCGGTTCAGAGGACGAGCAGGCACACATTGCCGCGGACGCATATATGAAAAACATTAAAAACCTGTGCGCAGGTTACTCAGTCATGAGCGGCAAAGCGACCGTGGAATCGGCGGCGGACTACATGGACGACGATGACCCCGGTCACTTCAGCGACAAGTTGGCGGCGGCAATGCCGTTTTTTTCCAAGGATAAAATAAAACTTCTGGAACAGACTGATGTGATAAAGCGTCTTGAAATGCTCGTTGAGATGATGGAGAACCTCATAGAGAACAAAAAGATGTCCGACCGCATTGAAATGCGCACAAAACAGCGGCTCAGCAAGACGCAGAGGGAGTTTTATCTTCGCGAGAAGCTGCGCGTCGTGCGCGAGGAACTCGGCGAGGCGGATGCGGTGTCGGCAGAGATTGACGATTACCTTACAAAGCTTGAGGAAAAATGCGTGCCCGATTTTGTGCTTGAAAAGGCTAAAAAAGAGCTTGACAAGCTGCACAAGATGCAAAACGGTAACCCCGAGGGCGCCGTGATACGCGACTATGTGCAGTGGCTGACAGATCTGCCATGGACGGAGAAAACCGATGAAAACTCCGAGATTGAGCTTGCGCAGCACCATCTTGACAAAGACCACTACGGCATGAAAGATGTTAAAGAGAGAATACTTGAATTCATATCCGTACGCAAAATATCCGGCGGCAAAAAAGCGCCGATACTCTGCCTAGTCGGACCTCCGGGAGTGGGTAAAACTTCTGTTGCCAAGTCCATCGCCAAGGCTCTCGGAAGAAAATATGTCCGTCTGTCGCTCGGTGGGATTCGTGATGAGGCGGATATTCGCGGACATCGTAAGACATATGTTGGTGCTATGCCCGGGCGCATAATCACTGCTATGAAACAGGCCGGAGTGACCAATCCGCTTATTCTCCTTGACGAGATAGACAAGATATCCGCAGACTACCGCGGCAATCCGTCCGCGGCTCTGCTTGAAGTGCTCGACAGTGCGCAGAATTTCTCGTTTCGTGATCATTATATCGAACTTGACTATGATTTGTCCGATGTGCTCTTTGTCACTACGGCAAACAGTCTCGACACTGTGGACAGACCGCTCCTTGACAGGATGGAAGTCATTGAGCTTAGCGGCTATACGGACGCCGAAAAGGCTCAGATAGCCATGAAACACCTCATTCCGCGTCTTTTTGAGGAACACGGTATGAAAAAAAGCATGATAAAATTCAGCGAACCGGCAATTCTGGACATAATAAACGGCTACACAAGGGAATCCGGAGTGCGTGAGCTTGAACGAAAGATAGAGAAAATCTTCCGCAAGGCAGCAAAAATGATAGAAGCTGACGGCGCAAAGAGCGTGAGCGTCACCAAAATAAACCTTGAATCGCTTTTGGGCAAGCGGATATATCTCGACACTGAAAAAAGAAGTGACGAAGTGGGCGTTGCCACCGGTCTTGCGTGGACTCAGTACGGCGGCGACATACTCTACATCGAGGCAGAGGTTATGGACGGAGGCGGCAGTGTGGAGCTTACCGGTCAACTGGGTGATGTGATGAAGGAATCCGCCAAGGCGGCCGTGACATATATCCGCGCAAATTCGGACAAATTCGGCATAGACAGAGAGTTCTACAAAAACAATGACATCCACATCCATGTGCCGGAGGGAGCCGTGCCAAAGGACGGTCCGAGCGCCGGCATAACCATGACGACGGCGCTTGTGTCGGCGTTATCGGGGCGCAAGGTGACAAAGGATGTCGCAATGACGGGAGAGATAACCATAACAGGAAAAATTCTCCCTATAGGCGGACTCAAGGAAAAATCTCTCGCTGCGCACAGAATGGGCATCAAAAAAGTGCTCATCCCTGCCGAGAACAGGCGCGACCTTGAGGAGATACCGGAGGAGATTAGAGACGATATGCAGTTTATAACGGCAGACAGTATGGAGACCGTTATAAACAACGCACTTTTATGATAAGAGGAATGACATGAATCTTAATAATGTAACACTTACCATATCAGCGGTAAAAAAGGCGCAGTATCCTCGGGGCGATATGCCCGAGATAGCCTTTGCCGGGCGGTCAAATGTGGGCAAATCTTCACTGATAAACAGGCTGCTCAACAGAAAGAGCCTTGCAAGGGTCAGTTCAAAACCCGGCAAGACTGCCACGATTAATTTTTATAACATAGACGACTCCCTGTACCTGGTGGATCTTCCGGGGTACGGTTTTGCCCGGGTATCACCGCAGGAGAAGAAAAAATGGGCGGTTATGATTGACGAATACCTGAATACGCGTGAGTCACTCGGTCAGGTGATTTTGCTGGTGGACAGCCGTCACAAGCCGACCGAGGACGACAAAACCATGCTCGGGTTCATCCGCCATGCTTGCGGCAGAGCGGTTGTGGTGGCAACCAAGTTTGACAAGCTGAAAAAAAGTCAGCGGGATGAATCACTGCGCATGATTATAACTGAGCTTGAACTCAGCGGGGATGATGTGATAATACCTTTTTCCACAGTTGCAGACTTTGGTTCTGATGAGCTGTGGAGCTATATTAACGACGAAATTATGCACTGAGAATGGAGAAAATAAATGGAAGAATTATTGGACGGACTCAACGATATGCAGCGCCAAGCCGTGCTCGCCACGGACGGTCCTCTGCTTGTACTTGCCGGTGCCGGCAGCGGCAAAACAACCGTGCTCACAAAGAGAATTGCATACATACTGGGTCTTAAGAAAGCGCGCCCGTGGGAGATACTTGCCATAACCTTCACCAACAAGGCGGCAAAGGAGATGGCGGACAGGATAGCGGCGCTTGTGCCCGACAGTGCGTCAGATATGTGGATAAAGACTTTTCACTCTGCGTGCCTGAGGATTCTGCGCAAAGATATAGACAGGCTTGGCTACACAAGTAATTTTAACATCTATGACACAAGCGATCAAAAGCGGCTTGTCAAGGAGTGCATCAAAGATTCAATGCTTTCCGAGGATATGTACCCCGTAAAGTCTGTCATGTTTGTTATATCCGACTGCAAGAACAAGGGGATAACCCCCGATGAATATCTGCAAAACAACGACGGTGATTTTCGTGCTAAAGGCTACGGCAAGATTTTTCGCCGATACACTAATCGGCTCAAAGAGAATAACGCTCTTGATTTTGACGACTTGCTCTGCAAAACGGTAGAACTCTTTGAGAACAACCCCGATGTACTGGAATACTATCAGAATAAATTCCGCTATATCCTTGTGGATGAGTACCAGGACACAAACAACATCCAGTATCGGCTGGTTGCCATGCTTGCTCAGAAATATCGCAACCTGTGTGTTGTGGGTGATGATGACCAGAGTATATACAAATTTCGCGGTGCGGATGTCACAAACATCCTCAATTTTGAAAAACAGTTCCGCGATGCCAAGGTGATTAAGCTGGAGCAGAACTACCGTTCCACACAGAATATTCTCGACGCGGCAAATGAGGTTATATCCAACAACATAAACAGAAAGCAGAAAAAACTCTGGACAGACCGCGGCGACGGTGCAAAGATTGTTGTCCGTTCGCTGAATGACCAGATAGGTGAGGCGCAATACATAAACAACACCATAGAATCGTTTGTGCGTACCGGGGAGTACAAATACAGTGACTTTGCCATACTCTACCGCACCAACGCACAGACGCGATCTTTTGAAGAAAACCTGACCTGCCCATATAGGATTCTTGCCGGATTGCGTTTCTATGACCGTCGAGAGATTAAAGATTTGTTGTCGTATCTGAGGGTTATTTTCAACCCGGCGGACGACACCAACCTTTCAAGGATTGTCAATGTCCCGAAACGCGGCATAGGCGACACCACTGTGGGTAAAATATCCGCGCTTGCCATGAGCGTGGGCAAGAGTATGTTCGACATCATAACCGACCCCGGCTATGCTGAGGCTATAGGCAGATCGTACTCAAAAATTGCGTCGTTCGCACAGATGATAAATGAGATAAGGTCACTTGTGAACGAGATCTCCGTGTCGGAGCTTATCGAAGTGATACTCAAGCGCACGGGGTACTTAGAGTCACTTATTGCCGAGAACGCTCAGGAGGCGCAGGGCAGGATAGAGAACATAGAGGAACTCAAGTCAAAGGCTATAGAGTATGAGGAAAAGGTGGAAAATCCCTCATTTGAAGGATTCCTCGACAACATTTCTCTCGTGTCCGATGTGGACAACTATGACGAAGAACAGGATGCGGTTGTGCTGATGACTCTGCACAGCGCAAAGGGACTGGAGTTTCCGGTTGTGTTTATGTGCGGCATGGAGTATGGTCTGTTTCCGAGCATGATGGCGGAGATGGAGGAGGGCGGCATTGAGGAAGAACGCCGACTGTGCTATGTGGGCATAACAAGGGCAAAATCCCGTCTTTACATGACCTGGGCACGCATGAGAACTCTTTACGGTAAGACCGAGGCGCGTATGATAACGCGCTTTATATCGGAGATAAGCGCCGAACACCTTGACATTGAGGAACCTGCGAAACGGCAGACATATTCCACCGGAGCGGGAGCCGGTGCGCAGAGTAAAGCGGCGCCGTCGTTCGGCAGAGCGTCTGTCGACAGCATAATGAATGCATACAACTTAAAGCGTGCGTCTGCGGTGAACCGACCGCTGAACACATCGCTTGCGGCGGCGTGCGACATAAAAAAAGGCGACAGGGTGAAACACAAAAAATTCGGTGAAGGTTTGGTCCTGTCCGTAACGGCTCGCAGCGACGACACTGCGCTGGAGATATCTTTTGATAATGTCGGCACAAGGACGCTCATGGCGTCGTTTGCAAAGCTGACTAAAATATGAATGGGTGATATATATGCTTGAAAAACTTAACGACAGACAGACAGGCGCGCTTGTGGATGCGTTTGTCTCATTGCAGAGTCGTGACGACTGTGCGAATTTTCTGGAAGATCTGTGCACCATCGGCGAGATAAAATCGTTGGCACAGCGCCTGGAAGTGGCAAGATTGCTTGAAGAAGGACTTGTGTATTCCGAGATAGCACAGCGCACAGGCTCGAGTACCGCCACCATAAGCAGAGTGAAGAGGTGTCTCGATTACGGCAACGGCGGCTACCGCACCGTGCTTGACGCCCTGACGGAGGGCAAGGAGAAATGAGTAGTTATGCCGACTTTGCCTACCTTTATGACATGCTGACGGACGATGTGGACTACACTGCGATGGCAGATTATCTGGAGAGCCTTTTTGCGGAGTTTATGGACAGGCGCCCGTCGATTATTGCCGACATCGGCTGCGGCACGGGAACTATGTGTGATATTCTTGATCGGCGCGGCTATGATATGATAGGCATCGATTCGTCCGAGGAAATGCTGAATGTGGCACGCACAAAATCGGACGATGGCGTTCTATATCTTGAACAGGACATGACCGAGTTTGAACTGTACGGCACTGTGGATGTGATACTAAGTATGCTCGATAGTTTCAATTACATGACCGAGGACGGCGACGCAGACAAGTTCTTTGCTCTTGCCAAGAACTATCTCGACCCGGGCGGACTTTTGATATTTGATATAAACACGCCTTACAAATTTGAAAACACTTTTGCGGACAAGATTTATACTTATGAGAACGAGAAAGTTTTTTACATCTGGGAGAACGATTTTGACGGGAAAATATGCGAGTTTTATCTCAATTTTTTTGTGAACGACGGGTGTGGAAAGTACGCACGCATCACAGAACAGCATTTTGAAAGATGTTATGGGATAGATGAGCTTATCGGTAAAATCAACGCTGTCGGGTTGCGCACTTTGGCGATTTTTGGCGACAAAAGCCGAGAAAAATATAAAAATGACGATGAAAGAGTGTTTTTTATTGCAAAAAAAGATTGACAATGTTGGATTGATGTGGTAAACTCTTATTAAGAGTAGAATATCTGCTTGAATTTTAGTTTGGTAACGGCATTTCGTTATCGTGATTTTAGGGAGGAACACAGCAATGCAGAAAGGTACAGTTAAGTGGTTTAATGCAGAAAAAGGTTATGGCTTTATCGAAGGCGAAGACGGCAAGGATGTCTTTGTACACTTCTCGGCTATTACAATGGACGGTTACAAGACCCTCCAGGAAGGCGAGAGCGTAGAATTTGATGTTATTGACGGTGCTAAGGGCCCTCAGGCTGCAAATGTAGTTAAAGCGTGAGCCTGTAAAAATTTTTGTTGATATCAATTCTCATTTATATATAGTGTATAGTTGAATGATTGATCATTCGGGAAAATTTTTAATTCTACCCGGGGGGTGTTGCAAAAAAGTGCAACACCCCCTGTTGGGTTGAGAGGGAGTAAACTATGTCTGACAATAATCTGCTTGGCACCATTGAGCAAAAATACGAAAGTTTTAGTAAGAGCCACAAGCGAATAGCGGACTACATTCTGGAACACTATGACACATCGGCGTTTATGACGGCGTCGAAGCTTGGGTCGATTGTGGGTGTGAGCGAGTCTACCGTTGTGCGTTTTGCCTTTGAACTTGGGTACGAGGGGTACCCAGAGTTTCAGACGGAACTCCAGGAGATAATCAAGAATAAACTAACGACTGTGCAGCGCATGGAGATAACTTCATCCAAAATGGAGGAGAAGAACATATTAAAATCCGTGCTGCAGTCTGACATGGACAAGCTGCGGCAGACCATGGAGTCCGTGGATAACGATGTTTTTATCTCAGTGATTGAGACGATATCGGCCGCACGCAGAATATACATTCTGGGAGCACGCACGAGCTCTGCCGTAGCATCATTTCTGGGGTTCTATCTAAACATGATTTACGACAATGTTAAAACCATCGCAACAAATTCGGCCAGTGATACTTTTGAACAGATATATCGCGTGAACAGTGATGATGCGGTCATCGCTATCAGCTATCCGCGATATTCCGTCCGCACACAAAACGCTGTTAAGTATGCCGCAGCGGCAGGCAGTAAGATTATCGCCATAACCGACAGCGAAGAATCACCTATTACGGACTTTGCCACATATTCTCTCTTTGCACGGTGTGACATGACAAATTTTGTGGATTCCCTGGTTGCACCACTCAGCCTTTGCAATGCGCTCATAGTTGCGCTTGTGGTGCGCAACAAAGAGAACATCTCAAAGACATTTGCGGATTTGGAGAAAATCTGGATAGACTACGAAGTGTACGAACAGAAGAACATAAACGAAGGCGATAATATCAAAAAAGCTGAAAAGACGGAGAAAAAATAAAGAATGAAGAAAATATCTGTTATAGGCGGCGGCCCGGCGGGAATAATGGCGGCGGCAACGGCGGCGAGATGCGGCAACAAGGTAATAATTTTTGAAAAAAACAGTGATCTGGGCAGAAAATTGCTCATAACCGGCAAGGGTAGGTGCAACATCACCAACAGCGCGCCGATTGAGGATTTTATAAAAAATGTGCCTGTGAACGGCAACTTTCTCTACAGCGCTTTTTACGGATTTACGAATTACGATTTGATAAATCTTCTGTCCGAACTCGGACTGGAGACAAAGGTTGAACGCGGCGGCAGAGTGTTTCCGACAAGTGACAAATCGAGAGATGTCCTCTCTGCGCTCAAGAGCCTTCTGAAAAAATACGGAGTCGGCGTTGTGCATGCCGAGGTTGAAAAAATCTTGCCCGACGGGGACGGAAAAATCGTTCGGTTGAGAGACGGCAGATCCGTTCGCTGCGACTCCGTTATAATAGCAACGGGCGGCGCAAGCTATCCGCGCACCGGTTCTACCGGTGACGGATATCGGTTCGCAAGGTCATTCGGACACACGGTTGTTGCGCCCAAGCCGTCTCTTGTGCCGATTGAACTTAAAGGTACACTTGTCGGCAAGCTTATGGGGCTGTCGCTCAAAAATGTGGCGGTGGAGATAAGATGCGGCGGCAAGGAGGTTTTTTCCGATTTCGGTGAGATGATTTTTACTCATTTCGGGGCGAGTGGTCCTGTGGTGCTGAGTGCTTCGTCGCACATAAAGCAACCGGAGAATGGTGGATATACGCTAAGAATCGATCTTAAACCGGCACTGGACGAAAAGACGCTTGACAGGAGGATTTTGAGAGACTTTGAATCGCTGAAGAATAAAGATCTCATAAACTCTCTTGATGCACTGCTGCCGAAAAAGATGATACCTGTCATTGTGGAGCTGAGCGGACTTGAGCCGCATCGCAAGATTAACGAGATAACCAAGGCACAGAGGGCGAAGCTGGTGCACGCAATAAAGAATCTTGAGTTTGACATAAAGGGCTTTCGTCCGATTGACGAGGCGATTGTCACATCGGGCGGTGTGTCAGTACGCGAGATTAACCCGTCTACCATGGAATCGAAGCTTGTGGCCGGGATATTTTTTGCCGGTGAGGTTATCGATGTTGACGCCTATACGGGCGGATTTAACTTGCAGATTGCTTTTTCTACCGGATATGCTGCGGGAAAAAATGCATAAACCAAAAAAATTAGCGCATAAAATATTATCAGAGGTGGTTGTCTTTGAAAAAATATTTTATGCGCTTTTCGTCAGCTTGCAGTGATGAAAATGTGTTCAATGCCATAATGAGTGTGCTTGGCGTGTTTGCCGTCTGTCTTGCCGTGCTTGTATGTGCGGCTCAGGTGGGACTTAGGGTGTATCCACTGCGCAATTATCTTACTAATGTCGACACACTTGACGGTGCGGTGCTCGCCGGTACTCAGCCGATTGTTGACCGCGGCAGTGTCACACTCAGTCTCAATGACGGCAAGCCGTCGAATGAGATTGAGATTCTTATAAACGGTGATATTGCAATGCCGTTTGATGAAGAAACAAAGACCGTCGAGGTGTCGGGACAGAGCGTGATTGAGGTACGCAATCTCAGCGGCAGTGCGGTCACGGTGTCCGTCGGCGCGGTGTCCGATAATCTTGAGACAGTGCTGAACAATGAGTGCGTGACGGTGGATAAGTCTGCGGTGCTGTGTCGGGTGATGTTTGAGTGAATGGTGTGTCGTCTCGGTGGTATATATTTTTTGTACGCATAAAGTCTTGTGCCGTCTGTGTATGTATTTTTTATTCTTGACTCCTCGGACAGCAGTGCAGTAGCGCTGAACTCGTCGTCTGAGAATAAAAAATACACACACATCCTTTGAAGAAATGCTTTCGACGCACATACGCACAAGATAAAGTATATACCCCCTCGCCTTTGCGTAATTTACAACAAAAACGACGGCATTTTCTTTTTCTTAATCTCCTCGGCCGGATCGGCAATGTTTATCTCCGCCGCAGGCACGGCCGCCGTTTCATCTTTTTTATCTTTCGGGTTGCTCTGCGCCGTCGGGTTTTCCGCCGCTTTTTTAACCGTTCTTTTCTTGGCGGTCGGTTGCGGAGCGACGGATGCGCCGCCGTCCATGTCGTCATATATCAGTGCCGTCACATATGCGTTGAGAGAAAGTCCGAGTTCCTTTGCATGTTCTGCTATCTCATCTTTCTTGCCCTTGGGCACTCTCAGCACAAAAGTGTCCACCTTTTCTTTCAGGTATTTGTCTTTGGAATCGCGATATTTTTTATCAGTCATTTTTGCATCCCTCCAAAAATTCTTCGCCTTTTTCTATGGAATAGAGCACAGCGTCTTTGCTCGGCGCGCCGATGGTTTTTCGCTCCGACACACAGGTATCGAGAGATATGGCATCATAAATGTCGTTTTCTATGATGTCCGAGCATGCCTTGAATTCGTCAAGAGTAAATTCCTCGAGCGATTTATTGTTGTTTATGGCGTAGAGCACCATTTTGCCGATCACCTCGTGTGCTTGGCGGAACGGCATGCCTTTTTTTACAAGATAGTCCGCCGCATCCGTTGCGTTGGTAAATCCGCCGCTTGCTCCGGAGCGCATTTTTTCTTTGTTAATCTTCATTGTACTAATCATTTTTTCAAACACCGGTATGCAGAGTTTGAGTGTATCCACTGCGTCAAATATGCACTCTTTGTCCTCCTGCATATCCTTGTTGTATGCAAGTGGTATTCCTTTCATGACCGTGAGAATGCTCACCAGGTCTCCGTACACTCTGCCCGATTTTCCGCGGATAAGCTCTGCTACATCGGGGTTTTTTTTCTGAGGCATGATTGAGCTGCCTGTCGAGCACGAATCATCCATCTCTATGAAACTGAATTCGTTTGTGTTCCAGAGTATGAGTTCTTCACAGTAGCGCGACAGGTGCATTATGCATATGGACAGTGCACTCGCCAGCTCTATGACAAAATCCCTGTCCGACACGCCGTCGAGCGAGTTGAGTGTCACGGAGTCAAAACCAAGCAGATTGCACACCATCTCGCGGTCGAGCGGATAGGTTGTGCCGGCAAGAGCACCCGAGCCGAGCGGCATGATGTTTGTGCGCTTGCAGCAATCGTCCAATCTGCCAATATCGCGTTTGAACATCTCAAAGTACGCCATGGCGTGGTGGGAGAGAGTAATTGGCTGAGCCTTTTGCAAATGGGTGTAGCCGGGCATCACAGTGTCAATGTTATCCTTGGCTGCACCCAGCAGAGTGCGTTCGAGGGAGATTAGCATTTTCCTTATCTCTTTTATCTCGTCCTTTAAGTACATCCTTATGTCGAGCGCAACCTGGTCGTTGCGGCTTCTGCCCGTGTGGAGTCTCTTGCCAACATCGCCTATGCGCGATATCAGTATCGTCTCTATGTTCATATGTATGTCCTCGGCATCCTCGGTGAATTCAACATTGCCCGCATTGATGTCGTCCAGTATCTCGCCGAGAGTTTTCACTATCAGTTTGCTGTCGTCCTCGGATATTACGCCTGTTTTGCCGAGCATGGTTGCGTGGGCAATGCTGCCCTCAATATCCTGGCGATACATTCGTGAGTCAAATCTGATAGATGAGTTAAAGTCATTAACTTCGCTGTCTGTGTTTTTGGAGAATCTTCCGCCCCAGAGTTTCATTTGTCATCATTCCTTTCGGTATAATTTTAGCATATATGATATCAGAAATCAATACCTCATCAAAGTTTTACAACGATTATCGTCATGATGAACATCGTTTGAAGAAATCTCTCTGCGTTCGATGAATGAATCACTCCGCCGTCTTAAAATATTCATCACAAATATTACTAAAAAATTTCGTTTTAACTATTGACTTTTTTGCCATTTAAGTGTACAATGTATCTGTATACATATATACTAAAGTTTCTCACTATATCTATTGAGAAAAATGCGTTTTTACAGGAGGAAAGATTTATGAGACTAACACCAATCAGACGCATGATTTCTGCACTGTTAGCTGTCGCAATGCTTGTGACAATGCTACCTGCGGCAATTGCGGCATCGGTGGATTCTTTTGTCGATTTTCCGACGGGCTGGTCTGCGGCGGCAATGACATTTGCCGTTGAAAACGGACTCATCAACGGAAAAGAGAACGGACGGATCGAACCGGGGGCTAATTTGACGCGTGCGGAAATGGCGGCAATCATCAATCGTGCATTCGGTGCACAAACTACGGCGGATATATCGGCATTTTCCGATGTGTCTCAGAGTGAGTGGTACTATACCGAGATGCAAAAGGCTGTCAAGATGCAGACTTTCAACGGTGATTCCGACGGCACCCTGAGGCCGAACGACAACATAACCCGTGAGGAAGTTATGGCTGTTCTCGCAAGGGCGCTCGTTATAGAAAATCCGGATTTTTCGCCGATATCAAATTCTTTCTCGGATGCTGCGTCTGTTAGCGAGTGGGCGAGACCTTACATATCCGCAATCATAACCAACGGCTATGTCAACGGTTATGAAGACGGCACCGTACGGCCGCTCAATCTCATCACGAGGGAAGAGTTTGTACAGCTTATGTACAATATTTTCAAGACTTTCATCACCGCTCAGGGTGATTACCACCTCGTTGCGGATAATGACTGTGTCATGATAAACACTCCCGGGGTGACTCTTGAAGGTGTCACAATAGACGGTGACCTGGTACTTGGTGACGGCGTTGGCTCGGGCGCGGTTTATCTTGAAAACATCACCATAAAAGGTCGCCTTCTTGCAAGAGGCGGCAACATCACCCTCATTAATGTCACAACCGGAGGCGGTGTTGTTGTCAAAAATGTAAACGGTGAAACGCATTTTAATAACTATAAAACAGAACCGGTGTTCACAGGCGTTAGGGAACTCACCTACACCACCTACAAAACCACAGGCACCGTAACTCCCGGAGGCAGTGGCGGCGGAGGCGGCGGTGGTGGAGGCGGCGGTGGAGGCGGCTCCACCTACTACGCCTACACCGTGTACTACCACTTCCAGAGTGACACGGACGACACCGTGTATACCGTAGATACAAGCAAAACCTACACTAATTCGACAATAGCGGGCATTGCGGTAACTGCTCCGATCCCGACATTTGAAGGATATGCGTACAATTCGTCGAAGAGTACCACTTCCATTGTCATCTCGTCGAATGCGGCGGCAAATGTGCTTAATGTATACTACGACAGGGTAAAATATAATGTAAAGGTTACTTACCCGAACGGCAGTTCCGAGGACAAGGTGTTCGGATATAATCAGACCCCTGCAGATCTCGGAATCGATATGCCGGGTGACTATACCGGCGCCGACGGCGAATATAAGGTTGAGTGGCACTTCTACGATAAAACCGGCAACGATAAGGGTATAATCGCTCCGGCAGACAAGATTACATCCGACGGTGAAATCCGTGCTGTGCTTCTTGCCAAGGTAGAGTTTGACTTAGGTTATGCGGGTGCAGAGCCGATTGCCGACATATATGTAGAAAAAGGCAAGGCGTCGGGCGACAAGTTCCCGAGCAACCCGACTCGCGACGGATATAACTTCGCCGGTTGGAACGACAAAGCGGACGGAACAGGCACAGCATACGATTCGACAACCGCTGTCGCAAAACCGACCAAGCTTTATGCAATATGGAGCACTACTCCCATTACTAAGCACAGGGTAACTTTCAAGTATATGGACGGAGCGAGCCCGGATACCGAGACAGAGGTCCCGGACGGAACGAAACTCGGAAAGCCTGCTGACCCGGAATGGGAAGGTCACACATTTGAAGGCTGGTATACGGACGAACAGGGAAACAATGAATATGATTTCAATCTCTCGGTAACGGCGGCGCTTATCTTGTATGCTAAATGGAGCGACAAGTACTACACCGTTTCGTTTGATACAAGATTCGGCTCTGTTCCGAGCCAAACCGTAAAGTACGGCGAAAAGGCGGCAAAACCGTCGATACCGTCGGTTGCGGATTACCGTTTTGACGGATGGTTCGTGGAATCGGCGCACACAAATGAATATAATTTCGATACTCCCGTAACGCGTGACATAACCCTTTATGCTAAGTGGACATATGTAACACCGTCCCCGACGATGTACACCGTTACATTCGATGCTGACGGCGGCACGCCTGTTCCTCCGGCACAGACAGTGGAATCGGGCAATAAAGCAACCAAGCCGACCACCGACCCGACTAAAGCCGGCGCAAGGTTTGACGGATGGTATATGAACGGCAGTGAATATAATTTTGACACGGCAGTCACGGCTGACATCACACTCAAGGCAAAGTGGCTCACTGTTTATACCATAACATATGATGTAAACGGCGGTACGATGCCGACAAATTATGTTACCGAGTACACAGAGAAAGATCTGCCGCTCACGCTGCCGATCCCGACAAGAGAAGGATATACCTTTGAAGGCTGGAACGACGGCACAAATACGGTTAAGACAATCACTGCGGCAGATATAGGCAACAAGACCTATAAAGCTGTCTGGACGCTTATAACCAAGCCGACATTTACGGTAACATTTGATACCGACGGCGGATCAAGCGTGCCCCCACAGACTGTTGAAACCGGCAAAACTGTGAGCAGACCGGCTGATCCGACAAAAATCGGACATACATTTGACGACTGGTATACTGAGTCCGGAGATAAGTTTGACTTCACAACTCCGGTTACCGCTAATATCACTTTGTATGCAAAGTGGAATATAAACAGCTATAAAGTTACATTCCATTCAAACGGCGGCAGCGATGTGGCAGAGCAAAATGTTGTATACAACACAAACGCACAAAAACCTGACGAGCCGACAAAGGGCGGACATAAATTCGGCGGATGGTATACAGACAACGGAACATTTGCAAATGAATATGACTTCGCAACACCCATTACGGCAGATATTCATTTGTATGCTAAGTGGACTGTAAACACATATACCGTTACTTTCGACTCGAACGGCGGTTCGGCTGTCGAGGCTAAAATTGTTGACTACAACACAACCGTTCCCGAGCCGACAACCACATGGGAGGGACATATCTTCAATGGATGGTATACCGTGTCGGGAGATAGGTTCGACTTCACAACACCGATTACCGGTGATATCACTCTCCGTGCTGAGTGGACTGATATCTACTTTACCGTTACATTTAACACAAACGGCGGCAGCGCAATTGCCGAAAGGAGAGTTAAATATGGTGATACGGTCGGTGAGCCTGCCGATCCGACTAAGGATGATTTTGAATTCGGCGGCTGGTACAGTGACATAACAGTCAGCACACCATATGATTTTTCAAAACCGGTTAAGAGTAACTTCACTTTGTATGCTAAGTGGACTGAAGTTGTCGGGCCGAATAAGTATCGGGTAGCTTTCTACTATAATTACACCGGTGCTCCCGAGCCTTTTGCAACGGCAGAAAATGTGGAAGAAGGCACAACGGTTGAAAGACCGACCGATGATCCGACAAGAGATTATTATGATTTTGTCGGTTGGTATGCGGATTCGGCTTGCACTAATTTGTTCGACTTTGGCACACTGATAACCGAAAATGTTATTGTGTATGCAAAGTGGAAAGTAATTGACTATACTATAGACTATGAACTTGACGGCGGCACATTTAATGAAGAACCGACAAGATCATACAATATAGAAAGCACATTCCCGATAGCGCTTGTTTCTCCGTCAAAAGAAGGCTATAGATTCACAGGTTGGAGAGACGAGGACGGAAATGAGATACAAGAAATTCGCAAGGAAGATATCGTAAAGGGCAACAGAAATCTTGTCGCTACATGGCAGGAAAAAACGGCAGAGTACGCAACGCTTATATTTGATTATAATGACGGCGTGACAACCACAAAACCAAAGTTCGAGATTGAAAAGGGTAAAACATTTGCCGACATGACAGGGCTTACCTGGCCGCGCGACCCGTCCAGAGAGAATTATGACTTTATGGGATGGAACACAGAAGCTGACGGAAGCGGAGAAATGTTCACAAAGGATACCATGGTGCCCGACGACATGACCGTTTACGCTATGTGGGAGATAAAGAAACACACCGTTAAGTTCTATATAGCTGCCGGCACCGACAACCGTACATTGGTTGGCCAACTTGACAACATCCCGGCCGGTACCGCTGTTGCATATGATGATGTGTACAATCTGTACAAAACATATGAGGATAATCTTTCTCCACGCAGCTGGTACAGAAGATTCTTTAACGGACTCAAGGGATATCATGACAATCAGCTTGATGTTGATCACATGATCAATGCTGAGTACAGATATCTTGACGACAGCGATAAGTGGCAGATATTCGTTGCACTTGCAAATGATGATTCCAACGCTGACAAGGCTACAAAGGTAACCGAGGACATGGAAGTGGAATTCTCGTTTGAGTATTTATCGGCAGACCCGTCGTTCAGTATGTTTGGCATAGACATATCGGGCATAAGACCATATGTATACTATTCTTCAACCACAAGGCTGTTTGACTCGATAAAAGACGGCATGGCGCTGTCGCGAAACACAATTGAAAACGGTTTGAATGAAAAAGATGTTGAGGCAAAACTCTACGCAAAACTTGCGCAGAGAGGCGGACTCATCGATGAGGAGGGCAATCTTCTTATCAGAAAATTCGGTCTGAAGATAGCCGATGTCATAGACACAAACGACATCAAAAAACAGGTCAACACATACCTCACAAACCTCATAAAAGGTGACAGGGAGGACCTGGAGAGGGTGCTGGATCTTATCGATATCGAATCTATTGTAAATGAAATAGGTGCCAGAAAACTCATAGACACAATAGGTTATGACGGCATAAGAGACGCCATAAAGGATGCGTCAAACAGAGATAAACTCATCGACTACATCCGCAGGGAACTTGTGTCCGATGCGGCGTTGAGAGATAAACTCATAAAGGACGATTCCTTTATAAACAGTATGCTCGATACCATAGACAATCCGCAAAAAGCGATTGCAGACGAACTGCTGACAAATGACGATCTCATAATCGCCATACTCTCGTCTTCGGTTAAGGCAAACCTCATAGACAAAGCGGCGCAGAACATTGAGTTTATGAACGAACTGCTCAGCGACACCAAGTTCAAAAACAAGCTCATCTCAATCGTAAGGAATGAAAAGGCAGCTGATCTTCTCGACATAATCGACAATGGTTCGGGTGTAAGGGCAGATATCATTTCACTCATAAAGGATAACGATGAGTTTAAGAATTACATCAAGAACAACCCGGCATTTAGGGCAGACATTACAAATGTCATCAAGAACGACGATGCACTCAAGACAATTCTCAGCAATGACGGAGAGTTTAAGTCGGAGATAATCTCCAAGATCAAGACTCAGTCGGATTACATCGGTTTCAGGAACAACATAATAAGAGGACTTGTCGATGAGGACTTTAAGATTGATGTGATAAAACAGCTCAGAGGTATTACAGATTTCCAAAATTCTGTTTCGAGTGCTCTCAGAGCTTCAGTCGGACATGATATCACAACCGAAGAATATAACGAATTCATCGATGCATATGTATCCAAGGATCTGACACTGAATGCGGATATAAGAAACATAATCGACGACAAGATGACCGATACGATAAATGATTATCTCGGCGGCGTGCAGGAAACATGGACTTATAAGATAGATTCCTTCATCGCATCTAACGAGGACAGTTACATCAGCGATGCAATAACGGATTATGCGAACGACAACATCAGCGATGACCTGAAAGCGTACATTGATGATAAATTGCCGGATTACATCATAGCGGCGGTTGATGACTACATGGATTCATCATCGACAGATGCAAATGTTGATAAGGTTATCGACAATGCCATTATCTCTTACATTAGGAAGTACCTCGGTGGTGAGATGATTGACGACAGCCTCAGAACAATTATTGAGGACACAATTATCAGCTACATTAAGGGTTACATCACGGACACTATCACCGTGAGTGACGAAATCAAGCCGTATGCGGACAGTGTAAAAGCAGAGTTCATAGACGATGTAAAGAATATGGATGTAAGCGAGATTAAAGATTACATCATAAACTATGTCAAGAACCCTTCAAACGAAACTGTGATAAGAGAATTTGTCAATGACAACTATGTCACTATTAAAGATTATATTATTGCAAACAGGGTTTCCGACGAAACGGTTTATAACTACATCGACAAGATGATTTGCGACAAGGCATCAACTATAGATGGCAGCATCATCAACGATTATCTCGATGCAAATCTCGACAGCATGATTGATGATGAGTTTATATCGGATTACATTGACTCGCGCTCCGATGCAGAGTTGACAGATCTTGTGCTCACCTATGCTGATGCTGACACCATCGCAGACTATATCGAAAAGATTAAGGCAGATGATGCCGCAAACGGCACAAACAAACTGCAGGAGTTCATTGACAGCGCCATAGATATGCTCAATAATATGGCCGTCTACAACGATTTTATGGATTGCTTCATCAAGAAGTACGATTCATTCCCGGTAGACAAGGATAATGTTCAGTTTGCAAAAGGTGTGAGCGATGCGATCAGAAACTTCTCCTATGATGACATAGAGCAGATCTTGCGCAACAAAGGCTATGGAACTCTCATAGATATTGTGGGTGCAGACAACTTCAAGGACATCTTTGAGGAGTCGCAGACAGAGTATTGCACCGGACTTGACGCAGTCACGGCTCAGGTAGAGGCAGACAGCTCTGTTTCCACATCGTACACCACCTCGATGAGTGTTAAACTCAACGCAGTTAAGATTCTGAACGATATGTTCGATAAATATAAAGGTAAGCTTATAACCAAGCTTTCCGGAAAGGCGCCGTACTATTATGCGGAAAACGCAGATCTCAGGAGCTTTGCCGAGAATGTTGAGTTTAGTGATCTTGTGGATTACGATGTGACAAAGGTTGATGAGACACACAGTGGTTACAGCATAAAACCATTCATGTATTACTATGATTTTGTGCTTAACAAACTTATTGTACTCGACAAGGCACTCCTATATTACGGAGACCTGACGGACGATGAATATCGCGTGTTCAAGCACGACCTTGCTGAGGATATTGCTACGGTAATCAACAGATTCGACCGTATGATTAAGGACATTGAGAACGGCGACGAAATTGCCAAGGGTAAGACTCTTGATGATGTCATATCCAAGATCAATTCGCTCAAAACAGTTGCGGACAGACTTGGCGGCACCAAGCTTGATGCTTACACAGAGCAGATGAAGACCATAATCGACGATGTGAACAACATTCTTAGGAGAATGGGCGATACAGGCGAACTGCCGCTCGGCTATACCCTTGATGATCTCCTTCGTCTGAGTTCAAAGCTCCGTGAACTGACGAAGAATCTCTCTGATGAAGAATATGAACGCTTCAACAGCGAGGCGTCCGACCTTATCGCAAGAGCATGCAACAAGATGTTCGATATCATAACCGAGCTTGACAAGGACGGCACTATACGAGGCACCAGCCTGGATGAACTTGTATCCAAGGTTTCGTTTATAGACAGATTCTACAAAAAGTATAACAACAAGATTGACAACATGGTTCACAAGTTTGCTGAGTCTGTTGCCGACAGAAAACTTGACGGCTCAACAATCGAGAAGTATCTTGATTCCAAGAGAATTGAAGAAATTCTCGTCGGCAAGGATGTCAAGAATGATGACATATTCAATCTTGACGGCGCATTCAACATCATTGTGCCGCGCATTGAAGGCCTCAAGACCGACAACCCGTCGGATATTGAGGAGAAAACATATGTGGACACCTACAAAAAATCATCGGGCGATAACAGCCTTACGGTTAGCAGGTACTTCCACTAATACAGGAGGATAGCAATATGAAGAGATTTTTAGCTGTTGTTTTGTCCGCACTCATGGTGCTGACATCACTTGGCACCGTTGCTTTCGCAGCAGGCACCGACATCACTTTTTCCGATGTCGATGCTGCTACGGCGGACGGCGCGGCAATATACAAACTTGCCAAGGCAGGCATAGTAAGCGGCAACGGGGATGGCACTTTCGCCCCGGCATCGGGACTTACCAGAGCCGAGCTTTGCAAGATGATCAACCTTGTGTTCGGCTACACCGAGGCAGACACGGTTCAGTTCAATGATGTTACTGCGGACGACTGGTTTGCGTCATATGTGTTGGTTGCAAAAAAAGCCGGCTATATCACCGGATATGAGGACGGCAGTTTCCGAGGAAACAATAATATCACAAGAGAAGAATTCTGCGCGATACTCTGCAGAGTGGCAAGCGTGCTTGACCTTGGCATGGGCGCAAATATCTCCGATGAAGTGTCCGATTGGGCGCTGCCTTATGTAACAAAAGTTGTCACCAACAGCCTGATGAAACTTGAGGACGGCAACAAGTTCAGAGCGACCGAGAACATGAAAAGAAGTGAGATAGCTGTTGTGCTTGCAACTTTTGTTAAAGATGCGACCACCACTCCGACTATAATCGGCGGCGGTTCAACCGGCGGTTCATCCAACAAAGGCGGCAGCTCGGGCGGAAGTTCGGGCGGATCATCCGGCGGCAGCTCAGGCGGAAGTTCGGGCGGTAGCTCCGGCGGCTCATCAGGCGGCAGCACAGAGCCGACAAAACCTGAAAAACCGACCCTCACACCCGAGGAGATAAAGAAAGCCAACGATGAATCCGGTGTTGTTCCAAAGCTTGAGAAAGCCAATGCAGAGTTGAAAACCGCACTGGACGAAGGCAAGTTCCAGAGAGCACACACCGAAATAGTCGAGGACATTATGAATGTTGTTTCAAAGGTGCTTGATGATGCGGCGAATAACAAATATGTTATCTCCGAGGACACCATTGCCGAGAATTATCTTGAACTTCTCAAAGCAGCAAGAGACAAATACAAGAACCTCAGCGAGGATTCTAAGGTTGACTTCAAGACCGCAGTCAGCGGGATTGACCCCGAGACATTCGATTTTCTCGAGAAATTCTTCCAGTTTGATATCGACTCGATCTGAGTATAGCTTAAAACACTTAAAACACTTAAAACACTTAAAACACCTTTTCGCGTACGGTTTGTATGCGGAAAGGTGTTTTTTCGTTAAAATATAAGGTGAGATTCGGGATATATTTTATTCTTTGCAGACGATTTAAGTGCAAATGTGCGTAGAAAGTATTCCGTCAAAGGAGGTGTATGTGTTTTTATTCTTAGACGACGAGTTTAGCGCTACTGCACTGCTTTTTGAGTCGGCAAGAATAAAAAATACATACACAGACGGCACAGAATTTTATGCGTGCGGAATAAAATATACCCTGCAATCTTAAATATATTTTTTCATGTGCCCCAGGGCGCTTTTTTCAAGTCTTGACACCTGTGCCTGACTTATGCCCAGCTCTTCCGATACTTCCATTTGTGTTCTGCCTTTGAAAAAACGCAGATTTAATATGTGCCGCTCCCTGCTGCCGAGTTTTTTTATTGCTTCTTTCAGGCTGATTTCTTCTATCCAGTTTTCATCGGTGTTTTTTTCGTCGCCCAGCTGATCCATTACAAATATTGCGTCCGTCCCGTCGTTATATACAGGCTCATACAGCGATATCGGGTCGGCAATAGCGTCAAGAGCAAATACGACATCTTCTTTTTCCACACCTATTTCCTTTGCAATATCGGCAACGGTGGGTTCTTTTTCGTTTTCTCTGGTGAGTTTTTCTTTTGCCATGAGTGCCTTGTAGGCAATGTCGCGCAGCGATCTGCTGACGCGTACCGAGTTGTTGTCCCTGAGGTAGCGGCGGATCTCGCCTATGATCATCGGAACGGCATATGTGGAAAATTTTACCCCTTGGCTTGTATCGAAATTGTCGATGGATTTCATCAGTCCTATGCAGCCTACCTGGAACAGATCGTCCGCACATTCGCCGCGGTTATTGAACCGCTGAATGACGGAGAGCACAAGCCGCAGATTGCCGCGGACAAATTCTTCCCTGGCGGTTTTGTCACCTTTTTTTATCCTTTCAAAGAGTTTTTCTTTTTCCTCATTCGTCAGCACGGGCAGTTTAGATGTGTTTACGCCGCAGATTTCAACTTTGTTAATCAAGATAAAGACACCCCCGGATTTATTATGATGCTGTTCTTGCCCGACTGTTTTTTGCTTAGGCAATGTGTGTTCGAGTCTCCCTTGCCTAGGCGAAAGCGACGAATTCGAACTATCTTGTTAATAGGCTCGTGTAAGTGTTTTTTATTCTTGCTCGCTCAAACAGGCAGTGCAGTGGCGCTGAACTCGCTCACTAAGAATAAAAAACACTCACCCTCGCCTTACGCACAATTCTCATGAGGCTTGGAGCATATATTATATATTTGCAAAATCCATAGCCGTAGGGCGTGTTTTGCAAATATATAATATATGCTCCAAGCCGACTGCAAAAAAGTTCGGATTCGTCACCTGCGCCTAGGCAATAATCTGATTGGAATACCGTATCAAAAAAACAGTTGTGCTTGAATTTGTTTATATAAAAATTATTCCCACTGTACAAATCTTTTATTCCATGCGTTTATTTTCGTGATAATCAATAAAAATAGCACCTTTTTGAAAAATACACTTGAAAAATGATTGAAAAGAATATAAAATAGACAGTGTATGTTGTAAAATTAAATTTACATGAAAAGAATATAAAAAGGGAGTGCTATATTTGGAAGATTTTTCTGCTATTATTCTTGCGGCGGGAATGGGCACCAGAATGAAGTCCGACAAGATAAAGGTTCTTCACGAAATCTGCTCAAAACCGATTTTGCACTGGGTGTATGACGCGTGCGAAAAAGCCGGCTGCGGCAAAATCGTGACCGTTGTGGGTCATGACAGGGAAAATGTCGTGAAAACCATGGGAGAGGACAGGCTTTATGCCGTCCAGGAAAAATGCCTTGGTACAGGTCATGCCGTCATGATGACAAAAGATATCTTTGAAAACGAGAGCGGCACAGTGGTTGTCCTTAACGGTGACATACCGCTTATCCGCCCGGAGACAGTTCGCGCTGCGGTGGACTATCACAAGGCAAACGGTAACAGCGCCACGGTTATATCGGCTGTGCTCGACGATGCGGCGCAGTACGGACGCATCATAAGAAATGACGACGGCAGTTTTCGCTGCATAAAAGAGTTTAAGGATGCAACCGAGGAGGAGAGGAAAGTTAAGGAGATCAACTCCGGTATGTATTGTTTCAACTGTTCAGACCTCCTTGAAGCGCTGTCTGCGGTGACAAATGACAACGCACAGGGTGAGTATTACCTCACTGACACATTGCAGATAATCAAAGACTCGGGAAAAAGAGCGGGCGTTTTTATCATGAGTGACAGCGATGAATTGCTCGGAGTCAACGACAGGGTGGAACTTGCGAATGCCGCAGCTGTCATGAGACGCAGAATAAACCGCGCATTCATGGAACAAGGCGTCACAATCACCGACCCTAAAAACACTTATATTGATGCTGATGTAAAAATCGCCCGCGATACGATAATTGAGCCGTCGTGCCACATTAAAAACGGCACTGTGATAGGTTCGCACTGTGTGATAGGTCCCAACACCACATTGGATAACTGCACTGTGGGCGATGCCACATCAGTTGTAAACTCCGTTGCATGTGACAGCAGCATAGGCAACGAGACGAATGTAGGTCCCTTTGCATACATAAGGCCAAACTCACGCATTGGCAACAGAATTAAAATCGGCGATTTTGTCGAAGTTAAGAACTCGACCATAGCTGACGGCACCAAGGTGGCGCACCTTACATATGTAGGTGACAGCGATGTGGGCGAGGGTGTAAATTTCGGCTGCGGCACCGTCACTGTTAATTACGACGGAGAGAAGAAGCATCGCACCATCATCGGCAACCATGTATTCATCGGATGCAACGCAAATCTTGTTGCACCGGTCAAGATAGACGATCATGCATTCATTGCAGCCGGCTCCACGATTACGGATGATGTGGAATCGGATGCACTTGCCATTGCAAGGGCAAGACAGGTAGTGAAATCAGGCTGGAATAAATAAACTGGAGGAATAATAAAATGATAACACACGGCAACAACATTAAAATCTTTACCGGCAACTCTAACCCGAGCTTTGCTCATGCGGTTGCGGATCAATTGCACACTGTAGTGGGCGACTCGGAAGTTGGCAAGTTCTCCGACGGAGAAATTTTTGTCAATATCAACGAGACCGTTCGTGGCGCAGATGTATTCGTAGTGCAGTCCACCTGCTCACCGGTAAACGATAACCTCATGGAATTGCTCATAATGATAGACGCTTTCAAGAGGGCATCAGCAGGAAGAATCACGGCTGTTATACCTTATTTTGGCTATGCACGACAGGAGAGAAAGGCCAAGGCGAGAGATCCGATTTCGGCAAAACTCTGCGCAGACATTATTACCACGGCCGGTGCCGACAGAGTGCTCACAATGGATCTTCATGCAGCACAGATTCAGGGATTTTTCGACATTCCGGTTGACCACCTACTTGGTGCTCCGCTGCTTGCAAACTACTACAAGGAGAAATTCGAGGGCAAGGAGTCTGATCTTGTTGTTGTATCGCCCGACTTGGGCTCGGTAACCAGAGCAAGGAAATTTGCAAGCAAGATCGATGTGCCGATTGCCATTGTGGATAAGAGACGCCCAAAAGCGAATGTATCTGAAGTTATGAACATCATCGGTGAGATAAAAGATAAAAATGTTATCCTTGTTGACGATATGATAGACACCGCCGGAACAATTGTAAACGGCGCAAAGGCACTCAAAGAGCGCGGTGCAAAAAGCGTATATGCTTGCTGCTCCCATGCGGTTCTTTCCGGTCCGGCCATCGAGAGAATACAGAATTCGTGTATAGAGGAGCTGCTTGTACTTGACACCGTCCCGCTCACACCCGAAAAGCAGATAGACAAGATAAAAGTCCTCTCGGTTGCTCCGATTTTTGCCGAGGCAATAGACAGAATCTATGAGGATGTGTCTGTAAGTCCTCTGTTCAACTGAGAAAGGAAATTCAAGCCATGTATCTTATAGCAGGATTAGGGAATCCTGAAAAGAAATATGACCTCACACGGCATAATGTCGGGTTCGATATGCTCGACATCTTCGCCGCGCGTGAGGGTATAAAGCTGAATAAGCTCAAGTTCAGGGCAGTGTACGGCGAGGGAAATATAGATGGCGAAAAAGTCATCCTTGCCAAGCCGCAGACATATATGAACAATAGCGGCGAGAGTGTGATGGAGATTGCGTCTTTCTACAAGATTCCTCATGACAACATCATAGTGCTCTGTGATGACATAAACTTCGACCCGGGCAAAATCCGCATCCGTCCGAAAGGCAGTGACGGCGGACACAATGGTCTTAAGTCAATAATCTATCATCTGAACGGAGATGATTTTGTCAGGGTTAGAATTGGTGTGGGTGCAAAGCCGAACCCGGATTATGACCTTGCAGCCCATGTGCTCGGGCGTTTCTCCAAGGACGACCTTGCACAACTGGACAAGGCAGCGGACAATGTCTGCGGTGCGATTCGCTCGATTATTGAACACGGTGACTGCACACAAGCCATGAACAAGTATAACGGAAAGTGATTGTTATGTTTTATTCGAAAATTTTGTCCGATCTGCCGGAGTATCGACTCATTGCCGAACACCTGAACGATATGGAGGGCGCGGTGCATGTGTATGGTGTCTCCGACAGTCGGAAAAGTCACTTGATATATTCGCTATGTGAACAATCGGGCATCGAGAGGTGTCTGATTGTTGCATCTGACGAAACAGAAGCGGGAAGGATAAAGAATGATTTATCGTTCTTTTTTTGTGATGAAATCTTTTACTTTCCATCAAAGGAATATATTTTTTATGATGTGGATGCGGCGAACAGGGATGAGGAGTACAAACGACTGCGTACTCTTGCGCATCTCGACAGCGCACGCGTGGTTGTCACCACGGCAAAGGCTCTTTTGCAATACACTGTACCGAAAAATGTGTTTAATAAATATTGCCGTACCTTGTCTGTCGGTGACATTATCGAAGCGGATAAGTTTTGCGCATCTCTTGCCGAGATCGGATACAAACGCGTGTCTGCGGTCGAGGGCATGGGTCAGTTTGCCAGGCGAGGATCTATAATAGATGTGTTTACACCGGTGTATGACGATCCGCTCAGAATAGAACTTTTTGACGATGAGGTGGACTCTCTGCGCCTTTTTGACGCACAGACGCAAATGTCGCTCAAAAATATCGATTCGTGCCGTATGTGCCCTGCAAGAGAGCTTATCTATGACTCCGACGGCGCAGCGGAACTTGAAAAGAGAATAAAAGCGCTAAATAATCTTAACCTTAACTCCGATGCGGAGAAAATCTCTCAACAACACTACATTGCGTCCGGAGACAAATATATGCCGTTTGTGTACGGAGAGATAACATCGTTTGTTGATTTGTACAATGCCGGAATGACCGTGTATGACGAACCGGGTACCCTCAGCGAGGGTGCAAAGGCTTTTTGCGAGGAACAGAACGAGATTATTGCGACAATGCTCGAAAAAGGCCTGTTTCCAAAGACAAAGCGTGAGTATATGTTAACATATTCACAACTTACGGACAGGGTGGATAAAAGGAGCCTTATCAGTATAAGCTCTCTCTCATATTCTACGCCCGATTTCCGCCCGAAAGAGATTGTCGGCCTGAGTGCGAAAACCATGCAGAACTACAGCGGAAACTTAGGCTTTTTATGTGACGACATAGAATATTGGAAAAAAGCGGACTACCGCATAATCATAGTCGCCGGCTCGAAAAATGCGGCGCAGTCGCTGTGCACCTCTCTTGCCGAGCATGACATAGAGGCGGCGATAATTACGGATTACGAAAATCTTCCGCCGCTCGGCACTGTGAGCATAGCCGAGGGTAATCTTACAAAAGGATTTGAATATCCGTCTGCAAAGACTGCTGTCATCAGCGAAACGGATATATACACTCACAGAAAAAAACACACGAGGGAAAAAAAGGTTGATGCGAAAAACCGAATAAAGAGCTTTGACGAGCTGAACAAGGGTGACTTTGTGGTGCATAATGTACACGGCATAGGTCAGTATGTGGGTCTGGAGCAGATAAAGAGTGACGGCGTGGTTAAGGATTTCCTCAAAATCCGCTACAAGGGCACTGATGTGCTCTATGTCCCGGCAAATCAGCTTGACGCTATTCACAAATATATCGGTGCGTCCGAGGGCAGCACTGTTGCGCTCAACAGTCTGAACGGCGGCAAGTGGCAAAAGACCGTCACCAAGGTTAAACAGAGCGTTGAGAAAATGGCGGAAAACCTCATTCGCCTGTATGCCGCGCGGCAGAATGTTCAAGGTCATGTGTTTGAGCCGGACACTGAGTGGCAAAAGGAATTTGAAGATGATTTCAGCTATGACGAAACTCCTGATCAGTTGCGCTGCATAGAGGAAGTTAAGTCGGATATGGAACACGGCAAGTGTATGGACAGACTGCTGTGCGGAGATGTCGGATACGGCAAGACAGAAGTTGCTTTGCGTGCCGCATTCAAGTGTGTTATGGGTGGAATGCAGGTAGCGTATCTTGTGCCGACTACCCTACTTGCACAGCAACACTACAACACATTTTCTGCACGAATGAAGGATTATGGGGTCAATGTGGAACTGCTATGCCGATTTCGCTCGAAAAAAGAGCAGGCAGTTACCGTTGAGAGGCTCAAGCAAGGTAAGGCGGATGTCGTCATAGGCACTCACAGACTGGTTTCAAAGGATATCGGGTTTAAGAACCTCGGACTGCTCATAATAGATGAAGAACAGCGTTTCGGGGTGGGCCACAAAGAGAAACTCAAGGAGATGAAGGAGAGTGTGGATGTGCTCACACTAAGCGCGACTCCCATACCGCGCACGCTCAACATGGCTATGGTGGGAATACGCGACCTGAGCGTTATCGCATCTCCGCCGCAGGACAGATATCCGGTGCAGACATTTGTTATGGAACGCAATGGTGATGTGATAAAAAACGCAATTGAACGCGAGATAGCGCGCGGCGGTCAGGTGTATTATCTGAGCAACCGTGTAGACAACATAGAACGCAAGGCGGCAATGTTGCGTGTGCTTGTGCCGGACGCTGTGATAGATGTCGCCCACGGGCAGATGAGCGAGAGAGAACTTGAGAACAAGATACTTGACATGATGAACGGCGATACAGACATTCTTGTGTGCACAACAATTATAGAGACCGGAATAGACATTCCCAATGTTAATACCATGATTATAGATGATGCCGACAGGCTCGGCTTGTCGCAACTCTATCAGCTGCGCGGCAGAGTGGGACGATCCAACAGACTTGCCTATGCTTATCTTATGTATGACGGAGGTAAGGTGCTTGACGAGATTGCACGCAAGAGACTATCCGCAATAAAGGAATTTACGGAGTTCGGCTCGGGTTTCCGCATTGCCATGCGTGATCTTGAAATCCGCGGCGCCGGAAATCTGCTCGGCAAAGAGCAGCATGGCAACATGAATCTTGTCGGCTATGATATGTATTGCGCTCTGCTCGGCGAGGCTGTGGCTCGCCTAAAGGGCGAGGATATCAAAGAGTCTGCCGAAACAACAGTCGACTTAAAGGTTGATGTGCACATTCCGCAAAGCTATATCAATGAGGAACAGCTGCGCTTTGAGTTCTATAAAAAGGCATCGGATATCTGCTGTGAGGAGGATTATCTTAATCTGCAATCCGAACTGACAGACAGATTCGGCGATATGCCGCGCAGTGTTGAGAATCTCATAGAATGTATGTACATCAAGTCGCTTGCGCAAAGGCTCAACATATCGTCCGTTGTTCGCAGCGATAAGGACATTCTTATGACGATAGACGGAGAATTCAGCACCAAGGCAATTATAGACATCATGGATGACTATAAGGGAAAAATTATGTTTTCTTCCGGTGAAAAATCGTATATAAGCTATAAATATGACGAAAAGTTTTTGTCTAATATTAAAATTATATTACAAAAGCTTATAAAGATAACACAAGAGAGCAATATGCAGTTATAATTGTTGTAACGATTAAAACTTACGAAAGGATGATATTATGAAGAAATTTGGCAAAATGCTTGCCGTCATGACGGCCGTTGTTATGACAGCCGGCGTTCTCACATCGTGCGTTATCAAGAACACCAACCCGGCAGTCAGGGTCGGCGACACGGATATGCCGGCGGACGAGTTCGCATATTATGTGTATATACAAAAATCACAGTCATTGCAAGAGGCAGGCGTGAGCACATCGGACGAAAGCGCGGCAAAGGCGTATTGGAACGAGAAAACCGATGGCAAAAAGAACATCGACATAGCTGTGGACAAGGCAGTTGACGAGGCGGCAAAACTGCTCGTGCGCTACAACAAGGCTTTGGAGATGGGCGTTGAGTTTACAGCCGATGACGAAAGCCAGCTTGCAAGTCAGATAGAGAGCATGAAGCAACAGGCGGGCGGCGAGGCGGCTTATCAGAATCAGCTCAAATCACTCGGCACAACGCCGACTGCGTTTGAGAGCCTCTACAAGAAAAACATGATCGTGAACAAGTTGACGGACAAACTTGCAGAGGACGGCACCATAGCGGTTACTGATGACGAAGTCAAGGATTACATTAAAAACAATTATATAAAGGCTGAGCACATACTTTTCCTCACTCAGGATTCCAACACGGGTGAGGCGTTTGACGATGAGACAATTGCACAGAAAAAGCAGACCGCGGAGGACACCCTCACCAAGATTAAAAACGGTGCAAATTTTGAGGAACTCATGAATGAATTGAGCGAGGACACGGGGCTTGCTTCATATCCCGACGGATACGAGTTTACCAAGGGACAGATGGTTCCTCAGTTTGAGGAGGCTGCTTTTGCTCTGGGTGAGAACGAGGTAAGCGGTATTGTGGAGACTTCATATGGATATCACATCATCAAGAGACTTCCGTTTGAGATAACGGACGAGAAAATAAATGAGTATAAGGACGATGCAAAGCAGGCTTGTCAGTCTGAAAAGCTTGACAAACTCACCGATGAGTGGAAGGCTCAGACAGAGGTAAAAAGCTTTAAGTCCATACTGAAAACATTCAAAAAATAATCAGAAAACTTCGCGGCATATTTTCTTGCTTGGCTGCGAAGTTTTTTTATCGGCCGATGACAAGAAGATCCGACACAACTTGCATACATATTTTACATGAAGTCAATGATTGATTTTTTGTCGGATTTGTGATACAATGTTGTTGATAACGATACTTCGGGGTGATACAATGGAGATAAAGCAAAAATTTCTCTCGGGCGAGCGCGCTATGTTCGGTACGAGCGACTGTGACATATACGACACTGTTTTTGATGACGGAGAATCGCCGCTCAAGCATAGCTCTGACATAAGGCTTAACGGCAGCATGTTCAAGTGGAAATATCCGCTCTGGTATTCAAAGAACATTGATATAAAAAATTGCACTTTCTTTGCCACGGCACGCGCCGGAATATGGTATACGGACAATATATCGGTAAAAGACACCATGATAGAGGCGCCAAAGACTTTTCGCCGTGCCAATGGGATCAGTCTTGATAATGTCATGTTTTCCGATGCGGCGGAGACTCTCTGGAACTGCAGCGGAATAGATATGAATCGGGTCTCGGCAAAGGGCGACTATTTTGCTATGAACAGCTGCGACATTACCGCGGATGATTTTAAGCTTGTCGGGAACTACTGTTTCGACGGGTCAAAAAATGTCACTCTGAGCGGCGCCGTCATGCTCAGCAAAGACTCGTTCTGGAATTGCGAAAATGTCACTGTGAAAGATTCGTTCATATCGGGTGAGTATCTTGGTTGGAATTCAAAAAATCTTGTGTTTGAGAACTGCACTATAGAGAGCTTGCAGGGGATGTGCTACATAGACAGACTTGTGATGAAAAACTGCAAGCTTATAAACACAACACTTGCTTTTGAATATTCCACTGTAGATGCTGACATAGCGAGCGGTATAGACAGTGTGTTCAACCCGTCAGGCGGGGTGATAAGAGCCGATTATATTGGTGAACTCACTATAGATAAAGACAGGGTGAACCCAAGCAGGACAAAAATAATCTGTAAAAAATAAAGCGAGGTAGAAAAATGGAATTTAATTTTGATACCCCTGTCAACAGACGGGGAACCAATTCACTTAAGTGGGACACGACTGCAGAAAATGAACTGCCCATGTGGGTGGCGGACATGGATTTTGCCGCTGCACCATGTATTGCCGAAACTATTGCCAAAAGGCTTGATAACGGAGTTTTCGGATACAGCGTGATACCGGATGATTGGTATTATGCATACATGGGCTGGTGGAGAAAACGCCACGGATTTGAGATGCGCAAAGACAGGCTTGCGTTTTGCAGCGGAGTTATACCGGCAATATCGAGCGCAGTGCGTGCGTATACCGTGCCTGCCGAGAATGTGTTAGTGCTTACACCTGTGTACAATATTTTCTTTAATTCAATAGTAAACAACGGACGAAATGTCATTGAGTGCCCGCTTGAAAAAATGTGGGGCGAATACAAAATAAATTTCAGCGATCTTGAACGCAAGCTTGCCGATCCGCAGACCACCATGATGATATTGTGCAATCCGCATAACCCGTCCGGCAGGGTGTGGGACATGGATACTCTCGAAAAGATAGGTTTACTGTGTCAGAAATACGGTGTGGTTGTGGTCAGCGACGAGATTCACTGCGACCTCACGAACCCCGGGATATCCTACATTCCGTTTGCCTCGGTGTCATCTGTCTGCCGCGACATAAGCATCACCTGCCTGTCGCCGACAAAGTCATTTAACATTGCCGGCCTCCAGACAGCGGCTGTGTATGCGGCCAACGAGAAACTCTTTAACCGCATTAACCGCGCTCTCAATACTGACGAAATTGCAGAGCCGAACTGCTTTGCTGTAGATGCGACAATTGCAGCTTATACACAGGGAGGACAATGGCTCGATGCCCTCAGAAACTATATATACGGCAACAAGACCGAGGTTGTATCGTTTATCGGACGCAATATTCCGTCACTTTCGGTTGCGGTGAACGATTCGACATATCTCCTTTGGATAGATGTCAGCAGGTTCGGTATGCGCTCCGATGTCTTTTCCGATTCGGTCAGAAAAAACTGCGGCTTGTATCTTTCGGCAGGCACGCAGTATCACGGTGATGGCTCTGACTATGTGCGCATGAATGTCGCTTGCCCGCGCTCGGTATTGAAAGAGGGGCTCACAAGGTTGCTCAATGCGGTAGACAATTGACGCTTTGGAATCATGATAATGTAAAAAAATTTAGGAGTGTCAGTACATGAAGAAAATTTTTTGCATCTTCGTTTTCCTCATTTCCGTGAAGGTTGCGGCAAACGCTGCGCCCGGTGATGTTATCGGCAATTACTATGCTACGGATATTGTCACCACGCTCAACGGCGAGAGGATAGATGCCGTAAACATTGGCGGCAAGACTCTCATCTGCGCCGACGATATGCATTTTTACAGTTTTGACGCATGGTGGGATCCGACTGAGAGGACACTCCGGGTTAATGAGACCGCACACGCGGCAAATGGAGAGCCGCCGCAGATTGCGGACAGCACCGTGCCAAGCGGAACCGCCATCGGAGAGTATTACGACACCGACATTGTGACCTATATTGACGGCAAAAAGATTGAGGCATATAACACAGGCGGCAGAACATACATCCCGGCGGAGCTTTTGGCGGACTACGGCTTTGATGTAACATGGAACGAGGCTGTGCGCCGCCTTGATATAGTCAGTCCCATGCGTGCAAGTTATGTGTACTCCGTGCCGCTGAGTTTTGAAAATTCTCAGACGGAGCAGGGCACGGGCGGATTCGGCATTGTCTATGATAAAGGAAAACTTGCCGGCAGCGGAGATGTCGGATACTTCGACTGCACGCTCAATCACTCGGGCGACGGATACTCAATTGATGTCAAGTTTCATCAGAACGGCGGACTTTTCTTTGCCGACGCACTTTGTTCAAAACTGCGGCCGCTTGCCTATTGCGGCTACGGCGTTGACGAGGAAAAAAATCCGGAAGATTTTTATGCCGACGCGGCTAAACTTATTAAAATATCCGTAAACGGATATGAGGCGGAGAATATCAGCATAATAAGCGGCGCGGGCAACGGACACAGAGATTTTTACATCCACTTTGACGGAGTGCCGAAGATTCGCAAAGACGCGCTTGACGCGGTCAATTTTGCGATAGATGAGGACACAAGTGCGCAAAAGATCGCCATAGAATATCCCGATTATTACACGGACGGCGACCCGATGCTGAAATTGCTCAAAAAAAACGAAAATGATTTTATTATGTCATGGTTTGATGCAGCCGACTTTAAGGCGGTGCATTTCTGCGAATCGAAAAAACTCGGGGTGATTAAGGACAGACTGTACATAGTGTCTGCGGACAACGCAGTCTCCGCCGACGCACTCGACGAGGTGAGAAAAATCGACGGTTTCGGCTATGATAAATTAAGCCCGTTTGCATACAGGGCAAGCGATGATAAAAAGACACTTTACTTTTCGTGTGCATCACCTGAGAGGGCGGGGGATTTTTCGCTCGATGTTGAGTCAGGAAAGGTGGAATTGCTCGCGTCTCATTGGGCGGAATAAACTTTGTGTGGTTTGATTTTTGTCTCTCGATTCAATGTGCAGCGGAATAGAACCGATAAAAAACGAAAAAATTTCAAAAAAAGGCTTGCATTTTTCGACGGGATGTGTTATAGTAATAAAGGTATACGGGCGGTCCTCTGCTTTGGTTTGGGCATGAACGTCTTGGAAATTTAGGAGGATATTAAACATGAACATTATCGAAAGTATCACGAAAGACCAGATCAGAACTGACCTTCCGGCCTTTAATATCGGTGACACGATTAAAATCGGTGTTAAGGTTAAAGAGGGCTCAAAAGAGAGAGTACAGATGTTTGAGGGCACTGTTATCGCCAAGAAACACGGCGGCATCAACGAAACATTCACTGTAAGAAGAATTTCCTACGGTGTCGGCGTTGAGAGAACATTCCCCATCAATTCCCCCAAGCTTGCATCAATTGCTGTTGTAAGGAGAGGTAAAGTCAGAAGAGCGAAACTCTACTACCTCCGCGACAGAGTCGGCAAAGCTACAAGAGTTAAGGAAAAAATCTGAGTATAAGTTTAATCAGAGCGGCTGCGGCGAATCCGCAGCCGCAATATTACAAACCGCAGGTGCTATGGAGAGATGTATTGTTTCGCCATGGCATTTTATTGCTTTTTAGGATAATTTGTAGAAAGGTTGGTGCGGATTATGGACGAATACAACAAGAATAACGAACCTCAGACAGAGGATAACGCTAAGCAGAATCTCAAGGATTTTAAGAGTGAGGAAAATCTCGAAAATACTGTGGAAACCGTCGAAGTGACGGAGCAGCCGGATCCGGCTCCGGCATTTAACTGGAGGAAAGAAGCACTGGATTGGGTAGTCTCGATCGCAGTGGCTATAGTTATCGCACTGGTCATAAAAACCTATGTGTTCACTCTTGTAAGGGTAGACGGTCCGTCTATGAACCCTACTCTCACAAACGGAGATGTGCTCTATGCAAACAGATTTATGTACAAACCGGCTGTGGGAGATATAATCATTTTCAGACCGCCGAATAGTCCCAAAACTCCGTATATTAAGCGAGTTATTGCTGTTGGCGGACAGACTGTTGAGGTGAACGGTGAGAATCACACCGTCACTGTTGACGGAGTGGTGCTTGACGAGAAATACATTGCAGAGCCGCTTGAGTCATCGGGCACAATGGAGTATCCGTGCACAGTTCCGGAGGGTTATATTTTCGTCATGGGAGACAACAGAAACAACAGCCGCGACAGCCGCGATGCCACAGTAGGTCTTATTCCGCTTGGCAATGTCATTGGCAAGGCTGAGTTCCGCCTGTTGCCGTTCTCTGATTTCGGCTCGCTTTATGCCAAATAGGAGAGGTCGCATGAATATACAGTGGTTTCCGGGTCATATGATGAAAACTCAGCGTATGATGCAGGACAACATCAAGCTGATAGACATAGTTATAGAGATAGTTGACGCGCGGCTGCCGCTTAGCAGCAGAAATCCGAAAATTGACGAGATTGTGGGAGACAAACCGCGTCTGCTATTACTTAACAAAGCCGACATTGCCGATGCGGCAATTACAGCGCAGTGGGAGAGATATTTTTCGGACAATGGGGTGCCCGTGCTTGTCATCTCATCTACCGGTAACAAAAAGCTGAACTTTATATTCGCCAAGTGCCGCGAGATTCTTGCTGACAAGATAGCCAGGCAGAGGGAGCGCGGCATAACCAACCGGGCGATTAAGGTTATTGTAGTCGGCGTGCCCAATGTGGGCAAGTCGTCGCTGATAAACAAGCTTTCGGGCAGAAAAAGCGCCATAACCGGCGACAGACCCGGCGTCACCAAGGGTAAACAGTGGATAAGGCTTGAGAACGGCATTGAACTGCTCGATACCCCCGGCATACTATGGCCGAAGTTTGAGGATGATTCAGTTGGAAAAAAACTTGCATTCACCGGGGCGATTAAAGATGAGATAATGGATATTGAGGAACTTGCGTGCGAATTGCTTGTTTTTCTGCGGTCGCACTATCCCGAAAGCCTTGACGAGAGGTATCGCATGACGGATATTGACGGACTCGAACCGTATGAGATGCTGACACTGCTCGGCAAAAACAGAGGATTTGTTGTGTCAGGCGGCGAGATAGATACCGAGAGAGCGGCAAAGATACTTCTTGATGAATTTCGCGGCGCAAAGCTCGGCAATATTTCACTCGAAAAGCCGGATGAATTTTGATGATTGTGAACTGCAAAATATTATTTATTTTGCAGTTCGTTTTATAAGGAGAATTTTTATATGAAAGATAAAGATATGCTTGTGTATGAGCGCAAATACTGGGATATGGGCAAAACGACCGTTGCCGGAGTGGACGAGGCAGGCAGAGGTCCGCTTGCCGGGGCGGTGTTTGCCGCTGCGGTGGTTTTGCACCCCGGAGTGGATATTGAAGGACTGGACGATTCTAAAAAACTAAGCGAGAAAAAGCGCGAATACTTGTTTGATGTGATAAAGGAAAAGGCACTCTACTGGAATATCGCATCCGTTGACGAAAAGACCATAGACCGCATAAACATCCTGGAATCGGCATATCTTGCATTTGCAAATGCCTTAAGCGGATTGCCCGTTATGCCCGAGATTGCTCTCATAGACGGCAACCGCGCAAAGAACATTCCCACGGAGTTTGAGACCATAGTAAAGGGTGATTCGCTCAGCCGTTCCATAGCGGCGGCATCCATTCTTGCCAAGGTGGCGAGGGACAGATACATAGTCGAGTTGGACAAGGTATATCCTGAGTACGGCTTTGCCAAGCACAAGGGTTACCCGACCAAGGAACACCTCGAAGCAGTGAAAAAATACGGTCCGTGCCCGATACACCGCCTCACATTCAAAGGCGTGAGGGAGTTTGTGCGATGAATACTACTCAGATAGGCAGATGTGGCGAAGATGCAGCGGCGAGATATCTTGTCGCCAAAGGTTACATGATAGCGGAGAGAAATTTTCGTACGCATACATCCGAGCTTGACATCATAGCATATAGTAAGGAAGGCATGATTTGCTTTGTTGAGGTAAAAACCCGAAAAAACGCCGATTTCGGCTATCCGTGCGAGGCTGTTAACTACCGCAAACGCACCAAGATAACACAAGGGGCAATGTCATATATCCGCTCAAAACACATTGAGTGCGAAGTGCGCTTTGATGTAATCGAGGTTTACGGCGAATTTGTCGGTGGAGTTTTTGCCGTATCAAAGGTTAATCACATAAAAAATGCGTTTTGACGGAGAATGATATGTATCACTATTTTGATCTGCACTGCGACACATTGCTCAAACTGTACAAAGGCGGCGCTGACATAACTGACAATAAACTAATGATAAACAGAAAAACACTGAGTCTGTACAAACCGATGATTCAGTGTTTTTCTTTATTTAACGAGGGCGAGCTGACCTTGGACGATTATTTTGATGCGGTTGCTTTTATGCAAAAAGTGTGTGAACACATCGGAATGACCTTATGCCGTAGTTTCGAGGATATTGCTTCGGTGAGAAAAAGAGGCGGCATTGGCGCTGTGCTTACTGCTGAGGCGCTTGGCAACACATCCGGGATTGACGAGGACGCAGTGTCGCGTCTGCGCGAGAGAGGATATCTCATGGCGGGACTTGTGTGGAATTTTGACAATGCCTTGTGCGGCGGCTGTCTTGGCGACGGTGGCGGCGTGACACCCGCCGGAGAACGGATATTGCGCCGCATGGAGCAGGAGGGAATGGCGGTCGATGTGTCGCATATGTCGGATGCGGCTTTTTATGAGACAGCGGATCAGTTTTGCAAGCCGCTTGTTGCCTCTCATTCAAATTGCCGTGCAATTTGTCATCATCCGCGCAACCTGACGGACGATATGATACGCAGAATCGCGCTCTCCGGAGGGGTGATCGGTGTAAACTTTTATCCGCCTTTTTTGTCTCGCTCGGGAAGCGGAATTGCAGACGCAGTGCGGCATATACGACACATTGCCGCCGTGGGCGGAGCACGGTGTGCCGCCGTGGGCAGTGACTTTGACGGAATTCCGTTTGCGGCGGACGGATTAGCGAGTGCGGCGGATGTTTCGGCGCTTTTTGAGGCACTCGAGGGCAAAAATGACACAAAATCGTATGTTTGTGATATCGGTTTTAACAATGTGTACAATCTTTTTGAAAAATATGAATTTTCACATTAAAAAACTTGCATTTTTGAGTTTGTTGTGATATACTCATACTTGTGTGCAGGCAAACGAGACTCGAACGCGAATTGCCTAACTAAAAAGTAAACTTCGGAGGTATACCATGATTTTATCGGAAAAATTTTTGAAGATTAATCCGTCTGCAACTCTCACGATTGACGCAAAGTTCAAGCAGATGAAGGCTGACGGTCTGGATGTTGTCGGATTCGGCGCTGGCGAGCCGGATTTTGATACCCCGGAACATATAAAAAAGGCTGCCATAGAGGCAATTAACGATAACAAGACGCGTTATACCCCGGCATCGGGTACCCTGGAGCTGAAAAAAGCCGTTTGCAAAAAGTTCAAAGACGACAACGGACTTGATTATGATCCGTCGTGCATTGTCGTGAGCAATGGCGCGAAACATTCACTCATAAACGCTTTCGGTGCTATTCTCAACCCCGGCGACGAGGTTATTATTCCGGCGCCGTTTTGGGTGAGTTATCCCGAAATGGTTAAGTACAATGACGGTGTGCCGGTTGTTTTACAAACAAAGGAAGAGGACGATTTCAAATTCACCGCCGGAGAGTTTGAGTCTGCTATAACTGACAAGACAAAAGCGATAGTCCTTAACAGCCCCAGTAACCCCACGGGCATGCTCTACACAGAGGATGAACTTCGTGCTATTGCCGATGTTGCCGTAGCACACGGAATATTCGTCATCTCCGATGAAATATATGAAAAGCTTGTCTACGACGGCAAAAGACACATCAGTATTGCGTCTCTCGGCGATGAGATAAAAGATTTGACAATAGTTATAAACGGAGTGTCAAAGACATACGCCATGACCGGGTGGAGAATTGGTTATGCGGCGGCCAATCAACAGATTGCGAAGCTTATGGGAAATGTTCAGAGCCACACCACATCCAACCCGAATTCCGTTGCCCAGGCGGCTGCCGTTGCGGCGCTCACAGGGCCGACGGAAACTGTTGAGTCAATGAGACAGGCGTTTGATAAACGCAGAAAGTATATGGTAGACAGAATCAATTCCATAGACGGCGTATCGGCAAGGATGCCCATGGGCGCGTTTTATGTGATGATGAACATAGAAAAACTCATCGGCAGGACCATAGCCGGGGTTGAGATTAAAAATGCTGACGACTTTGCAAATGCTTTTTTGGACAAATGTCTTGTGGCTGTTGTTCCCGGAACCGGATTTGCCGCACCGAATTTTGTGCGTTGGTCGTATGCGACAAGCACAAAGAATATAAAAGAAGGTCTTGACAGACTTGAAAAATTTTTGAAGATGTAGTATAATTACAGGGTATGAAAAAATACCCTGTAATTTTTCTTGAATAAAAAACATAAAGAGAGGTATAGACAATGCATGATACTTACGAAAGTCCGCTCAACAGCAGATATGCAAGCAAAGAGATGAAATATCTGTTCTCTCCGGACAAAAAGTTTACAACATGGCGCAGACTTTGGATAGCGCTTGCCGAGGCAGAAGCAGAGCTTGGACTTGGCATCACACAGGCGCAGATCGACGAGCTGAAAACCCATGTGAACGACATCAACTACGAAGTGGCACAGGCGCGCGAGAAAGAGGTGCGCCACGATGTCATGAGCCATGTGTACGCATACGGTGTACAGTGTCCCGGGGCAAAGGGAATCATCCATCTGGGTGCGACTTCGTGCTATGTCGGCGATAATACCGATCTTATAATCATGGCGGAGGCTATGGAGCTTATTCGCAAAAAGCTTGTTAATGTAATGAATGAGCTTGCCGCATTTGCCATGAAGTATAAAGACATGCCGACCCTCGGTTTTACTCACTTCCAGGCAGCACAGCTTACCACCGTCGGCAAGAGGGCGAGTCTTTGGCTGCACGAACTCTATCTTGATTATCAAGAGGTTGAGCACATTCTGTCGAATGTAAAACTGCTCGGATCAAAGGGTACAACGGGCACGCAGGCAAGTTTTCTTGATCTCTTTGACGGCGATCACGAAAAAGTGAAAAAACTTGACAGTCTCATTGCCGAGAAAATGGGGTACAAGGCGGTCTATCCGGTGTCGGGGCAGACATATTCGCGAAAGATTGATTCTCAGATGCTCTCAGTGCTCTCCGGCATTGCTCAGAGCGCATACAAATTCAGCAACGACATCCGCTTGCTGCAGCATCTTAAGGAAATTGAAGAACCGTTTGAAAAGAGTCAGATAGGCTCGTCGGCAATGGCATATAAGAGAAACCCCATGCGCTCGGAAAGAATATCGTCGCTTGCAAGATATGTTATAGCAGAGTCGATTAACCCGGCTATAACTGCGTCCACACAGTGGTTTGAACGCACGCTTGACGACTCGGCAAACAAGAGACTTTCAGTAGCTGAAGCTTTCCTTGCGACAGATGCTGTGCTTGAGATATATCTCAATGTGGTGGACGGACTTGTGGTGTATCCGAAAGTCATTGAGAGCCGCATAATGAGCGAACTGCCTTTTATGGCGACCGAGAACATAATGATGGAGGCGGTAAAGAACGGCGGTGACAGACAGGAACTGCATGAAAAAATCCGTGTGCACTCCATGGAAGCCGGCAGACAGGTCAAAGTGGAGGGCAAGAAAAACGACCTTATTGAGCGTATTGTGGCTGATGAAAGTTTTAACATAGATGAGGACAAGCTGCGCGCCGTGCTCAAGCCCGAGAACTATATCGGCAGAGCAGCGGAGCAGACTGAGGAATTTATAAATGATTTCATCAGACCTATACTTGATGTAAACAAGGATATCCTTGGTGTCAAAGCCGAGCTTAATGTATAATTGTTTCCTAAATGAGGCATGATTGATACAGAGATTTCCTGTAACTTTTTACTCATGTGCTACAACAGCTGACCGAGTGCAGTTCGCTTTTGGCTAAAACGCCTAAAAATGAGAAAATGCAATAAAAAGCTCTTGATTTTTTGCTTTTTCGGGCGTATAATAATAAAAAATTCTAAAGAGATTAAAAATTAAGAAAGGGATGGAAAAACATGAAGAAATTTATGGCTTTATTCATAGCTGCCGCCATGACTGTTTCACTTGCAGCTTGCGGCAACACGACAGACGGCGGCAACTCAAGTTCCGGTGATTCTTACACATCGGGTAACACAGAGTTTGTCATCGGAGGTACCGGTCCGCTTACAGGCGATGCATCCAGCTACGGAGTGTCTGTTCAGGAGGGTGCCGCAATTGCTATTGAAGAAATCAATGCAAACGGCGGTCTGGGCGGAGTAAACTTCAAGCTTGACATGAAAGATGACAAAGCTGCTGCGGCAGATGCTGCAACAGGCTATGATATGCTTTACGAAGCGGGCATGAATATTTCTATCGGTTCCGTAACATCTGCATCTTGCGCATCGTTTGCTGCAAAAGCTGCTCAGGACAATGTGTTCTTTATCACACCGTCTGCATCTGCTGCTGATGTAATCAAAAATGACAATGCATTCAGAATTTGTTTCGGCGACCCCGACCAGGGAGTCCTCGCAGCGCGTGAGTTCAAGGATAAGTATCAGAAGATAGGTGCTATCTATGATACAAGCGACACTTATTCTTCGGGTATATACGAGGCGTTCAAAGAGGAGATGACAAACCTTTCTCTCGATTTTGATACACAGACATTTGACGCTGAGAACAAGAAAGACTTCTCAACTCAGGTTGAGGCGCTCAAGGATTGCGATGTTATCTTCCTTCCGATATACTATACCGAAGCCGGACTTATCGCAAAGACGGCTGTTGCAAAAGGCAGCAAAGCAGTTCTCTTTGGCTGCGACGGTCTCGACGGCGTTGAAGGTCAGGTTGACGCAAGCGTAACAAACAAGATTCAGTACATCACTCCGTTTGATGCTAAGAGCGCAGAACCGGCAACTGCTGCTTTTGTTGAGAAATACACTGCGAAGTACAACAAGACTCCGGATCAGTTTGCAGCAGACGGTTATGACGCTGTAATGGCTATCTACAATGCAATGAAGGCAGCGAATGTGTCTGATCCTACAATTGCACCTTCCGACCTTTGCGAAAAGGTTAAAGCGGCTATAACAGATACTTCATTCTCATACACCGGCGCTACCGGCAAGATGACTTGGGATGCAAGCGGTGCTTGCAACAAAGAGCCTACAATCATTACTCTCGGAGAATAAAAGTATTCTGCGTATAAGTCAGGCGCTATACGAGCACATCGATGTTCGGATTTCGCTTGCCTAAGAGAAATAGAATTTTTTAATGGTTGGGCGCGGTGAAACTGTGTCCAACCATATGTTTTTTGGAAAGGGAAATCTTTATGATAACATTAATTGACGGTCTCAGCCTTGGCAGTATATATGCCTTGATTGCCCTTGGCTATACTATGGTGTACGGAATAGCAAAAATGCTTAACTTTGCACATGGTGACATAATAATGGTCGGTGCGTACACAATATTTGTGACTATGGCAACTCTTGGTCAGCCGCTTGTTGCGGTTATCATGGCTGTTCTGGTGTGCACTGTGCTTGGCATATTTGTAGAAAAACTGGCATACAAGCCGCTTCGCGGCGCATCACCCCTTGCTGTGCTCATAACCGCAATCGGAGTCAGCTATCTGCTCCAAAGTTTGGCTCAGCTCATTTTTCAGTCAAAATCCCGTCCGATTCAGGATTGGTCTTTGCCGGATGTAGCGTTTCTTAAGAGCCACGGCATCAGCACATCTGCGGCGGTAACCTTGGTTGTCGGCGCAATAATCATGGTGGCACTCACTTTGTTTATTAAATTCACCAAGACAGGAAGCGCAATGCTTGCGGTATCAGAGGATAAAGGTGCAGCTCAGCTCATGGGCATCAATGTTAACAAAATCATAACCATAACTTTTGCAATCGGTTCTGCACTTGCTGCTGTTGCAGGCACATTTTATCTTTACGGCAGAAATGTCGAACCGACCCTCGGCGCAATGCCCGGCATCAAGGCATTCACGGCAGCGGTTATCGGCGGAATAGGCTCAATTCCGGGTGCCATGCTGGGTGGTGTAGTTCTCGGTATAATTGAGAAGTTTTGCCTCAGTATACCGGCAGTTTCACCGTACACCACTTCAATAGAGTTTGGTCTGCTTATCGTGATATTGCTTGTTAAACCTACGGGATTCTTGGGCAAGAGAAGAAGGGAGAAGGTGTGAGCGATATGAGTAAATATTTTCAGAGTATCAAAAAAGGATATAAATTCAAGAACTATGCCAACTATGTGATAATTCTCGCACTGCTCGGCATCTTTAGCCTGATTATGTTCACAGGCAGCGTAAAACTCTCCATGGCGTCGCTGTTTACACAGATAGGTTTCAGCATCATTCTGGCGGTATCTCTAAATGTGGTTGTCGGTTTTCTGGGCGAACTCAGCCTTGGCCACGCCGGATTCATGTGCATAGGTGCATATATTGGCGGTTTTGCGGCTGTTGGACTCTCGTCCGCCATTGATTCCAAACTGCTCGTACTCATCATAGCAATGCTCATAGGGGGTATTGTGTCGACGATTTTCGGTTTCATTATAGGTCTTCCGTCACTCCGACTCAAAGGTGACTATCTTGCGATAGTTACCCTCGCATTTGGTGAGATTGTGCGAAACATCTTTAAGAATCAAAAACTTTTCGGCGCAGCAATGGGCCTTAACACCAGCGCCGTTAAATACGACACAAGAACTTCACCGACGCTGTTTGTGGTTACATTTGTTGTGGCGCTTATAATGCTTATTGTTGTACAGAACTTCATTCGCAGTAAGCACGGCAGAGCGGTTACCGCAATCAGAGATAATGAGATTGCCGCAAAGGCAATGGGCATAAATGTAACATTCTACAAGTTGTTTGCATTCATGCTTTCATCATTCTTTGCCGGAATAGCAGGCGTTATCTATGCGCACTATGCCACACCGGTCAACTATTCTTTCTTTTCCTACAACTATTCAATCGAGATTCTGGTTATGGTTGTGCTCGGCGGCATGGGCAATATAACAGGTTCAATAGTTGCGGCGACGGCAATATCACTCATAAACTATTCATTGCAAAAATATCTCTCAGGTAACCTTGCGGCGATGAAATACCTCATCTATGCGCTAATCCTCATCATTATGGTTATCTTCAGCAACGCTCCCGCACTTGCGGATTTTAGAAGGCGATTCAGAGATTTCTTTGCTCATATACTCAAGCTGGGCAAAAAGCACGATCCGGCAAACATTAACAGTGACGAGGCGTCGTGGGACAGAATACCTACCAAGATCAGAATGGACGAATTGCTCTCGACAGATATAAATGTCGGTGACAACAAACCGCAATCCAAGAAAGGGGAGTAAATTGACATGGAAGAAAAAATAATGCTCAAAACCGAGAATCTCGGCATCTCTTTCGGTGGATTGAAAGCCGTTTCAAACCTTAACATCAGCATAGCCAAGAACAGACTCTACGGACTTATCGGTCCTAACGGAGCCGGCAAGACCACGGTGTTCAATATGCTTACCGGTGTGTATAAACCCACCGAGGGAAAATTCTTCCTTGACGGTGAGGAACTTACGGGCAAAAGCCAGGAAACCATCAATCGCAAAGGAATAGCGAGAACATTCCAGAATATAAGGCTGTTTAACAATATGTCGGTTGTCCGCAATGTAATGGTGGGTCTGCATAATCAGCCGGAGTATAAATGCAGTCCCTTCACAAGCATGGTAAGGTTTCCGCGCCACTTTGAGTGCGAAAACGATATGCGCGAAAGGGCAAAGGATATTCTTAAAATCTTTGGCTTATATGAGCAGAGAAACATCCTTGCGTGCAACCTTTCTTACGGCGAACAGAGGAAACTCGAGATTGCCCGCGCACTTGCCACAAATCCGAAACTGCTTTTGCTGGACGAGCCGGCTGCCGGTATGAACCCAAACGAGACGGCAGAACTTATGGATACTATCAGATTTATTAAGGATCATTTTGATATGACAATTCTTCTTATCGAACACGATATGAAACTTGTCGCAGGAATATGCGAAGAACTTACGGTGCTCAACTTCGGTCAGGAATTGATGCACGGCGACCCGAAAACCGTTCTCACGGCTCCCGAAGTTGTGACGGCTTATCTGGGAGAATAGGAAAGGAGAGTCGGCATATTATGAATACAAAAAAACCGCTGCTCGAAATAAAGGATTTGCAGGTATACTACGGTGTTATCCGTGCGCTCAAGGGTATATCGCTCACGGTAAACGAGGGTGAGATAGTGGCGCTCATCGGTGCTAACGGTGCCGGAAAGACCACCACTCTGCACACAATTACGGGACTCATCCCGGCGTATAGCGGCTCCATAATGTACGAGGAGCATGACCTGACTAAAGAGGCTGCGCACAACATAGTCGCAATGGGTATGGCTCATGTGCCCGAGGGGAGACGAGTGTTCCAGGAATTGACGGTATACAAAAATCTCATACTCGGTGCATACACCAGGACGGACGGAAAACAGGCGATAGAGGAATCGCTGCAGAATGTATACAGACACTTTCCCCGCCTTGAGGAGAGGAAAAATCAGATTGCCGGTACTCTCTCCGGCGGTGAGCAACAGATGCTTGCCATGGGCAGGGCGCTTATGTCCGATCCAAAGATCATCCTCATGGACGAGCCGTCGATGGGTCTTTCACCGTTGCTTGTAAACGAAATATTCGGAATAATAAAAGAGGTGTCGGACGAAGGTGTGACGGTTCTGCTGGTTGAGCAGAATGCCAAGAAGGCACTTTCCGTTGCCGACAGGGCATATGTGCTCGAAACGGGCGAGATAAGAATGTCCGGCGATGCACAGGAGTTACTCAATGACAATGGGATAAAGAAAGCTTACCTCGGAGCGTAGGCTCAACGGTCGTATGTTTTAACCCCTGCACACAAACCGCATTTTTGCGGTCAGTGTGCAGGGGTTTTTAAGTTTGTTTTCAAAAATTCTGTCGGGGTTTTGCCGATGTATCTCTTGAACAGCTTTGCGAAGTACGACATATTTTCAAACCCGCATTTTTCGCTCACCTCTCTTATCCGGTAAGAACCGGATGAGAGCAACTTTTTCGCGGTTTGACACCTTATCATGTTGATATATTCAATCGGTGTGCTGCCTGTTGTTTTGGCAAATTCGCGTATGAAGTAGAACTTGCTCAAGCCGGATTGATTTGCAAGTTCGTCAATAGTCAGTTTTTGATCAAAATTTGCTTGTATATAGCCTATGGCAAGGCTTATGCCCATGTTCGACAAATCGGACACACCGCCCAAATTCGGAGTGCTGTAGTTCTCAGCTATGTATACCAGAAGCGACAGTACTTCACAGCGCAGAGCCGTACCGCGGTATAACCGACTGCGTGAATAGTCGTCCGCCAGTTTGTTAAATAAACCGACCGCCGCATCGCTCTTTATTATATGTTCAAACTTTATCTTGCTCGTATCCATGCCGTTGTACATACAAAATTCGCGATCGGGTATCAGACAGCAGTAGTCAAGATAACCGTCACACCCGACAAAGTGGACTTCCTTGGAATTTACCGCAAATATGTCTCCGCACTCAAACGGATATTTGCATCCGCCGCAACTCACATAGCCGTTGCCGTATGCCGCATAGAGCAGTTCGATGTTTTCATGCCAGTTTCCGGGGGCAGGGGGAGTATTTGCAGTCAAAGTGTAGCGGCTGAATATGAATGGCAGGGGCGACATCTCGCTTGCGTGCGCCTCAAACACATTGTTGTTCGTCATAAAATTCACCTCGTATCGAGAGCAATATTGTTATAATTTATTGCAATATTGTTTATTGCATTTTTATCTGTAATCATTATATAATGAATTAAGCAATAAATCAACAATAATTTTTGAGGTGATTAAAATGGGCAATTTCAAATACGGGGTGATAACAGATTCTTTCAGGTGCGATTTTGCTTCAGCAGTTAAAAAAGCTGCTGCACTCGGTGCAGACGGGGTGCAGACTTATTGCACAAACGGCGAAATATCGGCTGATAATCTAACTAATGATAAAATTGTCGAATTGCTCGATATCGTTAAATCAAGCGGCATGGTTTTCTCGGCAATTTGTGCGGATTTTGGCAAGGGATTCGGCAACCGTGACAACAACGCGGCACTTATTGACAAATCAAAAAGAGTAATGGAGATCGCAAAGAATCTGGAGTGCAATATTGTTACAACACATATAGGTGTCGTGCCCGACGACGAAAATCATGACAGATATAAGGTTATGCAGGAGGCTTGTTTCTCGCTTGCGGAGTTTGCCGACGGCTTGGGGGCGCACTTTGCGGTGGAAACCGGCCCGGAAAAATCCGCTGTGCTGAAAAGATTTCTCGATTCCCTCGGTTCTAAGGGTGTTGCAGTCAATCTGGACCCGGCAAATCTCGTCATGGTGGTAGGTGATGACCCTGTTCGGGCGGTGTATAACCTGCGGGACTACATAGTGCACACTCATGCCAAGGACGGCATAATGCTGAAAAAATCCAACCCTGAGTACATATACAATGTCACTCATCCGATTCCCGAAGAATATTCACAGGGTGGATTTTTCAGTGAAGTGCCGCTCGGCAACGGAAGTGTCGATTTTGAAAAATATCTTGCCGCGCTCGCCGACATCGGTTATAAAGGATTCCTTACCATAGAGCGTGAATGTGGGGATAATCCCGAGAAAGATATAAACACGGCGATTGAGTATTTGAGAAAATTTTGTGACTGACGGAGGACGGAAAAATGGCTAAATTAAAAATAGGCATTGTGGGTGCAGGCAACATTGCAAATGCCCACCTTGCGGCATACAGAAATGTGGATGATGCAGAGATAGCCGCGATATGTGACATAAACAAAGTACGCCTGAACGAGACTGCGGACCTGTTCGGCATAGAGAAAAGATATCTCAGCGAAGATGAAATGATAGCGAAAGAAAACCTTGATGCGGCGGATATCTGCGTGTACAACCGCGACCATGCGAAGTGCACCGTGACAGCACTGCAGAGCGGACTTCATGTCCTGTGCGAAAAACCGATGGCATATTCGTCAAAAGAGGCTCAGAAGATGAAGGATGCCGCCGAGAGAAACAACAAACTGCTCATGATAGGTTTTGTGCTCAGGTTTAGTGACAATGCGTGCATAGCGCGAGATTTTATAAACAGCGGCACGCTCGGAGAGATATATCACACCAAAGCGACATATCTGCGCCGTCACGGTGCGCCGGGCGGATGGTTCTGCAATCGTGCGATATCCGGCGGAGGGCCTGTGATAGATCTTGGTGTGCATGTGATAGACCTTACACGATACATGATGGGCTCGCCGAAGCCGGTGTCGGTGTATGCAGTGACTCAAAATAAGCTTGCCAACCGTGCGAACCTGAAAACTGATGTTGCATGGAAACCGCGCGACGCCAAAGATGATGATATTTATGATGTAGAGGATTTCGGAACGGCGATAATCCGTTATGACAACGGCGCGACAACATTGCTTGAGACGAGTTACAGTCTAAACGGTGAGGAAAAGACATCTCAGGAGTTCTTTGGTACAAAGGGCGGCATAAAACTTGATGAGAGCGGATTCAAGATTTACGGCGAAATGAATGATTACATGGTTGACATAATTTCCAAAACAGATAATCTCAAGGGCGGCGGAGATATGTTTGTGTCCGAAATGAGACATTTTGTAAATTGCGCTGTTGGCAGGGAAAAATGCATCGCAACGGCGGATGACGGCATTGAAGTGATGAAGATTCTTGAGGCGATATATGAATCAGCGCGCACCGGACACGAGGTGATTTTGTAAAATTTGAAAGAATTTCGATGAATAACGAAGTTTAATGAAGATTAAAAAATAAAAAGTTTGAATTTAATATCGAATTATGTTATAATGAAATCGGTTTGTATCTGCTGCAGACCGATTTTTTGGCGGAGGAGATGAGGAAATTGGAAAAGATGAACAAACGAATGTTTGAGCTTTCGTTTATGAATGTGCTTCTCTGCCTTTTGGTGGTATTTATTCATGTGTCGTCCGAAGCGGTCATCAATTTGCAAAAACAGAGTTTTCAGTTTTTTGCGGTGTCATCGTTCAACCGAGCAATCGCTTTTGTGGTGCAGGGGTTCATATTTTTGAGCGCACTGAAACTTATCAAATTTTCAAACAACTTTTCCGCAAAGAGGTTTTATCTCGGCAGGGCACGCACCATTGTGCTGCCATATGTGCTATGGGTTGTGATTTACTACATCTATTTTATGCGCAACGGTTATTTTACCTTCAGTCTGTGCGATCTTGCCGGATATGTGCTTGTGGGCGACCTGGTGAGCCATTTTTATTTTATAGTGCTCATAGTCCAGTTTTATGCCCTTGCTCCGCTGTGGCTTGCGTTGAGCGGAAGAATGAATGCTTTTTCGCTTATTGCGCTCGGAGGAGCGGCGAGCCTTGCAGCAAGCTTTGCGCCTAAATTTCTGTCCGTGATATCGGTGGAGTTTCCCTACACGGACAGGGTATTTGTCACATACTTGATTTACTGGATGCTCGGTTGTGCCGCCGGCAAGGATTATGACAAATTCAAATCTGTGCTCATGTCGCACCGCGGTGCGGTTTATTTTACTTTTGCATCGTTGTGTGCTGCCGATGTGGCGTTTTATCAACGCACGGTCACGGGAGGGGGCGTTTTTGTATTTGCGGAGCAACTGCACATTCTCTATTGCACCGCGGCGATACTTGCTGTGTTTGCGCTGTCGTGCTCGGTGAAAGAATTTGACGGGAAATCGGGGAGAATCAGGGCGTTCTTTGCGACTCTCGATATGTCGACTTACAACATATATCTGTCGCATTGCCTTGTGATATTTATCTGCAATGATTACATGAACCGATTCGGCATTGTTTCGCTCGCAAAACGCTATGCTCTGCGCTGTGTTTTTGTGTATTTTATCACAGTGTCGCTGTGTATGGCATGGCAATATGCAAAGAAAAGACGAATCTTCGACAAATCGGCGCGAATGTGATAAATTTTTAATGTAAACTAATTGATTTTTTTATTATTTTATGTTATACTTTATAATCGGAGTGGGGTGATATTTTGGCAGGCAGAGAATTTCAGACACCGGTCGGACTTTTTGAGACGGCCGTGACACGGATGCACGCCGCCGCACTTGACCTCGGTTTTGCGGACGAAAGCCCGGTGATGAACCATGAACTCATCGCCGCCGGCAAGACTTGTGTCATATCGTGGCTGGGAGATGCGGAATTTAAGAGCAGACTGGAGAAAAACCCCACGAGCTATTATTTTGGCATTGCGACAAACCTTTTGGTCTGCGGAATGTACTATGCGCAAAAATGGGTCAACGATGAGGATATTTCTTCTTTGGGTCACGCAGATATCTATGACGGCGGACTGTGGAAAAATGTATATGATTTGCTTGAGGACAAGACGGACGACAGCAAGAACCGCTTTGTTATCCTTGCGCGCGATTTGTACGACATATGGACAGACCTTGTGCGTCCGTACATGAAACTGAGCAACGCAGGGCAGTATCTGATTGATACTATGGTCGCGTTTTTTCAGGCGGGAGCGGACATAAAGCTCTCTATTATGGACGACAATTCATAATTTGTTTTTTTGCTATCTTCGGCACGGTGCCGACAATGCACCGTCGCCTGTTAGATATAACCATGTGAAAGGAGTAATTACAGTGGCATTCAAAAGTAAGTATTTAGAAAATGTAATGGAAACCGTTGTTCGCAGAAATCCGGCAGAGCCGGAGTTCCACCAGGCGGTACGAGAGGTTCTGGAATCTCTGGAACCTGTTATCGAGGCACATCCCGAGTTTGTTGAAAGAGGCATAATTGATGAGATTGTTGAGCCTGAGAGAATCATCAAGTTCCGCGTTCCGTGGGTTGATGACAACGGCAAGGTGCAGGTAAACCGCGGCTTCCGCATCCAGTTTAACAGCGCAATAGGACCTTACAAAGGCGGTCTGCGTCTGCATCCGTCGGTATATGAGGGCATAATCAAATTCCTCGGTTTTGAGCAGATCTTCAAAAACTCTCTTACCGGTCTGCCGATAGGCGGCGGCAAGGGCGGTTCGGATTTTGACCCCAAGGGCAAATCTGACATGGAAGTTATGCGTTTCTGCCAGAGCTTCATGACAGAGCTCTACAGACACATCGGCGCAGATACGGATGTACCGGCAGGTGACATCGGCGTTGGCGCAAGAGAAATCGGCTTTATGTTCGGTCAGTACAAGAGACTGCGCAACGAGTTCAGCGGCATCCTCACAGGAAAGGGTCTTACATACGGCGGCAGCCTTGCAAGAACAGAGGCAACAGGTTTCGGTCTGTGCTACTTCACAAAAGAGATGCTTGCAGATAACGGCAAGTCCTTCAAGGACGCTACGGTTGTTATCTCCGGCTCGGGTAATGTTGCTATCTTTGCAAACCAGAAAGCTACAGAGCTTGGTGCAAAGGTTGTTGCTATGTCCGATTCCAACGGATACATCTATGACAAAGACGGCATTGATCTTGACGCAGTTAAACAGATTAAACTCGTTGACCGCAAGAGAATTAAAGAATATGTCGCAAATCACCCGAATGCAGAGTATCACGAGGGTTGCAGCGGCATATGGACAATTAAGTGCGACATAGCACTGCCGTGCGCTACTCAGAACGAGATTGACGAGGAGAGCGCAAAGGCTCTCGTTGCAAACGGCTGCTATGCGGTGGCAGAGGGCGCTAACATGCCTTCCACACCGGAGGCTATTGCAGTGTTCCAGAACGCCGGAGTTCTCTTTGGACCCGCAAAGGCTGCAAATGCCGGCGGCGTTGCCACATCGGCTCTGGAGATGAGTCAGAACTCCATGAGATATTCATGGACATTTGAAGAAGTTGACGCAAAACTGCACGACATCATGGTTAATATCTATCACGAGTCCGCCAAAGCTGCAGAGGAGTACGGCATGAAAGGCAACCTTGTTGCCGGAGCAAACATTGCCGGATTCATGAAAGTTGCAAACTCCATGATGGCACACGGAGTTGTGTGATTAAAAATATTTTTAATACTAACTATCTATGGCAAGGGCGCTTTTTTCGGCGCTCTTGTTTTTTTGCAAAAAAAATATTCCTAAATGAGATAAAAAAGACAAAAAAGGTGTTTATTTTTCCGGCAACATGGTGTATAATTAGAACATAATAATGTGAGTTTAACATTTGGGGGATGTTTTGATGAATAAATACGGTTTTATACATTTCGTCGGTATCGGCGGAATAAGCATGAGCGGCATAGCCAAGATCATGCTGAACAGGGGAGTTATGGTGTCGGGTTCGGACACAGGCGACAACAAAGAGATACGAGAGCTGAAATCGCTCGGAGCTATTATATCCAAAGGGCAGAGTGCGGAGAATATCAAAAATCAGGATTTGGTCGTGTACACCGCGGCAGTCAAGCAGGACAACCCCGAGCTTGTTGCAGCGCGCGAAAAGGGTATAGAGACTGTTGACCGTGCCACAATGCTTGGCTGGATAATGAAAGACTACGCCAACGCAATATCGGTTGCCGGCACTCACGGCAAGACGACTACCACATCCATGCTGGCGTGCATACTGGTGAAGGCCATGCTCGACCCTACAGTCATGGTGGGCGGCGAGCTTGATTTCATCGGTGGTAATTTCAGGATGGGCAGTAGTGAATGGTTCATCACGGAATCGTGCGAATATTGCAGAAGTTTCCTGAAATTCTTCCCGAAAATCGCACTGATACTCAACATTGAGGAGGACCATCTCGACTACTATAAGGACATAAACGACATTATAAGCGCATTTTCCGATTTTGCGGCACTTGTGCCGAAGGATGGCGCAGTGATTGCTTTAGCCGGCAGTGAGAATGTCAAAAAAGCCGTTGAGGGCGCCAAGGGCAAGGTATATACATTCGGACTCAATGATGCGGATTTTGTGCCCGAGCACATAACATATTCGTATGACGGATGCGCATCGTTCGATGTGCGATACAAGGGTGACAGGCTTGTTACGGTGTCGCTTTCCGTTCCCGGTGAACACAATGTGCTCAATGCCGTGGCGGCTGTTGCGGCGGCTTATGTGATGAACATTAAGATGGAATATGTAAAAGAGGGTCTGGAGGCATTTAAGGGCACTCACAGGCGGTTTGAACGCAAGGGCACTCTTAACGGCGCGCTTGTTGTGGATGATTATTCTCACCATCCCACAGAGATCAGAGCAATGCTCGCCGCGGCGGCAAAGGTGGAGCACAACAAACTATGGTGCGTATTTCAGCCGCACACCTATACGCGGACATACACTCTCTTTGACGAATTTGTTGACGCACTTTCGGATGCCGGCAATGTTATTCTTGCCGATATATATGCTGCGAGAGAGAAAGACACGGGACTTGTGTCATCGGCGCAGCTTGCCGAGAAAATCCCCGGAGCACTGTATATGAAGGACTTTGACGAGATTGAGGATTATCTGCGCAAGAATGTGAGTGAGGGCGACCTGGTTGTCACCGTGGGCGCCGGCAATGTGGTGCAGATTGCGGAAGATATCACGAAGTAAAAAAATTAAGTAAAAACATCCGATGATTAAGCCGTAAAAGCTTATCATCGGATGTTTTTTTACTCAACCGAGTATGCACCTTTAATCATTATTTTGCCGTCAGTTGTCATTGTTACTCCTCTGCCGTCGTTTATCGGAACAACGAGCAAGTGGTTTGCAGGCATTGCGTAACCCTGCGGCAGGTCAAAACCGGCCGTCACATCCGACAGGCCGCCGCTCTGCGAAGCATTTACGGTTGCGCTGCCCATGCGCAGTATCATCTCACAGCCGTTGCCGCCCTTTACCGTTTGTCCCTGTTTCACATCCACAACGCTGAATCCGGGCTGAGATGCCGTGCTGCTGTTTGAGCTGCCTGTCGAGATTGCGGAAATCTTGCTGTCCACATATGAATGTAGTTCGGGCACAAGTGTATCCGTTATGTATGACAGAGACACCAGCGGATCATCGTTGGTTCCCGGTGCGGCAAACACTGCAAATGCAGACAGTGCCAACACGGCTGCACCGATAGGCAGAATGAATTTTTTAATGTTTTTTCTCATAAGTACACCATCCTAAATCAATTATTGTCGCCAAAGCTGTCAGTCACTCAGGCTAAAACTCACCTTGAGCGCCTCGTCGATTTTTGCGGACACATCGTCGTCGAGATGTCCTATTTTCTCTTTGAGCCGTCTTTTGTCGATTGTGCGAATCTGCTCCATGAGGACGACGGAATCCTTGCTCAGACCGTAATCGTCTCCGGGTAATTCAATGTGAGTCGGCAGTTTTGCTTTGTTTATCTGCGATGTTATGGCAGCAACAATTACAGTGGGGCTGTACTTGTTGCCGATGTCATTTTGCACCACAAGAACAGGGCGTATTCCGCCTTGCTCCGAGCCGACTACCGGGCTTAAATCTGCGTAAAAAATATCTCCTCTTTTTACAATCACAATTATTCACACTCCGCAAGTTTTTCCTCGTAGCTCTGTTGCTGCACACCGTCGGCGGACAGACAGTATTCGGATATCTGAAGGTTAATCTCCGCCATTTCTTCATAACCTCTTTTCATGCGAGCGCAAAGCTCTGTGCGTCGTTTCTCCTTGATGTATAGCCTCATTGCCTCTCTGATGAATTCACTACGGTTGATTTTTTGTTCTGTCGCAAGGTTGTCAACTTCATCAAGCAGCGTATCAGGTAAACTAATGAGTATCTTTTTTTGCCGCGACAAATTAACCAAGCCCCCATTCCCGTTGAATGACTATAGTTCATTCAATTATTGATTACATACATAATTATATAAGGTTCGCGGTGAAATGTCAAATGAATTTTATGCCAAGTAGTTGAGAACATTCACCGTTTTGTTGTCCCGTATGTAAACCCGGGGAACTCTCTTGCCGATGACACATATTGTTTCGTAGTTTATCGTACCCATGAGGGCGGCAACAGATTCTACTGTAATTGTATTATTGCCATCCGAACCGAATAATATAACCTCATCGCCGATTTTTATGTCCTCAATTTCCGTGACATCCGCCATAAGCTGATCCATGCATATGTTGCCGACTATATTTGCCTTTTTGCCGCGGATCAGTACCTGGGCTTTCCCGGATAGTATGCGCGAATATCCGTCGGCATAGCCGATAGCTATGGTTGCGATTCTCGTGCCCGGCTTGGCGATGTACTTGCCGCCATAGCTCACGGGCGTGTCGACCTTTATCCGCTTAAGATTTGTCACCACGGATTTAAGCTGCATGGCAGGCTTCAAGCCGAGGTTATTAATCGGTACATCGTCGCTCGGCGCCAGTCCATAGGTGATGATGCCGCTGCGTACCATGTCCATGTGATACTTCGGATATTGGATTATCCCGGCAGAATTGCATATGTGCTTTGTGGGGATGTGTACTCCGCGTTTTTCCAGTTCGTCCGTTATGAACCTGAAGCGCTCAAACTGCAGATCCGTATAGTCGCGCTCCGTCTCGTCCGCTTTTGCAAAGTGCGAGAATATGCCGTCTATTTCGATGTTTGGCAGTTTTGATATTTCCACTATGCTCTCGAGTATCCTTTCCGTGCTGTCGCTGCCTGTGCACACATAGCCTATGCGTGACATACCTGTATCGAGTTTTATATGGATTTTGGCAGTCTTGCCGAGTTTTACTGCAGTGTCGGATATGGTCTTTGCAAACCTGTATCCGAATACAACCGGCATAATGTCGTTTGCGATTATCCGCTCCAAATCGTCGCGGAATATGACCCCGAGTATGAGTATGGGGTTTTTGAATCCGGCTTTTCTTATCTGAACAGCCTCATCCGCTGTGGCAACGCCGAATGCGTCAGCACCGTTGTCCGCAAGTGCCGACGCCACTTCGAAAAATCCGTGACCGTATGCGTCCGCCTTTATTATAGCCATTATCTTGGCGTTCGGCGAAGTAATCTTTCTTATCTGTTTTATGTTGCCTACTACGGCATCAATGTCAATTTCAGCCCATGCTCTCATATGTTTTTCCCTCTTTCGTGTTCTGAGTAGATTTATTTTGTTTCGAATGATTTGAATATCACTTTTATTATTTCGTTTCTGTCCGCATCATATGTACACAGTTCTTTGGGGACTATGCCTTTATTTTGGATGGTCAGTTTCATCGTCTTGCCGTATTTTGTCGGCTTTGTCAATTCGCAGTCGAGCACCGTTGTGCCGTTGCTCTCTGCTGACATTGCTCCGACCGTCATGCTTGTGTTCTCGCTCTCGTAGTAGCTTGCAAAAAATGTGTCGAGCAATATCAGCATATCGCTGTCGTCCGTCGGTACCTCGTTTATCAGGTCGCCGCGCACTATGCGCGCTTTTCCGTTCGTCAGAGTCACCGACGCGTCGGGGTAGTCTATCTCGTGAGTGTTGCTTGCGCTGTCGTAATCACAGGTGAAGTGATATGTGTTCTCATTTTTGTTTGATTTAACCACCGCGTCGCACTGCGCCGTATAACTCGGCATGGTGTAGAATTTGCTGTGGATTTTTCCGTGGATGTCGGCACTATCGGCGCCGCATGAGCACAGAATCAACGCAAGTGAAACCGTCAATAAAACAGCAAGATATGGTTTTTGCAATATTTTCAACTCCCGATACTGTATTTGACAGCATAAGGCAGATATGATATTATATCCGTCGGCAATAATCCGTATTCACCCATTTCCTGTGCCGCCATGTCAGCGGCAAGCGAGTGGACATACACTCCGGCTGCGGCGGCGTCAAACAGCGGAAATCCCTGGCACACAAATGAAGCGATTGCGCCGGAGAGCACATCTCCGCTGCCGCCGGTTGCCATGCCCGGGTTGCCCAGACGGTTTGTCATCAGTCTGCCGTCGGGCGATGCAACCACTGTTTCATGCGACTTGAGCACAAGCACAACGCCGTATTCACGGGCAAAATCTTTTGCATATTCCGCCGTGTGACTGAGTATGTCCGATATTTCTTTTTTGCACAGCCGTGCAAATTCGCCCACATGGGGCGTGAGTATTACCGATTTATGCTCCCTCAGTATATTTGTATTCACCGATACGGAATTTATTCCGTCCGCATCGGCAACTATGGGAGATCCGCAATTTTCAAGCAAATTTCGCGCCAGTTCCTCGGTGCCGCGGTTGTGACCGAGACCTGGGCCGAAAAGCACGCAGTCGGCTTTCTGCGCACGCGACAGTATCTTTTCACTGTCGGCGGTGTTGATTATTCCGTCCGTATCTGCCAACGGCAGAGTCATCGCCTCGGTGAGGCGCATTTCAAATATGGTGTTCAGGCTCCGCGGACAGCCGAGCGTCACAAGTCCGGCGCCGCAGCGCAGGGCAGAGTTTGCCGACATTATCGCTGCGCCAGTGAGCCCGGTCGACCCGGCTATAGAAAACAGTCTGCCGCAGTCACCCTTGTGCATATCCCGGCGGCGCGGTTTTATAACTGTGCGGATGTAGTCGGGATTTATCACTTCGTCAGCGGCATCGGTTAATTTTTGCACGGTGCGTTCGTACAGGGCAAAACGACTGTCGGACGACATTGTGACCGCAGCAACGGCGTAGTCTTTCTCATGCGTCAGCGATACTTTGCAATTGCTTAAACCACGGGACGAAGCTATGGCGGACAGCTTGTCGGACATGACAATGTACGGCTTGCCGAGGGCATCGTGCATCAGGGATATGTCGCGTAAATCGAATCCGCGCATGCCGGTTCCGAGCGCTTTGGAAAAAGCCTCTTTTGCGGCAAAGGCGGCAGCGAGGCTTTCGGGTTTGTCGGGTCGGAAAAAAGGCTTTTCCGCATCGGACAGTATTTTGTCGGCGAGACGCTGCACGCCGATTTTTTTAATTCTTTCAATCTTGATTATATCTATTCCGACAGACATATTTTCACATTCCCTTGGTGTATACTTTTCTGGGGGCAATCCGCTTTGCGTTGTCAACCATCTTCTGAGTCGGGTTGAAAATGAGTTTTACTCTTGTGCCGTTCGTATCGGTGATGATGTAGTATGCCTCCGGGTCATCGGCGCTCTTTGCAGCCATATGCACCTTGGCAAAAGTGCCGTTCTCCTCAGCTCTGAAATCGGGATAACCCACGGGCGCCATAAGTTCCATGTCGGAAAAACGCACGCTGATCACTCTTTTTCTCTTGCGGCGGTTGATTATCTTGTCCACATCCAGATCCGTATTTGTCACGATGTATTCGTACTCGATGTTGAAATTTGTGATAACAATGTATGACAGATACACCATGCCGACATCAACCAAGCCGACAAGTCCGGATATTGCGGCAACACCCAAAAAGGGGAATGTCAGCATCCACACAAGCAGCGTGGCGATGACCATGCCGACTGCCGCAATGTATACGAAGGGCGATTTCTTTTGTTTGATGATATACTCTGTGAAAAAATCCATGTTAAATTCTCCTTTGTATGAACAAACCTAAATAAAACGGGCGTTCGTTTTGTTAATGATATTCTACCATAAAATAATCTATTTTACAATACCCAACCGTGCAAAAAAATTTTCACTCGATATTCCGTAAGGGCGGTTGTTCCGCTTGAGCATATACAGGCTCTCCGGGTCGCGCGTGATGCGGCTGATTCCCTCTGTGCACGACAGACTCATGCGCAGACCGAGTTCATCGAGCACAGGGCGCGCCTCTGCGCTTGCCGCACCGAAAGGATATACCATGCATATCGGCGATTTGCCCGTTGCGGCGGCTATTTTTTCGTTCGCCTTGCCAAGGTCGGCTTTTAGCCTCGACTGATATTCCGCGGCGCTCTCGGAGCGCATTTTTGCACAGCCGCGCCGTCCGTTCATCATCTTGTGCAGATTGTATGTGTGGTTTTGAAAACTCACCAGACCCGATTCCGCCATTTCCCTTATGTTGTCCCAACACAGGTTGGCGTAGTTCGGGTTCATGTCGCCGCTCTCGGTGTAGTTGTCGGATTCTATCGCTATCGGTGATATGGTTGCTTTCACATTTTGTTCTTTCAGTATTGGGTATATGTAGACATAGTTGTTGTAGTAGCCGTCGTCAATTGTTATCATTGCGCATTTGTCGGGCAAGTCTTTGCGGCAATCGGCATAGTCCGCAAGGTCGTCACAGGTCACAAATTCATACCCGTGCGATTTCAGATATAGTATGTCTTGCTCAAACAACTGCGGAGTTATGGTGTATGTGCCGCATTTTGATGTGATCTTTGAGAAATTGTGATACATGACGATTACTATTGGTATGCCGTCGCTGTCGGCGGACTCTGCTTCGCCGGAGGTCGGCAGTGCTCTGCCGGATGAGATGGCGGTTGTGATGAGCACCCCGATCGCTATGCCGGCTATTGCCGCCGTTGCCGCGGCAAATATGCGGCGCGCGTTAAAGGTTATTATCAATTTTGTCTCGCCCCTTTGTGAAAGATAATATAAATATATTCGCAGCGGAGATGGTTTATTAATGAGTGAGTTTGCAAATAAAGGGATTTATCAATCCGAATTCGACAAAAAACCGTCCCAACTTAACAAATGAACAGTTAATTGAAAAAAACACTTGATTTTATTGCTGAAATAGTATATAATATCTATTTGTGTAGCTATTAATTGTGTAAAAGAGGTGTTTTGATGGCGGTATACGCAATGTCGGATTTACATCTGGCGCTCAGTGCAGACAAACCTATGGATGTTTTCGGCGGCAGATGGGATGACTACATGCAGCGTATATGCGACAACTGGAACGCCACCGTTGGATGCGGCGACACGGTGCTCATCGGAGGAGATGTGTCCTGGGCGATGTATCTTTCCCAGTGCGATGCGGATTTTGATTTTATCAATCGGCTTTCAGGACGCAAGATTATATCAAAGGGCAACCACGACTATTGGTGGGAGAGTATCACAAAGATGAACACATACCTTGCAGAAAAAGGCTTTGACACGATATCGTTTATGCATAACAACAGTTTTTTGATTGAAAATTATGCGATATGCGGCACCCGTGGCTGGACAATTCCGTCATCGGATAATTTCGGCACGGCAGATGTAAAGATGTATGAACGCGAGCTTAACCGTCTCGATTTGTCCGCACAGGATATGCGCCGTGCCATAGAGCGCAGCGGCAGGTTTGATTTTGAGCGCGTTGCTGTTTTGCACTATCCGCCCGTCACAAGTGGCGGCATGGTTGATGATGGAATAGCTGCATTGCTGAAAGAGAACGGAATCACAAAATGTATTTACGGACATCTTCACGGCGCAGCATGCGCAAATGCATTCTGCGGTGAGAATGACGGGATTAAATATCGGCTTGTCTCGTCGGATTTTATGAATTTTGAGCCATGCAATCTGAATTTTTAGGTATAAAAGTCATTGAAATTTTACCTGAAAATTTGGTATAATATTAAGTGGAATTTTTTGAAATGGGGGAACCTACAAATGAAGTTAATAAAAAACGAACAGCTTGACAAAAATAAAGTTAAGCTCACAATCGAAATTGACAAGGAAGCTTTTGAGGATGCTATGAACAAATCCTACAAAAAGAATGTTAAGTACATAAACATTCCCGGATTCAGAAAAGGCAAAGCACCGAGACACCTTGTTGAAAGATATTACGGTGAGGGTGTATTCTATGAGGATGCAATCAATTTTGTGTGCCCCGACGCATACGAATTTGCCGTTAAGGAAGCCGGCATAGAGCCTGTTGACCGCCCCGAGATAGACATTGAGGAAATCGGCGACGGCAAGGAAACGGTAATCACCGCAACAGTTATCACCAAGCCTGAAGTAGAGCTTGGCGAGTATCTCGGCGTTAAGGTTGAAAAAAATGTTTACGAAACCAAAGATGAAGATATCGAAAAGCAGATAAAGGCCGATCAGAGCAAAAATGCACGCATGATACCCGTTGAGGACAGAGCCGTGAAGATGGGCGATTCTACCATTATAGATTTTGAGGGCTTTGTGGACGGCAAGGCGTTCGACGGCGGCAAAGCCGAGGACTACACTCTTGTTATCGGCAGCGGTAGCTTTATCCCCGGTTTTGAGGACGGACTTGTCGGAGCGGAAATCGGTAAAGAGACTGAAGTCAATGTGAAGTTCCCTGAGGATTATCACAGCGAGGAGCTTAAAGGCAAAGACGCTACATTCAAAGTAACTGTTAAGGAAATCAACGAAGAAGAACTTCCGGAGCTTAACGATGACTTTGCTAAAGATGTTTCTGAGTTTGATTCATTCGATGAATACAAAAAAGACATTAAGGATAAACTCGATAAAGCTAACGATGAAAGAACCAAAGCCGAATTCGAGAACAATGTTCTTGCCGAAGTTACCAAGAACGCAACGGTTGACATTCCCGACTGTATGATTGACGCAAGACTTGAAGATATGCTCAGAGATTTTGACTACCGTCTCTCTGCTCAGGGCATGAATCTTGAACAGTACATGAAGATTACAGGCTCCACTGTGGATTCTTTCAAGGCGCAGTTCAAAGATCAGGCTGCTGAGCAGGTTAAGATGAATCTGGTTCTCGAGGCAATTTCAAAGAAAGAGAACATCGAAGTAAGTGACGATGAAATCGAAGACGAGCTTAAAAAGATGGCTGAAGCATACAGCATGGAACTAGACAAGGTTAGAACTCTCATCGGCGATGCGGAAAAAGAAAGTCTCGAAGCTGAGATTAAGACAAGAAAAGCTGTTAAACTTGTGACAGAGTCCGCAAAGGAGAAGAAAGCAAGAAAGAGCACAAAGAAAGCCGACGATGCTGAAGATGCCGAGAAGAAACCGGCAAAGAAAACTACAAAAAAAGCTGCCGAGTCAAAAGACGAGCCGGCTAAAAAGACAACAAGAAAGAAGAAAACAGAAGATAAAGAAGATAAATAGTTTTTCAAAAAATGCCAAGCACGCATAGCTGTGCTTGGCTCTGTTTTCAGGCGACACATAATATGACAGGAGGAATTGATTTTATGAGTTTGGTACCTATGGTAATAGAGCAGACAAACAGGGGAGAACGCTCCTTTGATATTTACTCGAGACTTTTGAAAGACCGTATTATATTTTTGGACGGCGAGGTTAATGACGCTTCGGCAAGCATTGTTGTTGCCGAGTTGCTTTTCCTCGAGGGAGAGGATCCCGATAAGGACATCAGCCTGTATATAAACAGTCCCGGCGGCTCGGTAACTGCCGGCATGGCAATATTCGATACCATGCAGTATATAAAGTGCGATGTATCTACCATATGCGTGGGTATGGCGGCGTCCATGGGCGCATTTTTGCTCACGGCAGGTGCAAAGGGCAAGAGGTACGCTTTGCCCAACAGCGAAATCATGATTCATCAGCCGCTCGGCGGTATGCAAGGACAGGCGAGTGATATGCAGATTCATGCGGAGCACATTGTGGCAACCAAGGAAAAACTTAACAGGATTCTCAGCGAAAGAACCGGTCAGCCGTATGAAAAAATAGTTTCGGATACCGACAGAGATAATTTCCTCTCGGCAGCAGCTGCAAAGGAATACGGTCTTATTGACGAGGTTATCGAAAAGAGAAAGTAAGGGGGTATTCAATGAGCAAGGATATTGATGTAATCACCTGTTCTTTCTGCGGCAAGCGTCAGGACATGGTTGACAGAATGATAGCAGGTCCCGATTCGGGAATTTATATATGCAACGAATGTGTTGAGATATGCAATGAAATCCTCGATAATGATTTTGAGGAATATCCTCAGCATGATATGCCCGATTTGGCAACACTTCCGAAACCGTCTGAAATTAAGTCGGTTCTTGATGAATATGTTGTCGGTCAGGACAGGGCAAAAAAGAGCCTTGCCATAGCGGTATACAACCACTACAAGCGTATCAACAGCGCTGTGAAAGATGATGATGGCGTAGAGATTCAAAAGAGCAATATCATGATGCTCGGCCCCACAGGTTCAGGCAAGACTCTGCTCGCGCAAACTCTGGCAAGGATTATTGATGTACCTTTTGCCATAGCAGACGCAACATCGCTCACCGAGGCGGGATATGTCGGTGAAGATGTGGAGAATATTTTGTTAAAGCTTATTCAGGCGGCAGATTATGACATAGCGCGCGCCGAAAAAGGCATAATATATGTTGATGAGATAGATAAAATATCGCGTAAGGGCGAAAATATGTCCATCACCCGCGATGTCAGCGGCGAGGGCGTTCAGCAGGCTCTGCTCAAGATTCTTGAGGGAACTGTTGCATCGGTACCGCCACAGGGCGGCAGAAAGCACCCTCAGCAGGAGTGCATACAGATAGACACTACCAACATTCTGTTTATCTGCGGCGGTGCATTCGACGGTATAGAGAAGATTATAGATCAGCGCGTGGGCAAAAAGTCTCTCGGATTCGGCGCAGAGATTGCATCTAAAGACGAGAAGAACATCGGCGATGTCATAGCTAAGGTCCAACCGCAGGATCTTATGAAATACGGTCTTATACCTGAGTTTATCGGCAGACTCAGCGTTATAGTTACGCTTGACGATCTTGACAAGGACGCACTCGTCAAGATTCTAACAGAGCCGAAAAACGCGCTCACAAAGCAGTATGCAAAGCTTTTGCAGATGGATGATGTTAAGCTGGAGTTTGACGATGCCGCGCTCAATGCGGTTGCCGAAAAGGCAATTGAGCGCAAAACGGGCGCAAGGGGGTTGCGCGCCATTATGGAGGAGACCATGAGCGACATCATGTACGAGGCTCCGTCTGACCCTGCGCTTAAGAAATGCGTCATAACCAAATCAATGGTAGACGGCAAAAAGACATTTTTGCCGAAGGCAAATACGAGGGCACGGGCAAAGTCTGCAACGCATCATAAAAAAGAAGCATAGATATTTCAAACAGCGGGAAAGACTTCACTGCGTGGACTTTTGGCATAGCTGTACCGATTATCTGTTAAATTGAAAAAATCCGCAGAAATTTTCTGCGGATTTTTTATCAGGAGCAAAAAATGAACAAAAAAATATTTCATATACCTATATTTGTCCCTCACAAAGGGTGTCCTCATGACTGTGTTTTCTGCAATCAGCGCAAAATAACAGGAATTGAGGAGACAGACGATCTGTCGGGCATAAGAGATACTGTGGAGTCTTATCTCGATTCTATAGATTCTGGCGTCGGCAGGGACGGCGCATACATAGAGATAGCGTTTTTCGGCGGTAGTTTCACAGCGATAGATTTTTCACGCCGGGAAGAACTTATGAAACTTGCCAACGAATATCTTATGTCCGGCAGAATCGACGCAATCCGGTGTTCCACGCGTCCCGACTGCATAAACGATGAGATACTTGATATGCTTTCGCACTACGGCATGTCTGTCATAGAACTGGGCGTGCAGTCAACGGATAACGAGGTGCTGCGCCTGAGCGCAAGGGGACACACATATGATGATGTAAAAAAAGCAGCCGGGCTTATACGCTCTCACGGCATGGATCTCGGTTTGCAGATGATGACCGGCCTGCCGGGCGACACGGAGGATAAATCAATAAAAACCGCCGAGGACCTCATCGCGCTCTCGCCCGACTGTGTGCGCATTTATCCCACACTTGTGGTGGAAGATACAAAGCTTAATGATATGTATGAAAAGGGCGAATATAAGCCGTTCACTCTTGAAAAAACGGTTGAACTGTGCGCAAAACTTGTAAAGATGTTTGAGCACAGCCATATCAGCATAATACGCATTGGATTGCAAACCACAGACAATATAAATGAAAACACGGTGAAAGGTCCGTATCACGCGGCACTGAGAGAACTTGTCATCGGGCGGACTATAAGAGACTGCATAGAAGCTAATTTCGATTCATCTGCAAATGAGCTGACTGTGACCGTCTGCCCGTCGCTCGTCTCTGCCGCTGCGGGGCACAAAAAAGCAAACAAAGAATATTTTTACAAAAAGTATTCGGTCAAATTAAAAGTGACTGCGGATTCGTCTCTCGATGCCGAACATATATCATTTTTGGGCAAAACGGTTGATATATACGAATAAATATGGTATCATTATGTTGGATTTATTTTTTTGTAAAGAGGTGTAAAGGTGTACTTAAAGGGTATAGAGATTAACGGATTCAAATCCTTTGCGGATAAAATAGACCTCGAATTCGGTCAGGGCATCACAGCCATTGTCGGGCCGAACGGCAGCGGAAAGAGCAATGTTTCCGACGCCATAAGGTGGGTTCTCGGCGAGCAGAGCGTTAAGAGTCTGCGCGGCAGCAGAATGGAAGACATCATCTTTGCCGGCACTCAGAAACGCCAGCCCATGGGTTTTGCACAGGTATCGATAACCTTTGACAACAAGGACGGCATGTTCAATTCCGATGCGGAGGAAATCAGGGTGACGCGAAAACTCCACCGAAGCGGCGACAGCGAATATCGCATAAACAATGCGCCGTGCAGACTGCGCGATATCCACGAATTGTTCATGGATACGGGTCTCGGCAGAGAGGGGTATTCTGTCATCGGACAGGGCAAGATAGACCAGATTCTATCGTCAAAAGCAGAGGAGAGACGCCATATTTTTGAGGAGGCGTCAGGTATCACAAAATATAAATATCGCAAGGCGGAGGCGGAGAAAAAACTCCTTGCAGCAGATGATAATCTGCTTCGAATAAAGGATCTTATCACTGCTCTTGCCGATCAGGTTACTCCGCTCGAGACTCAGTCGAAGAAGGCGCGAAAATATCTTGACCTCAGGGAGCAGCTAAAGGGACTGGATATTAATATATCTATCAGAAACATTGACAAACAGCGCGAAACTCTGGCAGATGGTCAGCGCAATTTCAAAATTGCCTTTGACCAACTGAACTGCGAAAAAGAGAAACTTGCGTCCATAGAAAACGGCATAGACGCCAAGACGACCGAACTGTCCCGGCTTAACGAACACATAAACTCAGTGCGTGAGAAAGCCTTTGCCATGGAGAAAGACAGCGGCAGTCTCGAGAGCCGAATAGAGATTTTGAAAAACGACTGCAAGAACAACGAGGCGAACATTGAACGCTGGATTGCCGAGAAAAACTCTCTTGAGGAGAGGGCGTCGCAGTGCGATGCGCGAATAGCGGAGTTGAAAGAGAGTATAACTGCAGCGGACACAGGCAGAGAGAACACACGCCAAAAGGCGGACGAACTTGAAAAAAAACTTGCCGGAGCAGACAAGCAAATTGCCGACCGTCTTGTCGAGACAGAGGACATGAAGTCGGAAATTGTGTCTTTGCTCGGCGAGATATCTTCCGTCAAGGCAAAGTCATCGGGCATGGATGTGCTGCTTAAAAATTTTGACGAAAGACGCGACAGCCTTAAGGGTGATCTTGAATCAAAACGCGAAAAGAGCGCGGAAATTAAAGCGAATCTTGAAAAACTGCGCAAAGCAGACGAGGACAACCGCACAGCTAAGAAAAATTGTGCTGCTGACATGGAGAAACTCAAGACGGAGTATTTTTCCGTAGCGGCAAAGCTTGATTCGGCAAAACGCTCACAAAACGAACTTGTCACCCTCCTTAATGAAAAGCGCTCGCGTATGAATGTGCTGCGTGACCTGGAAAAAAGCTATGAGGGCTACGCAAAGAGCGTCAAATCCATACTTAACCGCGGCATGAGCGGAGTACACGGGGTTGTGTCAAAACTGCTAACTGTGGACGACAAATACATGACCGCCGTCGAGATTGCTCTCGGCGGTGCGCTGCAGAACATTGTTGTGGAGAACGAGAGCGTTGCCAAGGAGTGCATTGCTTACCTAAAAGCCAACAAAGTCGGCAGAGCGACATTTTTGCCGCTGACATCCGTACGCAGTGAGGTGATGAAAAATCCGCCGAAAGGCGAGCGCGGATTTGTGGGAGTTGCATCCGAACTTATCTCGTGTGACAGCCGATACGACGGGATTTTCAAGAGTCTGCTCGGCAGAACGGTTATTGCTGACAACATAGACAATGCGACAGACATGGCGCGCAGAAACGGATTTAAGCTGAGGATTGTCACTCTCGACGGTCAGCTGCTCAATCCCGGCGGCTCAATGACCGGCGGAAGCATAGGCAAAAATCAAAGTCTGCTCAGCCGTGCAAGGGATATTGAGCTTATGTCCGCAGAGGTAGAAAAAATGCAAAAACAAGCTGACAAAACCGATGACGAGATAGCTGATTACAAAGCACAGATAAACGACATGGCAGACAGAAAGCAAAAAATAGAGGATGCAATGCGTGCCTGTGAGCATGAACAGGTGCGTTTGCAGTCGCTAACAGCATCGGACGAGCGCCTGCTCGCAGAGACGGAGCGCAGTATCGAACTGATCACCAATGAGCGCGGCGATATCGTCAGCGAGATGGCAGACATTGATAAGCAAAAAGCTGTGTTCAAGGGTGAAATTGTCTCGCGTGAGGAAAAAATCAAAGGAATCCGCTCACAGCTTGAAAAATTGGAATCCGACGGTGAGCGTCTTGCCGAAGAAAGAGAAAAACTCGTTGCGCAGATAACCGAGACAAAGATTTCCCTTGCGTCGGCTGATAATGAAGTTAGGACGATATGCGAAAAAATCGAGTCAGCCGCGGCGGATAAGGAGAATTATCTTAAAGAACATGCTGCCAAGCTTGAAGATATTGAGAACGCTAAGAAAGCCAATGACGCTATACAGGCGGAGACAGAATCACTGAGAGAGAGAATTAATCAGGCAAAAAGCGGCACCGAGGATTTGCACCGTCAGGTTGACGAGGGGCAGAAAAGCTATGACGACGGCAGCCGACGGCTCAAAGAAATGCAACATGAACTCAAATCGCAAAATGTGGTTATATATGACTTGCAGCAGGAGACTGTGCGCCTGGAGAGCAAGAACGCAAAGATTGAGTCGGACACCGAGTCTGTCATAGCCAAGCTGTGGGATGACTATGAGCTGACATATAACACAGCGCTCGAGTTTAAGAAAACCGACTTTAATATGACCGAGGCCCAGAGAGAAGCGGCGTCGCTCCGCTCACAGATAAAGGCACTCGGCAACATAAACATCGACTCTATCGAGCAGTACAAAGAGGTCAAAGAGCGGTTTGATTATCTCACAGAGCAGAAAAAAGACCTTGATGAAACCAAGAAAAAACTTGAACAGATAATCCGGGAGATGCAGACCGTCATGGTCAAGCAATTTAACGAGAGTTTTGATATCATCAAGCGTAAGTTTAACGAAACCTTTGCCGCGCTGTTCGGCGGTGGCGTCGGCTCTCTGTCACTCAGCGAGCCGGACAATGTTCTTGAGAGCGGCATTGAGATAGAGGTGCAGCCGCCAGGCAAAAAGCTGCAGAACATGATGGCGCTCTCCGGCGGAGAGCGGGCACTCTCGGCAATAGCACTGCTGTTCTCTGTGCTCGAGGTTCGCCCGACACCGTTTTGCATACTCGACGAGGTGGAGGCGGCGCTCGACGATAACAATGTATATCGCTTTGCCGACTACATCCGCAAGTACAGCAAAAAGACACAGTTTATCGTGGTGACCCACAGACGAGGCACCATGGAGGCAGCGGACATTATGTACGGCGTAACCATGCAGGAGAAGGGTATATCAAAGCTGCTTAAGCTAAAATTTGAAGATTTGGAGGAATACAGCGCAGATGGGGCTTAAAGACACATTCGGACGGTGGTTCGGAAAAAGCAATGCCGATGAGGAAAAAATATCGGAAAAAGATAATGCAGAGATAATTGAAGAAACGGCGGACGCTGCGAAAGTTGACGCGGATGCGGCAGATATTGAAAAAGCGGCGGAAACCGAGGAAAAGCATGAAAATGCGGAAACGGCCGATGAAACCGAGGAAGGGGCGGATGACGAAGCTTGCGCCGATGGATCGATTTATGAAGAAACGGCGGCGAAAGAAGAATCAACCGATGAGCCGGCACATGATGAATCGGAAGAAACAGCCGATGAAACCGAGGTTGAAACAGCGAAAAAAACAGAAGAAAACGAAGAAAAAACGGAGAGTGCCGCGACCGAATCGCTCGCCGAAAAGCCGTCAGAGAAAAAAGGCTTTTTTGCGCGGCTCATAAGCGGACTGGAAAAGACGAGGAAGTCTTTTAATGATAAGATTGACTCCGTGCTTAAGATGTTCACAAAGATTGATGAAGATTTATTTGAGGAGCTCGAAGAGGCACTTATTCTCGCTGATGTGGGCGTTGAAACTTCCACATATATCGTCGGCAGACTGCGCGAATCCGTTAAAGAAAACCACATAAAGGAACCGAGAGAAGTCAAGGCAGAGATTGAGAGAATCATCTCTGACATACTCAGTGCAAACGACACGACAATGCGGCTCGACACCACGCCGTCCGTTATAATGGTGATCGGTGTAAACGGTGTCGGCAAGACAACATCTATAGGCAAGATGGCGGCGCGCTACAAGGCGCAGGGCAAAAAAGTCATCCTCGGCGCGGCGGATACTTTCCGTGCGGCGGCGATAGACCAGCTGCAAATATGGGCGGACAGATCCGGAATAGACATTGTCCGTCACCGTGAGGGGGCAGACCCGGCGGCTGTGGTGTTCGACACCATTACCGCAGCAAAGGCACGCGGTGCGGATATAATCATCCTTGATACTGCCGGCAGACTGCACAACAAAAAGAACCTCATGGACGAGCTGAATAAGATTTTCCGCGTCATGGAGAGGGAACTCCCCGGCTGCTCCAAGGAAACCCTGCTTGTGCTCGACGCCACCACCGGGCAGAATGCCGTGAGCCAGGTTAAACTTTTCCGAGAGAGTGCGGATATATCGGGAATTATCCTTACCAAACTTGACGGCAGCGCACGCGGCGGCATAGTGCTTGCCATAGCGCATGAGGAGGGTATCCCCGTGAAACTTGTCGGAGTGGGCGAGGGTATAGACGATTTGCAGACTTTTGATTCCGGCGATTTCGCCAAGGCGTTGTTTGCGGAATAAATAAAAATTAATAAAAATTAAAAAAGCTCTGTTATACAAGCAAAATCACCTTGCATATTGCAACAATATAGTATATAATTATTGTAGTATTCAAATTACGATAAACATAAAAAGTAAAAGGAGGAATTATTGTGTTGAAGAAAATTTTGCCGGCAGTGCTTTGCGCTTTGGCGCTGTTTTGCACTGTAGCATTTGCCGCAGACGATATTCAGGCGGGCGACACTGCCTATGTTGTGTACGGCGGCACCGTAATGGTTACAAAAAACGCCACTTATTCCGGGGGCGTAAGTGAAATCAGCAAAGGAACATCTGTGACGGTCCTTGAGGCTTATGTAATAGGAGAGGACAACAGAAAGTTTCATAAAATTCAGTTATCCGACGGCACTGTCGGATATGTCCTTGCCTACACGACAGCCCGTGAAACGGAGCCGATACTCGGAGCCGGTGCGGCTGTTGAAAAGGACCTGAACAAACAGTGGGCGGCGTCCGATACCGACAAGTATTCGCATGCGATAGAGATGACATTTCTCTCTGATTACATCTACGGCGGCAGCAAGACCACCGAGGGTCAGGAATGGAATTTCTATGCCAAAGTGCCGACTGAGTGGGTAAGACATTCGCGCCCGGCATCACTGCCGCTTGTGGGAATGGCTATCGTACATATTGGCGATGAAGGAAAAATCGGTTCGGTAAAAGCCTCGTTCTATCCCGGCAATCCGCCGATCAACTATCATTCAAAAAGACTTGACGATCTGAGAGAAATAGGCTATGCGCCGATTTTCGGAGAAAACAGCAGGACAGAAGCAAACGCCAACACCGCGTTCTATGCCACAACGACAAGCGAATTTGAAGTTGTAGCCTATAACGAAAAGTGGGTTGCCGTATGGAGTGATGGCGGTGTTGACGAAACACGCGGCTCAATCAGACAGTGCGGCGAGAAGGACGGTACTGCTTTTACAAGCTGGAAACCGGGAGTATATTTCCTCCCGAGAAACAACTGCTATATCTTAGACATCAACAACCAGGTGTCAACTCCTCCGCAGATTCAGGCGGTAGGCAAGGCAACGGGTCTTTTGATGGTTAAGACAACTCCGGACAATACTGATTATGTAAAATCCGGCGTTATTAAAATCAATCAGTCGGTTCAGATTGTAGACGCAACTCCGCATAACGGTCATTACAAGATTTATTATAAAAAAGGTCTTTATTATGTTGACGCGAAGTATGTAAACATGCAGCTTGCAAACACCGAGAAACCTACAACTCAGTACAAAGCAATAGCTGCCGTTGACACTGACATTTCCGACGGTTCGTCGGTTGTCGGCGCAGTTAAAAAGGGCGCGGCAATCGATGTTATCGATATGAACTATGACGGAACAAACTCGAAAATCTGGTTTAATTCAAAGATGTGTTACATTCCGACAAGCAAACTCGATGAATTCACCAAAACTTTGTCCGCGGCAGACACCGCACTGCTCGGTGCGCCTATAGGTGTGCTGTCCGTAGATACGGCATGGAGTGCATTGGGTGCGCTGACATACTCTGCCGAGGGAATTGCAAAGCTGAAAGCATATCATTTCGGATATATCAATGTTGATGAGAACAAGATGTCGGAGTACGGCGCTTGGGTTCGCTCAAACAACGGTGACATCAACACGATAAACGACAGAGACTGGGTTAATGTATACGGCATTGAGGAATTTTCATTTGACCGCGACGAGGATATGAAGGATATTCTAGATCCCGCCGACTATGAGCCGTGGATTATAACAGGTAAAATCTATACCATTTTCTATAACGGAGAAATTCGCTACCTGGTTCACGAGGATGATCAACACGATACATTTACTTATTATCCCGGAAACGGATTCAGCAAAGACTCCGTTGCAAAGACGCAGACGGTTTCCCTGGAAGGACGCAAGTTTAACACCGTTGCATACAACATTGACGACAACAACTATTTTAAGCTTAGAGACATTGCGGAAATCCTTGACGGAACCATCAAAGGCTTTGATGTTAAGTATGACGCTGCAACAAACTCCATTGATATGCTGAGTTTTTATGATTACACACCTGCCGGCGGTGAGTTAACACCGGGTGACGGCGTTGCGAGAAAGGCTTATTCGTCATCGGCATTTTTGACGCTTGACGGTGTGCCGATCAAGGCGACTTGCTTTAATATCAATGATAACAACTACTTTAAGCTTCGCGATATAACAGACGCGCTTGACTGCCGCGTTGAGTGGGACGAAAGCACCCAGATGATTTGGGTCATTCCGGCGAGAACCGCGTATGATGATCCCGATGAGATAGTGGGTTGATTTTCAAAAAGTATTAATTTAATCCGATATAAGGTTTGGAAGTTTTCCGGACTTTATATCGGATTTTTTTAATTTGATGATGTCGTTTTGCAACGAATAACCGCAGTAAACGGGTCATGAGGTCATCGATCACTACAGGTAATTTGTCATTTTTTTGAGTTTGATCTAATAACATTTACAATTGTGTAAACATCTTTGTGCCGTTCCGCAAAGAAATGTTTGTTTCGATGTCAAAATTAAAAAATCACATCAACCTTTTCAAAAAAACACATCGTGTTTTCATTTTTGAACATTGATTGCCAATTAAATTTATTGTAGAATAATATCAGAAATTGAAACGGCAACAAAACTTATGAAAGGAATGATGAAGGTGTCTGATTATATTCTTGAACTGAAAGGAATCACAAAGATTTTCCCGGGCGTCAAGGCTCTGGATAATGTGCATTTTCAGTTGAAAAAAGGCGAAATTCATGCACTGATGGGCGAGAACGGTGCCGGAAAATCCACTTTTATCAAGGTGATAACCGGAGTACATATCCCCGAAGAAGGAGAGATATATCTAAAAGGCGAGAAGGTGTCGTTCAAAAACCCTAAGGATGCGCAGAATTGCAGCATAGCGGCGATATATCAGCATGGAACCACATATCCGTACCTGAGCGTCACGGAGAACATATTCATCGGTCACGAAAAAATGACCAAGTTCAAAACAATAGACTGGAACCGCATGCACGCCGAGGCGAAGGAGCTGCTCGAGCATATCGGCAGTGACATCGATCCGCACGCAAGCATGGGAAACCTCACCGTAGCCGAGCAGCAGGTTGTGGAGATTGCCAAGGCGATATCAACTCACGCCGAGATAATCATCATGGATGAACCTACGGCGGCGCTCTCCAAGAGAGAATGTGAGGGACTGTACAAGATTGCCGAGCAGCTCAGGGATGAGGGCAAGTCGATAATCTTTATTTCACACAGATTTGAAGATATGTACAGACTGGCATCAAGAGTAACGGTGTTCCGCGATGCGCAGTACATCGGCACATGGGATGTGGACGGCATATCAAACGATGTGCTCATATCCAAGATGGTCGGCAGAGAGATAAAAGATATTTACCCCAAGCTTACGGTTGAGTGCGGCAAAGAGGTATTCCGCGTGGAGAACCTGAGCAAGACCGGTTACTACCGCGATGTGACATTCGGAGTGCATGAGGGAGAGATCCTTGCGGTGACAGGTCTTGTAGGTGCCGGCAGAACGGAAGTGTTCCAAGGAATAATGGGTATAGAAAAGCCGGATAGCGGCAAAATCTATCTTGACGGAAAACGCATAAAGATAAATCACCCCGAGGAGGCTATGGAAGCCGGGATAGGCTATCTGCCGGAAGACAGACAAAAACAGGGTCTTATCCTCGACTGGGGACTGGGACAGAATGTAACACTGTCTACACTGGAGAAATTCACAAAGTTCACAATAATCAATAAGCGGAAAGAAAACGCCAGGGCAAAAGAACTTCTTGAAAAAGTAAAGACCAAGGCACTGTCGGTATACGACAAAGCATCAAGCCTGTCCGGCGGTAATCAGCAAAAGGTTATCGTGGCAAAGGTGCTCAGCTCAGATCTCAAGGTCATCATACTTGACGAACCCACAAAGGGTGTTGATGTTGGTGCAAAGGCTCAGATATATGAAATTATGTCTGAACTTGCAAAATCCGGGTATGCAGTGATAATGATATCTTCGGAGATGCCTGAGGTGCTCGGCATGGCAGACAGAATATTGGTTATGAAAGAAGGCAGAGTATCAAGAATATTTGATGATGCCAAGGGCGTTACTCAGGAAATGATTCTTGAATCTGCAATGAATATGTGAGGCGGTGATACAAATGGCTAAGATGAAGAAATTTTTCTCTGCAAATATCCGCGAAATCAGTCTCGTTATAGTAATGATTGTGATTGCGATATTTGTCGAATACAGGAGTGGCGGCAACTTCCTCACGGCGGAGAATCTGTCGGATATGTTTACCGAAACATCGGTGCTCGCCATATGCGCCGTTGGTATGATGTTTGTCATGGTGACGGGCGGCATTGACCTGTCTATTGGTGCCATAATGGCGCTCGGGGCAATGGCTGGCTGCACAGTTCTAAAAAATAACCCCGGCATACCTACGATAGGTGTCGTGGCAATTGCTATGGCGGTCGGCATAGTCAGTGGTTTTTTTAACGGCTTGCTTGTGTCCAAACTGAAAATTTTGCCGATTATAGCAACGCTCGGTACAATGAATATATACAGAGGCATCACCTACCTGGTTGCAAACGGCAGTTGGGTTAAACAACAGGAAATGGGCGCAAACTTTCTCTCACTTGCGACAGGAAAAGTGCTCGGCATAAACAATCTCATAATGATAGCCGTGATCGTGTACATAGCGGCGGCATTCTTTATGACACAGACCCGCACGGGGCGCAAGATATATGCGGTCGGCAACAGTGAGGAGAGTGCGAGGGTATCCGGCATAAAGACGGACAACACATTAATACTGGTTTACACACTTCTCGGAGTGATAGCCGGACTTGCCGGCACACTGTATGTGTGCAAATACGGCGTGGCACAGGGAGAGACCTGCACCGGATATGAAATGAATGTAATCGCAGCCTGCGTGCTCGGCGGTGTGTCGGTAAACGGCGGCACGGGCAGAGTTCCCGGAGTGCTCCTCGGAGCAGTGCTTCTCGGTATACTCAATAACGCTATGCCTCTGATCCATGTGTCGTCATTCTGGCAGGAGGCTATAAGAGGTCTTATAATTCTGCTTTCGATAGCTGCAAACTCATTAATACAGAGAAATGTAGAGATGAAAGCGCTCAGAAGGAGGAATATCTGATGACTAAGGAAATTGTTAAGCAGTCTGTGAGCATGGATGGAACCCGTACTATTGCGGATACGAGAGAATTCTCTCTCAAACGGTTTTTTCTGCAATGGGAGTGGATGCTTGTGCTCATGCTGATAGTTGTTAATGTATTCAACCTTTCGGCATCGCCGAATTACGCAAATGCACGCAATATACTCAATGCGACAAGAGATTTTCTTGACAAAGCCATTGTGGTGTTCCCCATGGCATTCGTGCTTATGCTCGGCGAGATAGACATCTCCGTCGCATCAATCATGGCACTTTCGGCAACCATAATGGGAGTGGTGTACCGCGCCGGCTGTCCGATGGGTGTGGCAATTGCGGCAGCTCTCGCTACAGGCTTGATCTGCGGACTTATAAACGGCGTAATACTCGTCAAGTTTCCGGAACTTTCGTCCATGATAGTAACCCTGTCAACACAGATTATCTATCGCGGTATAGCGTCGATAATACTTGAGACAAATTCCGTCGGCGGTTTCCCAAAATGGTTCGGAAGAATTGCCGCCGGAAAAATCGGACTTGTTCCCTATGTCCTTGTGTTCGTTATAATCGAGGCTCTTTTCTTTGCATACCTTTTGCACTACACCAAATTCGGCAGACGGTGCTATGCTATGGGAAATTCGGTTACGGTTGCAAAATACTCAGGTGTGCGTACCGACAGAATAAAGATAATAGTTTACACAATGGCAGGTTTGTTCTCCGCTCTTGCGGCAGTGTATCTTGCGTCGAAGATGTCAAGTGTGCGACCGGATGTGGCAAAGGGATATGAGCTGGACATAATAGCGATGGCAGTGCTCGGCGGTGTGTCTACATCAGGCGGCAAGGGCAGAATCCTCGGTGCATCGCTTGCGATACTGGTAATTGGTTATTTGAGATACGGTCTCGGACTTATGAATGCGTCCAGCCAGATAATTATGATAGTCGTGGGCGCTCTGCTCATCATCACGGTTGCAATCCCGGGATTCAAAGAGAGCGTCGGTAATACAAATTGGTTTGTAAAACTAAAAAAATCGGTTCAAAAACAGTGATTTACCGATGAAATCATCGGAAAAATTTATAAACGAAAGGGAGATTATTATGAAATTCAAAAAGTTTATGGCAATCGGACTTGCAGCCGTTATGGGTGCATCAATGCTTGCAGGCTGCGGGGACGGCAACACCTCAGACAGCGGTTCATCATCCGGCGGAAACGGCACTTACGCTTTCATAGCCAAAGATGTTCAGAACCCCTACATGCAGAAAGTTTATGAGGGATTTGAAAAAGCCTGCAAAGATGTAGGCGCTCAGGCTCTCTACAAAGGTCCCGAAGCAGCTACCCCCGAAAAACAGATAGAGATCATTAATCAGCTTGTGGCACAGGGAGTGTCCGGCATAGCAATTGCCGCAAACGACCAGGATGCACTGCAGCCGGCACTTGAAGAGGCTATGTCTGCCGGAATCCCGGTTATATCGCTTGATTCCGCGGTAAACAAGGATTCAAGAAAAACTCACATTCAACAGGCAGACCCCGAGAAAATCGGCAGAGGTCTCATTCAGGCGGCATATGATATGGTAGACGGCGAGGGCGGCATCGCAATCCTCTCGGCTACGGCACAGGCAACAAATCAGAATCTCTGGATAGAATGGATGAAAAAAGAGCTTGATGAAAACCCCGACAAGTATGCAAAGACACCGCTTGTAAAAGTAGCTTACGGTGATGACGACCCGACAAAATCCACATCTGAAACACAGGCCCTTTTGCAGAACCCCGAAGTTAAGGTCATCATTGCACCTACAACCGTGGGTATGCTCGCAGCCGGAAAAGTTCTCCAGGACAAAAATTCGGATGTACTTCTTACAGGACTCGGACTTCCCTCCGAGATGGCTCCGTTCATTGAGGATGGTACTTGCCCGTGGATGTATCTGTGGAATCCTGTAGAGATAGGCAGCCTTGCGGCATATACAATGGATTCGCTGGTTAAAGGCGACATCACAGGTGCTGAGGGTGACACCTTCAAAGCAGGTGACCTTGGTGAGAGAACAGTTACTGAAGCTGCCGACGGCGGCACGGAAGTTATGGTTGGCGATCCCTTCAAATTTGACAAAGACAACATAGCTCAGTGGAAAGAAGTTTATTAATTAAGCTTATAAGATTATTCCCCTAATTGAAAAACCCGACTGCACTGCGGTCGGTTTTTTCTTGTGCTATTTGATTGTTATGAAATAAATAATTGCAACAAAATTATAGATTTGTTATTGTAAAATTCAATATTCTGTGTTAAAATAATCATATGTACAAAGCTTTAAGGAGTCAAACTATGCCAAGACAAGATAAAATAAGAAATTTTTGCATAATTGCACATATAGACCACGGAAAATCCACACTTGCCGACAGAATGCTTGAAAAAACCGGCGTGCTTACACAAAGGGAAATGCAGGACCAAATCTTGGACAACATGGATTTGGAGCGTGAAAAGGGGATAACCATCAAAGCGAGAGCTGTCAAGCTTGTTTACAAGGCAAACGACGGCAAAGAATATGAATTCAACCTCATAGACACACCGGGACATGTTGATTTCAACTACGAGGTATCGCGCAGTCTTGCCGCGTGCGAGGGCGCTATACTCATCGTCGATGCGGCTCAGGGCGTGGAGGCTCAAACCCTTGCAAACACATATCTTGCCGTTGACCATAATCTGGAGATAGTACCGGTCATAAACAAAATAGATCTGCCCAGCGCAAGACCCGATGAGGTCAAACAGGAGATTGAGGATATAATCGGCATTGATGCTGAAGATGCACCGCTGATTTCCGCAAAGCAAGGAATAGGCATTGAGGAAGTTCTTGAAAAAGTTGTGGAGAAGATTCCTGCGCCGAGCGGTGATGAAAATGCTCCGCTTAAAGCTCTTATATTCGATTCATACTACGATGCTTACAAAGGTGCGATAGCCTATGTGCGAGTTTTCGACGGCAGTGTGAGTGTCGGCGATACCATCCGTTTCATGGCTACCGGTAAAGAATTCCCGGTGGTAGAAGTCGGTCATCTGTCCGCGCTCGGTTCAATGCCGTGCAAGACTCTTATGGCAGGCGAAGTCGGTTACATAGCCGCAAGCATTAAAACCGTGTCCGATGCCAGGGTCGGAGACACTGTGACAAACGCTGCTAACCGAGCTGCAGAGCCGCTTCCGGGTTACAAAAAGGTTAACCCTATGGTATATTGCGGAATTTATCCGGCTGACGGAGCAAAGTATTCCGATTTGAGAGATGCACTTGAAAAGCTTCAACTTAACGACGCTGCACTGTCATTTGATCCGGAGACATCCGTTGCGCTCGGCTTCGGATTTCGCTGCGGATTTCTCGGCTTACTCCACATGGAGATAATTCAGGAGAGAATAGAGCGTGAATACAATATAGACATCATAACGACCGCACCGAGTGTTATCTATCGAGTTACCAAGACGAACGGTGATGTCATCATGATAGATAACCCGACAAATCTTCCGTCGCCATCCGAGATAGAGTTTATGGAAGAACCGGTTGTGAAAGCTGATATAATGCTACCGACGGATTTTGTGGGCAACATTATGGATTTGTGCCAGGAACGCCGAGGCATATTCAGGGATATGCAATACCTTGATAAGACCCGTGTTGTGTTACACTATGACATGCCGCTGAACGAAATCATTTACGACTTTTTCGATGCACTCAAATCACGCACAAAGGGTTATGCATCGCTTGACTATGAGATGAAGGGTTATCAGCGTTCCGAGCTTGTAAAACTCGATATGCTGCTCAACGGTGATGTAGTTGACGCACTGTCGTTCATTGTACACACCGACAAGGCATACTCGCGCGGAAGGAAGATTGCCGAAAAACTAAAAGAATCCATACCGAGGCAGTTGTTTGAAGTGCCCATCCAAGCGGCAATCGGCAATAAAATAATCGCCAGAGAGACAGTTAAGGCACTTCGAAAAGATGTGCTCGCCAAGTGCTACGGCGGTGATATCACCAGAAAGAAAAAACTGCTTGAAAAGCAGAAAGAGGGCAAAAAGAGGATGCGCCAGGTCGGCACCGTTGAGATTCCCCAGGAGGCGTTTATGTCGGTGCTGAAACTTGATGAATAAATAATGTGCACCGTCTCAGGGTATATGTTGTGTATCTGTTCGACATGCCACCTGCCGACGCTATAGATCTCACAGATACACAACATATACCCATCGGTTTTGATTAAATTGCGGCAATTTCAAAGAGCAAGCCGCATTGCATAAAAAGTGACGACTGAATTTTACGCTTAGTCGTCACTTTTTATTATATTCGGATCGGAGAGCGGATTTTTGTCCGCAGCATCTTTTAGATCGTCGTTTCTTATATGAGTGTAAATCTGTGTTGTGGACAGGCTTGCGTGCCCGAGCAGTTCCTGCAAGGTGCGGATGTCCACATTGCCGTCCCGATACATCAGCGTCGCCGCGGTGTGGCGAAGTTTGTGGGGGGAATACAGCTCGCTGTCTATGCCGGCTTTATCAAAATATTTCTTTGCAAGCAACTCAACCATGCGGTTGCTGATTCTGTTTCCCTGCGCACTGAGAAAAAGTGCATCACGCGACTGCGGCTTTACAATGTCATTGGGCCGCACCGCCATATACGAATTAATAGCGTCCATGCACAGGTCATTGAGAAAAACCATTCGTTCTTTGTTTCCTTTACCTATGACACGCAGTGTCCGTTTGTCAAAGTCAATGTTTTTGATGTTAATTCCGACCAATTCGCTCAATCTAAGTCCGCAATTCAAAAATATAACAAACATTGCCAAGTCGCGTTGCCTGTGTTTTCCGTCAATGGCATTTAGAAATCTGACACATTCATCAAATGAGAGGTACCTCGGCATGCGTTTTTTTATTTTCGGAGAATCCAAATATTCGGCCGGATTGGTTTCAATGAAATTCACCTTGACATGCAGATATTTGAAAAACGAGCGCAGACTTGCAACTTTGCGCGCACGGTAATTGTCGTTGGATGATTTTTCGTCATTTACATAAGCCATAAACTCATACAGATCGCTCAGAGAAATTTCCTTGAGCAGATTCATATCAAAATCCTCAAGAGAAATATCATCGAGAGAAATAAGCGGCAGGCCATCGGATGATGCACGCAAGAATTTCAAAAACATTCTAAGGTCATAATAGTATTCCTTAACCGTGTTTTCCGATTTGCCTTTGATAACCGTCATGAAATTAAGATAATCGCGCAGCAGCTGCGGCACATCGGAATATTTTTTGCCGACCGCCATAATCTATATCTCTCCTCTCAAAAACTATCCCCTTAATTTCGCAAAATTTTAATTTTGCGAAATTATTATAAGCATTTTCAAACCTATCGCCTAAAAAGCATTTCGTCTATCAACTCATCTGCAAGCTTTTTATCTTTTAACTTTGCAATAAACGCCGCAGCAAATTCATGTGTGGTTCCGGGGCCTTGTGAAGTTATAAAATTACCGTCAACCGCAACACGATCGGTGCAGAAATTGCAATTAACCATTTTATCTGCAAATCCCGGGTTGGCAGTTGCACGGATTCCTTTAAGATATCCGAATGTATCATATACATACGGTGCCGCACAAATTGCACCCATAATTTTATTGTTTGCAAATGCGTAATCGAGCAAATTCTTCACGCATGAGCTGTCGCGCAGATTATATGCTCCCGGCAGTCCGCCCGGCAGCACAACCGCATCTGCCTTTGAACGGTCTATATCGTCTATATGAATATCAGCATATACTTTTATTCCGTGAGAGCCTTTCACGCTGTCGCTGTTGTCCGCAGATGTCAGCATGACTTCAACCCCTGCCCTGCGCAATATGTCGGTAAAGCTGAGCGCCTCTATTTCTTCAAATCCTTCTGCAAGCAAAACATACACCATAATTATTTTATCCCCTTTCCAAATTTGTCAAAAATTCAGCTGATACTGATCAAACATACTCAAATATCTGTCTTTGGTGCAAATTATATGGTCAATGACAGGTATATCAATTCTTGTGCACATATTTACAATATCCTGAGTCATGGCTATATCTTCGTTCGACGGACGCAAGTTGCCTCCGGGATGATTGTGACAGAGCAATATCGCTGTTGCCCGGTGTGCCATTGCTGCACGCAGTACAGAGATCAGGTATGCCTCGGCTCTGTTCTCAATGCCTCTGCTTATGAGAGTGCAGGCTTTGACATTGCGCACGGCATCAAGCGAAATTACATAAAACGATTCCACTACATCTCCGCCAAATCGTTCACGGCAAAACTCACCTGCAATTTCTGTGTTGGTGAGACAAATTTTTGTGGGTTTGTGCGTACACAGATATCTTTGCAGTTCGCGATGCTGTGTAATCGCCGTTATCTCTTCAGGTGACAGCCCGGCTATTGCAAGATCTGCACGGTCTGCGTTGAGCACATTCTCCAGAGTGCCGAACTTGTCCATAAGATGGTTCACGGTTTCTTCGATCTTATCGTTATCCGTAACTTTGCACAATATATACTCCAACACTTCATCTTTTGAAAAGCCCCGGAATCCGACTTCGGCATATTTCTCAGCGAGACGCTCGGCAATTTTACCTGTGATGACAGTTTTCGAAACAGGGGTTTCTGCAGTATTATCGTCAATCGGTTTATCTGCAACAGTGTTTTCTTTAACCAAATCACCTCCGGACTCAGCATTCTTGCCGGACGGTGGATTTGTTATAACATTATAAGTACTCGAAAATCTTTCCGTGGTGGATTGATCTGTGGATTTCTCTGCAGTATCGTCTCTCTTTCGTTTTGTTTTCATTTTGTCAGCCGGTTGCGACGAACCGTTGACTTTGCGCAAATGTCTCAGACTCTGGTACTTCGAACCCAATTTGATATCCCTGGCAAAATCAAGTTCTCTGATTAGCTCTGTATCAGCCTTCGATATGACCATGTCCGTTACATCTTCGTCTAATGTATCAAAAATTATTCCGTACTTTTCTAAAATTTCTTTATCTGATGGACTCATCGCTAAAACACTCTTTCCTACAACTCATGTGAATTAAGGGCAACTTCGTCTATTTTTTCATCACTGACACAGGTTTCGTGTACTGAATCATCATTGTTTTTTTTAAGATACATAAGATATTCAATGTTGCCCTCAGGCCCTTTTATAGGCGAATAATCAATGTCCAATACCGTGAACCCAATGTCAAACGCAGTATTAACTGCGTTTTTAATAACTTTTTTATGAATGTTTATATCTCTTACGACACCTTTTTTGCCGACTTCCTCTCTGCCTGCCTCAAATTGAGGCTTGATGAGCGCCACAAGGTGACCGCCATTATCCAAAATCTCATATGCCACAGGAAGCACAAGTTTGAGTGAGATGAACGAGACATCAATAGATATAAACTTAATGTTCTGCACAAGCGATACATCAAGATAGCGAACATTTGTCCGCTCCATATTGACAACTCTCGGATCATTTCGTAATTTCCACGCAAGCTGCCCGTAGCCAACATCTATGGAATAGACCTTTGATGCACCGTTTTGCAGCATGCAATCGGTAAAACCGCCTGTCGAGGCGCCTATGTCGGCACATACAAGACCGTTTAAGTCTATCCCGAAAGATTTTATCGATTTATCAAGCTTGAGTCCGCCTCTGCTCACGAAAGGAATCGGAGTGCCGCGCACTTCAATTGCCTCGCCATCTTTAACTTTGTCGCCGGCTTTGTATGCCTTTTGACCGTCTATATAAACACAGCCCGCCATAATAAGCGCCTTGGCTTTTTCGCGGCTCTCGACAAGTCCGCGGTTGACAAGTTCTACATCCAGTCTGCCGTTCATGAGTGTATCTCCTTTTCTATCCTGGCGGCAATCTTTGACGGAGTGAGTCCGTAGAGCTCAAAAATCTCTATTTGCTTGCCTTGTTTTATAAATTCATCCGGAAATCCGAGTTTTACGCATCTGACGCCGTTCTCTGCTGCAATAGACGCTACGGCAGAACCCATGCCGCCATCTGTTACATTGTCTTCGATTGTAAATATCGGAGAAGATAAGCACGCATCTCTCACGGCTTTTTTATCAATGGGCTTTACAGTACCCATGTTGTAAAGTGAACACTTTATTCCATTGGATTCAAGCAGCTGCACCGCTTTTATCGCAATGTCGGTCATCTTGCCGCAGGCAATGATTGCTGCGTCATTACCGTCGCATATTTTCTCCGCAACTGACACTTCAAAAGGTTTGTGACTGTCACGGAATGTGATTTTTCCCTTCGGATAGCGCACCGCAACAGGTCCGCGGCATTTGTTTACAGCATAATCCATCATTTCCGAAAATTCATCATAGCACGACGGCGCAAGCACCGTCATATTGGGAATGTGACTAAGGAACGACAGATCAAATATACCCTGATGAGTCTCTCCGTCCTCTCCCACCAAACCGGCACGATCTATGGCAAAAACCACATGCAGATTTTGCATACAAACATCATGAATTATCTGATCATATGCTCTCTGCAAAAATGTGGAGTATATACATATAACCGGAGTCAAGCCGCCGCTGGCCATTCCGGCCGCCATGGTGACGGCGTGTTCTTCAGCTATGCCGACATCAAAAAATCGTTTTGGGAATTCCTGAGAAAAAATATGCAGGCCGCATCCGGACGCCATTGCGGCGGTGATTGCCGCGACAGATTTATTCTCACGCGCCAATCCGCAAAGTATCGTGCCGAAACAATCGGAATATTTTAATGAATTCCGGGATATTGACATGGTTTTTCTGCTCACACCGTGGTATTTGTCGGGGTTTGCTTCAGCTTCTTTGTATCCGAGACCTTTTTTTGTGAAGGTGTGAATAATGACAGGTTCTTCGGTGCTTTTCACCTTTTCAAATATTTCGCACAGATCCTTAATGTTGTGGCCGTCAACTATACCAATGTATTTAATGCCTATACTTTCAAAATAAGGCGCCGCCATTGTGGCAAATTTAAGCTTTGCTTTTGCCGATTTGAGAAAATCCGACACAACCTCGCCGCGTTTTCCGTGTGACGACAAAAAGTCGGCAACCGCATTTTTTGTGTGCAGATAGCGTGGATTGCAATGCAATCTGCTAAGATGTGCCGATAGACCGCCAACATTTTTCTCTATAGACATTTCGTTGTCGTTTAATATGATAATCAGCCTTGATTTATGCTGCCCTATGTCATTGAGCGCCTCGAAAGTCATTCCGCCGGTGAGCGCACCGTCTCCGGTGAATGCAATTACATTGTAATCATCACCGCTTATATCTCTTGCTCTTGCCATGCCGACAGCTGCCGATATGGATGTACTGGCGTGTCCGGCGGCAAAAGCGTCATATTTGCTCTCGTCCGGCTTAGGAAACCCCGAGAGACCGCCAAGTGTGCGCAGGGTCGAAAATGCGCCGCGTCTGCCGGTGATGATCTTGTGTACATATGACTGATGCCCAACATCAAACACAAGCTTGTCCTTGGGCAAGTCAAACACTTTGTGTATGGCAAGAGTCAGCTCCACCACGCCCAGATTCGATGCGAGATGACCGCCTGTGACAAGAATGTTGTTTATAAGAAACTGTCTTATCTCTTTTGCGAGAATATCAAGCTGCGCGAAGGACAAATGCTTGATATCCGCAGGTGAATTAATGCTTTCAAGTATCATTTTTATTTCTCTTTTCTTTTGTTTAGTGCAAAAAGGTGCGTAACCCGATGTATGATAATGCCGCATTTTTCGACAATTGCATAACTCTCTGTCATAGCAATCGGTTTGCAATAAGCCTTGCCGCCGATGGTCATCGAAGCGACAATCGCCGTGAGCAAGAGGCTGAGCAAAAATGTATTTACAAAAGGCAAAGCCTTTCCTATATTCACAATTATAGAAGTGGCAAGTCCGCCTGATATGACACCGGATATGTCTCCGATAACATCATTGCAAAAACTTGACACTTTTTCGGCGTTTCGTATGAGTTTTATAGATTCTCTGGCGCCGACATGACGCTTTGTGGATTTTGCATGGAACGGCACCTCCGTTGCCGTGGCGACTGCAAGTCCGATTATATCGAACAAAATGCCAAACAGTATGACAAGGATAAGCACTACGAAAGAAATAATTATGTTAAGGTCATTGACCACTGTGCTTGTTACCACACCCAAAAACACCGATATCATAAATGAGAGCAAAGTCACATGTATGACCCATTTATGATTTGTTTTTTGTTTTTTCATCTCTGTTACTCCGTTTTTCAAAAAAGTTAATGGTGGCAATATATGAAGTAAAATTTACGGCTTAGGTCCGGCAGGATTTCCCGCAAAATTACCGATTCGTCGCCGATCCGGCAGTTCCCTTTTGAAATTTTGCATACTTCGTTACCGAAAGTATCGCCGAACAACCACTTAGTCCGTACTGCAATCCCCCATATAAAACAGTCTAGGAGTTTTCCTCACAGTCATTTCGTTCCTTAGCCTCTTTTGCAAACATGGTTTATAAAGCGATTACCACCGCACAATGGCCGTTGCACGATTGTATGAACAATTTTCCACCACATTCACTCAAGGCAGGCTACACTGTTCACAGCATATTGTTACCTACACCGCAAAACAGGTTTTATCCCGGCTCGTAAGCAGCTTTTCAAAAGTGTTGTCAAAAGCACCGAGAGGCACATAGGGGTCAGAGGAGAAACAGATAAAATTTCTCCGCCGCCCCGTCGTTGCTCACATAGACGGGTCTCCACGGAAAAAGGGTCAACGCCCGCATGCCGTTGCGGATCGCCCTAAGTCCTTAACTCCCAGCATCAACCCCAAACTGGGCGTAAGAAGCAAACACCAGGAACTTCATCGATATGCCCTTTAATGGATTTTTAGGCCCATCTTAAAGAACGAATGATCTGACTAGAATACTGCACCACCATATTAACTTGTCAAGTTTACCAAGGCAGATAAATCGCTTTTTACTCAAACCATGGGCGCGTCTTATCAGCCTATGCAGTATAATCACCGAAAAGGTAATCATGGAATCGGCAAAGGAATGAATCCTCGCCGTATGTTTCAATAATTTTTCTTGCACTGTCCGCATGATACTTCAATCTGTTTGCTGCCTCATCTCTGCCGAGAACATTGATAAAATTCGGACAGTTATTTTTATCCGCAGCGTCCTCTGCCTCGTCCTCAAAGTCATCCCTTATCTGGAAAGCAAGTCCCAGGTGATAAGCATATTCTTCAAGGCGTGCGATTTTTTCTTTTCCGCAGTCCGCTATAAGCGCACCGGATATTATCGAGGCGCGTATGAGTGCCATTGTTTTGCGCTCAATAAGCCTTGTCAGTTCTTCCTCGGTGATGTGGGAGCTGAGCGGCAGCTTAAGGTCTATTGACTGGCCGCCAACCATGCCGAACACTCCCGAACAGTGAGCTACGGTGTTCATGGCTCTTACCTCTTTTTGTCCGCCGTCGATGCAACGCGCAGACATCAGCTCAAAAGCCAGGTTGAGCAATCCGTCGCCTGTGAGAACTGCCTGTGCCTGACCGAACTTTTTGTGGCAGCTCGGCATGCCACGGCGCATATCCGCATTGTCCATACACGGCAAATCATCGTGCACCAGTGAATACGCATGAATAAACTCTATCGCCGCCGCATATGGCAAGGCATCGGCCGGATCGCCGCCGTTTTCGGTACATATCTCCGTGCAGAGAATAGAGCGTAACCGTTTGCCGCCGTTGAGAACGCTGTACTTCATTGCCTCTATAAGTTCTTTCTCCACACCGTCCAGACCGTCAATATATGTTTCGATATATTTGTCTGTATTCTCAATTTTCCTTTTGTATTCTTCATTAAAATTCATCTTGCACCTCAGTATCTGCTGCAACGGAAATCATGTTGACCTTCTGCTCGGCTTTCTCGAGCATCTTCATGCATTCGGCAGATAGTGCAACACCTTTTTCATAGAGATTGATGCATTCGTCAAGCGATGCCTCTCCTTTTTGCAGTTTGTTTGTTATTTCCTCAAGCATCAGCATTTTATCTTCAAAAGTTTTTTTGTCAGACATTAACTAACCGCCTTTCGCTTTTTTTCAATGCAGTACACTCCACACTGCCATCACTCAGCGTCAGCGTAAAACTGTCGCCCTGTTTTATCGATTCAACGGACTTTATAACTCCCCCGGCGTTTGACGCAACCGAATAGCCGCGCAGCAAAACCTTCATGGGACTGAGCGCATCAAGTGCTGAGCACAGAGTTACAAGCGCATTTTTCTTTTTTTCTGTGTAATCGGAGTATGCACGCAATATATCACTCAGTGCGGTATCTGTCGTGATTTTATAATCGCCGATTTTGCCGAGCACAATCGACCTGATATCAACACACATAACCCTTGCAAACCTTTCGCGTTTAATGCGCACAAGGTTTAGCAATGCGGATTTAATTTTGTCCTCGCTGTGCCTGAGCGATACTTTAAGCTCTGCTATGTCCGGTACGGCAAGTTCTGCTGCCGCAGACGGTGTAGGCGCACGCAAATCCGCCACAAAATCAGCTATGGTGAAATCCGTTTCGTGTCCGACAGCAGATATCACCGGAACTGCCGATTTATATATCGCATCTGCTACTGACCTGTCATTGAAAGCCCATAAATCCTCAATAGAGCCTCCGCCCCTGCCTACTATGATAACATCGGGAACGACGGAATAATTGAAATACTCTATACCGGCAACAATGGACTGCACCGCACCGACTCCCTGGACAAGCGCAGGATAAACTGTTACCGCGGCAAGCGGATAGCGCCTTGAGAGCACGCTTATTATATCGCGAACCGCTGCGCCCTGCGGTGAAGTGACAACGCCGATGTGCGATGGATACTTCGGCAATGGCTTTTTAAGCTCGGATGCAAAATATCCCTCTGTCTCAAGTTGTGCTTTGAGTTGCTCATAAGCCGCATACAGTTCGCCGATACCGTCCGGCACAATCATCTCGGCATAGAGCTGATATGCTCCGTCGCGCTCATATACGGATATTTTCCCGAAAACGATCGCTTTCATGCCGCTGCGCGGTTCAAAATTCAACCGGGATACATAGGAACTGAACATAACGCATTTGAGCGCCGATGCTGAGTCTTTCAGCGTCATGTACGCATGACCCGAGCTGTGACGCTTATAATTGGATATCTCGCCCTTTACATATATTCCGGAAAGATTTTTGTTGGATTCGACAAACCTTTTCATATAGTTGTTAAGTTGACTGACGGTTATAATAGGCATAAGTTGTGCCTCCCGTCATCATACGGCATTTTCAAATGCCGACAGCACACCGTTTATAAATGACGGTGTGCTGTCATCACCGTATTGTTTGGCAAGCTCGACAGCCTCATTTACTGCGACTTTATACGGCACATCGTCAATATACAGTATCTCGGTTGCAGCAAGTCGAAGCAGAGCCAAATCCACCTTGGACAGTCTTTCAATCCTCCAGTTGCTAAGCGCCGATGAAATCTTTGCGTCAATACCGTCTATATCTGCAAAGCATTTTTCGACAACGGCTCTTATATACTTATCGTCCGATTCCGTCAGCGGCAGACCATCATAGCCAAAGTGAAAATCAATTCTTTCCTCGGCTTTCTCATATCCGAAAAAAGGTATCTCAAATATCAGCTTGAAGGCAAAGTCCCTCGCAGTTCTTCTGCTCATATATTCCTCCTGAGTGAGTAAATCATAAAAATGTAAATGTGAAAATCACAACTGTTTCAAATGTTATTCTTGTGTTTCGCTGTCGCTCTCGTCCTGTACAGGTACAATCTCCTCAGCACGCTCCACAGTCTCACTGCGGTTTTCGACACCAACCACATGGACATTGACCTTGCCGACGGTCAGTCCGCTCATAAGCTCAACAGATTTTTTGACATTATCCTGCACGCTCCAAGCGACCTCGGGTATTCTCACACCGTAGTCGACAACAACATTTACATCAATTGTGAGTTCGTCGCCGTTTGTAACCTTAATTCCCTTTACAAAATTCTTTTTGCCAAATTTCTGTGCAATCTCACTGAGCGTGCCGCCGATGCAACTCACTCCATTAACTTCCGAGACGGCAACCGCCGCAATCGTTATGATGACCTCATCAGAGATTTTTACATTGCCGGCAAAATCCGTAATCTGTTCATTTTCAGCCATTTTACAAGCCTCCCTAACAATTCGTGAAAAGGTAAAATCATGTTTTACACCTATATAGTATACATTATAACACAAAATTTATTTGACTGCAACTATTTTTATGTTATTATTATTAGTTTGTTCAAAAATTATATCACGAATCTTTGCGGTGTCAGCCGCAGTAAGCTCGCTTTCGGATGCCACTACTGCATTTACAGCGCTGTCCGAAATGTACACAACGCAGTCATTATAGCCTTTTGCAGTGATAATCCCCTCGGCATTTGCTTCTATTTCCATATTATCTGCAATTTTTGAGAGCTGGTTTTGTGCATTTTCCCGCGCCTCGGGTGAGGTTGAACTGTCCGCTATTGTTTGCTTTAACAGATCTATGCTCTTTGCGCGCTCTGTCTCGCGGTTGATTCGTGCTTTCTTAAAGTAGTTTTCACCGTCTGCTGCCGATTTGACATCATCGGACGACACAAGTCTCGATTCGCCTACGGGTACATATTCTTGATCCGTCGTTGCCGAAGTGGGTTCGGTCGACTGCGAATAATTTACATATCCAACTCCCATAAGCATAAGTGCCAAAACCGACAGTGCAATTGCCTTTTTGTTTACCATAACAACAACTCCTCTTACTTTTTATAAATAACGCTGACTCTGTTCACAGGCACTCCCAGAAGCGTTGAGACAGCGTTTTTTATGTCATATGACAAATTCTCGCTCAGCGGATAGGCGCACACCAGTGCACCGCGAACTCCGGGGAGCTTCTCCCCTTTCACAAAAGGTTCTGCGGCATTATTGCCGAATGAATATGTATTTTTGCCGCCTGTCTCGGCTTCATATTCACGCTCGACAATTTTTTCACCGGATGTATCGTATGTTATAATCACGCTTACTTCCTCAAGAGAATAAGTCGATTTAATCACTTCGGAAATTCTCTCCTCAAGTCGTTCTGACGAGATTTCTCCAGCATCGGAAGTATGCAAAAAAAATCTTGATAACATGCCGCCCGTTGTACCCTGCGCTCCGAAATGCGACAAACTCATAAGTATTATTCCCAAAGCGAGCAGAGCAAATAACATCTTTTTTGTTTTCATCAAATATAAAATGTTCTTCATAGCGCTCTCACTCCATACTTTTAAGGCTTTCATGCTTTACATTCTCGCTGTATTTTTCGGCATCGGCGCGTATGTCATCGGCATACCTTTGAGCATCCGCAATGATACCGTCATATTTTCCGCGAAGATCAAGCGAAAAATCACTGCATTTTGTAAGAGATATAAAAATATAACTCATGGCTAAAATTGAAATAAGCTTTTTTTCAAGTCTTCCCGGGCACAGCATGAGAACTGCGGATATCAAAATCATGGCGCCGATCGCACTGATAAATATACTTCTCAGATTCTCCGTAAATCACACCCCCTATGACAGCATAATGGATATACCTATTATAAAAGAAAGACTAACGGCAAGTAATACAACTCCAAGTTCGCTTATACACAGGGCAAAGCTTTCGGTAAGTGCCGCTGCGCCGCACGGTGCAAACGATGAACAAACCGCTGCCAAAAGCCGCAGGATAAGCGAATATGCAAATATGTATATACACGGCAGCGCGCATACAATGAAAAGTGCTCCGGCAGTAAGCATTCCGAGAGATGAACGCATTATCAGTGCAGCGCCGATAACCGCACTTGCGGAATCCGATACAAATCCGCCTATAACCGGTATCCCGTGCGAGACGGCATATTTAATTCCGCTGAGCGTTATGTGGTCAAACTCACTTGCTCCGGCGGCAGTGAGTTTGAGCAATGCCGTAAACACCACACAACAGATGCCCAATATGCGATTAAGCGCATTCAAAACCGTCTTGCCGAGTTTGTCACATCCGACTCCGAGAGAATTTATCACGGCTACAGCCGCCGCAACGGAGATTATCGGCAAAAACACCTTGCACAGATAATCAAAACCGACTGCAAACCCCACAAAAACACTGTCTGTAACAGCGGTAGAAACGGTCTTGCCGCTCGCAGCAGAAACACCGATAAAAATCGGCAATGCCACTCTCATTAATGAAAATACCGATGATACCGCCTGTGTGGCGACCGAATATATATTCATATACAGTTTAACAAGCACGGCAGATGCGAAAACGCACAGGACTACCGAACAATTTTTGCTTATATCCGAAGTCTCGGCAAGAGAAACAAAAACAGAAATTGCAAGAACCGCGAATATAGTAGACATAATATTATTACGGTTATTGAACATAAATTTAAGTTTCTGCTCGCCGTAAGATAAGATCGCATTGAAAGCCGACTTAAAATCTCGGTCAGACAACATATCGAGTATTTGCGACGAATCGAAATCACTTCCGAGCTCAGCGTCAATTGCACTAATTATATGATTTTTACCGATATCGACAGAATTTATTTCATGTGCATTTACTCTTATTCCAAGCAGAAAAATTATTATTACCAGCACCGCAACGCATTTATATTTCATCGTCCGATTGTCCTTTACAGTAATTTAATTATGTAAACATACACTCTGATTAAATGCGGAGCTACCACCGAAACCGCCGCTATCCTTGCGGCGACATCCGCTTTTTCCGCAATAGATTTTTGCCCGTAGTCATTGCATATGCCGCACACAAACCCACGCATATATGATATGCCGACGATTTTGAGCAAAGACTTTGTCAGTTCGCTGTCTATCGGCATAACCTCATCCGCAATGCCGCCGTATACCGTCAAAAATCCGTCTATACAAAGGGTTATTATGTATATGCATACACAGAGAGTTACGGCGGGCGCATAGTCGCTCTTGCACTGACGCAATGTGCTCACAAGAAACAACCCTGATATCGCCGCGCACATCACACGCACGAACATCAGTAAGTAAACATAGTTCTCACTGCCTCAAATAGTTTGTTTATCTCCCCTATTATCATCAGCATAACAACTATGAGTCCTCCGATAGAGAGCATGAGTGCCTGTTCCTCACGCCCTGCCTGCACCAAAAGCCTGTAGAGTATGGCAACTATAATTCCTATACCGGCTATCTTGAAAATTATCTCCATGTTCGCCCTCCGCCATATTTCACATCAGCATTATTACAAGAAAAATTCCCGAATAGAGCCACAGTGAGAAAAACACCTTTTTGTTTTTTTCGCTGTATTCGCGCAGCTCCGTGAGTTTTTGATTAATTTTTTCTATCGTGCTGTCCGCCGCAGACATTACCGCCTCGGCACTTCCGTTGTCGGCGGCTTTCATGAATTCGTCAATTGTGTGTATATCCTCATTTCCCAACGCATTTCCTCTCCTTACGGTTGCAATCCATGCATCATAAAATCCTTTTCCGTTGATTTTTACCGTGTCGCATACTCCGGTTATCTCTGCCGCAAAACTCCCGCTGTCTCCGACGGCGCACTCGCTCATTGCCGTTGCCAGGTCGCAGCGTTCATAGCTTATCTTCTCGCGCAGCCTCGCAAAGAAGTCTGCCGTGTTTTCTAAGTTTTTTATTTTTTCTTTGCTTATCCCGCTGTGTGCAATCCCGAGCATCACCGCTGCGGCAATTATGCACACTGCGCCTATTATTCTCATCATCAATGTACCATGCCGCCTTCCGCCGCTAAATTCCGAATATTTTCGATTGTGCCGACACCTTGGCGTGTGCTGAGTTCTACGGAGTATTCTGTCAATTTGCCAAGCGTTTTGAATCTGCCCATTGTTCGGATTTTTTCAAAACTTTTTCCGTGAACGGCGTATATCACGCTCACACCGCCGTATATGGCTCTGCACAGGGCGTCCGCCTCGGACTCATCAAAGATTTCATCACATATAATAACATCGGGTGACATGGTGCGCAGTGCAATCTCCACAGCATACTTTTTTGGACAGCCGTCAATCACACAGGTGTTTATACCTATGTCAAACTGTGCAACACCCTCGTGCATGGAGCATATCTCACCCCTCTCGTCGGCTATGCACACACAACGCATTTTTCCGAAAATTCCGCTTGATATATATTGCGCCAAATTTCTCAAAAGTGTGGTTTTGCCGCATTTGGGCGGCGAGATGATTGCAGTTGTGCGGCACGATTCGCCTTCGTTTATCGTTGCGGCAATATTTTTGCCAAACCCGACCGCATCGTGCGCTATGCGCATGTTTACCGATGACACATTCTTAAAGCCGCATATTTTGCCGTCCTTTATGACTGCTGTTCCGCATATTCCGACACGATGGCCGCCCCTAACGGTCACATATCCGTCGGCAAGATATTTTTCATATGCATACGGTGAGAATCCCGTGCATATCTTCACAATCTCCTCTGTCAGCTGCGAATCGGTCATATATGCCCGCGCACAGTTATCTGTCAAGCCGCCGTCGCTTAAAAGATGCGTAAAACCGCCGCCGACGATGATAACAGGTCCGCACTTGCGTATTCTCAACTCCTCGAGCGTGTCCCAAATTTGCACACCGCTTTTCTCGAGTTTTTCGAGTTTTTCTGAAAAGCGCTGCGGTAAGCAAGAATATATCTCTGACTTTTGCTTATTTTTCATATAATATCTCACCCCGTATCTTGTACAATATATTATAAGTTGTCCGAAATTAGAACATAAACCTTGACAAAATGAAGATATTTCTGTAATATTAACTTAGGTGATAAAGATGAACGATATTCCGGCTAAAACAGATGAAGAAATTGCTTTTATGGCTTGCAGCGGTGATTCGGCTGCGACCGATTACTTGCTGAACAAATACAGAAACAATGTGCTTGCGGCGGCGCGCAGATATTTTCTCATAGGAGCCGACAGAGAGGATATTATTCAGGAAGGCATGATAGGCCTGTTCAAGGCGGTGCGCGATTATCGCAGCGGCAACGAGGCGTCATTTGCCACATTTGCCAACCTGTGCATTAATCGCCAGATTCTCACCGCGGTCAAATCCGCCACGCGCAAAAAACACATTCCACTCAATTCATATGTATCGCTTAGCAAGTCGGTATATGAAGATGGGACGGAGACCACACTCGAAGATGTACTTACAGATAATTTTGAAAAATCACCTGAGGATATTTTTATAAACAAAGAGAAGTACTCAAAGACCGAACAATTGATTTTTTCTTCACTTAGTAAGTTTGAGACGGCAGTACTGATGCATTATCTGTGTGGAAAATCCTATTCCGATATTGCCGCTGCTCTTGGCAAAAGCGAAAAATCAATAGACAATGCACTCCAACGCATAAAAAAGAAAATAGAAAAAAACATCGCTGACAGCGAATAAAAACGGATATTTGCACATTCGCAGATATCCGTTTTTATGATAGGTTTTCAGGCTTATGCCCCTGTGGCACTTCGTTTTAACGAATATACCAAAGTGCGCACATTAACCACCACATATGCGCCGGTGGCAACAATTACGCCCCACACAACATCCACAAAAGAATGTTGCTTCATAAACACGGTCGATGTGCATATGGCAACCGCTGATATAATCATAAATGCCCGCACACCCTTGCCCTTCATATACTTTGCCCTGTATGCGGCAAAGAGGGTCGACAGAGTACCTGTCACATGCATCGATGGACACACATTTGTGCTTGTGTCAAATCCGTAAATTACAGCAGTGATTTTGGTGAAGACATTGTCATGTACAAACTCTGTCGGGCGCAGATTGAGTGCCGTCGGGTACACATAATATGTTATACAAGCTACAGTGCTTGTAATCATAATCAATTTCATGTAATATACAAAACAATCGCGGTCAAAAAACAAGCTGTAGGCCAACATGCTTATCATATATATGAACCAATACAGATACGGCACAACAAAATACTCGCTGAAAGGTATAATGTCGTCAAGTCTGCAATATATGATATGATATTGATTGTCCGGCAACACACGGTGCTCCAAAGTCTGAAAGACTATGAGATATATTATCCAAAATGTCAGCAGCCACACATGTCTGTACTCGGGTGTGTTAATCTTCTTAAGGCTGAAATTCTTCCAATTCATCAAAACACCTGCCTTAGAGTATCACAGATAACCTGCTGAGCCGGAGCGGCAAAATCCCTCTCGAGCTTGCTGTGTATCTCGCCGTAGAGTCCTTCGTCACCAAGCAGTTTCCTTGTGTTGCTCACCGCTTCCGACACAGAGTTTGAGAGCAGCGCATAGCCGTGATTCTCAAAAAATATCCTGTTGTAGTTCTCGCACCCGGCAACAGCATCAACAAACACCGGAGGAAGGCTCATGGCTGCAGCCTCGGTCGATGTGAGCCCGCCCGCCTTGGTAAGTATAACATCTGCGGCGTTCATGTAGTGTTCTATGTTTGACACAAAACCGCGCAGATGCACCGACTGATATTTAGAAAGAGAGTCATACAATTTTTCGTTACTGCCGCATATAGCTGCTACGGTACACACCTCGCCGAGCGACTCCGTCAGGCTGACAATGATCTCCTCAATAGGACCTGCCCCCATACTGCCCCCGACCACAAGCACGGTTTTCTTCTTTGGGTCCACTCCGATAAGTTTCTTTGCGGATTCTTTGTCTCTGCGTGTTTCATAGAAAACCTCGCGCACGGGTATGCCGCTTGCAACCAACCTTTCAGACTTTATGCCGTTACGAACATATTCGTTTTTCAGATCCTCGTGAGCAATGAAGTATATATCCAAATCAGTGTTGTTTATCTCCGGATAGCAAGTGTAGTCCGTCGATACATTACAAGCAAATATTTTGCTGTCCATACGCTTTTTAATGTAGTCCAGGGCAATTGACGCAAATATATGCACCGACACTACACAGTCGTATTTGTGCGTGCTCAGGAACTTGTAAAGATTGTCGGAATAGAGAGAGCAATACTTGTAGAGGAATGAATTCTCACCTTTAAGTGTGCCGTTTTCTGCTCTTTTGTAGCCCCAGTCAAAGAGTTTCGGTGCATGCCGGTATATGAACACATGTCCGTTGCAGATAATATTGTTTGCAAAGCTTTTGCCGAAACCGAGAAAATCGGCAATATCACACTGTATTCCCGATTTTTGAAAATATGATTCCAATGCAAGCGCGGCACTGTTGTGACCGCCGCCCGTATTACAAGTCAGTATTAAAATTCGCATTTTTTCTCTCCATTTGGTTCAATAGTTTGATAAGTCGCGGTCTGTTATATCTCTGGATGATGATGTAAGGCACATTGCCGAGCAAGCCATACAAAACAAAGCATACAAAGCCGAGCAAACCGTCGCATATCTGGTTAATGCCGAATGACAGGAACACCAGAACGATGTGTGATACCTCGGCAATGCAGGTCTCGTTAATGAGTCCGCGCACCGCATCCGGCGTAAGTTTGTTGAGCTTTTTTTTCGGCATGAATTTCACAAATTTGCTCATGTCGGGCACTTTGTCTTTCCACTTGTTGATTTTGAGTTTATCGTAAACTTTGCCCATGTGTTCCCACTTGTAGGACTTAAATAGTTTTTTTTCGGTATTCACGCGTTCGCGCGGAACCATGAGTCCGCACAGGAACACGGTGAGCGAGCAAATTATTTCGTAAAATGTGATTTCGTAAAACATATCCACACTCATCACCTCAGCATAGTCATTATCTTTAGCGTTCAGGCAAATCATCATTTTGCCCACTTATAGTATTATATCACAAGGCATAAAATATTTCAACATAAAGCGAGCTTTTTTCAGTATATTTTTCATTGTTAACATTTATTTAACAACATAAATTCGACTTTGAAAAATATGTCCATACATTGAAAAAAACACTTCTCAAAATGAAGTGTTTTTTATGGCGCGCCGTGTAGAATTCGAATCCACGACCTTCTGGTCCGTAGCCAGACGCTCTATCCAGCTGAGCTAACGGCGCAAATCTCATCAACTCTGTTAGTATACCACAGACAAAAGATAAAATCAAGCTTTTTTTCAAAAAAAATTGATTTTTTTGAATATTTTCTTGCTTTGAGGTCAATAATAGCCTTGTGATACAAAATGTATTGCGGAAAGGGAGATATTAAAATGGAAAACAAGCAGAACAATAATCAGAATAACAGCCAGAATAACAATCAGAATCAGAACAACAAAAATATTGAGAAGAAAAACAACAAGAATAACAAAAACAACGAGCTGTAAAAAGATTAAAACAGCGCCCTCCCGTGCCGAAACATGGGGCGGCGCTGTTTTTTTCGTTATTTTGATTCTATTACGGCGCAGTCCGTCGCCGCGTCATATGAGAGCGAGAATCCGTTTGCGGCGCAGAAGTCCGCAACCGCGATGTATTCTTCGTCGTTGTGTTCAATAAGCTTTTCCTTGTCTGCCGCAGATTTCTCGCCGCAGATGTTTCTTAAATAGTTGTACGGCGCATACATTCGGCCGTCCTTCTCGAACGGCTTGTTGTCGAACACAAGATATGTCCCGTTGTATGAGATGTGCGGAACGGCTTTCGGTACGATGTCGTACTCCATGTCGTTGACATAGAGTTTGCCGCGAACTGCAGACAGTTTTTCAACTGCCGAGCCTATGAACACCCTGTCAAAATACATCCCGTCTGCCGACACATAGACATTTTTGCCGTTTATGTAGTAATAGTAGTTCCCGGCTGTCTCTATGAAATCAGGCTTTTTGCCCTCATACACCGCATCATAGTATTCCCTGCCGTCCGTGGAATATTGATAAAACCGCCCGCTCTTTCTCACGGAGAACACTCCCCCGTTGTCGCGCGGCAAATCAAACGAACCGTCAGTAAGAGTCCATTCTTTCATATCTGCGGAACTGTACACCGAGCCCGCGTTTACAAAGTATGTTCCGCGTGCATATGACATCTCGGTCGGGTATTGATAGAGCGGTACTTCGGACACAAGATTAAAGTTGTTGTCAAGATAGTATATCTTGCTGAAAAACTCGCGTATTCCGTAGTATGGAGTGGAATCGTAGAGTGCGGCTTTAACCATATATCCGTCCCCGGCACGCAAAAATTCATATTGATTCCAGTTGCCGTGGAAGATTTTTTCCACCTCGGGCGATACATTCATCTTCTCCCAGTTCACCCTGTCATATGATCTGTACAGGTCAAAATTATCCCACTTGATGTAGTCACCGCCTGTGTAACTGAGGTCTTTTGGCACAACCTGCATGGAGTCGTTATACACCCTCGGCACGGTTTTTGTGTTTGTAAGAGTCAGACTGTTCTCCATGCCGCCAACATAGTTTGTCGGCAATATCACCGTAACGGTGAATGTGCGCGAAGTGCCGCCTGGCACTTCGACACAGGCAAGTGTGTCCGACTCCTGGTCGGTGTGCTCGCCTTTGCATATTGCGTAGTCATTCACAGGTACTCCGTTTTCGTCTTTCAGGATGACTATGTTGTTCGATGTGGTTTTCAGGTTGTAGTTTACATACCTCGTTATCTTGCCCTCGTTTGTCACCTTTACCTTGTAGTTGTAGAAAACTCCGTAGTTGCCGAAGTTACCCATGCCTTCCGCGGGCGAATCCGCCGTTATGCGGTCATTCGGAATATATTTGTTATATGCCGTTCCGGCAATTTTTCCTGGATATTTAGCAAAATCCGAGCGGTCAATTGCAAACACCCATTCGTTATCACGCTCGTCCTCGGGCACATCAGGGCCATAGTACTTAAGCTTTGTGTCGTCACGATACCTAAATTCAAACATATCCGATGCAGCGGTTCTCTGCTTATTCCAAGGGTCGGCGTATGGGTTGAGATGGGTAAACCATTTTGACACTGTGTTGCCGGTCGGTACATATGCGTTCTTAACAATGACAGGGAACTCACCGCCGCCGGTCCAATCAGCAAAAGTATACTCCAGGCTTGCGTCAAGTGTGTTTGCATAGTCCGCCACACCCTTGTATTGCTTTTCGGGCTCATATGCTCCGTAAGCCGGATTGGGGCTGACAAAGCGCCTGTCCCCCACTGTTCCAGTGGATTTTATCGCAGCAATATTCGCCTCTGTCTTGCCGGAGACCACCTCAAAATCCGCAAGCAAAAGAACAGGACGATAAAAAGGCACCGGAGCGTAGTTTCTGATGTAATCGCTCAGCCACACTTTCTCGCCGGCATTGATTTTCAGGTTGATTTCATCCATGCTGTGTGTGTTGTAAGTCGTGCCGGAGTCAAGCTCTTTTATCGGCATTCCGATGTAGTCTGCCCAGGCATTCATGCACCCCCAGGCTTCCTCACGCTTGTACACCTCGCCGTTGTAATAATACTTCGAGTGCGCCGGCACTTCAAAGCCGATAGATGTTATCTTTATCTCCGTGTCCTCAATCGCCTTGAACAACACATCAAGTTCTATGTCAAATCCTGTCTCGGTGATTGCGTTGTTCGCGTCACGCACCTCGGTGTGGTTCACATGAGACACAAACAGATTATATTTGCACGGTTCAAGCGTGTTGTTCATCAGATACTTCGCATTCGGATTTGATGTGTCCGCCAGGTCGGAACGGCGGATAAATTCGTGGTTGTTGCAATATATGTACTTGCCGCTCTCGTCATGAGTGAATTCGATCGGTTTCGGCTCCATGTCAACCTGTGCAAATGCGGTTGTTGCAACGAGGGAAACAGCAATAAGTGCGGACGCAACAATTTTTTTGATCATATGATAGTCCTCCTGAAAAAATGTTATCTTACCGAATCGGCATAGCGTGCCAGGGTAAACAAATAGTCCGACAGCCGGTTGAAATATCGGATAAGTCCGCCGTCAAAATCATATTTACGCACAAATGTCACCGCTCTGCGCTCGCATCGCCGCGCGACGGTTCTGCATATATCTATGTATGCGGAGTCGGCACAGTCTCCGCATTTTATGATATAGTCCGGCATCTCTATCGATGCCGTGAGCATATCTATGATTATCTCATATTCGCACACGCGCGCGTCATAGTCAAACTCGCCGCAGCCGGCTATGTGGGCGCTTATGCGCATGATGTCGGTTTGTATCGCGTCAAGCTTTTCACGCACTCCGCTGCACTGACCGATCTTTGCGGCACCAAGCTGTGCCGACAGTTCGTCCGCCGTGCCCAAAAGTTCAAAGACTATGTCGTCCTTGTCTGCATCGTGGAGATTCGCTGTGGAGCTTTTGCCGCAGTCGCCGTTTTTCGTGTATATCATGCCATCACCTTTTCGGAACTTTTTTATTTTCAACAACAGTATATCACAAAAAAGCGCCGTTGCCAATAGGTAAAATGCAAATTCTACAAACTGTATCTCATGGCTATGCTCTTGCCGCCGGTCAGGTGACCGCCGCCGCACACGGAGTATGATTTCAGTTTTTCCACATTTGTTATAACCACCGGCATGGCACTGCGGCGCGCATATGGCGGCAGTGCGCTCATGTCTATCATGGCGATAAGCTGACCGCTGTCCACCCTGTCGCCGACGCACACATACGGAATGATGTGCTCGGACGGCAAACCGCTGCCGTAACCTATCCGCACTACTATCATCACTCCATCAAGAGTGCGCACGGTGATTTTGCGCATATTTTCGGATATATCGGCAATCACCCCGTCCGCCGGAGCGTAGATTATGCCGCTGTCCGGCATCAGGGCATATCCGTCGCCGTATACTCTGTGAAAATTCATCTCGTCCAGGTCGTTGAGGCTTATCACATCGCCGCTCACCGGAGATACAAGGTGTTTCCGAGCAAATTTGTTACGCATAAAAATCCTCCCGAGTTTTTTATATGTATTGTGCCGAAAATATGGATTTTTATTCGTGAGAGAAAAAAGCCGACATAAAGCTTGATGATACTTCAAACTTTATGTCGGTGAAAAAATTATTTTATATTTTCGATTATACTTCAATTATATCACATTTTCGTGAGAATTTCGCCTACGGTCGACTTTTTAGGGGGTAAAAATTAAACGCCTATCTCTCAGATAAGCGTTTATTTATTTAAGGTATTACGATTATAAAGCAATCGAATCCTGTTTTATGTGCATTGCTATTGCTTCTTCTACATAGCTGTTAAGTGATATGTTTTTTTTCATGGCATCAAGGCTCGCTTTTCGATGAAGTTCGGGTGCAATTCTGACATTAAAACTGCCCTTATACTGCTGCTGAGGTTCTTTTCCGTTCTCTGCACAAAATTCCAGATAATCATCAACGGCATCATGGAAATCCTCAATCAGATTATCAACGGTATCTCCCTCAAACGAAATCGAATCCGTTATTCCTATTACTTTTCCGAAAAAGACCATGTCCTCCTCCGAAAATTCCGCAGTGCCGATATAATTTTTGTAATTCAGAACATTTTTCATATTAAATCACGCTCCTTCAGATCAGAAAAGTTAAATTATTCGGCATTTCTTTCAGTCTTGCTGTAAGTTTTTCTTTTTTACTCATTTTTATTCCCATACCGTTTGCAACTATATTTAGTTACAATATTATTATATACCCTTATTTGTTTTTTGTCAATGTTCTGTTAAAATAGATTTTTGGGCGACCACGCAGGGTCGATTTTCCCTTTGGAAAAGGCGGATGTTTATTTAATGTCGATATATACAGATATCTGAAACAGTGCGGTAGGGGTCGATGACATCATCGACCCGCGATTAACGAACAAATCTACATCTGCGGCAAAATTTCATTAATGCACCCTGTAGGGGCGACCCTGTGTGGTCGCCCGAAA
>CAKSFP010000008.1 GCA_934454585.1 uncultured Clostridia bacterium
TATTTATAATACCACAAACAAAAACAGATGTCAAGGGTTTTTCGACTTTTTTTCAAAATTTTTTTCAGCCTTTTTCATTGCCGCTAAATGTTGTGGTCATTTTACAATTTTAATACCATATATATTTTTTGAAAACTGCTCAACAAACAGCGGCGCCATTTCAACCTTAATTCATCAATCGTTATATACAACTTTTTTATTCACATAATCGAAGCACAGCGAACGCTGACTGCGCATAAAACAGTCACGGTTATTGCCGACACGCGCGATTCTGAGCAAACCGAGGTTTGCATCCACACTGACAACATTGAAACAATCATATGTCCTGGTGCCCTTAACACGCTTACCGTCACACCAGCCGTCCCAGTCTGTGCCGCTCGGAACAACACTGTTGAGCACGCCGGCATCCGTCATGCCAAACATATCGTGATGCTCATGCCCGGCCAAATTGCAGATGTGACAGCCGCCGCGTTTTATAAAATCGACAATTACGGTTTCATACGGAACGGGATTCTTCGCACCGTGCAAGCCCAAATAATCGTTTGCCGTGTGGAAAGTCACGCCGTATGTATCGTTGACCTGACCCGACGGTTCATGCATGGCAGTGATAACACAAAGTCCTTTTTCGCGTGCATCTTCCAAAACCGTCTCGAGCCATTTGCACTGCTGCTCTATGTCGTAGTACAAATCAAGCACGACTATGCGCAGATTCGATTCGGGAAAATCCTTGTAATATGTCATGGAAAAATCACATTCCATGTAATCAACCATATCCGATCCGTCGCTTATCGGCGCGAACAGCAGATTATAAACCGACTCCTTGGTGTTCTTGAGCCACTTTTTTGTGATATAGGTGTCGTGGTTTCCCACACAGTTATATATGGGATGAACGCATTTTTCGCCGCAGTTATAAAAATCCACATACAGACTCTGATTGCCGCCGCAGTAATCACCTGTGTGCAAGCCGAAATCTATATACTCATGATAATAATTGATGTACTCTACCAGACGATTCCACAAATCAAGCACAGCATGAATGTCCGAAAAATGCACAAACTGCAGCGGTTTGTAACGATCGTCAAACTTTTGGCGAAAAAATTGCGTGCGTGTGGCGCTCCCCTGAATTATGAGCGGCTCCACATCACGGTTAAGCTCCAAAATACTGTCAGTCAAATTGAACATATCAACCATCTCCTATTCCGTTTGTCTAAGTTCCTCAAGCTCCTCGGTCAGACTGTTCCACAACTCATAGGTCTGAGAAAGCAGTCTGTTCTTCTCCTCAATCTCAGCGTAAATTCCGCTTATCTTGTCGTAATCCGAACCGCATTCCTCAAGCTTTTTGTTAAGTTCCTCAACGGCTTTTTCCGTCTCCTCTATAAGTTTCTCGGCATTTTCCAGCTTTTTTGTTTTATTCTTTATGTCTGCCCGGCGGCGTTTCTCCTGTTCGTAGGTTAGTGCCGCGGACGCATCGGATTCTTTTCCGGCCGCACTTGCGGCTGCCGTGTTTGCGGCGGCTGCGCTCTTTTCAAGATAATCGTCATAATTGCCCTCATATCTGTTAATTCCGTTCGGCGTCAGCTCGTAAATCTTATCTGCCGCTTTGTTGAGAAAATATCTGTCGTGCGACACGAAGAACACCGTGCCGCCGTATTCCGCAACAGCCGTATCAAGCGATTCTTTGGACGGCAGATCAAGATGGTTTGTCGGTTCGTCCAAAAAGAGCGTATTCGCCTTTTCAAGCATTATGATGAGAAGCATAAGCCGCGCGCGCTCACCGCCGCTCAGCTTGCCTACGGGCTTGTACACATCGTCGTTCACAAAAAGCATCGACCCCAGCAGCGAGCGAATCTCAGATTCGTCACTGCGCGGCAGTCTGTCCCAGATTTCATCCATGACAGTCTTTTTGTCGTCAAGATTGCTCTGCTCCTGGTCGTAGTAGCTCAGTTCGACATTTCTGCCGAACTCAAACTCGCCGCGATAGTTTTTGTTTATGCCAAGCAGAGTTTTAAGCAGAGTGGACTTGCCGACGCCGTTTGCGCCGATGAGTGCAATCTTCTCGCCGCGTTTTATGTCAAATGTGATATTCTTTGCAATGTCGGTCAATATGCCCGACTTATTTACCGACAGCACAAGATTGTTGGCGGAGAGCACATCTTTATATGACGGATAAACCATGTCAAACGAAAATCTGCACGCCCGCAAATCCCCATCGGGCTTTTCGATAATCTCCATGCGGTCAATCATCTTCTGCTTGCTCTTTGCCATCTTTGCGGTGGACGCACGCACAGCGTTTTTCTCCACATATTCTTCAAGTTTTTTTATCTCTTTCTGCTGAGTGTTGTAGTGCCGCAGTTCCACCTCGTGATTTTGCTTTTTTAATTCGAGATATTTTGTGTAATTGCCGCTGTAACGGGTGCATTTGTTGCGCTCTATTTCATAAATCGTGTCAACAAGCGTATCGAGAAAATATCTGTCATGCGACACGGTGATAACCGCACCGCGGTATGATTTGAGATACCCCTCAAGCCACTGCATCGTTTTGAAATCAAGATGGTTTGTCGGCTCGTCCAGCAGAAGAATCTCAGGTGATTCAAGCAGCAGCCGCGCCATGGCAAGTTTTGTCTTTTCGCCGCCGCTCAGCCGCTCCGTCTCAGTGTTTACATCAAACTCCCCGAATCCCATGCCAAAGAGCACCGTCATGATTTTTGCGCGCAGCTCAAAGCCGCCTTTTTTCTCAAACTGCTCGCTCACTGCGCCGTAGCGGCGCAGAATGCGGTCGTGCTCCGGCTCGTCCGTGACGGATGCCATCTGCGTTTCCAATGTGCGCATTTCCTCCTCGAGTGCCACAACATCGTCAAAAACGCTCATCATGGTTGACCATATTGTCCTGCCGAGGGCGTGTTCGCTGTTCTGTCTGAGAAAACCTATCCGCGATTCCCTCGGTGTGAAAATCGTACCGCTATCATAGCTCAGATCGCCGGAGATTATTCTAAGCAGCGTGGTTTTTCCCGCACCGTTCACCCCTATGAGTCCGACTTTTTCGTTGTCGGCAATGTTCATGGAGATGCCCTCAAGCACGGTGTCCACGCCAAAACTTTTTGATATATTTTGAATTTGTATTGCCATTACTATCTACCTATGCCTTTCGTGAATAGCACGCAGTAACCGCATACACGCGGTTTGCGCCGTTTACCCTGAGCAACCGTGAAACCTCGCCCAGTGTCGCACCGCTGGTGTACACATCGTCCACAACGATAATGTCTCTGCCGCGGATATCCGCAAGAAGATTAAACTCGAACGAATTGCGGATGAAGAATTTCTTGTCACAGTCCACCATGCCGCTAAGTCTGTCTATCGGCTTTATCTTGCACAGGACTCCGTCGAGATATTCCGCACCGACAAATTCCGCAAGGTACCTTGCAATCACTTCCGACTGATTGTAATCCCTATCACGCGACACATGGATGGGCACAGCGATGATTACGCACTTTTCAGGGTCGATTTTCATATCCTTGACCCTGTCGGCAATCACGCGTGCAAACGAATATCCGGGATACTTTATCCCGTTAAACTTGTAGTCAATCATTGCTCTGCGAATCATGCCTTTGTATGGGAGCGGAGACATAATCAGATCACAGCCGTGCCTTTTGGCGGTAATCATGGGAGGTTTGGACGCGAGTTTTTCGCAGCAAGTGCGGCAAACACAAAAGCGGCTGAGAAGAAAAACTTCCTTTCCGCACACAATGCAGTTGCGCGGAAATACCAAATCAAGTAACGCTGCACCGATATCAGCTATCTGCATTTTTCGCCTCAAGAATAATTTTTTCCTTCAATCCCGAATATCTCCTGTTTTCCTTGTTGTTATCCACCATTTTGCGCATGATATCCTCCCTGCCCACAAGCACCACCAGATCGCGCGCACGGGTAATGCCCGTGTAGAAAAGATTTCTGCTGATAAGCATATACGGTGCATCGTACAGCGGAATAATTATCGCCGGAAATTCGCTGCCCTGGCTCTTGTGAACCGTGACCGCATATGCAAGATCTATCTCATCGAGATCTCGGAAATCATACACAACCTTGCGTTCGTCATATCTGACGCTCAGTGTAGAAAATTTCTCGCTGATTTTATCTATTATTCCCACATCGCCGTTGAACACTCCGCTGCCTGCCGTTCCATCATCGGTGGTCCATGCAATGTCGTAATTATTTTTTATCTGCATAACCTTATCTCCCTCGCGAAAGATTAAATCACCGTATTTTTTTTCTTTTTTCTCGTCGGACGGCGGATTGAGAACGCTCTGCAGCCCGCTGTTGAGATTGTACACTCCGCAGATACCTTTTTTCGACGGGGAGAGCACCTGAATGTCAAAAGGCTCATAGCCGTATTTATGAGTAAGCCTTGTCGAGCAAAGCGACATTATGTATTCAAAACCGTTGTGCGCATCGGAAAATGACGCAAAGAAAAAATCCTTATCCTTGACATTGCACTGCGGATATACTCCGCTGTTCACATTGTGCGCATTTACAACTATCATGCTCTCCTTTGCCTGGCGAAAAATCTCCGTAAGCCTTATCACGCTGACAACTCCGCTGTCTATAATATCCTTGAGCACATTGCCGGGCCCCACCGACGGCAGCTGGTTGACATCGCCCACCATAATGAGACGCGTGCCGTCCTTCACGGCGCGCAAAAGGCTGCTCATAAGCACAACATCCACCATGGACATCTCGTCTATAATAATGACATCGCTATCTATCGGCTTGTCCTCATCTATGCCGAATTCCGGCTCGTCCGATTCATCGTGAAACCCCGCTTCGAGCAATCGGTGGATAGTCTTTGCCTCGGTTTTGCACACCTGGCTCATGCGTTTTGCCGCTCTGCCCGTCGGTGCGGTCAGAGTAACACTGAGTCCGCCCATGTGCATCACATCTATAATTGCATTTATGATGGTAGTTTTTCCTGTTCCCGGTCCGCCGGTTATCACAAGCACGCTGTTTTTGAGTGCGCACTCCACAGCGTCGCGCTGCAGTGCGGCAAGCTTCATGCCGCGTTTTTTCTCGGATATATCTATCTGGCGGCGGATGTCATCCTCGTCGCAATCGTATTTCACGCGAGAGAGGGAACAGATTTTCTTTGCGACATTCTCCTCACAGCGATAGTGAGAGATGCAATATACACGCTTCTCGCCGCCGACTGTCTCGCAAACAAAGTGTCCGTCAGCCTCGAGCAGACCTATCACGCCGTCAACCTCCCCGGCACTCACATGCATGAGCTTACCGCTGAGACTGCACAGAGTCTCCCGCGGCAGATAGGAATGACCGAAACGGGTGTTGTATTTCAGAGTATACACAGTCCCCGCCTTAAGCCGCAACTCGCTGTCCCGCGGAAAATTGAGCCGCTCGGCAATGTCGTCCGATGTTTTGAACGAAATGCCATCTATAGTATCACAGAGCATATATGGATTTGCCTCAATGAGATCCACCGCGGCCGTACCGAGGGTTTTGAAAATTTTTGCGGCGTAGTTCACCGAGATGTTGAACCACTGAAGAAACATTACAAGATTTGATGCGCCGACCTGCTCGTTGTAGCTTTCGTGCACGGCTATCGCCTTACTTTTGCTGATGCCCTTTATTGTTGCCAGTTTCATTGGGTCTTTAGCAATAATCTCAAGTGATTTTTCGCCGAATTTTTCGACTATTTTTTTTGCCGTGGATTCACGGATTCCCTTGATTATGCCGGAGGCAAGGTATCTGTATACCGTCTCGCGGCTGCACGGCATTCGCTTTTCAAACATCTCAGCCTTGAACTGCTCGCCGTAGACGCTGTGGTTGGTCCATCTGCCGGTAAGGATGACATATTCGCCGACAGAGAGCCCGTGCATATAGCCGACAGCGATAAAGTTGTCAGTTTCATTTTCGACTTCGATAACCTTGTAGCCGTTATCATCGTTGCCGAATATAATGTCGGTGACCTCTCCCTCGACTTTTTCAAGCTCTGTGTTATCCAATGTAATCATCCTTTGCGCAATAAATAATAATTCAATTATATAATAATAAGTATTTCTTGTCAATGTTTTTGCCAAAACCCATGGCAGCCACACGCGGGAACATATCTTGACGCCATAAATTAACATAAAAAAATTCAATGTAAATTGTACTTTTGCATTGAATTTTTTTGTATTTGTGATAAAATTAATATATATTTCGAAAACAGGAGAGAGCAAATGGAACTTTTATCGGATATTACAGAGCTGATAAATTACGGGCTCGTCACGGTGTACGGCTTTCTGCTCAGCGTGGCGTTCTCGGGCGGCTGCAAGGACACCCGCCAAAGGCGTATGTCGACATGGCTGCTGGCATTTTTTGTTTTGGTTCAGTCGCCGTTTCATTATTTCATGGGGGCGGAATTCACAAAAAAAATATATCCTGTTCTTGTACACCTTCCGTTAGTGCTTATACTGGTGTCAGCCCAGAAAAAGAGTTTTGGCATAGCCTTGGTCAGCGTATGCACAGCGTATTCATGCTGTCAGTTTCCGCGCTGGATATCCATAGCGGTGCTGGATATAACACACATGCCGCTCGCCGCAAATCTGTCGTACACGATATCGATAGTACCGATATTTCTGATGTTGTATTACTTTTTTTCAAAATTTGCATACACAGCAATGTCGTATTCGCACAGATCACTGGTTCTTTTCGGGATAATGCCCATTTCGTATTACATATTTGACTACGCCACCGCCATTTACACAAAACTGCTGTATTCCGGCGGCTTCATGATAGCAGAGGCAATGCCGACCATATGCATACTGTTCTATGTCGGATTCATCTCCATGTACCACGCCGAGGTTCAGCGCAGAAACCGCACTGAATTTGAAAAATCCGCTCTCTCCATGGAGCTGAAACAGGCGGAGACAGAGATTGACGCCATGAAGATGATACACGAACAAAACGCAGTGCTGCGCCATGATTTGCGTCACCACCTCAACATGATTTCAAATTATCTTGAAAACAACGACGGAGATTCGGCATTGGCATACATCAATCAGATAAAGGACGAGGCAGACAAGGTTAAGTCGATTATATACACCGACAACAAAATAGTGAATTTTGCACTGTCATACTATGCTTTCAAGGCAAAGCAACTTGGCATACGCGTGCACTACAGTGCAAATGTGCCTCAGAAAACGGCTATTGCCGACACGGATTTGAGCGCGCTGCTGTCGAATGTGCTTGAAAACGCACTCAACGCTGCCGCATCCTGTGCAGACCCCGACAAACGGGAGATAAACGCCCTAATCACTGAAAAAAACGACAAATTGCTTATATCGGTCACCAATTCGTATGAAGGAAATATAGTGTCCGAGAACGGCGTACCGTCGAGCGGTGAAAACGGTCACGGATTCGGGGTAAAGAGTATACGATCAATTGCGCACAGGTATGACGGTGAGTGTTTGTTTGAGTGGAGCGGCGGCGAATTCAGAACAAGAATTGTTATGAATATGTAGACACGATGCAAAACGGTAACTGACCGTTCCCTCATCAGGCAAGCGAGACTCGAACACGGGTTCGGGTCTCGCTTGCCTAGCCGAAAGAGAATAACCCGAACTCCGATTTTGAGAGGCGGATTTCCGCTTTCGCTGTGTTAAAATACTCGGCAATCCGACAGGATTACCTGCGTTTTTGCCTTGCGCAACCAAAAATCCGCTCTCTCAAAATTCTGCGACCTGAAAAAGATAGAATTTTGAGCAGATTTTGGTGCGGAAGATGCAGCAAGGCTGGCGCCTTGCAAAGATGACAAGCCAAAAGATGCCGAAATTATGCCTTTTCAGGCGGGTTCAGATTATTCTCTTTCGGCTAATCTTTTAGTATATTAAAATAACCTGCCACGGAAATCGGCAGGTTATTTTAATGTTTTTAAGAAATCAAGAAGTGTATTTGACTGTCTTTCATCAAGTGAACGAAAACACGACAGCAACTCTCTTTCATTGTCGTCGAGGTACGACACCTCTTCCGACTCATTGAACAACTCCGACATCGACAATCTGAGGGGTTTCGCCAATCGGCTAAGAGTATCAAACGATGGATTTCTGTCTCCGCGTTCCAAGTCGCGGATGTGAGTTTCGGATATACCTGATATCTGCGACAGTTTGTATACTGTCATGTTGTTGGCTATTCGCGCTTTTTTCAGTCGTTCAGCTATATCCATCCGTGTTTCACCCTCTTTCAAAAAACTACAGCTATATTATAATACAGATTAGGCAAACGGCACATTTTTAACTTCAAATTCCCTATGATTGAGATACGACAAAATATTTTCGTCCGAAAACTCAAACCTGATTTTGTAAGAATACAGCGCCTGTTTTTTCATGCCGATGCGGCGGTTAAAATCATTTGTACCGTACTTTCCGTCACCGGCCAGCGGATGTCCGATTGACGCAAAGTGCGCCCTTATCTGATGGGTGCGCCCCGTAAGCAGTTCAACCTCGACAAGCGATGTCAGCTCACCCTCACGCAACACCCGATACTTAGTGGCAATGCTCTTGCCGCCCGGTATGGGTTCGTCATGGATATAAACACGGTTCTGCTCTGTATTCTTCACAAGATACCCCCTCAGCGTGCCCGATTTCTCCTCGAGATGACCGCTGACGAGGCAAAGATAGAATTTTTTGATTTCTCTTGACTTGATTTTCTCGTTTATCACCTTTAGCGCGGCGGCATTCTTCGCCGCGATGACTATGCCGCCGGTGTTCCTGTCTATGCGATTGCACAGCGCCGGCGCAAACGAATTTTCCTCGTCCGGGTGATACTCTCCATTGCGGTAGAGATACGCTTTCATGTGGTTAAGCAATGTGTTGACCTTCTCGCTGTCGTCATCATGCACAATCATGCCCGGAGCCTTGTCCATGAGCAAAATGTTGTCGTCCTCATACACAATATTAAGCCGCGGTTCAAGGTTTCTGTAGGAATCATTGTACTCGGTCTGTTCAAAAAACTCATCGTTGATGTACATATCCACCTTGTCGCCGCTGACCAGGCGATAGCTTATCTCGGTGCGTTTGCCGTTCACCTTTATCCTCTTTTTGCGAATTGCCTTATACATCAGCCCCTGCGGCATATTCAAATATTTGGTCAAAAACTTGTCAACCCTTTGGCCGGCGTCGTTCTCGTTTATAATCACACTTTTCATGCAAGTCCTCCGATAGAGTCGGTAATCGGTATGTCGAGGTGAAATTCCGTGAGAAAATCCGCCCCCTCGTCCGCGTCTATAAGCACCGTGCGCACAAGATAGGGTACGGTGTTCAAATCGACACTTCCGGCACCGTAGCCGGTGCAGAGTATTGTGCCGCTCGGCATGAGGCGAAAACTCTTTACACTCGACGCAAGATACGCCATGCCTTCGTCCGATATAAGCTCTCTTTCAATGTCAATGGTGCGTATCGGCGCACCGCATTTTTGAAGAAGATTCATAACAAACGGCGACGGCACGGGAGCGCCGCTGTCGCTGTCAATTCCGTGTCCGTCCGATAACAGCGAACAGGCAAAGCCGCTTGCGCCGAAACTCTCCGCCGCAATCATCACCGCCGCCCATGCGCAGAGTTGTGCCGCGGTTGCATCGGGGCAGAGCGCACACAGCGATTCAAGACTAATGCCGAGTTTTTCACGCACGGCGGAGTCGTCCTCGGCACATTTCACTCTTGCAAGAGTACAGTCCATGCCGCCGCGAATCGCCGCAGAACGCTCGACAGTCACAGTGAGACCGCTCTCTTTCAGCTCGGCACAAATGTAGTCCGCAGACGCACCCATGTCTATGAGCGCCCCAAGGAGCATCTCCGTTGTGAAGCCGGCAAAGCAGTCTATATAGAGTGTTTTCATCACTCGGTCACCTCTGGGCTGTCCGATTCGTCACGGTCGGATATCGGTTCGTCTGTCGGCTCGGTGTCATCCTCTTGCGGCATTTCTGCCGCCGGTTCATCATTTTTTGCAACCGGTCTGTCCGAGAAGATATCCATGTTTTCAATTGCCGCCTTAACTTCGTCGTGGGTTATGGTCGAGAGGTATTTTTCGGGGAATTCCAGCGCCTTTTCGTAGTATTTTTTCGCCTCATCGTACATTCCGCGTTTTTCAAGCAGCACACCATAGTTGTAGTACGGCTCTATAAATTCCGGATTCTGAGTGAAAAGCTTTTTGTATATTTCATCCGCCTTTTCAAACTCGCTGTTGAGAATGTAGCAGTTGCCGAGATTATCCTCGATAATCATGTTGTCGCAGTTGTATTCATACCCCTCTTTATTAAATTCGAGTGCCTTTGATATCTCGTTGCTGAGGATGTAGAAATAACCCAAAGTGCCATAGAGCGTTGTGGAACACATTCCCTTGTCATGCAACTCCTCAAGCATGGTTATTGCCTCGCCCAGTTCGCCTTGTTTCCATTTGATGAGTGCGCGGTTGATGTTCGCCGTGAGCAAATCTTCCTTGGTAAGCTCGCGCCTGTTGAGATATGTCACCTTGTTGAGGATATTCTCCGCCTCGTTAAGTTTGCCGTCCCTTATCATCATGTATGCATACATAAGGGTGTATATCGGGCGCAGTTTGGTCGTATCATAGGCTCTTTTCATCCAGGCATAAGCGGTTTCATGGTCGCCGCTGCCGTATTTGTTCTGACCTATGAGGAAAAAGATTATTGCCCGGTTGGCGATTGCGATGATTGCCAGACCGACAACGAATCCGATTATTCCTCCGATGACGCCGAACGATGTGGCACCGATGAATGTAATGACGACTGCCAATGCTATGTAGAGCAGTCCGTGGATAATTTGTTTCATGATATTACCTCCGATAAATTATAATAAGCGTGGTGCAAACTACCACTCATCGAAACTGATTTTTACAACACTTAGTGTGCGTGCGGAATCTCCCGCAAAGGATGTGTGTGTATTTTTTATTCTCAGACGACGAGTTCAGCGCAGGGCTCCCAAAAAGGTGGTAGCGTAGCGTGCCTTTTTGGGAAAAAGGAGAAACAGCAAAGCGAGTAAGCTGTAAATCTCCAATTTGCAGCGCGCGATGCGCGGCTTGTTTCGACGCAGGCGGCAAGAATAAAAAAAATATACACATCCGCCATAATACTTTATGCGTGTAAAAATCATCAAGACAATTCGCTATCTGACTTTTACCCTCGCCAATACTTTTTGTCCAGACTCCGATACTGTATCGCCTCGGCGATGTGCATAACGCCGATGTCGCGGCTGCCGCCGAGGTCCGCCACGGTGCGCGCAACCTTGAGAATCCGGCTGTGAGCACGGGCGCTCAGGCCAAGGCTCTCAAACACATTTCTCAAGAGTGCTTTGCCGTCATCATCTATCCTGCAAAACTCCTCTATTCCCGCCGCGGTAAGCTGAGAATTGGAGTATATGTTCATTCCTTTGTAGCGCTCCAGCTGAATCTCGCGTGCTCTCTCCACTCTCTCGCGGATCTGCGCCGAGCTTTCTCCCTTTTTGTCCGACGATATCTCGTCAAACTTGACCGCCGGCACTTCAATCTGAATGTCAATCCGGTCGAGCATAGGTCCGGATATTTTGGAAAGATAATTTTGAATCTGCACCGGAGTGCAGGTGCACTCTCTCAACGGGTCGCCGTAATAGCCGCATTTGCACGGGTTCATGCTTGCCACAAGCATCACCGAGCTTGGGAATGTCGCCGAACCGGAAGCCCTCGTCACAGTGAAATATCCGTCCTCGAGCGGCTGGCGCATGGACTCTATAGCATCCTTGCGAAACTCGGGAAATTCATCCAAAAAAAGCACTCCCCTGTGCGCCAGGCTCATCTCGCCCGGCTTGGGTATGGTGCCGCCGCCCGTCATGCCGACAGCCGACACGGTGTGGTGGGGCGAGCGAAACGGGCGTACTGTCACCAGCGAATCGTTTTCGCTGAGTTTCCCGGCTATGGAATATATCTTTGTCACCTCAAGCGCCTCGTCAAACGACAAATCCGGCAAAATGGACGGTATGCGCTTTGCAAGCATGGTCTTGCCCGATCCGGGTGAACCGATCATCAGGCAGTTGTGACCGCCTGCCGCTGCCACTTCAAGCGCACGCTTTGCAGCCTCCTGACCCTTCACCTGGGCAAAATCATCCAATCCGTTGCGTCCGACGCGAAACATGGACGATATGTCTGCCTCAGTCGGCTCCATCTGCAGTCCGCCGCGCAGGTGCGCCGTCACCTCGGAAAGGCTCTGCGCACCATAGACGGTCATGCCGGACACAACCGCCGCCTCACGCGCGTTCTCCGAGGGGACAATCATTTTTGTGATGCCGTTTTCCCTTGCGGCAAGTGCCATGGGAAGCACTCCGCTTGCACGGCGCAGACTTCCGTCCAGCGCCAGCTCGCCTATTATCAGGTATCCGTCCGCCGCAAACGGCGCAATCTGCCCCGAGGCACACAGTATAGCTATGCTTATTGGCAGGTCGAGATACACACATTCTTTCTTTATGTTTGCCGGAGCGAGGTTGATGACAATTCTTTTTTGCGGCACTTTCAGCTCGCTGTTTTTTATAGCTGCCTTAACGCGCTCCTTGGATTCCTTCACAGCAGCGTCCGGCAGACCGACGATTTCTATACCGGGCAAATTGTTTGACGAGTCCGCTTCAACTGTCACAAGATATCCGTCAATACCGAATACTCCGGCGCTGTATGCCTTTGCTGTCATCTTTTCGCACCTCCTTTTTTCAGTCTAATTCTTTCCGGGGGTATACTTAAAACTGCCTCCGGCGATAAAATTCTTTTCTATAATCTTTCGAAACTGCGCGTCGGCAACAATCCAGTCGTGAGTATACACTCTCCCCTTCTCACGCTCGGTTATGCCGTTTGCAAGCTGATATTCAACATCAGCGGCAATCTCGGCAACATCACCGTATTTGCCAAGTTGCCTGTATGTCGGATGATGCAGCGGATTTACATAGTACAAACCGAGACGGAAAACGAGATAAATCAGAGCAAGCAGGAAAAGCACCCATATGAGCGAATCACTGAACTCCGAATCCATGCGTATGCCGCGCACATCGAGCATATAATCGCAGATTGCCCCCTCGGGCAGACCGGCGTCAAACAATGCATCTGATATCACAGTGGGCATTTTGACAAAAATGCCGCTGACCGCCTTGCCGTTTTCAAGCTCCGTTCTGTCGGCGGCGAGCACGGCAGTCTTTTTGCCGCCTATATCTATGTACCACACCCGAACCGCAACCGGATCGGAATCGGTATCCGTATACTCTCCTACTATCTCACCGCTCATGGTAAACTCCAGACCGCTAGGCTCAACACCGCTAATCGGCACGCGAAAATAATATTTTGTGCCCTGACGGTAGGTCAGTTCGCTCACGGCGTAGCCGTATATTTTTTCATTCTGTATGGCAAACAATCCGTCATCATCGTCACTTTCCGGTATACGCTCGGCAAAACCCGTCTCCGCGGCAAAGTTTTCCGCGGAAAATTCGCTCGGACCCGTGGCGAGTTTTTGCAAGAGCGGCATAATCGCAACAGTATATCGCACAAAAAGCGCAATCAGTACTATAAGTATAATCAGAAATTTGCGGCGATTTTTCACCACATCTCTGTAGAGTATTCCTTTTTTGAGTTCAGGATTCATCCCTGTCACCCCCGGTGTATTCGTTATAAACCTCTCGTTTTGCCACACCGCGCTGTTTGGCCGCCTGCTTTATGGCCTCTCTTTTGTCCATGCCGCGGCCGATTAACAAATCCACATGTTCGCGCACAGACAGGTTTTCAAATTCCGCGCGGCGCTCAGCCTCGGCGGATTCCTCACTCTTGCCGTCCACCACCAGGACAAATTCACCCTTCGGCTTGTTCTCGGCATAATGGCGCAGTGCAGCTCCGAGTGTGGTATGCATCACAGTTTCATGGATTTTTGTCAGCTCGCGCACTATGCTCACTCCGCGGTCACCCAGTGTTTCGAGCATATCGGCGAGAGTGCGCACCAACTTGTGCGGCGCCTCGTAAAATATAATAGTCTCCGGGTAATCGCGAATTTGCTCCAGAATCGCTCTGCGCGCAGTTGCGTTCACGGGTAAAAAACCCTCAAAGGCAAAACGGCGCGTATCCCTCCCCGACACGATAAGCGCATTTATCAGCGCCGCCGCGCCGGGCACCGGCACAACCCTTATACCGTTCTCGATGCATTTCTTCACAAGCTCCTCACCGGGATCGGATATTGCCGGGGTTCCGGCGTCCGTAACCAGTGCAATGTTCACCCCGTCGTTGAGTTTTTGAATGAGAGATTCGCCTTTTTCAAATTTATTGTGCTCGTGATAACTCGTCAGCGGCTTCGATATGCCGAAATGATTGAGCAGTCCGAGCGAATGCCGCGTGTCCTCGCAGGCAATGAGATCCGCCTCTTTCAAGGTGTTAAGTGCCCTGATTGAAATGTCGTCCAGATTGCCTATGGGTGTGGCACACAGATATAGCGTTCCTTTGTCCATATTAATCTCCGTTTACATAAATCGGTTCTTCTATCTTAAGCGACGGGTTCGCCCCAACCATGCCGTCCACCAAAATGAGATTGGGCGCACGGTACGGTGTTGGGTGCAAAAACTTAAGCCGCTTCGGTTCTATTCTGTAAGCGCGCATGGTGCAGATGACATCGCACAGCCTGTCCGCACGGTGCACCATGTAAAGATGACCGCCGTAGCGCAGCAGCCACGCCGCCGCAGACACTATCCCGTCTATACCGACAGCAATCTCGTGACGGGCAATTGCCTTTTCGTCGGTCGGACTGACAAATCCGGATTTTGCCGGCATATACGGCGGATTGCAGGTGACGACATTTGCACAGGCATTAGGCAACAGATTCCGTATGTCGTTTATGTCGCCGCAGATAAAATTCACCCTGCCGTCAAGACCGTTTAGCTGCGCATTTTTACACGCAAGTTCATATGAGCGGCTCTGCAGCTCGATGCCGAAAAACTTTTCGGCACGCGTCTTTGCGCTCATAAGTATCGGTATTATACCATTGCCGGTGCACAGGTCCACAACGGTGTCGCCCGGGCGTGCCCGAGCAAAATCCGTAAGCTGAACGCTGTCCGTGCCGAAACAAAACAAATCCGTGTCCTGCACAAGGTGCAGACCGCCGATTCCAAGGTCGTCTGTTCTCTCCATAACCGCTCCTAACATCTAACCACAAAACGAGGGCGGCACAGCGGCTACCCTCGTTTTGCAATAAAATTCACGCATTATTCCTGCTCGGGTGCGCCCACGGGACAAACACCTGCGCAAGCTCCGCACTCGATGCACTCATCTGCATTGATTTCGTATTTGCCGTCTCCTGCGGAAATAGCATTTACGGGGCACTCAGCCTCACAAGCGCCGCAGTTGAGACATTCGTCACTGATCTTGTATGCCATGAAAAAACACCTCCGTTCGATATTTTTCAGACAATTGTGTTTCACAATCGTCCGCATTACTAACATTATATACGCTATCCGACAAAAAATCAAGCCTTTTTGTCATCAATCTTCCAATTGTTTTAAGGTTTTCATGTCAACTTTTTCTTCGTTTCTGTGATGCACATTTTTTATAATTTTGATTTTATCCGTGGTGTACTCGCGCACCTCTTTTTCACCGTCGCCTTCAATCGTCACGGACACGATGCCCTTAAGCATGGACACTGTTGCCACAACGCCCTTGCCGTCCGGCGTTTTAACTATTGCACCCACATTCGGTGTGCGTTTCGCAAGGTATTCATATGCCTCCTGTTCATTTTTGAGGCAACACATGAGTCTGCCGCAAGTTCCGGATATCTTGGTCGGGTTGAGCGAGAGATTCTGCTCCTTTGCCATCTTTATGCTGACCGGCTGAAATTCACCCATATACAGGCTGCAACACAACGGCCGTCCGCAAATGCCCAAGCCGCCAATCATCTTTGCCTCGTCGCGCACGCCTATCTGACGCAGTTCTATCCTTGTGCGAAAAACTCCGGCAAGGTCGCGCACCAACTCACGGAAATCTATTCTGCCATCAGCTGTGAAGTAGAACAAAATCTTGTTGTTGTCAAATGTGTATTCCACATCAACAAGTTTCATCTCAAGATTATGTTTTTTTATCTTTTCGTTGCATATTCTGAAAGCGTCCATCTGCTTTGCAATATTTTTCTTTACCTGCTCCTCGTCTTCTTCTGTCGCCTTTCGGATGACTTTTTTCAGCGGAGAGACAACTTCACTCTCGTCAATACTTTTCACGGGCAACACCACGGTGCCGTACTCCACACCGCGCGATGTCTCCACAATAACATGCTCGCCCTGTTTATACTCCAGTCCGTCTCCGTCGAAATAATACACCTTGCCAACCCTTTTGAAACGGATCCCAACTATATCAATCATGCATAACCCCCCGGCATTTCATGAAAAGCGTCTGCGCCGCCATAGCAAGGTTACCGCTCTTGCCGAGCTGTGCCCTTGATGTGCGTATGCACTCCGCCGCGGCGAAACACTGCTTTGCCGTCGCCGATTCAGAAAATGCTTTTATCTCATTTATTTTATCTTTATTAATTATTATATCTTCAAGCCCATTTTTCCACAATATCACATCGCGTACAAACATGAGCATAAGCTCCGTCACCGCGTCCGCCTTTTTTCTGTCCGATTCAAGCACGGCACACTTTTCATACATGCTGTAATCGTCGTCCGATATAAAACTCATCACTCCGTCTATCGCTGCTCCACGCTCCGATGCAAAATCCTCATCGTCACGCAGACGAATCAGTCTGCCGACATTGCCCTCGCAACAGTGATACAAAAACATAGGACACCCGGGTACAATCTTTTGCAAAAGTTCTGTGCCGAGCGGTGCCGGGCGTATGAGACACACACGCGACATAATTGTTTGCAAAATCGGGTTCGTGCTGTCGCACAGCAAAAAGAACACCGCGTATTGCGGCGGTTCTTCAATGACTTTGAGCAGTGCATTCTGCGCCCCCGTTGTGAGCAGATGAGCGTTCTCTATCACAAAAACCTTTTTTTCGGCGGTTATGGGGCGGATGTATACATCGCGGATCATATCGCGAATTTTGTCCACACCGATGGATGCCTTGTCACCGTTATTCACGGTGATGACATCCGGATTCGCCCCGGAGCTGACCGTCAGACAGCCGTTGCAATGCATACACGCACTGTGCTTCGTGCACATGATAAGGTGCACAATATATGAGCACAGCGTCTTTTTGCCCATGCCCTGCGGCGCATCAAAAAGATATGCGTGACCCAGCCGTCCGCCGTTTATCAGCCCCGAGAAAAGATTTATCTCTTTTTCTCGTCCTGTGGGAAAAATCATATCAGACCTTCTCGAATCTATCCACATCCAGCACGAATATGGTTGCACCGCCAACTTCAACCTCTATCGGATACGGGTTGAATGAGGCGGAGGCACCGATCGGAATCGGCGATGCCGTTATCTGCTTTCTGCGTTTGCTCTTTTTCTCGATGATGTCTATGACATTTTGCACCGCGTCATCGTCCACGCCGGTGATGAGTGTCATGTTGCCGGATTTGAGAAATCCGCCGGTTGTCGCAAGTTTTGTTACGCTGAATTTGTTTTTGCTGAGCTCGCTTATAACATCATTGCCGTCTTCATCATTAACAATAGCCATAACCAGTTTCATAAAAATCCGCTCCTTTATATATATTTACAACTATATTATATAATGAAACGGCGTTAAAATCAAGTATTATTTGAAAAAAGGTTTTGAGAGTACGGAGCGGCGGTTGTAAAAAGTGTTTATTTTAGCGTAATGCTTAATTCGCTCGGGTCGATGAGGTCATCGACCCCTACCGCCTTTAAGATGGGTTTTTCGAAAAGAGGAAAAACTTTCTCGGAGGCGAGGGTGGGTATATTTTGTTTTGTGTGAGCGAGTTCTGCACAGTATGTGCGTAGAAAGCATTCCGTCAAAGGATGTGTATGTGTTTTTTATTCTTAGACTACGAGTTCAGCGCTACTGCACTGCTGTCCGAGGAGTCAAGAATAAAAAATACATACACAGACGGCACAACATTTTATGCGTACAGATAAAACATGCCTGCCCGAGACGGCGCACAATCATTGCGGAACAACACATGGGTCGTTCCCTACCATCAGGTGTTAATTTGTGCGCAGTTGTATGGGCGGTTCGATGAGGTCATCGACCCCTACCGCCTTAATGGAAATTTATCACATGAGAAGTAGGGGCGGGATTCTACTCCGCCCGATTGTTGCGGAATTGTCAAAAACACGGGCAGAGCAAAGTGTCGCCCTTATATGTGCATTAACATAATTTTCTACATAACTTGGTTGTCATCTTCCAGATTTTCAAGTGCAAACTCCAAACACTGGTTAACAACCTTATTAAACGAAATGCCGTTTTTCTCGCTTAATTCCGTAAGCTTTTCAAAACATTCCGGCTTTATGCGAATTGTGCGGTTGATTGACGATATTTTTTCGATATCCTTTTTTATCACTAATTTGCTCATTTGAATCACCTGTATAATCAGTTTTTGTAATCTTTGTTGTAATTATACATTGACTTTTTTGATTTTGCAATGTACAATAATGTAATTAAATATCAATTACATTATTGTAATCAAATGAGGTGTTTACATGATTGCGACTTTCATCGGACATAAAGATTGCTCCGTTCTTGACAATAATTATCTTACAGGTAACATTGTCAGTTTGATTGAAAACGGGGCAGATGAATTCTATTGTGGCGGAATGGGAAGCTTTGATATGAATTGCGCCGGAATTATATACAAATTGAAAAATCAATATAAAAATATTAAAAGTTATTTGGTAATCCCTTATTTATCATTTAATGTTATCAACGAACACTATTATGACGAAATAATATTTCCGAATGGATTTGAAAAATATTATTTTAAGTCAGCTATTTTGGCAAGAAACAAATACCTCGTCGAAAAAGCTGATATATGTTTATGTTACATAAATCATTCGTGGTGAGGTGCTTATAAAACACTGCAAAATGCAATCAAGGCAGAAAAAAATGAAGCAATTGGAAGAGAATTTTAATTCTATGTCCAGGTACGCAATTCGTTATATGTCCATGAATGATTTTATAAAACGCCGAGAGCGGAATCAAAATAACTGGTTGAGTTCATACGGCAAATCCGGATATTACAAAACTGATTCAGAAATATTGCCATCATTCGTCCGCGTGCTTCCTCCGGTTGAAATACCGGACTGCCGCATCGGCAGATACAACTTTGAATGGTTATCAAATACAAGCGACTACATGACAGCAGGGGAAATGATGCACAACTGCCTGTCACAACTTCAAATGCCGGTAGTGGTGATAAAATCCAACAGAGATTATGTCGCCGCAATGTCTTTGAATTTGCGTGAAAACAGTGCTGAAATATCGGAATCATATTTGTGCCGCAATCATCCCATAGACGCCAATCCCGATGTATGCTCGGCAATAAAAAAATGGTGCGTCAGATATAATGTCAGGTGGGACGAGAGTGAGCGATACAGGTAATCATTCGACAAGTGTTTATTTTGTGCGATGTATTAATTTGATTGGGCGACCACACAGGGGTCGCCCCTACATCGAACACAACTATCGCAACAACAGCGCATAATAACGGCATTTTGGCGGCGGCTCAACCTAAAAAACACAAAAAAATTCGTTTTTTCAAAAAAAATTCAAAAAAGGCTTGACATTTAATCAATTATGCGCTATACTGATTAAGTCGCTGATTGATGCGGCAATGTGGGAGCTTAGCTCAGCTGGGAGAGCATCTGCCTTACAAGCAGAGGGTCATAGGTTCGAGCCCTATAGCTCCCACCAAAAACTTTTTAACAATTGAATATGCTGGTGTAGCTCAATTGGCAGAGCAGCTGATTTGTAATCAGCAGGTTGTAGGTTCAAGTCCCATCACCAGCTCCAGGGGGGGTTCCCGAGTGGCCAAAGGGGGCAGACTGTAAATCTGTTAGCTATGCTTTCGATGGTTCGAATCCATCTCCCCCCACCAAAAAATCGACAAGTGCAACAGTGCTTGTCGATTTTTTACTTATTACTTCTTCACTATTCACTCTTCACTAAAACCTGTCGATTTTTTGGAAAGTAAAAAGTAACAGTGAAAAGTGAAGATGTGAGGTACAAACTCGCTTTGGCGAGTTTGTATGGAATCCGTCAACGCGGATGTTAAAAGGCAAATTTCATTTCACAATTTGCGTCAAGCAGATTATATTACATAACAATACTCACAACCGCCAAATGAATTTGTATTGATTTTTCTTATCTCCAAGCTATAAAAAAAACCTATAGCTTTTCATAATTATTTAGTATTGGACAAATCCTAACATATGGTGTAGAATAGTCACATACCAATTCAAGAACGAAAATAATGATAATCGGGAGGAAATTAAAATGAAAAAGATTTTAGCAATTCTCATCGCCGCAATATCCGTGTTTACACTGGCATCGTGCGGCAACAGCGGCAGCGGCGTAACAATCGCTGTGCCCAATGACACCACAAACGAAGCAAGAGCACTCCTGCTGCTCGAAAAAAACGGCTACATCAAGCTCAAGGACGGTGCAGGCATCACAGCAACAATCAAAGACATTGCCGAGAACCCCGGCAACATCACTTTCAAAGAAGTTGAAGCAGCTCAGCTGCCGAATGTACTCAAAGATGTAGATTACGCGGTAATCAACTCAAACTACGCCATCCAGGCAGACCTCAATCCTGTATCCGACTCACTGCTTATTGAGGATTCATCATCCGAATACGGTAACATAGTAGCGGTTAAAGAGGGGAACGAGAACAGCGATTCGATAAAAGCACTCAAGGCAGCGCTTGAGAGCCAAAAGGTAAAAGACTTCATCACAGAAAAATACAACGGCGCAGTGGTAAGCACGGTGGACAATCCCGGCGACGGATATGACGAAAGTGTTGACTATGCGGCTCTTGCCGGCAAGACAATCACCGTTGCGGCATCGCCCACGCCCCACGCAGAAATCCTTGCGGTTGTTAAAGAGATCCTCGCTGACAAGAACATTACACTTGACATAAAGGAATTTACCGACTATGTTCAGCCGAACAATGTTGTTGAGAGCGGCGAGATTGATGCAAACTACTTCCAGCACAAGCCCTATCTTGATGACTTCAACAAGCAGAACGGAACTCACCTTGTATCCATCGGGGCATTCCATGTTGAGCCTATAGGTTTGTACGGCGGCAAGCAGACAAGCATTGACGCACTGAAAAAATAATTAACAAGCAACGCATAAAGGGGTGCAAACATTCGCACCCCTGATTGTTGTTAATACGGAGAAAAATATGATTGAACTAAAAAACATAACCAAAACTTTCACCACCTCGTCGGGAACCGTAGAGGCACTCAAAGATGTGTCGCTCACCATAGAGGACGGCGACATCTACGGGATAATCGGCATGAGCGGTGCCGGCAAGAGCACCCTGGTGCGATGCATAAATATGCTTGAGCGCCCCACAAGCGGCGAAGTGCTCATCGACGACGAGGACATAGGCAAGCTTGGCAGTACTCAGCTTAGGCAAAAACGCCGCAAGATAACAATGATTTTTCAGGGCTTTAATCTGCTGATGCAGAGAACATGCCTTGATAACATATGCTTTCCGCTGGAGCTTAGCGGCATGAAAAAAACTCAGGCACGCCAAAGAGCGGCTCAGCTGCTCGAAACAGTGGGACTGCCGGACAAAGGCGGCGTCTATCCGGCTCAGCTCTCCGGCGGTCAGCAGCAGAGGATAGCCATAGCACGCGCCCTGGCAACCGACCCGGAGATTCTGCTGTGCGACGAAGCCACAAGCGCTCTGGACCCCAAGACGACACTCTCCATACTGGAACTGATACAGAAAATCAACCGTGAGATGGGCATAACCGTTATAGTCATCACCCACCAGATGAGCGTAGTGGAGAAAATCTGCAACAAAGTTGCAATACTTGACAACGGCACAGTGGTTGAGGAGGGCGATGTGAGCGATGTGTTCACAAATCCGCGCTCGGATGCGGCAAAACGCCTTGTGTTCCCCGACGGCGCAGACAACTCAGTGCCCGGATTTGCGTCAGCGGCGGCAATCCGCCTGATATACAACGGCGCACAGGTTGCCGAAACTCCCCTTATAGCCAAAATGGCAATGAACGAGGGCATAGCGGCAAATATTCTTGCAGCGCAGACAAAATGCATAGGCGACAAGGTGTACGGAAATATGCTGCTCGACATAGTCGGCGGCGAGGAAGAGACAAAACGGGCGCAGACCTATCTGCAGTCCATACCCAATATTATCGTAAGGAGGGTGAAAGACGATGAGTAATATGTTTGCAAGCGAAGCAGTCACAGAGGCGATAGATATACTCAGCACAGAACTGCCGCTCGCCATATGGGAGACATTTTATGTGACGCTGATATCCACCCTTTTTGCGGTTATCATCGGTCTGCCGCTCGGCGTACTGATAGTTGTCGGCGAGGACGGCGGCGTGCTGCCGCTGCCCAAACCCGTCATGAGCGTGATAAATGTGGTCATAAACCTTTTGCGATCGGTGCCGTTCCTGATACTGATGATACTGGTGTTCCCGCTCACAAGGCTGATTGTCGGCACGGTTGTCGGTACCCCGGCGTCCATAGTGCCGCTGGTCATCGCGGCAGCTCCGTTTGTGGCAAGGCTTGCCGAGAGCAGTCTGCGCGAGGTGAACCCGAACATAATAGAGGCGGCACAGAGCATGGGCGCAAGTCCCGTGCAGATTATCACCAAGGTGATGATCCCCGAGAGCATACCGTCACTTGTATCAAACTTCACCATAGCCATAACCACCGTGCTTGGCTACTCCGCAATGAGTGGGATAATCGGCGGCGGCGGGCTCGGAAAAATTGCCATAAACTACGGCTACTACAGATACAAATATCTCGTGATGATAGTCGCAGTCATCTGCCTGATCATACTGGTGCAGATATTCCAGTCAATCGGCACAAGGATTGCAATAAAATCGGACAAGAGACTGAAAAAATAAGATTAACGCCTAAAACGGACGACCCAAGTTTTCGAGTCGTCCGTTTTTTGTATCGTTTCGTTTTTCAGTTCACACTGTTTGCAAGGCGCATGAGGAGCGTCGCAGCCTCCGCCCCTGTTTCAGTATCGTTTGGAGCGATTACACCGCTCACCTTGCCCGAGATGAGGTTCTTTGCGCAAGCCCACGAAACAGCACTTTTTACATCTTCGACCACAGAAATGACTGCAGTTTGCAAAGAATGTTCCCGTTTGCCTAGGCGCAGGTGACGAATCCGAACTTTTTTTCAGTCGGCTTGGAGCATATATTATATATTTGCAAAACACGCCCTACGGCTATGGATTTTGCAAATATATAATATATGCTCCAAGCCTCATGAGAATTGTGCGTAAGGCAAGGGTGAGTGTTTTTTTATTCTTAGCGAGCGAGTTCAGCGCCGCTGCACTGCCTGTTTGAGCGAGCAAGAATAAAAAAACACTTACACGAGCCTATTAACAAGATAGTTCGAATCCGTCGCTTTCGCTTAGGCAAGCGAGACTCGAACACGCATTGTCTAGCCTACCGACACTATTCTAATTCTTTCTAAGTTAATATCAATAAAAACGACATAACTTGCAGAAAATCGTAATAACTTGCACGGATTTTATGAAATCCGTGCAAGTTATTACGATAAACTATACTCAAACACGCGCCAATTCCATTGCGGTTGCCATGAGCGGCTCGTTTGCCGCATAAATAGTATCGAACTGCTCAAGCGGCAGCGGATTTTCTCCGCGCCCGGCTTCCACCGTGTATCCCGGCAGATTGTAATAGGAGATAAACCAGTCCTTGTAGCCGGCATATCCCGATTCCGATGGCGTGGTCTGTGTCTCATAACCGCTGACGCGGCTCAGTTCTTCCGCAATGGCGCGCGATCGCTCAGGTTCATAGTCAAGGTACTTCCAATATATGACCTCACCCTGCGTGTGATACGATATCGTCAGTGCGAACGAGTGTTCCAGTGTAAATTCATATGCCGCACGGCTCTCCGGCGCAGACAGCGGTGCAGTTCCCACAAAATCGCGAGGAGCCGGACTCACAAAACCTCTTTCAAACTTGATTGCACGCGCATTCACCCATCCGGCAGGGTAGTTAAGATTCGGGTCTGTGCCGAGGATATTGGCTTTCCATCCGCTCGGGTAGGGTATAAAAGGATAGCCGGCAGATATGCCGCGAGTAAGATTCACAAAAAAGTTGTCGTTTATACCGCCGTTTACCAAATCCACCCCGTCGGGATTGACAAGCGGCATTATGTACAGCGTTCGCGAATCATAGAGCTGTGCAGCACTCTTGCCCGATATTCCGCCGCCAAACGCATATGCCTTTGCATAGCTCTCGGCGAACCTGAGCACAAGCGGTGTGGTTATCCACTCATTGGCGTGGTGAGAGGCGTTGAAAAACACCTCGGTATCCCCGGTGCCTATTTTCATCACACCTATGGGAGTGCCAATCACGCTGTTTCCGGCAGATGATGCCTCAACAAAAGGATAGCGGGCAGTTATGCCATCGGTAACAAGTGCCGTCAAAGCAGAAGTGTAGTCAACATTTGCCGGCACAACATCAAAGCTGAGCGGAACAGTGACAAATTCGCCGGCTATGTCCTCACCAATATCAGGATTGGCGGTGATAATGGCCGCTGCGTCTGTTCCGTAGCGTGCGGCTATATTTTCAATTGTGTCGCCGCTCTCCGCCTTTATAATTCGATAACCCACAAGATACGGCCGCAATGCACTCCATGTGTCAGCGCCGATTATCCCGTCTGCCGCCGATCCGTTATCGTTTTGAAAAGCAACAGCGGCGCGATACATCCTATCGTCAAAATCACTTGATATCTTCGTTTCGTACCCGGCGCGCGACAGCGCAAGCGCGGCATATTGCACATATACGCTGCGGTCACCCCGGTGCAGTGTCTCAAACATCATGAACATCCCTCCGATATCCATTATATTTGAAACCTACACACAAGATGACCGCATAAAAAAATTATTTGATCAGTAATGCATCTCTCTCAAACGGTTCGGAGAACACATAGTCGCCGAACGAATCCACCTTGACTCCGTCGATCAAAAACTGCACTTTGTCGATATCGGGCAGCTCCGTGAGCGAATTCACAATGGAGTATATCGCCATGGTCGCCTCGGTTGTGCCGCCGGAGAATTTGCTTATAAAATCCTCGGACAGGTTTACAAAACATATGCCCTCTTTTGTCTCCACCGAAAGCACCTTTGTTTCCTTCGGCACCGTTGCGTATGCGTCGCCGCCGTCGGGACCTTTGGTGATTTCCGTTACGATGGTTTTCTCAAGACTGTTGTCTACAAGAGTTGCCTTGCGGCGCTCCGCCGTGAGGTACTGCGCATTGCCGTCCGCAAAATACAGCGTCATGTATTTTTGCGTCACATTCTCACTCGAGCTGCGGGTAAACACAATGTCGCTCTCGCCGAGAGCGCCCACAGGCGTGCCCTGGGAGTTGAGCAAGGGCTTGCCGTCCACCGTGATGACAACCTTGTCAATGCCGTCCAGACCGCACAGAGTTTTCACTATTGAATAACGGGCAATAAGCTCCGCACTCTTGGCGTTATCGCCGTCGTAGGTGAGAAATTCTCTCGACAAATCCACGGTGACGGTCAGATCGGCAGTTTCTATGCCGCCAAGCGAAGTGCCGTTAGGGATTGCCGCGCGGAGATTGGTGTCCACAGGGCCTTTTATCAATTCGTTCATAACCGCCTCGGGCAAAGAATCGCGCGTGTCACAGGTTATCATGCGTTTTTCCGAGCCGATGTCATTGTAGTCCGCATTGGCAAAATACAACGACACTTCAGAGCTGTACTTGCCGTCGCCGGTTGCGGTGTCCTTGCCTACGCCGCATGACGAGGCAGCGAGTGCAACAAAGACAAGTGTGAGAAATGTCAAAAATCTTTTTGTTTTCATCTTCATGAAATATATCTCCTTCCGGCGGATGGTATCCGCAGTATCGGTCAAATGTGCAAATCATATGCAAGGAACAGTGATCGTAAATGTCGAGCCGATATTCGGTTCACTTTCAACATCTATCCGTCCGCCGTGGAACTCTATAGCCGCAAGTGCAATGGAAAGTCCAAGTCCGGTACCTCCCGTATCGCGCGAACGCGCCTTGTCCACACGGTAAAATCTCTCGAAAATCTTCTCCCTGTCGGCCTCCGATATACCCACGCCGTTGTCGCTGACTGCAATAATCGCCTTTTGCCCCTCACGGCGCAGCGATACATTTACCTTTCCGAATTCGTTTGAATATTTTATAGCATTGTCCACAATGTTGTATATACCCTGCCACAGCATGTCCTTATTTGCCATGACATACACTTCCTCCGGCGCATCTACCGTAAGACTTATCTCGTCACGGTTGGCAATCGGCATAAGATTCTTCTCTATTCCGGCGAGAATCTCGCCGAGCGGAGTTATATCCATGCCGGCCTCGAGTTTTTCGGAATCGGTGTCCATCTTTGTGATGTAGAGCAATTTGTTGACAATTCGATTGAGCCTGTCAACCTCGCTGTTCATATCGATGAGAAATTCGCGCACATAATCCATGTCTATGTCAGGAGCCTGCAAAATAGAATCCGCCATAAGCTTGATAGAACTTAGCGGAGTCTTAAGCTCATGCGACGCATTGGACACAAACTCAACTCTCTTGTGCTCAAGGTTCACCACCTTATCACTCATCTCATTGAACGCGACCGCAAGACGCGATATCTCGTCATTGCCGCTTATGTCAAGCTTTTCGTCCAAAATACCATCACTGGACATAGAGGTTATGGTATTGGTGAAGTTTACGATTCTCTTTGTCATAAGATTTGCAACAATGAAGATTATTATCCCCACAAGCAGCGACACAATGAATGTAAGCAATGCGATATCGTTCTTCGCTGCACTTCGAAACGCCGCCACTTCTTCGGTGGTATACACCACATTTACCACGCCGCTGACCGTTCCGTAGCGCATTATAGGTGCCGCTGCGTCAAGCATCATTATTTTGTCATCGTTATAATACTCACAGTAGCCGGATTTGCCGCCAACAGCTGTAAGTACAGACGGATTGATCTGCGCCTTGTTTATGACATTGTGGTTATTTTGCGAATCGAATATGACTACGGAATCGCGGTTGAGGATGAGTACTCTCATCTTGGCATCGCCCACGATACTCTTGACAAAATTGCTGAACCGTGCATCCATTACATCGCCGTCGGCGCTGATGTACTCCGGCGCAAAACTCGACACAACATTTGCCATGGTGGTGACATTCATCTTCTGCTCGCGGTACATATATCCTATCATGGAGTTGAGTATATAGTAGCTCACCAGAATAAGCGTGAGAATCATTACAATAAAGTATGTAATAACCAGTCTCACGGTTATGCTGCTAAGCCTTGTTGACTTAAAACTAACGGGCATCCTTAAAATAATAACCAGCCCCCCATTTTGTCAGCAAATATATCGGTTCTGCGCTGTTCGGCTCTATCTTCTCCCTCAGTCGGCGCACATGAACATCCACCGTCCTTATATCGCCGGGGTAATCGTAGCCCCAAACAAGGTCAAGCAGATTCTCGCGCGAATACACCTTGCCGGCGTTCGACACAAGCAGATCCATCAGATCAAACTCCTTGCTCGTCAGATCGACTGTGCGTCCGTCTATGGTAACGGTGCGCCTGTTGTAGTCGAGCTCCACCGTGCCAACGCTCATGCGCGCATCGCCGCCCCCGGGCGCCGCAACGGGCGTGACACGGCGCAGTATCGCCTTTACGCGTGCCTTGAGTTCCAGTATGTTAAACGGCTTTGTTACATAGTCGTCCGCACCGTACTCCAGGCCCATGATTTTGTCCATGTCCTCTGTCTTGGCGGTCACCATGATTATAGGCACATTGGAGAATTCCCGCACCTTCTGGCAAACGGTAAGCCCGTCTATCTTCGGGAGCATGAGGTCGAGTATGATTATGCCGACAGTCTTGTCGCGCGAAAGACGCAATGCCTCCTCGCCGTCATATGCCACCTCAACCGTGTAGCCATCCCTTTCAAAATTAAATTTCATTGCCTTTACGATGACTTTCTCGTCATCAACAATCAATATCTTCATCTATATTTAACCTCTCAATTGTCATTTCACAGGAGCATATGTTTTTGAACAAAAGCACACCCCATGAAAAAATGCCGAAACTGTTTTATTCGAGAAAGTCTTTAAGCTTTCTGCTCCTGCTCGGATGGCGCAGTTTACGCAACGCCTTTGCCTCGATCTGGCGAATTCTCTCACGAGTCACCTGGAACTCGCCTCCGACTTCTTCGAGAGTCCTTGCCCTGCCGTCCTCAAGACCGAAACGCAGTTTGAGCACCTTTGCCTCACGGGGAGTCAGGGTATCGAGCACCTCAACAAGCTGCTCTTTGAGCAGCATGAACGCTGCCATGTCTGCCGGCGCCGGCGCATCGTTATCCGGTATAAAATCGCCGAGAATGCTGTCCTCCTCCTCGCCGATAGGTGTTTCAAGGGACACCGGCTCCTGAGCAATCTTCATTATCTCACGAACACGCTCCTCGTTCATGTTCATTGCCTCGGCAATCTCGTCAACGCGCGGCTCTCTGCCGTTTTCCTGAAGCAACTGACGCGATACCCGAATCAACTTGTTTATGGTCTCCACCATGTGCACGGGGATTCTGATTGTGCGTGCCTGGTCGGCTATGGAACGCGTTATCGCCTGTCTTATCCACCATGTGGCATAGGTGGAAAACTTATATCCCTTTGTGTAGTCAAATTTCTCGACAGCTTTTATGAGGCCGAGATTTCCCTCCTGAATAAGGTCAAGGAAGAGCATACCTCTGCCCACATATCGCTTCGCTATGCTGACAACAAGTCTCAGATTCGCCTCGGCAAGTCTCTTTTTTGCCGCTTCGTCGCCGTTGTTCATCCGCTCGGCGAGTTTTATCTCCTCCTGAGCCGAGAGAAGCGGCACTTTGCCTATCTCTTTAAGATACATTCTCACCGGGTCATCCAGTCCTATGCCCTCGGGCACAGTGAGGTCAATCTCCTCCTCGTTCGACTGGATCTCCTCCAACTCCTGGTCAAGATCCTCAACAACTTCTATTCCGTTGGACTCGAGGATTTCATAAACCTTCTCCATCTGCTCCGGCTCCATGTGAATATCCTGGAGTTTATCCATAATATCCTTGTAGGACAGCACACCGTTTTTCTTGCCGAGGCTGATGAGCTCCGCAACCATGGCAGCCTTTTTCGGCGCCGAAATCTCCTGCTGTTTTTCGCTCTGTTTGTCCTTTGCCTCAGCTTTTATATTTTTTTCGTTTTTCTCGTTTTTCTCGTTTTTCTCGATTTTCTCACTCTTTGTTGTCTTTGCCTTTTCCGTTTTTGCCGTTTTCGGTTTTTCGGCAGTCTTGGGTTTCGCTGCGGTTTTTTTTGCTTTTTCGGCAGTTTCGGCCTTTTTTTCTTTTTCACTCTTTTGAGCCTTCGTCGCGGTTTTCTTTTCGGCACTCGGTTTTGCCGGTGCTTTATTTGTCGGCTTTTTAGCGCTTCCCTCGTCTTTTTTGATGTCTTTGGTCATTTCCTTATCCAATTTACAAAACCTCACTTCCATTAATATTCACCGTACGGGTTTGCGATAACAGTGAATTTGTCATTTGTTTTTAAGCATCCTGTTAAGCTCGTCCAGATTATTCTCATTGGAATTTATCAAAGCCAGAATGTCTTTCTTCTTCATTTCCGCAGCAATCACACGCATATAGTCCGCATACGCCTTGTCGTTGCTCTCGGCATCTGTATCGATGCTGAGTATCCGCGCAAGATCTGCCGCGCCGTCCTCGTCGCCCGAATAGTGCGCCGTAAGTTGGCTCGGCGTCGGACCATGCGTTGTTTCATAGCATTCCTTTATATATTTTAGGAGTCCGATGTGAAATTCAGACTCGAAAATGCTCTCATTTATTTCGTCCTTGTGCTTATTGTAGACAGTTTTGTCAAAAATTATAAGTGCAAGCAGTTGTTCGCGCGCATTGTTGAGTGTATCCTCGCCCGACGGACGGCTTTTTTTTAACTGCAATATCAGCGGATCGGCAACCTTTACCGCCGGAGCGGAATTCTTTGCGGCGGTCATGCCGAGTTGGGCGTTTATCGCATTTGCCGACACCTTTGTGCGCGATGACAGCATATTCACATACACATCCCTCTCCACAGACGATTTTATCAGTTTGAGATAATCTATCACTTCGCTGACATAATCCACCACATCACGAGGGTTGCCAATGTCATATTTCGCAGCAAAATAGTCCATGACATACTCCATGTCATTTTTGCGCGCGCCGAGCACCACCTTGAACCGCTCCACGCCGTTTGCTTTGATAAATTCGTCCGGGTCCTTGCTTGCGCCCATGTCTATAACAGATATTTTTATGTCATATTCCCTCAGCATGGATATGGCCCTCAACCGTGCCATACACCCGGCGTTATCGCCGTCATAGCATATAACCGTCTCGGAAAAATTATTAGCCAAAAACTTTGCCTGTTGCGCTGTGAGTGCGGTGCCGAGAGTAGCAACCGTGTTTGAAAATCCGTTTTTTATAAGCGCGATTGTATCCATATACCCCTCGGTCAGCATGACAAAACGCTGTTTCGACTTTGTAGCTATGTTTACGGCATACAAATTTCTGCTCTTGCTGAACACACTCGATTCCGGCGAATTGAGATACTTCGGTTTGCTGTCGTCGAACACCCTGCCGCCGAAAGCAATTATATGACCGGCCCTGTCGAATATCGGAAACATCAGACGATTTCGGAACATATCGTAATATCTGCCCGATTCATGCCGCTTTATGAGTCCGGCGTCAAATATCTCCGACTCTGTGTATTCCTTAGTCTTTAAGTAGTCAAAAAGCGAATTCCAACTGTCGGGCGCATATCCGAGCCAGAAGTTTTTCACAACAGTGCCGGAGAGCTGTCGTTTTTTCAGATATTCTATACATTTTTGACTTTCCTTAAGCTGTTCGTAAAAGAAAATTGCCGCCTCGCGGTTTATATCATATATTATCTCTTTTCGTCTCTTTGCCGCCTCGGCGCTTTGTTTATTCTGCGGCGCCACCTCCGGCAACACTATGCCCGATTCGTCCGCAAGCTTTTTCACCGCCTCGTAAAACGGGATGTTATCCATGCGCATTACAAACGATATTACATCGCCGCCGACTCCGCAGCCGAAACAATGAAATATGCCCCTTTGCGGTGACACAGAGAACGACGGTGTCTTTTCGTTGTGGAACGGACACAGACCGATATAGGAATTGCCCGCTTTTTTCAGTTGTACATATTTTGACACGACATCGTATATATCATTGCGATCTGCCACATCGCGGATTATATATTCGGGAAACATTGTCACGGCAATTCCTCCTTTCGGGTATACTTAACTTAACAAAAAGGTTCGGAGGGGTATATTTTATTTTGTGTGAGTGAGTTCAGCGCCACCGCACTGCTGTCCGAGCGAGCCGAAATAAATTATACCCCTCCGAACCGATTCACTGTACAACCCCAATAACCCGTTGTCCCACATAACATTATTCGACAAACACCGCCGAAAATCCTTTATATCGGCAAAAATAATTTCTTGAAATAATTCACACAATATATGTCCGTCATTCCGGCAATATAGTCGCACACCGCCACGGAGCGGTCATACAAATTGAGCATTCGTCTGTATTCGTCCGGCATCTTTTCCGGGTATTTCATGAAATAATCGTACAGCTCGCCAATGATAAACTTCGCCTGATAATCCCTGTTGCCCAACTTGTTGTACACATTCTCGAACATATAGGTGCGCAGCGCCATCATCGCAGATTCAATCGTTTTGCTCATCACGATTTCGCCCTTTTTCATGCTCTCCGTCACAATATCGGTGATAAGCGTATTTATCCGCTGTGAATGACTGTTTCCAAGAATTTCGCGATATTCCGACGGGATATCTGCGGCGGATATTATGCCTGCCCTCACCGCATCATCTATGTCATGGTTTATGTAGGCAAACCTGTCGGCAAACTTCACAATGAACCCCTCTGCCGTCGCAGCAATGTGCTCTCCCGTGTGCGACACTATTCCGTTGCGCACTTCCCATGTCAGGTTGAGCCCGTTTCCGTCTTTCTCGAGAATGTCCACAACACGCAGACTCTGCTCATAGTGACGGAATCCGCTCGGCGCAATTTCGTTGAGTGCCCTCTCGCCGGAATGTCCGAAAGGCGTGTGCCCCAGGTCGTGTCCAAGGCTTATTGCCTCCACAAGATCCTCGTTGAGCCTCAGCGCCCGCGCTATGGTGCGCGCTATCTGCGCCACCTCGAGCGTGTGAGTCAGGCGCGTCCTGTAGTGGTCGTTGTCAAGCGAGATAAACACCTGCGTCTTGTGCTTCAGCCGCCGGAAAGACTTGCAGTGGATTATCCTGTCCCTGTCTCGTGCGTATTCCGTGCGCAGGTCACATTTTTCTTCCGTTCTGTCCCGTCCGCGTGAGTTTTCCGACAGTTGTGCCCACGGTGCAAGCGTGTCTCTTTCAAGCCTTTCCGTCTGTTCACGAATATTCATTGTCACACCCCGATTTCATCATGTATTGCTATCCGTCGGTGCGGCCCATTCGGCACAGCACCGTGCAATTATATATACTATATATATACGCCGATTTTTGCAAAAATCCTTTTTTATATATTGAAACACCCTCAACCGCACAACCGATTGAGGGTGTTTATATAACAATTAAAACTCTATCACTCTTACCTTGCACACGCCGTCAAGCGCCGCGATTCTATCGCAGATGTCCGCCGGGACAGTGTCCACATCGACTATCGTATACGCAAAGTCCTTTTTGCTCTTGTTAAGCATATTCACAATATTTATGCTGTTCTCCGAAAATATAGCGGAAAAGCTCGAGAGCATATTTGGGATATTCTTGTGTGCAATCGTAACTCTGTATTTGCTGTCCACGGGCAAATCGCAATTCGGAAAGTTGACCGAATTTTTAATTGTGCCGAATTTGATGAAATCCGAAAGTTCATCTGCTGCCATGACAGCGCAGTTATCCTCGGATTCCGGAGTGGACGCACCCAGGTGAGGAATATTTATTGCCTTTGGCAGTGCCAGAGATTCCTCCGACGGAAAATCCGTCACATAACAAGCGATTTTGCCGCTCTCCATTGCCGCAGCAAGCGCTTTGTTGTCAACAAGTCCGCCGCGCGCAAAGTTGACGAGCCTTGTTCCCTCGTTCATGCAATCAAACAATTCTTCGCCGATGATGTTCTTTGTGGAATCCATAAGCGGCATATGAATTGTGATGTAGTCACAACCGGCGACCATGACCTTGAGGTCACTCGATTTTTTAACATGATGCGAAAGCCTCCAAGCCGCATCAACCGAGATGTATGGGTCATAACCCACAACATCCATGCCGAGTGCAACGGCAAGATTTGCAACCCTTGCGCCGATTGCGCCGAGACCGATTACGCCGAGCTTTTTGCCGCGGATTTCGGGGCCGGCGAATGCGCTCTTGCCTTTTTCCACAAGCTTACCGACATTGTCTCCCTCGCCTTTTAATGTCTTTGCCCAGTCAACCGCATCGGTAATTTTTCTCGATGCAAGCAAGAATCCTGCCACGGTCAGCTCGGCAACAGCGTTGGCGTTTGCACCCGGAGTGTTGAACACAACGATTCCTTTTTCACTGCATTTATCCACAGGGATGTTGTTCACGCCGGCGCCTGCCCTTGCAATCGCCTTGAGATTCTCCGACAGCTCCATGTCATGCATTGAAAAGCTGCGCAGGATTATTCCGTCAGCCTTGTCCGCACCGTCGTCGCAGATATTAAACATTGCGCCATCCAGGCGGTCAAGACCGCATTTTGCTATTTTGTTTAAGGTTAATATATTATACATTCGGCTGCACCTCATTTATTTTTCGTTTCAAAATTCTTCATAAACTCAACAAGCGCACGCACGCCGTCAACAGGCATTGCGTTGTAGATGCTTGCTCTCATGCCGCCCACGGTGCGGTGACCCTTGAGGTTGACAAAACCTGCCGCAGTCGCCTCTTTGATGAATTTTGCGTTGAGCTCGTCATCACCCGTAACAAAGGGGATGTTCATCATGGAGCGGTCTTTCTTTACACTTACCGTCGCGTTGAACATAGCCGAAGAATCGAGGTAATCATAGAGAATTGCCGCTTTTTCCTCGTTAATCTTCTGCATGGCACTTATGCCGCCCATCTCCTTGAGCCACTCGCAGACGAGCTTGCAGATGTAGATTGCATATGTCGGCGGTGTGTTGAACATAGATCCGTTGTCGGCGTGTGTCTGATAGTTAAACATGGTCGGGCAGATATCGAGTGCCTTTCCGATGAGATCATTGCGGACAATTGCAACCGTAAGACCCGCCGGACCCATGTTCTTCTGTGCGCCGGCATAGATTATACCGAATTTGTTTACATCTATCTCCTGGCTGAGTATGGACGAGGACATATCCGCAACAAGCGGCACATTGCCCACATCGGGAATCTTTGAATATCTTGTTCCGTAGATGGTGTTGTTGTGAGTGATGTGTACATAGTCTGCATCGGGTCTGAAGTCTGATTTGTCAAGCTCGGGTATGTAGTTGAACACCTTGTCCTCGGAAGACGCAACGATTTTGACATCACCGTATCTGCCTGCCTCTTTTGCAGCTTTCTTTGACCAAAGACCGGTGAGCACATAATCTGCTTTTTTGTTCTCACTGTAGAGATTGAGCGGAACCATTGCAAACTGGCTGGATGCGCCGCCCTGCAGAAAAAGTACCTTGTATTCATCGCCGATGCCGAGCAATTCACGAAGAAGTGCCTCGCACGCATCGATTATTTCTTGGTATGCGGAGGATCGATGGCTCATCTCCATTACTGACATTCCTGTGTTTCCGTAGCATACAAGCTCTTTTTGTGCTTTCTCCAAAACGGCAACAGGCAGCACAGACGGCCCTGCTGAAAAATTGTAAACTCTGTTCATCATTATTCCTCCCATAAGTTATGCGGCGTAATTTTCGCCGCTATATAATGTTTATTATATTCCAAAATGCTCCCATAGTCAACCTTTATATTGATTTTTGTCAAAAATTTAACGGTTTTTTCAATAAAAATGTTGACAAAGGGCATTTGGCTATGCTATAATAACCATTGTTCACAAAATACGGATAAATACGGCGCGGTAGTTCAGTTGGTTAGAATGCCAGCCTGTCACGCTGGAGGTCGAGGGTTCGAACCCCTTCCGCGTCGCCAAAAACCGACAAGCGCAAACGCGCCTGTCGGTTTTTACTTTTTCACTATTCTTTTTTATTTCTCAATCACATTTCTCTTTATCTTGTTTGCGGTGGTCTTTTCAAACTCCTTATCGCGGATAACCACCTCGGACACCTTTTTGTATGCCGGCAAATCATTGCACGCCTCCATGATGTCCTTTTTCACCTTTTCTTTAAGATCAATATTGCCGAAGGCTGCCGTCTGATCTTCATCAAGATAAACCTGTGCGCAAAGCGCCGACTCAAAACCGTCCTCATCTTTGAGCGAATATACCACGACTTCCTTAACATAAGGTATCTCGCCTATGTATTTTTCTATCTCCTCTGGGAAGATATTCTTACCGTTTGAGAGGATTATCAGATTCTTTTTTCTGCCGGTAATCATGAGCAGACCCTTTGAGTTGTACCTGCCGTAGTCGCCGGTATAGAACCAGCCGTCCCTGAGCACCTGCGCGGTAAGCTCGGGCTGCTTGTAGTAACCCATCATGACCACATCGCCCCTGACGCAGATTTCTCCGTCGCCCTCGTCGGTCATGTTGTCAAATTTAATCTCCACGCATGGCAGCTTTTTGCCGACAGTGGTGCAGTCGTTCGTCTTGTCGGCACGGTTCACGCTGACAAGCGGAGAACACTCCGTTATGCCGTAGCCGTTTGTGAGCACAATGCCCACAGCGTCAAAAAACTCGCCCACCTCGGGACGCACCGGCGCACCGCCGCACACAATCTTGGAGAGTCTGCCGCCGAAGTTGTCAAGAATGGACTTGAACAGCACGCGCCTTGCATCTATGCCCACCTTACGCATACCGTTTGACACCTTTATCAGCTTGCGCAAGGCATTTGCTTTACCCGTCTTTTCGGCGGTCGCCCAGATTTTCTTGTAGAACACATCCACAATTGCCGGAACGAGATAGATGTAATCCGGCTTGAACTCTGCAAGATTTTTCGGAATCTGCTTGAGAGAGCTGTTTATGCACAAAGTCGCGTGGCTGTGCATAGCGACAAGCACGCCGCACACCGCCTCATAAGCATGATTGTACGGCAGCACGGACAGACCCGTTGTGTACACATTGGACACCTGCATGCCGTAGTACACACTGCTCACCAGGTTGTGGTGGCTGAGCATAACGCCCTTTGCAATGCCGGTTGTACCGGAGGTATACACAAGCATTTTCAGATCACCGTCCGGCGTCTGCATGGAATCGTACTCGCGGCTGCCCGATTCGTACAACTCCCTGCCTTTTTGCAAAAGCTTATCAAACGACAAAAATTCGCCGTCATCCTCATCTCTGCCAAAACCGATAAAATATTTTATATTCTTAAATTTTTCGCGGTGTTCTCTGAATTTTTCCTCAAACTTTGCCGCGTAAAAAATTATCTCACCGTCGGAATCGTTCACCACATTTACGATATCCGCCACGGGCAGTTCTTTGTCCACAGGGCAGCATACGCCCGACGAAAGCAGCGCCGTGAAATAGGTCAAAATCCATTTATAGCTGTTCTCGCCTATGATGTTTATATGTTTGTCCGCCATGCCGAGTAAGCACAGCGCCGCACCGAGATACGATATCTGCAAATGAAATTCACCGAATGTCACACTCTCTATGCTCTTGCCTACACGGTATTTGTAGGCTATGTTGTCGCCCGCCTCGTCTCTCGCCATGTCCACCATCTGGCGCAGCGTCGAGAATTTTTTTACGGGATAGTTCCCCTCCACATATTTTACTTTCATTCCTTACACTCTCCGATATCCGCAAAAAACATATCGTTTTTTTTGCTTAGTTTTATACAATTTATTGTAACATATTATATCATCTCCTGTCAAGTTTGAACATTTTTGATGAACATATATTTAGGTAAACAAGGCCGTGTCTCATATTTGTTCGAGTCCGGTTTGCCTACATTCCGAACATAATTTTGCATACAACTATGCTCGAGACAAAGCAGACAACATCGGCAAACAGCGCACAGCCCACGGTATGGCGCGTATTTTTGACCCCGACTGCACCGAAATACACCGCAATTGTATAAAAAGTAGTCTCGGTGGACCCCATCATGACCGACACAACGCGCGAGCAAAACGAATCTATCCCCCTCGTGACAAAAATATCGTTAGCCATGGCGAGAGAACCGCTGCCCGAGACGGGCCGCAGGAGAGAAAATGTAAGCAGTTCATCGGGTATGCCGAGGCGAGATGTCAGCGGCGAGAGAGCCGCACAAAGGATATCGAGCGCACCCGACGCGCGAAAAACGCTTATCGCCGCAAACAGACCGATGAGCGGCGGCAAAATGGAAACGACCGTCTTTAGTCCGTCCTTTGCCCCGGTGACGAATGACGAAAAAACATCTGTGCCGCGCAAAAAATTCAAATTCGGTATATTGCGCTCAATTGAATAATTTATTTATATAAAAATCAAAGAACGAGCCCAGTACAATACCGGGCTCGTCCATAAACAAATCAATATTTAATTCTCGAGAAACTCACTATATCAAATCTTGTTGATTTTTTATTTTTCAATTTCTACATATGCCTCTTTTTTAAGCATTTCGATTTTGTTATTAAAGTATTCTTCAAATCGAGTTGTTTTTTCATTTTGTGAATAAGTCTGAACACTTGAATTTTGTTTTTCAAATTCTTTCAACATGTCGGATTTATATTTATTTGTCAGCAGCGCCACTCTTGATATCTCCTTACTCATTTCCTTATACTCGTCAATTGTAATCCCCAAACCATCTACATAATCTTTTACAATTTGATAAGCTGTAGGATCATCGTTTAGTAATGAAAATCTCTGTTCATTAAAGTCGTCAACCTCACTATCAGTAGTTACATATCCCAATCTTGTTATTTCTTGCATTATAATTTCTTGTTGAATTAATTTATCAAGAATTTGTGCATCAGTAAATTTTTTTCCGGAATTCGCCAGTCCAATCTTGTAGGAATCAAATCTTGACTTTGGTATCTCAACCCCATTCACTGTTGCTATTGTTGTTGAAGGTGATTGTTTGCTTTGCATTTCTGCCATTTGCCCGCCCCATTGAAAAAACGACATATTTTTACTTGCATAAACTCCTCCAACAACTAATACAAAAACTAGTAACACAGATATAACTATGCCTATTATTTTCTTTTTCATAAATACCGCCTCCTTAAATCCTAATTAGAGCAAAAAATACTTGCATAATATCCCGAATATCCATACACAGCCTCAGGACAAAATACAGAAAATGTTGCTTTTGCAGTAGATGTCCTAGTATTTACAGTAGCAATATCAGTACCAGTTGCCGATTCATATCCTTCCCAATCCGGTTGATAAATCATATCAGAATCCCTGTGAACATTTGCACTTTTAATATAATTTCCAGAGCTGTCATAAAATTTTGACACATGCGGATTGTTAACCTGAGTACTTCCAAAAAAAACACATAAATTACCCTCATGCTTATAGGAGTAACTTATGTGTGTCAATTCTACGCTCATTGATAACTCTCTGTTTAATTTTCTTAGAAGGAATATAACAATGGCAACAAATCGTCATAAGTACTACTACAAGCAAATAAGAAAACCATCGTTAATCCCCCATCTGTATTTGTTGCTACCATTGTACCATATCTTTCCCGTAAAGTCAATACATTTTTCGAAAAAATTTTACATTCCGAACATGATTTTGCATACAACTATGCTCGAGACAAAGCAGACAACATCGGCAAACAGCGCACAGCCCACGGTATGGCGCGTATTTTTGACCCCGACTGCACCGAAATACACCGCAATTGTATAAAAAGTAGTCTCGGTGGACCCCATCATGACCGACACAACGCGCGAGCAAAACGAATCTATCCCCCTCGTGACAAAAATATCGTTAGCCATGGCGAGAGAACCGCTGCCCGAGACGGGCCGCAGGAGAGAAAATGTAAGCAGTTCATCGGGTATGCCGAGGCGAGATGTCAGCGGCGAGAGAGCCGCACAAAGGATATCGAGCGCACCCGACGCGCGAAAAACGCTTATCGCCGCAAACAGACCGATGAGCGGCGGCAAAATGGAAACGACCGTCTTTAGTCCGTCCTTTGCCCCGGTGACGAATGACGAAAAAACATCTGTGCCGCGCAAAAATCCGAAACCGACTATGACAAAAAGCGTGACGGGGATTGCATACAGAGATACCGCCCTCATGAGCACCGCCTCCGCGAGCAGATTTTTGCCGCAGCGATGCCGCTTGCCGCCGTGACTGCCGACGCTATCCATATCGGCAGAATAATCTCTCCGGGATCTGCCGCCCCGGCTGCGGAGCGAATGGCGATGAGAGTGGACGGAATGAGCTGCACGGACGCCGAATTAAGCACGGCGAGCATACACATATCGTCGCTTGCGCAGTGTGCGCCGCGCGACCCGTTCAATCGGTCAAGCTCACGCATAGCCTTGATGCCGAGCGGCGTGGCAGCGTTGGCAAGACCGAGAAAATTTGCCGTAATGTTCATGGAGATAGCCTTTTCGGCATCACTTCCGCACTTAACGGAGCGGAACAAAAAACAAATGATCGGTGACAGCAGACGGGCAAAAATATCGGTCAGACCCGATTTTTCGGCAATCGCCATAACCCCCGACCACATGGTCATTATGCCGCCGATTGATATGACAAAGCCGACGGCCGCAGTGCCGCTGTCGAGCAGAGCCTTGACTGTCGCGTCCATGTTGCCGGTGAGCGCCGCTGAGAAAAATGATATCAGAATCATGACTGTCCAGATTATATTAAGCAAAAAATCACCCCGTCCAAAATATATGACAGGGTGAAAAAATAAATTACAACTCTACTATTGTCACGCCCGTATCCCCCTCGCCGAAAACGCCCAGTCTGTACGACTTGACATATTTAAGCGTCTTGAGATACCTGTGTATACCCTGGCGCAGCATACCCGTGCCCTTGCCGTGCACTATGCGCACCTGAGAGAGTGACGACATAATGGCGTCGTCCAGGAACTTGTCTATCATCATGCAGGCCGTATCCACCGTCTCGCCGCGCACATCAAGCTCTGGCGACAGATTCATGGTTTTGGAGCTTTCGCCGCCGTATGTCCTTCGCGGCTTGCTGCTTGGCTTGTCTTTCTTTTCTTCAATGATTCTGATATCAGAAATATTTGCTTTCATTTTCATTATGCCCACCTTTACGGTGAGTTCGCCCTTAGAATCGGGCACGGTAAGCACAACGCCCTTTTGCCCAAGCTTTACTATCTCCACATCGTCGCCCGGTTTAACCTGTTTTGGCGGCTTGTAGCTGACATTTGATTTGAACATGGTATCGGCAAGTTTTGCGCTGTTTTTCTTAGCTTTTTCATTGAGCTTTTGTCGCGCTTTCATGGCGGCGGCATTTGCCGCGGCGGCGTCCGCCTGTTTTTGAATATCCTTCATCTCACGGATGATACTGTCCGCCTCGCCGCGCGCGTCGTCGAGAATCTGCTTTGCCTCCATGCGCGCCCTCTCAAGTATCTTGTCCGTCTTGTAACGCAGGAGTCTGTTTGTATTGGCGGTGTCCTCACGCAATTTTTCCGCCTCGCGCTTGTAGCTTTCCGCTTTGTCTCGCTCGGTCTGCATATCGACCCGCGCTTTTTCAAGTTCAGAGAGCACATCTTCGAATTTTATGTTTTCCGCCGCAATGTGGTTCTTGGCGTTCTCTATGATGTCATCGTCAAGTCCGAGTTTTTTGGATATGGCAAAAGCGTTGCTCTTGCCCGGTATGCCGATGAGCAGCCGATATGTCGGGCGCAGAGTGTCCACATCAAACTCGCACGACGCATTCTCCACTCTGTCCGTAGTGAGAGCATACATTTTCAATTCGCTGTAATGCGTGGTAGCGGCACTCTTTGCGCCGATGTTTCTCACCCTCTCCAATATGCTGACCGCAAGCGATGCACCCTCTATCGGGTCGGTGCCGGCGCCGAGTTCATCGAAAAGGCACAGTGAATCTTCATTTATCTCCGACAGAATCCGCACTATATTCACCATGTGCGCCGAGAATGTCGAAAGGCTCTGCTCTATGCTCTGCTCGTCGCCAATGTCCGCAAACACATTGGAGAACACGGCGATATCCGATCCCTCGCGTGCCGGAATGTGCAGTCCCGTCTGAGCCATAAGCGTGAGCAAGCCGAGAGTTTTAAGCACAACCGTCTTTCCGCCCGTATTCGGGCCGGTGATGACAAGTGTGTCGAAATCTCCGCCGAGTCTGATATCAGTCGGCACCACGGTTTTCGGATCAAGCAACGGATGGCGTGCCTTTTCTATGTTCACATATCCGCGGTCGTTTAGTGTGGGACGATAGGAATCATATCGCAACGAAAACTTTGCCCTCGCAAAGATAAGATCTATCTCTGACAGCACGCCGCAGCACATCAGCATGACACTTGACACGGTGTTTATCTCCTCTGTGAGCGCCGAGAGGATTTTTTCTATCTCGTCTTTTTCCGCACCGTGCAGAGAGCGCACCTCGTTGTTTGCCTCCACCACCCGGCTCGGCTCTATGAAAAGCGTTGCGCCCGTGGCGGAGGTATCGTGCAATATTCCTCTTATCTCGGAGCGGTATTCGCTCTTGACCGGAATTACATATCTGTCGTTGCGCACGGTGACAATCTGCTCCTGCAAGCATTTGGCGTATTTTGACGAAGTGATTATTCCGTGGAGTACATCTTTTATGCGGTTGTTGGCGTTCCTTATCTTTCTTCTGATATCACTCAGTTCGGGTGAGGCGTCGTCCGCCACCGTACCGTCCTCATTTATCGCGGCAAAGATTTTTCTCTCCAGTGCCTTGTCCTCAAAGAGCGCCTCAAAATGTTCGTCGAGAGCCGAGGATACAATTCCGTCGGGATATGCCTTCATCACACGCGATGTCTTCAGCAGCTTTGCCGCCGCAATCAGTTCCTCGGGTGAGAGCGTTCCCCGGCGCTGTGCGCGGTGCATAACCGGACGCACATCCTCGGCACAGTATATCGGCGGATTGCCTTTTTTGGTTATGAGTTCGCACGCCTGCGCCGTCTCCTCCTGCAAGGTATTCACTCTTTTAAGCCCAACGCTCGGCTCAAGCTCCGACACAGTCTCCTTGGTCTGCTCCATAACGGCGCACTGTGACAGCCTTTCCAGAATTTTTGTATATTCAAGTGTTTCAAGTGTTTTTCTGTTCATGTCATTGCCTCTGAATTAATTGATGTGTTTATTATAACCTCATTCGCTCAAAAAATCAACCCCGACGCAAAAAGAGAACCGCACTTTTACACACGGTTCTCTTTCATCATTAAAAAGCTTATTTACTCAGCGTTCTTGCAATAACTGCCGCAGTCTCCGCTCTGGTCATGTTATCGAGCGGATTGAATGTGGTGTCGGTCTTGCCGGTCATTATGCCCGTTGCAATCACATAGCGTATGCCGTCCGCAGCATACTCACTCATCGAGCCGAAATCGGAATATGTGCTGATATCGGCATCTGCCGCGTTGTTCGCACCGCCGTATGTTGCATATCTGAACATTATTGCCGCAACCTGTTCGCGGGTGATCGTGCCGTCGGGAGCAAACAGAGTGTCTGTCTCGCCGTTGACTATGCCGTTTGCCTGCGCCCACGCAACCGCCGCAGCGTACCACTCGCCGTCGGCGATATCCGCAAAATTGCTCTTAGCCGCTGCCGGGCTGCCTGCCGCGCGGTAGAGAATCGTCACGAACATTGCGCGTGTGAGATTATCATTCGGTGCAAACTCGTTGTCACTCACACCAAGCATGAGTTTCTTCGAATACATCTGCGCAACATATGCCGCAAACCAATCTCCGTCCTTGACATCTGCGAACGGGTTTACGCTCTGTTCGCCGCCCGGGATCACAGTTGGGTCTACCGTTACGGTTGTGCCGGAAGTGCTGTTGCTGCGGCTGCTGCCACTGCCGTGCCAGCCATCGGTGCCGTATTCCTTGGTGTAATCCTTGGTATAGAACAGCTCAAGCTTGTCACCGTCGCTGAGTTTATATGAATCTATGCCGACATCGGGTATCTTTCCGTTTACCTTGTACATCCATCCGCTGTTCGGACCCATATCAAGCTGAGACAAAGTCTTTCCGTCCTTTGTGACAGCCGAGATGTAACCCTTGTCAACTCCGACCGCCGTTATGTCAGCTGTCGCAAATGCTTTTTTTATAACGCTTGCAACAGTCACATTTTTCTTCGCACTAACCGTCACACTGAGCCATTCGCCGTCGGGAACGCTAACCGTGAACGGCACGGATATCGTTTCACTCTGTGAGGTGCCGCCCGAGCCGGAATCATCGGTATCGTCCGTATCTTCCTCGCCCTTGGCGTTTGCCTCAAATGCCGTCACCGTTTTGTCAACCGGCTCTGCCGCACCGCCCTTGCTCTCAAGGGTGTACACATTGAACGAATCGCATTTTTTGAGCTGTTCCAGCACGATAAGCGCACGGAATCCCTGTTCTGTCGCCAGAGCGTTTGCCTTGGCGCCGGAATCGCCCGTGTCATATGAATATACAAATCCGTTGTTGCCGTCGTTTACATAGTTCAGCACCGCTGAGCCGAGACTGATGCCGTTCTTGATAAATCTTGTGTCGGTTGACGGGTTTACGCCGGCCGCCGCAAGACCCATGATAACCATAGCGTCGGTGTTGATATTGCCGAATGATCCGTCCGCTCCCTGAACCTCGGCAAGTCCCGCAACCGCCTTGTCTATGAGGTTCTTCACATCGGAGTCGGTTTCATAGAATCTTGCCAGAGCCGCCATTGCCGTGCCTGTGGTGTCAGCATCATCATATTTTTGGTCGAGCCAGGTGTAGTAGAACAAGCCGTTGTCGCCCTGGTTATCCGCAAGCAATTTTATCATGGTGCTGCGCTGTTCGTCGGTAAGTTTAAGCTGACCTGCCTCCTCTGCGAGGAGAATCCACGGCGCGGTGTAGTGACTTGTGCCAAAGTCCATTGCGCCAAGGAGTGCCGCATTGTCATATTGCTCACCGCCGCCATATGGCGTAAGTTTGGTGGAATCCACTCCAAGCAGCGGCAGAATGATCTCCGCTTTTGCCCTGTCCGTAACAAACGCACTGTTACCTGCAAGCGCATTTGTTGTCAGGTTGAGATAGTTTGATTTATATGTGGTGTTTTTGCCGAAACCGAGTTTTTCGTAAGCCGCCATATCAAACACAACCCACTCACCGGACTTACCCGCATATGTCGAGGCAATCCTGTCCATAAGAGTTGTGCGCACCGCGTCACCGCTCGGATAGATTTTTATCTTTATCGGCTTTCTTATTATGCCGCCGTCTTCATTCGTTATTTTGAGGGTGGCTGTTTCTTCGACTGTCTTACCGCTTGCGTTGAGTTTGGCAAGTTTGAGTTTGCCGCCGTCGCACTCGGTATATCCCTGATTTTTGTCAAGTTCGCCGCGGATAACGATCACATTTCCGCTTATTGTCTCGCCGCTCTTTATCGGGCTGATAACATCGCCGACCTGTGCATCGGATGCAAAAGCCACGATGTCCGAATACTTGTTTGCCTCTGCAAGCAGAGTGCTGTTAAGCGGTTTTTCGGTGTATGTGTTGTCACCGCTGTTTGATATGTTCGCATCCGCAACGACACCGTTCGACCAGAGTCTGCCGACCTTGCCGTCCGCACCGACGATTGCCGCGTCAACCGTGCAATCCGTAATTGACGGTGCATAGTCACCTGTGCGATAGCCTGCCTGTCCGAGCAGACCGCCGGCTGCCGCATACGGAGCATATATGTCTCCGTTGGACGCACAGCCTGTCAGCTGTACGCAGTTTTCGTTACTGCCGACAATTCCGCCGACATAGGTTGAACTGTTGTAGCCGGACACATTTATAAGAGCATTGTTTATGCAGCCCGTCATGATAAGACGGATGTTCTCGCTCACATATTCAACACCGTCATCATAGCCGCCCACAATGCCGCCGATGTGTGCGCCGTTGTCCGCAGACGCGCTGACAGTTGCATTGTTTATGCAATTTTCTATCGTGACATTGCCCCTTGCCCTTGCGGCAATTCCGCCGACATAGCGTGACGGTTCGGAGCAGTATATTTCGCCGTTTACGGTAAGGTTCTTAACCGTTGCGCCGTCCAGGCAGCCGAAGAAACCGAAATAGAGGAGATTCGGCTCGTCCACGGTTACGGTTACGCTGTGACCCTGACCGTCAAAATTGCCCTTGAAAGGCATTACGGCAGTTGCGCCGAGCGGCAGGAACGAATCGTTTACAACTATGTCCGCATCAAGCACTGCGTATGCGTCGGCATTTTTGCCGTCCGCAACGAGTTTTGACAGCGCGATAAGCTGTTTTTCGTTTGTGATGACAAACGGATTTTCCTGTGTCCCCTCACCCTCGGGAGCCTCGGATTTTGACACGGGGTGCAGCCATATTGTCTTTGACTCGCCGTTGTCTGTGCCGACAAGTTCAAAACTGTCCGACACATCTTCGTAATTCTCCATTCCCGCGAGGGTGTAGTTGTATATGCCCTTTTTGGTGAGAGTATAAACTCCGTTTTCGCCCGTTATCTCACTGCCGTCCTCGTCCCCGGTCAGCGTGAGTGTGCCGTCCTTGGTGTTCTTAAATTCAACAGTGCACTCAAAGGTTTCTGCCGGAGGTGCGGGCGGTTCGGACGGGGACCACACGGGAACAGGGTAATTGTCAAATTCGCCGTCGCGTACCTCAAAGCCGTCTGTCTCAATTGCTTTGAGTTCATCTGTAGACTTGCCCTCAAAACCGCTTACGGTGGTTACATTAAACGCAGTTATCGGTTCTTTGCCGCTCCATGATGAATTGTAGTTTTTATCGCTGTCGCAGCAGAAGTTTTCGCAAGTTACATCTTTAAGCGCGGAAGTTGATTTTGTGCCCTCATAACCTATTGCGCACTTCGTTTTGCCGCTGACAGTACCGCCGTAATAACTGTCGGTCACGGCAACTTTTTTCGTCGACATGAAATATCCGGCAACGCCGCCTGCCGCCTGGCATGATGAACTGCCGACATCACCGAGAATTGCGCATTTGTTCACTGTGAGGGTGGTTTTATACTGAGCCGCACCGATTACGCCGCCGGCATAATTGGACGATGTCGCAGCCACCTTGACATTGCTTACAGAGTTGTTTACCGTAACGGAAGTATCCTCCGTCACGCCGATTGCCGCACCGATTATGCCGCCGAGATAGACCGACGATGATTTTGTGCAGTTGATTTCACCGCTTACAATACAGTTGTCAACCGTAACGGTTGCGCCCTCGGTGACATTTCCGACTATTGTTCCGACATCGTTGTTTGCCTGAATATCAGATACCGTCACACCGTCAAGTATAAGGTCATTGACGCTGCCGCCGAGAGTTCCGATAAGACCCGTGGGGGCCTTTGTTGAATAATTGCCCGACTGACCGACAAGCGAAAGATTCGATATCTTGTGGCCGTTGCCGGCAAAAGCACCGGTTAAGTTTTTGATATAGCAAGCCTGTGCCGGGATTTCCGACATATCTATGTCATCGCCGAGGCTGACATAGCCGACTTCATCGAGTGTCGAAAGGTCGGCAAGCTGCTGTGCGGTGGTTATCACATAGGGATTGTCCTGTGTGCCGCTGCCGACAAGTTCATCGGCAAACGCCGTGAATGTCATGCCGGAGAGCATCACACACAGTGCAAGGAAAACGACCGCACTTTTTGTGAAAATGTTTTTTGTTTTCATAACATCTGTCCTTTCAGGTAATATTATATATGTAAAGCCGCTTGGGCGGATTCACCGCATAGGTTCGGGTGGCGACAATAGCCCTATCGTCGATTGTCCGACGGTTTGAAATTGTCAATTCGCACGGGCGACCACACAGGGTCGCCCCTACAGATAATCGCCAATCGTAAGTTGCATGAGTCAATACAGTTGCCGTCCTGCCGTATTGCCGGCTTAGGTGATTACATAGAAAAATCAAAAAGCGGCAGTCCTTATTAAAAAGGACTGCCACAGCGGAGTTTTTTCTGTGTGCATCACAAACCGGCACGCAAAATGCGTACTCGAAAAAGCCGTTTCTTACAATGCATATTGTTTTTGCAAAACGACATCAAAGCAGGTCTTCCGGCTCGCGCACTACCGTATCTGTCCGCGCCTGCCTTCTCGGTTTCCCAATGACCGACTTTCGTCAACGGCAGCGGACAACATTCGCGCACATACGGCGACCGTTATCGCCCGGGATTCACACCCGATTCCCTTTTCACCGGTTGCGGCATTTAAGCGCACAACCGACACTTCGTGTGATAATTCAATTTTTCATCTGATATGATATCACAGAATTCCGATTAATGCAAGCGCAAAAACCGCTTTTCACCAAACGAATTGTTTTTTTGCAAGATTTAATTACTTTTTTGAAAAAAATTCGGCAAAGTTTATGAAAAAATTTTTGTCTAAACATTTGACAACGGGTATGAATCGGGCGTATAATGTAACTGATGTGTTTTTTGCACAAATCTGATTTATGGAGGTTAGTCGTGATGGATTCTGTCCCTCGAAGTAGACAGTTGAAAATTTGATACCGGAGCGGCAAACCGCATTTTTTATCTACCCCTGCATTTTGCATTTATCGGGCGGATTAGTTTTGGCGCCCCGAAAATAATGTGAAAGCAGGTGTTTTTTTATGTTGAAACTTTATCGTACAGACGATACCAAGGTAAACGAGCTTGAGGAGTTTATGCCCGAGTGCTGGATAGACCTGTGTGCGCCCACAAAGGCAGAGCTTGACAGAGTTGTAAAAATGACCGGGGTTGACGCAGACTTTCTGCGTGCGTCACTCGACGAAGAAGAGAGATCGCGTATAGAGACCGAGGACGGTCAGACGCTGATACTCGTGGACACCCCGGTGATCGAGACCGGAGAAAACGGTCATGAGTATATCACCATACCTTTCGGCATAGTGCTCATGCCCAATTGCATCATCACGGTGTGCCTGAAGGAGGCGCCCATCACCAAGGATTTTTACACAGGCAGAGTGAGAGGGTTCTCCACAAAAAAATGCAACAGATTCATTTTGCAGCTGCTCTATCGAAATGCGGCAAGATTTTTGTATCATCTGCGCATCATAGACAAGCGCAGCACAGAGCTTGAGACAGAGCTGCACAAGTCAATGAAAAACAAAGAGCTCATAGGTATGCTCGGACTGGAAAAGAGCCTTGTGTACTTTTCCACATCGCTAAAGGGCAACGAGGCGGTGCTTGAAAGACTTCTGCGCATGAGCTTTATACGCAGATATCCGGATGATACGGATTTGCTCGAGGATGTCATCATAGAGAACAAACAGGCAATAGAGATGTGTACCATCTACCGGGACATTCTCTCCGGCACGATGGACGCCTTTGCATCGGTTATATCGAACAACCTTAACATTGTCATGAAGATACTCACGCTGATAACCATTATCATGACGATACCGACCATAGTCGCAAGCCTGTGGGGCATGAATGTTATGGTCCCCTTTGCGACAAATCCTTTCGGATTTTGGATTGTGATCGGCTTTGCGGTTGTCCTCGCTGCAGGAGTTGCAATATTTATGAAGGCAAAAAAAATGTTTTAACAAAAAACAGATATCATTTTTGTTGAAAAATGATATCTGTTTTTTCTCCTACAATTGCGGTTATATCATATTGGTGTAACCCATCAAATACTCATCGACTTCCTTGGAGCACTGCCTTCCCTCGGCAATCGCCCAGACAACCAACGACTGTCCGCGGCGGCAATCGCCTGCGGCAAAGATTTTTTCGCTGTCGGCGAAATACTTGCCGTTTGTAGCAACGGCGCCGCGCTCGGTGGCGTTCACGCCAAAGCTCTTTATTACATAATCGTCGCATCCGACAAACCCGGCTGCTATAAGCAGCAGCTCACAGGGAATTGTCTCCTCGCTGCCGGGCACTTCTTTCATGACGCTTCTGCCCGACTTTTTGTCTTTTTCGAACGAGAGTTTAACGGTTTTCACCGCCGAGATGTTTCCGTTATCATCGGAGATTATCTCCTTGACCGTGGTGGTGTATACGCGCGGATCTGCGCCGAACACCGCTATTGCCTCCTGCTGGCCGTAGTCGGTCTTGCAGACGCGCGGCCATTGCGGCCAGGGGTTGTTCGCCGCCCTGTCGTCGGGCAATTTCGGCATCATCTCAAGCTGACAAACCGACGCACAACCCTGGCGAATCGCCGTGCCGACACAATCGTTACCCGTGTCGCCGCCCCCGACTATGACAACATTCTTGCCCGATGCGTTAATCGGCGTCGCCGCTATCTCTCCGACAAGTTCCCTTGTGGCATCACCAAGATAGTCCACGGCAAAATGCACTCCGCCGCTCTCTCTGCCCGGCACTTTGAGATCTCTCGGCTTTTTGGAGCCGCAGCAGAGCACTATTGCGTCAAACTCTTTTTCAAGCGTTCTTGCCTTGACATCCTTGCCGACATCGGTACTTGTGATGAATTTTATACCCGATTTTTTCATTATGTCTATGCGGCGGCGGATAATTTTTTTGTCAAGTTTCATGTTTGGTATGCCGTACATAAGCAATCCGCCCGGCTCGGCATCTCTCTCATACACCGTCACATGGTGTCCGCGTGCGTTGAGTCGGTCCGCAACGGTGAGTCCGGCAGGGCCGGAGCCTATTACCGCAACCTTTTTGCCGCTGCGCACCGCCGGAGCATGAGGTTTGATCCAGCCGTTTTTGTAACCTTCTTCTATGATGGCAAGCTCGTTCTCGCGCACAGTGACCGAGTCGCCGTTCATGCCGCAGGTGCAAGCCGCCTCGCACAGAGCCGGACAAACCCTGCCCGTAAACTCAGGGAAATTGTTGCGCTTGAGCAAGCGCGCAAGTGCAAGCTCCCAGTCGCCGTTGTATATCTCGTCATTCCACTCGGGGATGAGGTTGTGCAGCGGACAGCCGGAGAACATTCCCCCGAACTGCGCTCCCGACTGGCAGAAGGGAACGCCGCAATTCATGCAGCGAGCCGCCTGCTCGCACCGCTTTTCTTTCTCGAGCGGCGGATGAAATTCATTAAAATTCTTTATCCTGTCTTTCGGTTCGACAGACGGGTTCAGCTCTCTGTCAAACTCCATAAAACCTGTTATTTTTCCCATGATTGATCAGCCTCCCTTACGAATTTCTGATAGAGTAAAACGCATCAAGCTTTGCCTGTTCGTGCGGAATACCCTTTTCTTCAAGCCTGCCTATCGTTGAAATCATCCGCTGGTAATCGTTCGGAATGATTTTTTTGAACAGCGGCAGATATGCGTCAAAATCCGCAAGGATTTTTTTGCCGAGTTTTGAATCGGTTGCCGCAACATGATTTTCTATCATGGTTTTGAGTTCCTCAATATCATGTTTCTCGCTGACGGATGACATGCTGACCATCTGCTTGTTGAGTCTGAGATAAAAATCGTGGTGCTCATCAAGCACATATGCCACACCGCCGCTCATGCCGGCAGCGAAGTTCTTGCCTGTTGCGCCGAGCACGGCAACTCTGCCGCCCGTCATGTATTCACAGCCGTGATCTCCGCATCCCTCGGCAACAGCCGTTGCGCCGGAATTACGCACGCAAAATCTTTCTCCGGCAACACCGTTTATATAAGCCTTGCCCGAGGTAGCGCCATAGAGCGCCACATTGCCGATGATGACATTCTTCTCTGCGTCGAATGCCGAGCCGTTCTGCGGAGAAACAATCAGCTTGCCGCCCGAGAGCCCCTTGCCGAAGTAGTCGTTACTGTCGCCAAAGAGCCGCAGGGTCATTCCCTTAGGGATGAATGCGCCGAATGACTGACCGCCGCCGCCCGTGCAGTTCACGGTGTAGGTGTCGTCATCGAGAGCATTGCCGAATTTTTTTGTTATCTCCGAGCCGAGTATGGTGCCGAAAGTTCGGTTTACACCGCAAATCTTCACACTTGTCTCATGAGGTTTCTTTTTGTTTATACTGCTATTGAATTCCGGCAACAGCACTGATTCATCGAGAGTTTTTTCAAGCTCAAAGTCATATTTATCCTTGGGATCGCAGTGAACCGCGCAGCCGCACTCACCGAGAATCTCGGAGAAATCAAGCGTCTTTGCGTTCTTAACCACGCTGTTTTCCCTCACTTTGAGCAGATCTGTTCTGCCGACAAGCTCGTCTATCGTGCGCACGCCGAGTTTTGCCATAATCTCGCGCAATTCCTCAGCAATGTACATCATAAAGTTCATGACATACTCCGGCTTTCCGCAAAATCTGCGCCGCAGTTCGGGGTTCTGAGTCGCAATGCCGACAGGACAAGTGTCCAGATTGCATACTCTCATCATGACGCAGCCCATGGAGATGAGCGGAGCGGTGGCAAAGCCGAATTCCTCCGCACCAAGCATGCAGGCAATGGCAACATCTCTGCCGCTCATCAGCTTGCCGTCCGTCTCCAGGCGCACCCTGGTGCGCAGTCCGCTGCGAACGAGAGTCTGATGTGCCTCGGCAAGACCGAGTTCCCATGGCAGACCGGCATTATGAATGGAGCTTTGCGGAGCAGCGCCCGTGCCGCCGTCATAGCCGGATATGAGGATAAGCCCCGCGCCCGCCTTCGCCACGCCGGATGCGATTGTGCCGACGCCTGCCTCGGACACCAGTTTGACCGAGATGCGTGCGTCTCTGTTTGCATTCTTGAGGTCATATATCAGCTGTGCCAGATCCTCAATGGAGTATATATCGTGGTGCGGCGGAGGCGAAATGAGCGATACTCCCGGTGTGGAATATCTGTTTTTCGCAATCCAGGGGTAAACCTTGCTGCCGGGCAGATGTCCGCCCTCGCCCGGTTTTGCGCCCTGAGCCATTTTAATCTGTATTTCATGCGCGCTCACAAGATACTCGCTCGTCACACCGAATCTGCCGGACGCAACCTGTTTTATGGCGCTGTTTTTCTCCGTGCCGTATCGCGACGGTTCCTCGCCGCCCTCGCCGGAGTTTGACTTGCCGCCGAGACGGTTCATGGCGATTGCCATGCAGGTGTGCGCCTCCTCGGATATCGAGCCGTATGACATGGCGCCGGTTTTGAATCTTTTCACTATCTCGGACGCCGGTTCCACCTCGTCAAGCGGTATGCCCCCGTTTTTGTCATAAACCATATCGAGAAGTCCGCGCAGAGTGTGGGGTCTGGTTTCGTCGTCAACCATGGCTGTGTATTCCTTAAACCGCTCGTATGAACCCATGTGTGTTGCCTCTCTGAGAGCAATTATTGTCTGCGGATTGTAGAGGTGATCCTCTGTGCCCTCACCGCTGCGCAGCTTGTGGCTGCCCACGCTGTCAAGAGTGGTGTCAACGCCGAGTTCAAGCGGATCGAAAGCATGGCTGTGTCTCCACTCCACGCCGTCGTTTATCTCCTTGAGCCCTATTCCCTCAACCGGACTTACAGTGTTTGTGAAGTATTCGTCAATGACCGTCTTGCTTATGCCGACAGCCTCAAAAATCTGTGCCGACTGATAGGACTGCAATGTGGATATACCCATCTTTGACGCAATCTTCACTATGCCGTGGAGTATGGCGTTGTTGTAGTCGGATATTGCCGTGTGATAGTCCTTGTCGAGCCTGTTGATATCAATAAGCTCCGCTATGCACTCCTGTGCGAGATACGGATTAACCGCACGCGCGCCGTAGCCGAGAAGTGTGGCAAAGTGGTGCACATCGCGCGGCTCTGCGCTCTCTAAGATAATCGACACCGCAGTGCGCTTTTTGGTGCGGATGAGGTACTGCTCCATAGCCGACACCGCAAGCAGCGACGGTATGGCAACATGGTTCTCGTCCACGCCCCTGTCGGAGAGGATAAGAATGTTCGAGCCGTTGCGATACGCTCTGTCGCAATCTACAAAGAGCCTGTCAAGCGCCTTTTCGAGCGAAGTATTTTTATAATAGAGCAGAGATATTGTCTCCGTCTTAAATCCCTTTTTCTTCATGTTCCTGATTTTCATCAGGTCAACACTGGTGAGAATCGGGTTGTTGATTTTGAGCACACGACAGTTCTTCGGCTCCTCAACAAGCAGATTACCGTCCGAACCAACATACACCGTTGTGTCCGTGACAACTTCCTCTCTGAGAGCGTCGATAGGCGGGTTGGTAACCTGAGCAAACAGCTGCTTGAAGTAGTCAAAAAGCGGTCTGTGTTTCTGCGAGAGCACCGCAAGGGGCACATCGCATCCCATGGACGCAGTTGCTTCGTTGCCCGTCTTTGCCATGGGCAGAATCGAGTTGATAATCTCCTCATAGGTGTATCCGAAAGCCTTGTACAGCTTGTCGCGCTCTTCCTGGGAATAATGCGGAACTTTTTTGTTCGGCACAGGCAGATCGGAGAGTCTTACAAGCTCGGAGTCGAGCCACTCACCGTATGGCTGACGGTGCGCATAGTATTCCTTGCATTCCTCATCGGAGATAACCTTCTTTGCCACGGTGTCCACAAGCAGCATTTTGCCCGGACGCAGACGCGACTTAAGAACGATATTCTCCGGCGCAATATCAAGTACGCCCACTTCTGACGAGAGGATGAGTTTTCTGTCTTTTGTTATATAATATCTTGCCGGGCGCAGACCGTTTCTGTCGAGAACAGCACCCATGATGTCTCCGTCGGAGAAAAGTATCGCCGCCGGTCCGTCCCATGGTTCCATCATTGTGGCATAGTATCTGTAAAGATCGCGTTTTTCCCTGCTGATGTTGGGGTCATTCTTCCACGGCTCGGGTATGGTCATCATAACAGCGAGCGGCAGCGGAATGCCGTTCATTACAAGAAATTCAAGAGTGTTGTCAAGCATAGCCGAATCCGAACCCGACTTTGCTATGACGGGCAGCACCTTGTCTATGTCGTCCGCAAGGTAGGGCGAGCTCATAGTTTCCTCTCTGGCAAGCATACGGTCGGCATTGCCGCGGATAGTATTTATCTCACCGTTGTGCAGAATAAATCTGTTCGGGTGCGCCCTCTCCCAACTCGGGGTGGTGTTGGTGGAAAATCTGGAGTGCACCATGGCTATGGCACTGCAATAATCTTCATTGTACAAATCCGCATAGAATCTGCGAAGCTGATTTACAAGGAACATTCCCTTGTACACAATGGTGCGCGACGAGAGCGACACCACATACGAATCCTCGTTGCTCTGCTCAAACACACGGCGGATAACATAGAGTTTGCGGTCAAAATCGAGTCCCTTGGCAATCTTCCCGGGGCGTTCCACAAAACACTGCACTATGGCAGGCATGGAGCTGCGCGCCGTTTCACCCAGGATTTCGGGGCTTATGTCAACCTCGCGCCAGCCGAGGAACTTCACACCCTCTTTTGCGCAGATTACTTCAAACATCTTCTGTGCCTGCCTGCGTGCAAGAGTGCTCTGCGGCAGGAAGAACATTCCCACGCCGTAGTCGCGCTCTCCGCCGATCTCTATTCCTTCTTTTTTGCAAAGCTTTGAAAAAAAGCTGTGCGATATCTGCAGCATTATGCCGACTCCGTCACCGGTTTCGCCCGTGGCGTCCTTGCCGGCGCGGTGTTCCAGGCGCTCCACTATGGAAAGTGCGTCCTCCACAACGGAGTGCGACTTCACGCCGTCTATGCTTATGACGGCGCCTATTCCGCAGGCGTCGTGTTCAAAATCGGAACGATATAATGTCTTTTGTTGATTATTATCCATATCCATTTTTCCTTTCTGATATGATGCTTTATTGGCACAAAGCCGCCGTTGTTCAAAACGGCGGTGTGCCGACCCGAAGATAATTATATGATACTATGACAGTGTCTTCAAGTCAATATTTTTTTGTATTTTTCGCAGCGGTCACGGACCGTTCCCTACACTCTGTTATGCGAAAAACTTTCGTCAAAGGCGAGGGACATATGTTGTGTGTCAGCGAGATCCATAGCACCGTCAGGTTGCGTGTCGAGCAGACACATAACATATGCCGCGAGCCGATGTACAAACCTCTTTTACAACCCCTCAGGCATTATGTTTGATTTTGAAAGATCAAACATAATGCCGCTCCCCTTGCACAGGGGAGCCTCACGCACGAGCAAAACTTGAGCAGAGGCAATGGGTGTGTATTTTATTTTGAGCGAGCCAAAATAAAAATATATGCCCCCGATACACAATCTTATTTACCGCTGTCGCCGTAGTTGGAGAGGATTCTTGCGGACGGGTCGTTCACATCGCAGCCCTCCCACGACTTGTTCGGCATCCAGAAATCTTTTATCATGTGTGCCTGACCGGGATAGAATTTCTCAAAAAGTTCTCTGTAAAGCAACGATTCCTTTGTGAACGGCTTGGCGAATGTGTATTTTTCACTCAGCGTTGCAAAATCCTCATCGGTATATCTTTGCGCCGCATATTCTTTTAGGTCGTCCACCATGGAGTGACCCACGGCATCGCTGAACGCAGCCTTTTCTCTCATGAGGATGTCGTGCGGCAGCCAGTCGCCCTCAAAAGCGTGGCGCAGCAGATATTTTCCCTTGCCGTACCTGTTCATCTTAATCTCCGGGTCAAGGCTCATTACATAATGCACAAAGTCCAAATCACCGAAGGGCACCCTCGCCTCGAGCGAGTTTACCGATATGCACCTGTCGGCGCGAAGCACATCGTACATATGCAGCTCTCTGACCCTCTTTTGCGCCTCTGCCTGAAACTGCGCAGCATTCGGGGCAAAATCGGTGTATTTGTAACCGAAAATCTCGTCCGATATTTCTCCCGTGAGGATAACCCTCAGATCGGTGTTCTCGTGAATGTATTTGCACACGAGATACATTCCTATGGACGCGCGTATTGTGGTGATGTCGTATGTGCCGAGCAGCGCCACAACATCGGGCAGCGCGGCGATGACATCATCTCTCGATATGATAACCTCTGTGTGGTCTGCACCGATGTAATCGGCAACCTCGCGAGCGTATTTGAGATCTATCGCATCGATATCCATGCCTATGGCAAAGGTTTTAATCGGCTTGTCTGACAGCTTTGCGGCAACGGAGCACACGAGCGAGGAGTCGAGTCCGCCCGAGAGCAGAAATCCGACGGGCGCATCTGCGTCCAGTCTCTTTTTTATGCCGCAAAGAAGTTTTTCCCTGATGTTTGCGCAAGCTGTCTCCACATCGTCCGTGCAAACCCTGTCTACAGCGGCAATGTCGCGGTAGCAGACAAACTCTCCGTCTTTGTAATAATGTCCGGGCGGAAACGGCTTGATGTCATCACATATCGTGACGAGATTTTTCGGTTCGCTGGCAAATACCACGCCGCCGTCTGCGGTGTAGCCGTAGTACAGCGGTCTGATGCCTATCGGATCACGGGCGGCGATGCATGAATCTGTGTCGCCGTCATATATGATAAGCGCAAACTCAGCATCGAGTTTTTCAAACATCTCCGTGCCGTATTCCTTGTAGAGCGGAAGCAATATTTCGCAATCCGAGCCGCTGACAAACCGATAACCCTTATTTATGAGTTCCTCTTTAAGTGGGCGGAAACCGTATATTTCGCCGTTGCAGACCAAATTTCGGTTGTCCAGGGAGAACGGCTGCATGCCGCTCTCCTCAAGCCCCATTATCGAAAGTCTGTGAAATCCCATGAAATTGTTGCCGGGCAGATTAATCATTCTCGACATATCGGGGCCTCTCGATATGGTTTTATCAAAACCTGTACGAAACTCTTTTTCTGTTATCATGCTGCCGAAACAGCCCATAATTGAACACATATGCTTACTCCTCTTTCTGATTATTCAACATCCTGCAGGGCGTCATAGCCTTCTTCGCCGGTTCTGACTTTAACGACATTCTCCACATCGTATACAAATATCTTGCCGTCGCCGATGTGACCTGTGTAAAGCGCTTTCTTAGCCGTCTCTATGACATCTCTTACAGGAACCTGGCTCACCACTATGTCTACCTGTACCTTAGGCAAAAGCGTTGCTTCAACCGGAACACCTCTGTAATACTCCGGCTTGCCTTTCTGTATTCCGCAGCCCATTACATGAGATACAGTCATACCCGTAATGCCAATATCCATCATAGCGTTCTTGAGTCTTTCGAATCTTGCCTCTTTGCATACTATTTCAACCTTGGTGAACTTTTCTGCGCCTGTCTTAACTTCTTTAACTTCCTTGACAACCGGAGCAGCTGTTTCCACTTTAACTGCTTTTGATACCGGCACATCGCCGAGTGTCTCGCAGTAGTCGGCAGCAATTGTGTCAGGCTCCATTGCGATGCCTGCATATGCTGTGAGGAGACCGTGCTCGGAAATGTCAAGACCGGTGATTTCATCCTCTGCACTTGCGCGGAGACCGATTGTGTGCTTGATTATCTGGAATACAATTGTTATAATTATGCCTACATATGCGATTACAGAGATGACGCCGAGCAACTGTATGCCCAAGAAAGTGAATCCGCCGCCGTAGAACAATCCCTGCATAACCGGGAGACTTCCGTCAGCCTCGGCAACACCGCCTGTTGAGAACAATCCGAGGAGGATTGTGCCGAGTGCACCGCATACACCGTGTACCGAAATAGCGCCGACAGGGTCATCTATCTTTGCAACCTTGTCAAAGAATTCTACTGCAAGTACAATTACCAAACCAAAGATGATACCCATGACAGCCGCACCTAACGGGCTTACTGTGTCGCAGCCTGCCGTAATACCTACAAGTCCGGCAAGAGCAGCGTTGTATGTCATGGATACATCAGGCTTACCGTAGCGGATCCATGTAAAGATAAGCGTTGTGCAGCACGCAACAGCTGCAGCGAGGTTTGTGTTAAAGAATATGAGTCCGGCTCTTGTTACCTGAGCGTCGGAATCCATGCCGACTGTTGAAGCACCGTTAAATCCGAACCAGCAGAACCAAAGGATGAATACGCCCAGTGCCGCCGCAGTGATGTTGTGACCAAGGATTGCTTTCGGTTTGCCATCCTTACCATACTTTCCGATACGGGGGCCAAGGATAGCTGCGCCTATGCAGGCACACACACCGCCGACCATATGTACAGCAGTTGAACCGGCAAAATCGTGGAAACCGAGCTGTGCAAGCCAGCCGCCGCCCCAGATCCAGTGACCTGAAATCGGGTAGATGAAAAGCGAGATACAAGCTGAGTATATACAATATGCGCTGAACTTCGTTCTCTCTGCCATTGCACCGGAAACTATTGTAGCCGATGTTGCGCAGAACACTGTCTGGAAGATTGCATATGCCCACATAGGCACGCCATCGGGCAATGCGTGTGCATAATCTTTCATTATCAGCGGATCAATCCAACCGAAAAGGCCCGTGCCGGCTCCGAACATTATGCCGAAACCGAAAAGCCAGAAACAAGGTGTACCTATACAAAAATCCATAAGGTTTTTCATAAGGATATTACCTGTGTTCTTCGCTCTTGTAAAACCTGCCTCGCAAAGCGAAAATCCCGCCTGCATAAAGAATACCAATGCTGCGCCCAGCAGCACCCAAATAGTGTTTACCGAACTGAATTCCATAACTAAAACCCCTCTCTTTTTTCATTTCCCAAATATTTATCTCACACCGAAGAGCATCTCTCCGTATGAGGGATAAGGCCAATCCTTCTTGGAGGCTATTGTCTCCATCTCGTCAACGGCAATTCTTAGCGCCGTCATGTCGGGAATTATCTTATCTTTATAGTAGAAACCAAGCTCTTTTGCGTCTCCCTCGGACTTAGCGCCGAGCAAGTCTTTTTCAAGCTGTTTCACATCTTTGTATGCCGCGCCCATCATGGAGCTTATCTTCTTTATGCACTCTCTTTCATAAGAGCAGTCAATGTCGGGTGCAACGGATGACTTGCAAACTATGGAGTCGGCAAGTTTCTTTGTATATCCGCTCATTGCCGGGAGGATATCCTTGCGTGCCATGTCGAGCATTGTCAGCGCCTCTATGTTTACTATCTTGCAGTAGTTTTCATAGAGCACTTCATATCTCGCCTCAAGCTCTGTCGGGCTGTATACCTTGTGTGATCGGAACAGGTCTACATTTTTCTTGTCAAGCAGATGTGCCAGTGCATCCGGCGTTGTCTTGAGGTTGAGCAGACCTCTCTTTTCAGCCTCTTTTACCCACGACTCATCATAGCCGTCACCGTTAAAGATGATTCTCTTGTGGTCCTTGATGGTCTCTTTGATAAGGTCGTGCAGCTCCTGTTCAAAGTCTCCGGCTGTCTCCAGCTTGTCGGCAAACTGTTTGAGTTCTTCCGCAACCGCTGTGTTGAGAACAGTGTTGCAGCAGGAGATTGACGATGCCGATCCGAGCATACGGAACTCAAATTTGTTTCCTGTGAATGCAAACGGTGAAGTTCTGTTACGGTCTGTAGTGTCCTTCGGGAACTTCGGCAGAGTATGAACGCCTATTCTCATAAGTTCTTTTTCCTTGCTGCCGTATGCCTCGTCGTTCACTATAGCCTCGAGAATCTCACTGAGATCCGTGCCGAGGAACATCGACACAATTGCCGGAGGCGCCTCATTTGCACCCAGCCTGTGGTCGTTTCCGGCACTTGCAACGGATATGCGGAGCAAATCCTGATATTCGTCCACCGCTTTTATGACCGCACACAGGAAAATGAGGAACTGTGCGTTTTCATAAGGTGTCTCACCGGGTTCGAGCAGGTTTGCGCCCGTATCGGTAGATATTGACCAGTTGTTGTGCTTGCCGCTGCCGTTTACTCCGGCAAACGGTTTCTCGTGCAGCAGGCAAACCATGCCGTGTTTCTTGGCAACTTTCTGCATAAGCTCCATTGTAAGCTGATTGTGATCTGCCGCAATGTTGGTTGTAGAGAATATCGGCGCCAGCTCGTGCTGTGCCGGGGCAACCTCGTTGTGCTCCGTCTTTGCCAGGATTCCGAGTTTCCACAGCTCGTCGTTAAGTTCCTTCATGAACGCCGCAACTCTCGGCTTGATAACTCCGAAGTAGTGATCGTCAAGCTCCTGTCCTTTAGGCGAACGCGATCCGAAAAGTGTTCTGCCGGTGTATATAAGGTCTTTTCTTGCGTCGTAGTGCGCTTTGTCTATAAGAAAATATTCCTGCTCCGGTCCGACTGTTGTCTTAACGGATTTTACATCGTCATTGCCAAAGAGCTTGAGCACTCTCAGCGCCTGTTTGTTAATAGCCTCCATAGAACGCAGCAGAGCTGTTTTCTGGTCGAGCGCTTCGCCGCCGTATGAACAGAATACCGTCGGTATACAGAGCACACCATCCTTGATGAATGCATATGATGTTGCGTCCCAGGCGGTGTAACCTCTTGCTTCGAATGTGGCTCTGAGTCCGCCGGACGGGAACGATGATGCATCAGGCTCGCCCTGGATAAGCTCTTTGCCCGAGAATTCCATTATCACCTTGCCGTCAGCCTTGGGTGAAATGAAGCTGTCGTGTTTTTCCGCCGTGATTCCGGTCATAGGCTGGAACCAATGTGTAAAGTGTGTGGCACCTTTTTCTATTGCCCAGTCTTTCATTGCATTTGCAACAACATTTGCAACGCTCAGGTCAAGGTGCTTGCCGTCCTTCATGGTTTTCTGAAGCAGCTTGTAGGTTTCTTTCGGCAGTCTTTCCTGCATAACCGCGTCATTAAATACCAATGTTCCGAACTCTTTCGTTACTGTACTCATTTTTCATCGACTCCTTCAAGAAAAATAAAAAAAACGACAAGGATGCCGCAGGATAAAAACAGAACTACCCCGCAACGACGCCCTTGTCGTTTAATATATAAATATTAAATTGCCCTTCAAAGACAAAAGCCGCAGACAACTATTGCGTTGTCTGCGGCGTCCTTGTCGCTTTTGATGTTGTTATTGTAGCACATCAGAAATCATTTGTCAACACTTTTTTTGAAAAAAATCAAAATTTCCGAAAAGATGTCGAAATGTGCGCACCAATAAAGTATTTGCCGAAATATATTTTAATACTTATACACCGCGATGGCGCTTGCCGTGCCCTCCATGGTTTGCAATATAACGGCGTCGCACCTGTCGGCACAGTCGATATATGCCGCTATGTCATCTATGGTGCCTTTGTATACCTTGTGTGACCTGCGCACATCGTCATATACCATTATCGGAATGTATGTCACATCATATGCCTCTATGGGTTCCGATCCTTTGACAACTCCCCATGATATAACATTTTTGCCGCGTTCGTACACATATCCGTACGACAGATTAAAGTTTGCTCCAAAACTCGATGCATAATATATTCCGTCGCTGCCGTCGGCCTTCCAGTTGACCCTCTCTTTGTTTGCCGCACAGTAGAGCAGCTCGATGTGGATAATCTCGCCGCGCGCATTGAATCGGCATCTTATCAGGTCGCCGCAGTGCAAAAGCTTTGCGTCATAGCTTGCGGCATTTACCGTCTCGCAGAGAGTGTAAGTTGCGGAGTTGCCCTGGATTATGCCGCTTATCGTCTTTGTGTCATTTCCGCGCGAGTTCACTGCGGACAAAACGCTGTCCACCATCATCATGCTCGAGTTGTCCCAGTCGTGACCCTCGGTGAGACTGTCGTTGCTGCGGTACACCAGTATGTCCTCATACTCCGAGTCGGCTTTTGTCTTGTATGCCTCTATGGGGTAGGCAAGACTGCGATAGAATGCCGACGGTTTTCTTATGTTAAAGTCCGTCTCGTCCGCACTCCCTATATCTGCATCCTGCGGCACGCAGTATATCTTTGTGTCGGAGGAGAAGATGACTTTTTTGCCGAAACGCGTGTTATATTTCATAAGCGTTTCGCTACCGTTTGTCGTCCTCACCAGATCGCCGCCGTCGGTGTTGTGCGAATCTATCTTTGTTATGTTGCCGTCATCATTTGTTGCGTAGAGTATAATCTGCGGTGTGACCGTGTATGTGCCGCCGCCTGCGGAGCACTCGGGAATCTGCGATACCATGGTGTCGTGTTCGCTCTTTTTGTAGCTCTTGCCGTCAAGTTTAACGGTGTCTGCCAGGTCAAAGATGGACAGATCTCCGTCGCTTGTGAAAATCTTTACACGAACATCGGAATCGAGCGCACTGCCGATATTGGCTATATCGCACAGATAACCGTTCCTCATGGTTTCGTCGGAGCGCTTTGCACTCACCGCATGCCCGAATGAGTTGAAATACAGGATGTATTTGCTGCCGAGCGAGATGTTGTCCGTGTCTATGTCGGTTATGCCGCCGGATATCCTGTAGTCCTTGCCGCCGAGCGTGAGGACGGTAAATCTGCCGTCGTCGCTTATCTGCTCTGCCGCGCCCTCTGCCGTGGTCTCGCACATGATGATGGTTATGACGGCTTTGTCCGTCGATGCCGCCACCGAGAGCACCGAGCCGAGCGTCAGGTCTGTGCGGTCGATGATATCTCCGTCGGCGTTTTTCACCGTGACGGTGCCGTATTCGTTAAGATCTATGTAACCGCCGGTCAGGTCGTTGTAGAGCAGGCGTTTGCCGTCCGTCATGGATTTTACCGAAAAGTTTACATAGTCGGTTATTATCAGGTTGTTGTACTTGCCGTCATAGTCGGTATCCGCAAAACGGAGACTGCCCTCGGACAGGCGGCTGAATATCTCGCTCAGTCCGCTGTAGACGGGGCGTCCGTTGTAGATGATGTTCATGCCGGCTATGCTCTGCCTGTCGGTTTTGTCGCTTGTGTCGGATGTGTAATAGCGGACATATGTTCCGTCAAAATCCTCAAAATTGTCGATGTCTACATCAAGCAGCCGTTTTTCATCGCTCGATTCTATGTAGTACAGCTGCGGTGTCTCGTCTTTTGCCTGTCTGTAGACAAAGGTCACGCGCTGACCGAGAAAAGCCATAGTGCCGCCGTAGGAATCGGTGTTGTATTTGGTGCCGTCTATCACGGCGTAATCATCGCTTGCACTGCCGTTCACCGTGCCGCCGTCGGCCGATGTGACAACTCCCTCGGCACGGTACATGGAGTAGTATGTCGAGAGCAGAGTGTTGTCAATCTCAGTGGTGTAGGATGCACCGTCGGAGTAAATTTCCTCTATTTCATACATATTTTTTGTGATGCAGTCGTATATCAGCGCCGCGGCACTGCCGAGGGTGAGTCCGTCCGCAGTGCGCGGAGCGGTTATGCCGATTTTTGCAGCCGCCGTTATGTAGCCAACGGGATAGCCGCCTTTGTATGCGGCATATTTGTCATAGCCCATCAGGCTGAGCATTATCTTTAGTGCCTCGTCATATGTCACTGCGTCGTCAGGGCGAAAGAGCCTGTCACTGCCTGCCGAGACGGCGCCCTGTTTTACCAGGGTGTTCACTGCGCCGAGAGCATAGCTCTCCATAGGCAGATCGGTGAAGAACCTCTCGTCCGTGTAGGCAAATTCGTCTGCCTTTATGACCCTGGCGGCGTAGAGCGCAAAGTCGGCACGGCTCACCGTGTCTGTGAGAGAATCCTCATCATAGGTTTGCAGTACGCCGATTTTGCTCAAAAACTCAGCCGCGTCCGCCGCAGCGGGCGTCCTGAGATCGGTGTATGCCGCAACGCTCACCGCGGACGACAGCACGATTGCAAATGTCATGACTATGCACAGGAGCGGAGACAATGTGAAGTGACGAATGTCTGTAAAAATTTTTGATTTCAAATCTGTGTCCCTCCTCTCATTACACATTGGTATACAGTCCGTATATCAGCTTTGCCGCTTCGGCACGGGTTATGGGAGAGCGCGGATTGAACATTCCGTTGTTGTCGCCGTTTACTATGCCGAGTTTTTTGAGCAGATAAACGCTGTCTCGGGCGTAGTCCGCTATGTCGGCATCATCGCCGAACGGTATTTCCGTTATTTCCGTTATTTCCGTTGTCTGTGACGGCACGGACAGTGAGTATACCTTTGCACATATCACAGCCATGTCCTGTCGGGTGATGTTCATTCCGACTCCGAATGTGTCTGCGCTTATTCCGTTTACCGCGCCGCGCTCCGATGCCTTTGCGACATAGGGCGCATACCATGCGTCGGGGTCAACATCGGCAAATGCCGTTGATGCGCCGTCCGCACCGCCGCCGAGGAAGGCTGCCGCAATAATCTTGACCGCTTCTTCTCTCGTGATCGCGTCGTTGGGGCAGAACTTCATTCCGCCTTTGCCGTTTATCACATTCATCTGTGCCAGGGAGACTATGGCGTCCTTTGCCCACGGCACATCGGCTATGTCGTCGAATATATCCTTGCTTATGGGCGAGACGGGTTCTGCAGTCGGAGTGCCGCCGCTTATCTTGGTTGACGAACCGCCTCCGCCACCTCCGCCGGTGCCGCCTCCGCCGCCCTGAGACGGCGAGTAAGAATTGATTGCCGCCGCAAGGAGCGGTACTGTCGCATAGTCTTTTCCGCCGATGTATGCGGCAATCTCGTCCGTGAGGTTGTTGTACCCGATGTATGACTTAAAGTCCGGCAGCACCTTTGTGAGGTTGCCGTAGCCGTCCGGATATCTCACCAGGGCGAGTATAAAGCTGTCGCGCAGCGCCTTGGCAAATCCGTCATATGCCGCGAGCGCCGCATCACTCTCGGCGCAAAAATGTGCCGTTGCGTGCGACTTGAGGTTGTCGGACATGAAGTCGGATTTCAAGTAACTGCCGATATCCGTCCGGTCCAGACCCGACTCGGCTGTGAAGTCGAACAGATTTGTAAACGAGGCGTCTTTTCTGCCGGCAGCAATTGCCGCGCGTGAATAATAGAGGTTCACATCGTCGGCGGTGTATTTGCCGAAGTTATCCTTTAAGTAGCTGTGGAGCAGTGCCGTGCGCGCACTGTCGGTGCTGAACGAATCCGCAGCCGACACGAAAGAAAGCGCATATTTGTGCTCACTGTACACCTTTGCCGTCTTGCCGGCATCGTCCTCGGATATGGCTTGGTTCAGCAGAGCGAAAGCGTCGTTTTTCTCTGCCTTATTGCTGTGCAGCAGGCTTTGTATTTCGACCTCGCCGCACTGCATGCAGCCGATGTACACGGTGTACACGCCGCTCAGGGCGTCGCCGAGGTCAGCGGCGAATGAGAAAGCGCCGCCCTCGCCGACATCGAGCTGATTTTGATAGGGCATGACAGACAGCAGCTTTGATTTGTCGCCGCTCTTTGCCGCCGCGGACAGGTCGTCTGCCGTCTTGCCCGGCGCCATGATCCTGACGCCTATTGATGATGAATGACCGCAGCCGAGAGTTCCGCTAATGACCGCTTCGGTGTCCGGCTGTCCGTCCTCGGCATATGCGCCGAGGGGCAGGGCAGTCAGAGCGGTCATTATTGCGCAAAGCAGAGCTGCGCAGTATCGTTTGTAATTTGTCATTTGCGCCTCCTGATTATGTTTCGGTTTATTTTGTTATCGACACGAAGTCTGCAAGCGGCACCATGCCGCCCAAGTTGTTCCAGGCAAAGCCTTTCACGGCGGTTATGTCCGCCGAGTCTGCCTTGACGGTAAATTCCTTTGAGTATACCTTTGTTTCGCCGCCGACTTTGGTTTTGTCAAACTCGCAGCGGAGCAGCTTTTCGCCGCTGTATACGGCGGTGATGAAGATGACATCCTCCGTCTTGTCGGTGGTGTTAAGCGACTTTATGCCGACGGTTATCTCGTCGCCGGGCTCTATTGTGTCGTCCGCCGTCACGGCGCTGCCGTTTTTCGTGATATACAGTCGGGTGGAAAATTGCGGTGCGTCGGGCAGTATCACATATTGCGGCGCATCAGTCGCGCGCAGGGTGATTTTGCCGTTCGCTGCCATCACATATTCTCCGTTGCCGTACATATCTTTTATTATACCATATCCGCCCGGGGCGTCAAGAGTGAAATCTGCCTCCGTTCCGTCCGCCCAGACGACATATATGTCGGAAGTGTCGTCACGGTATTTTGCGCGATACACACCGCCGTCGGATTCCAGACTCAGCTGCTCCCTGTCGCCGACTACGGCGTTGTATGCCGCAAACGCAAGGTAAGCTTCGGCTGCGCCGTAAGGATTTGCCGAGCGCACATCGTCCATTATACCCAGGTCGTATTCATAGTCGGAGCTTGCGCCGTATTTCTTGAGCGAGGTGTACCAGAACAGTTTTTGAATAAGCTCATCTTGGGAGAGGAGCACATTTGCCCTCACTCCGTATGCCGCCTGCTTAAAATCGTCTATGCCGTTCGTTGCCGGTGACCAGCCTGTCTCGGTCATCCAGATGGGCATATCGGTGAGTCCGTAGCTGTCGAGGAGTGAGCGCAGGGTGCGCACCGTAGACACATACTCGGCTTTCTCGGGGCTTGAGCCCTGGCAGTAGATGTGTATGCTGAGCACATCTATATACTGTCCGCCGCCGCCATTGAGAAATTCCGTCACCCAGGGGATAATCTTATTCTCTCCGCTGAGCTGTGCGGCGCACGCGCCGACGAGTTTCACATTCGGGTTGACCTCGCGCGTTTTCTCTGCCACCGCCTTTGCCAGCTTGACATAGTTCGCCGGGGTTGCGCGCCTGTCGGTTGATAGGTTGTATTCGTTCCACACCTCAAAATAATCCGTAGTGCCCTTTAGATCTGCACAGAGGTTTTGCGCATAGTTTGCAAACGCATCTATCGCGCCGTCACTCGTCGGGGGATATTCGGTTGTGTACAGTGAGTTTGTCGCCGAAAACAGCTGCAGCAGCTCCATGTTGTTCTCACGCAGTGCGGAGTAGTATTGATCGTATATATAGGGCACTTTGTACACGCCCTTTTGTGTCTCGTATGACGGCCAGAACAGCTCGTCACGCACCGCGCCGAATCCGGCTTTGCTCTCCGTCTCCGTCAGCTTGTCGTATTCGCCTATGTTGTGCGCAATGTGGTTGACTATGCCGAGACGGGGATTTAAGCTTTGCGGTTTGTTCACTTTGGAGAAGTTCACTGTTTCGTCACAGAGCGTTGTGCTGCCCGATACCGCCTTTATGCCGAGGGTGTAGAGTCCGTATCTGTCAACCGCGGGGAGAATATCTGCCGTGTACACCTTTCCGGGTGTTACGGCGGCTATGCTCTCGCTGTCCGTCCACACGGTACTGCCGTCCTCGCCGAGCACGGTGTATGTCAGCGTAACATCATCCTCGGCGGAATATGCCGAGTACCTCGCGGTGAATTTTATCGGTTCATCGGCGAAGATGTTGCCCGTCACGCCCGAGGCGATGTCCGTGCGCAGAGTGCTGAGCACGGAGGACGGATCTCCGTTTTGTTTAAGCTCTGCTGCATACAGCGGAGTGACGCTCGATACGGACATATTGTCCAGATAAACATCGGCGCCGCCGGGTGACGCAACGGCAAATCCGCAAAGCGAGGTGAAACCGTCGTCCATTGAGGAAGTGCCGAAGTATTCGCCGTTTATGCAATACACAATGCGGCGCAGATCAAAATCAACATACATGACCACCCCGTACCATGTGTTTGCCTTTTGCAGAATGAACGGATAGTGCATTGTCCATCCCTTTGCGTTCTCATAGAATCCGAGTTTTGTCTCGCCGTTGACTCCGAAAGTCTCGTTTGTCTGAGAGGAATCACTAAGCGAGGTCAACCGCGAATTGAGCAGCCGAAACACAAATGTGGAGTTGTCTGCCGCGGGGCAATAGTCAAATGCGATGCGGAATACGCCGCTGTCGAGTTTTTTTGTCATGTCGGTTTTGTCCGCATACATATGCAAAAACAGCGCCGTGTTGCCGTTTGCCGCCATGCGCATCACTCTGCCGCGTTCGCCGCCGTATTCATGGGATGTCACTTTGGACGAATCTCCGCTGAGATAGGTAAAGTTGCCCTTGCCGCCGCCATATGACGAAAAATCGTCATTAAAATATGAAACGGGTTGTGCAAGATCCACTCTTTCATATGCCGCGGTGCTGCCGTAGCCTATGTAGGCGTAGCGCGCGCCGTCCGTCTCGGCGGTGAAGCTGTATCTGCCGTCCGCACCGGAGACTGTCTGATCCTGATAGACGAGTATGTCGGAATAGTTGTCCGCCGTGAGGTCGGCAGGGGTGTAGCCATCTTTCAAAATTCGTATGCCGACAGACTCGCCGGCACATCCCATGGGGGATGTGCCGCTTATGTCCGTCGGTTCTGCCATGACAGGGCATACGGATATTGACAGAGTCAGGAGTATTGTCAGAAATTTGGTTGGTTTAATCATATGCCCTCCGTATGGTCGTTATTTGCTTATCGACACAAAGTCGGTAAGCGGTATTATGGTGTTTATGCTGCCCCAGGCAAAACCTTTGACTGAGGTTATTTCATCGGAATTTACATTGACGGTGAATTGGTGTGAATACAATGCCGATTCATTGCCGCCGATTTTTGCTTCATCAATGTCACAGCCGACCATTCTGGCGTCGTCGTACATCGCATAGGAGAAGGTTATGTCCTCCGCCTTGCCCGTGGTGTTGACCGCCTTTATGCCGACAGTGAGCACATCGCCGTTGCTTATGGTGTCTGTCGGGGTCACATCTGCGCCGTTTTTCTTGATGTACAGCTGCGATACGATAAATTCTCCCTTGGTGTCGGTGGTGAAATCTGCGCTGTACTGAGCGACTCCGCCCACGGTGAGAGTGTAGTTCTCATTCGTTTTCATGAGTGACGACAGATCTGCGCTGAATGTTCTCGATGATGAATCGTAGCTGCCGTTAGTGAGGATGATGTCACCCGAATCCGAGCTGAGCGAGATGTTGTTTATGAGGTTGGATGAATCCACATCAGCATCGAATGTGATTTCAATCTTCTCCGCAATTGTGGGAACAGCGCCGGACAGACCGTATCTGCGCCCCATGCCGTCGGCAAATCTTACTTTGGACACATTTGCGCCGCCGTTTTCCGTGGTGTGCTGCACAACCACATTGTCGAGGTATACTTCCATGTCCTGTGCTTCCCACGACTGATTAAAACCTATTGCCGCTATGCCGTCTGCCAATCCGAATGTCGACAGCGGATAAGCGTAACCTCTGTCGGTTGAATCAATATTTGTCTGAACCGTTCCGTTGTCAAAATCAAATGTTGTCTTTACATGGTGCCATGCGTTCTTGGAAAATCCCCAGTCGCGGTAATCCGCATTTATATAGAGACTGCCGTCAGATAGTGTTCCGGTATCTTTGGCAACGAACATTGCACCGCCCTGTATACCGTTGATGTACTTGAGGAAAGAGCCGTTTCCGACCTTATTGTCGCCTGTGTTAAATGCAGTTTGCTCTGCCGACAGCGCATTCGGGTAAGCGTCAAACACAAGTTGGTGCAGAGCTTTGTTTTTCATATCTGATGAACCCAAAACTTTTGCCGCATTTACATCATATTCAACGGTTAATGTACCCTCGTTTATCTTTTGGTCGAGTGCTTTGTACAGCGAAATTGAGCCGCCGTCATTGGTCGAACCAAACGGACCGGATTTGGCAATTTTGACTGCCGTGCCCTCTGTGCCGTCATATTGAGTCATTGTGTTAGGTGCAAGAGTTACGCTCGGTTGAGAGTCCCAAATATTATTTGTAAACCAGTTGCTCGGGATATATGCGTTGTTGTTTGGCGCTAATGTTCCCGTTGTTGTGGTGTAGTCCGAAAAATCATCGCTGAACAGGGTTTCCGTCACCTTGCCACTCGGCGGTACAACGGTTTCTATCTTGAGGTTGTCTATCAAAGATCGGTTGTTATATGCATACCAGTCGGTGTAAAATCCGATACCGCCGAATCCGTCTGCCAGACCGAGGGTTTCAAGAATCGTTGAAGATTCATAATATACCTCATCGTTCAGATTGTAGCTTATTGTTTTTGTCGTCCAGTCTATGTCTACCTTTACCGTGTACCATGTGTTGTTGTCGGGAGCCAATATTGATTTGTTAATCAAACTGCTGAGTACATCAAATCTGTTGGATGCGGTAAACAAATTTCCCATTGTGAAAGAGAGCCTGTTTCCCACTATTCCTACAAGCGGAACTTGTGAGCCGGTTTGATGAATCATACAGGTGCTGTTTCCCGTTCCGTCCGTGTAATCTCTCTGTGCGGGAGTCAATGCCTCGGGATAGAGTGTAAACAGGGTGTTAAGTCCCGCTGTATGATTTTTGTCGCCTTCCATATAAGCTTCGGGTTTGATGTCGAATGAGATGTGCGTTACACCTCTGTTTATCTTCTCTGGCATGGGATAGTAGACAGATGCCGTTGCCTGAGTAGAGTCACTTGTGTAATTCTTCTTGCCGAAACGCATTACCTTACCTCTGCCGCTTTCCTCCACGGGTTCGATAAGAGCATCCGTCTGATCTACCCAGTGGAAACCGAGGTACCAGCCGTCGGGGTGATAGTAAGTGTTGGCGGCGTTGCCGCTGTAATAGGAGAGAGTATGATTTGCATCTGCGGTGAAGTTATCAAATGTCTCGTTCATATTAACAACAGTCTCACCCACATTCTCTGTGGTGAAGTACACATTGTCCGTGCATATCTTTTTGCCGGAGATGCCCGTAAATTCCGGCAGCTCTATTCTGTATTCGCTTGCAGAGGAAAGTTTGTCGCTCACCGTCACGGTCATGTCTCTTGTGCCGTCAAATGCCGCGGTTGCCGCAACCTGTGCGCCGCTCTGAGTGCTGTACACCTTGACTTGAGATGCAAGGGAAGTGTTTGTCACCTGCTCGGTGAATTTTACACCTATCTGTGCGTTCTCGGTCGCATAGCCGCCCGCAGGGCAGAATGCATAAAAGCTTGTGTCCGAGGGATTTGTCCACATTATATCGTCAAGATAGAATGTCGCTGTGCCGGGCTCTGCAAATTTATCGCTGAACTTCATGCCCGGGCGGAAACCTAAGTTTGCGCTGTACAAGTTGAAGTTGTCGTCGGCAATGGTTGCCGTGAACCATTTGCTGCCGTCGAGATAATAGTCTATGGTGCGGTTCGAATTAAATACCATAGCTACATCGTACCATTTGTCTGCAACATATTTTTCTGCATACGGCTGAGAATCATAAGTGGCAACAGCGCCTATCCAATTGCTGTCGGGAGATGCCGAGAGCATGCCGGTTGATGTCATTGCCATGGTGGTGATCTGCTTGCCGCCCTGGGATTCATCGCCTATCATAAGCCAGAAAAACTTATCTGTGCTTGCCGCTTTTATCTTGAAGCTGAGCATAGCGGCAATGTCGGAATTTTTGTTTGCGGTAAGTCCTGTCCTTGCGCCCTGCCATATTGTCGTATCCGTGCCTGTTGTCGAGAGCTTGATTGCGCCGCCCTCAGATGTCACGGTGCTTTTTGTATCATCCTGAAATTCCGAGGCGTTTGTGCCGTCGTTATACCATATCAGGCTATCGCCCGATGGCACGAGCCCGGCGCCGAGCGCAGGCACTGCAGTCAGGAGCATTGCCGCTGCCAGCAGTAAACTTAACATTCTCTTTTTCATAAACCTAACCTCCATTTATATTTGATTTATTTAACTAACGGAATTTTGGTAAACTCAGATGCGTCCTTAACTGTGCCTATACCTCCGCAAAGTTCTATCCAACCTCTTCTGCCGTTGCCGTCGTTGTCGTTTATCAGTGCGGAGAAATACACACTGCCGACTGAGCCGACGGTAAAGCTTGGTCCGAACAGTTCACCCCAGGGGATTTTCAGTTCATACACAGTCTCGCTGCCGTTGTTTGTCACGGCGTAGTCTGTGTCCACAAATTTGTTCAGGTCGTACTCGAGCGCCGAATCGGGTATGCCGAGCAGCGACACTCCGCCGGCGTAGCTGTAGCGCACTATGGTGGGTTTGCCGTCCATGAGCGCCAGCCCTATTTCGGTGCGTTTGGAGTTTTTGTCCTTCTCCGGCGCAAATGCAAACTGGAGTGAATCCACGGTGTACAGCCTGTTTTGGTCGTCGTGGTCGAAGTGAATGTCGTCCGTCACCTTTGCCGCAAGGTAGAAGTATTTTTCGTCATAACCCATGCAAAGACTGCCGCTGAGGTCTGCCGTGCCGCCCCAGTTCGATATCTGCTTGACCTGTGACAGATTGTCAAGCTTTACGGCAGATTTTGTGTTCCACTCTCCGTCGGATATGACTCCGTCTATGGTCGGTGCGGTTCGCTGTTTTTCAACGGCGACAAACGATGACGCGTCGGAGAGGGTCTGCATCTGACCGTCGTCAAGAGTTATCTCAAACTCAAAGTCGGTCTCGTCCTTGCCCACAAACTCGGGTATATTGAACACTATCTTGTCGCTTTGACCGCTTGCGAGGTTTTCAAAGCGTCTTTCCCTGTACACCTGAGCCATCTGCGCGGGCTTGGTGCACTTCACGCTGCCGCTCACCGCCAGGGTGTCTTTGGCGTTTGTTATGTCCACCACTGCCTGCCATCTGCCGTTTTTGTAGGGCAGTATGTCAAGCTGTGCTTTGGCTGCGCTTTTGTAGTCCACCGTTATCGGCGCGGTGTAGTACACTCTGCCGAATTTATCTTTAGCCGTAAGCTGCACACTGTCCGCAGTGGATATCCCGTCAAATCTGTATTCGTCTGTTTCGGTATGATCCGCACCGGTCGCGAAAGCGAAGGTACGGTCCGCACCGTTTACATTGATGCTCTGTTGAGTGATGTTATTCGACATTTCAGCCGTAATCTCGGTGTCGGGTATGTTGTTTGTCACACTAACCCTGAAATTGTCGTTCACGGCAACCGTCACGCCGAAATCCGATGTACCCACAAGCGGTGTGTCGCAGATGCCGAAGTTCTCCGTGTCGCTGATGATATACAGCGGCGAGCCGCTTACGCAGAATGTGTGCACTCCGCCGCTTGCATACAGATCCGTTTCGTTGCCGAATATGTCATATTGTTTCACACGGTCCGCCCCGAGCCTTGCGCTGACATTTTTCCTGCCCTCTGTGTTCCATATCACAGTCATATATTTGCCCGAAGATGTCCTGTAAAAATAGGTGTATGTGCCGTCGGGGGTGACATTCTTGCCGATATATGCCGCGCCTGCCATGAGGTTGTTGTAGTTTGTTATCGCGGCGCCCAGGGGGCGTGCCTCGTAGTTAATCTTTCGTCCGCTGTATGTTCTCAGCATACCGAAACCCGTCTCGGCGTTGCTCATATTCTGCTTTTGCACTATGGTGTACATGATGTTTTTGTTCACATACGGATCGAGGATGAGATTGCCGCGCACGGTGTACTCCGCCTGTGTCTTTTCGGTGACGGGGTGCACGACGGCACCCGTGGAGTAGCCAAACTCCGTTGACCACACCTCTTTGTCGCCGAGTCCGTATTTATCCATAAGTTCGTGCAGTGCCGCTATGGAATCCTCAAGTCCGCCTTTTTCGGGCATTTCTCCGCTGGTTATATAGGGATGCACCGATATTGCGTCAAAGTAGCGCCCGGGATTGTCGCCCAGTGCATTTAGCACTCTCTCTATCCACTCCGTGTCCACAAGCGCCGTGCAAAACGCCACTATCTTTGCGTTCGGGTTAGCCTTGCGCACCGCCTGCGATGCGGTCTTGAGCACAAGGGCATATGCCTCGGGCGTGCCGCCGTTGGCGGTGTTGGAGTTGATGTTCCATTCATTATATATCTCCCACGACTCTATGTCGGGTTTGGAGCTTACGAGTGACTCAATGTGTTTTGACCATTCGTTCATGCTCCGCCGGTCGAGTTTGTCCTCGGAAGCGGGCCAGCTGTAGCCAAGCAGTCCGGGGTGACCGGCGCCGCCGACTATGGCGAGTATGTCCATGCCGGAGTCCGCCGTCTTTTGCGACCAATCGAGAAAATTTCTGTAAAAAACATTGTCATAGAGCTGTTCGCCGCTGTTTGACACAATGTGCGGCCAGGCAACATCGTCACGCGCCGTGCCGAAGCCCATCTTAATGTCGAGCGGAAGTATTACATCCGGCGAGCCGTACTGATGGCCGAAGTGGTTTGATATGCCGATTTTCTCGTTAAGCACGCCGTCGCTGCGCCCGTTGAGGGCGGAGAACCTTGTGTCGCACACGGCTTTTGTGTTGCCGTCGCCGTCCGCTATGTTTGCCGACAGGGTGTAGAATCCGAATTTGGGCACATCGAACACAAGATTTTCCGTCTTGGCTTGGTTTGCGCCGACTTTTACGCTGCGGCTCGTCTCAAACGCGCGGTGATTATCCGCCGTGTCCGCCGTGACATTGAGTGTATATTCACACTCGGCGTCAGTCGGATTTGTTATCACAAAGTTCATGTTTATGTCTTTTTTTGAGAAGAATATATTTCCGTCCGCACCTGTGCTGACGCTGATGCCGGGTTCGGTTGAATCGGCAAAGGAGTAACTTATGTTGTCGAGCCAGAACTCCTCGCTGCCGTCACTCTTTGTCACTGCGCCTGCCTTTATGGTGTAGTCGGTCATTATGTTGAAGTAGATTTTGCTCGGCTGTGAGTCCGCAAAAGCGTTTGCCCTGGTTACGGAAGTCTCGCCCCAGTATTCCCCGTCTATGCTGTAGACAAGCAGCCTTTCGTTTAGGTCCATGTCAATTTGCACATTGTACCAGCGGTTTTTCTCGTAATTGCGGCGGCACGACGGCGAGTATGTGGCGGCAGGCCAGGCACCGTCCATCTGATATGCCATCTTGCCCATGCCGTTCATCAGAAAAGTCTCCTGAGTTGCGCCGTTTTCGTCGCCGATCATCATTATGAAGAAATGATCCGTCTGCTGAGCGCACACATCAAAGCTTACCCGTGCCTTGCCGAGCTTGAGCGTTGAGCCCTCGGCGGACTTGGGTATGTCTATGATTATCTGCGCAGTAGATGATGTCTTGCCGTATTTGAGATAGTCCTTGTGCTCTCCCGAACCATCGTTCATGGTGAACAGACTGCGCACACCGCCTCCGTATACTGAGTCGGTCTTTGTGCCGTCGTTATAGTAGAGCACATTATCGTTTTGTCCCGTGTCCGCGCATACCGGCGGAGCACAGCAAGGCGCCGCCACAGCAAGCGCGATAGCAAGGGATATTATTTTTCGTTTAAGCATAATATTTGCCCGCCTTTCGTATCAGCCTTTTACACCGCCCACATTTATACCGCCGAGAATATGTTTCTGGAAGATGAGGAATATGAGGAACGGCGGCACTGATGAGAATATAAGTCCCATGAACCGGGTGTTCATCTGTATGGAGGTGTCCGACTGAAGTCTGTATATCTTAAGCGGAGTTACCACATGTTCGTCAAGATAGAGCAGCGGCGTGAAAAATTCCGACCACGCACTGCTGAGCGTGCCTATTGCCACAAAAATCATTGTAGGCATGGAAAGCGGCAGCATTATGCGGAAAAACACTCCGTAGTTTGAACAGCCGTCAAGCTTTGCTGCCTCCACATAGGTGTTTGACAGGGCGTCAAAGGCGTTTTTGAAAAGTATCAGATTAAACGCATTTGCCGCCGCGCCGAGCCACATGGGCCAGTAGGTATCGAGCAGGTTTGCTCCGACGCCTATGTCATATGCAAAGGGAAAATGCAGCATAGAGATGTAGTTCGGCACCATGCGGATCTGCCCGGGCATCATCATTGTCCACACCACGAGCACGAATACAAACCGCGAGCCCTTGGGTTTGAGTTTGGACAGCACATAGCCGCCGAAACCGCAGACAACGAGCGTTGCCGCAAGCTGACCTATCGACATCACTATCGTGTTGACAAACGAATCCATAAGCTGCAGCTGAGCCCACGACTCGGAGATTCTTCCCCACAGGTTAGCCGGAGACATATCTTTCGGGAACAGGGTGAACCCGGAATATATCTCTCTTGTCTCCTTGAATGCGGTGAGTATCGTCCACAGTGTCGGCAAAACCGAAACTATGCACGCAATCATAAGCAAAGAAAAGAAAATCCAGTATATTGCCCTGCCTTTTTTCGTCTTGAGGTCGGCGCTTGTCAGAAGTCCCGTTTGTTTGTTGTCAAATTTGCTCATTCATGCCGCCTCCCTTAGTATCTGTCTTCTACTTTTTTGTTCAGATAGAAATAGAACACAGTGAATACAACCAATATCAAAAATATTATCACACCAAGTGCCATTGCCTGTCCCGTGCCCTTGCCGCCGCTGTTGAATCCGTATTGATACAGCTGATACGACAGCGACACCGACGCGCCGTTCGGGCCGCCGCCCGTCATGGCAAGCGGCTGTTCCATTATCTGAAATACCGATATTATCTGGCGGATGAGGTTGAGCAGAAGCACACCCTCTATCTGCGGACGGGTAACATTCCACGCTCTTTTCCACACTCCGGCGCCATCTATGAGGGCAGCCTCGTACAGCTCCACCGAAACCGACTGCACCGACGCATAGTAGAGCAGCATCGTACCGGCAAAGCCGTGCCATGTGGAGAAAATCATAATACCCGGTTTTACAAACCCCGGGTTGTTGAGCCAGCCGAAAGGCTGCATACCCATCTTAACCAAAATCATGTTAAGAAGACCGGTTTGATCGGGGTAGTATATGTAATACCACATAAGCATTGCCGCAATGCCGGGAATGACCGCCGGCAGGTACACCGTAACGCGGAATCCGTTTTTGAAGTGAACCATTTCGTTAATCATCACGGCTATCACCACAGGCGGCAGATAACCCAAAACAAGCGACCAGAGCACATATTGCACCGTGTTCCAAAGCGTCGGCAAAAACTGAGTGTGCGTGATGACCTTGCGGAAATTATCGAGTCCGCACCACGCGCCCGGCGTGTAGGCATTCATCTTGAAGAATGCCCACACTGCGCCGAGCACCGTCGGCCGCCATATCATAAGGTACATAACCACTACTGCCGGCAGCAGCAATATCCATGCATCAATATTGTTGCGAAGTTTCATCTTTCTTGAAAGTTTAGTCTGTTTTGATGCCATTGTGTTTTCCCTTTCATTGGTTGACAAGTATTAATAATCTACATTGTCAAGGTAGTTTGCCTGAAAGTCACTCTGTGCGTTCGCCAAGACGGCAGCCGGGTCGGCATCTTTGTTTGTGAGTACTTCCTGTATGCAGTTGTCAAGCACAGAATACAGCTCCTGTGCGCACACGGGTTCTTCGGGGCGCAGTTCACAGGTGCCCAGGTCTTTCATGAAGTCGTTGTAGAGTTTAACATGATTTATGTTTGCATTTGCGTTTTTGTCCTGCAGGTCATGACCGTATTTGACAGCCGCAGAGTCTGCGCTCCAGGGAGACATACTCTTTACGGTGATGAGCTGATTGTCATCGAGCATCTTTTTCAGGGCGTTATCGGTGTTCATCTTGAAGTCGTCGGTAGCGTCCGGTGTTGCGGATGTCATTATCCAGCGGACAGACGCGTCTATCTGATCCTCGGTCGCCTTGTCGGACACCGCATAGAGCGAACCGCCCATAAGGGTGACATGTTTCTTCGGACCGCTCGGCATAGCCATTATGCCTATCTGCTCAGGCTGCATACCGTATGCTGTCACCCTGCGCGGGAAGTCTCCTGCGGTTATCAGCATTGCGGCGTCGCCCGTGCCGTACAGTTTGTACATCTCTCCGCCGTCTATGAGTGAGTTTGCCGGCAGAACATCGTATTTCCATTTGAGATCCTTTATCCACTGCAGCGCTGCCGCAGTCTCGGCGCTGTCAAAGCAAGCCTGCCATTTGCCGTCGCTGTCCTGTTTCATAAATTCCGCGCCGAAACTCCACGCAAGACAGGTGAATATCCATCCGCCGCTGTTATTTGCCGACGGGAACACAAATCCCGGTTTTCCGGTAGCCTGTTTGATCTTGACGGCAAAATCCACAACTTCATCCCAATCCCTGGGCTGTTTGGGCGTGCCGTCCGCTTCCATAAGTCCGGCTTTTCCGAACAAATCCACATTATATGCAAGACCCAGAGCATATGCCGAGTAAGGGAAGGCGTACACCTTGCCGTCCTTGGACACAAGGTCCAGCACATCTTTGTTGAACTGGTCATAAAGGCCGTATTTCTTGAGGGCATCGGTCAGATCGGCGGAGTATCCTGCCGAGATAATCTGCGGTGCCTCGGTGAAGTGTGTATCATACACCGTGGGGAGCTGTCCTCCGGCAGCTTTTGCATAAAAACTCTTAAGTTCAAATGTCCACGGATTCGGTGAGACGGACACATCGGGATTATCCTGCTCAAATTTAGCTTTTCGCGCCTCCATGTTGTCCAGATCCGCGCCCTCTTTCGCCGGCCAGCCGCCGACAGAAATTACTGTTCTGCCATCGGAATCTTTGTCGGATTGAGTTTTGCCGCATCCGGCAAAGATTCCTGTGATCAATGCCAGTACAAGTGCGGATACTATGATTCTTTTGCCGTTTTTAATTACTGAAAATTTCATAATCATCGCTCCTTATTAAAAATATTAGTATAACATAATAAAATTAAGCTTTTTATGCCACAAACAAAATCTGAATACTCAAATCTGTTTATTGCCATTTTGAAAAAGTATGCGAAATATCGCCGCAAGTTCGCTCATAATCGGGTAAGTTTTTGTGTATTGATACAAGATTATTATACAATTAATAATTTGTGTTGTAAATATAAATAAATAGTGTTATAATTAAGAAAATTATGATTATCGGGTGATATATATGAAAAACAACCCTGATTTGGAAAAGAATTCCCAAGTACAAAGCTGCGGTTTCTCTTACGATCGCAGAATACTGACACAGGGGCGCATCATTCTGCCGCATTGGCACAATTATTATGAGCTTGAGATTGTGCTCGGCGGACAAATCGACCACACCATCAACAAAAAGAGCATGGTCATGTCGCGAGGGAGCGTGTATTTCCTCTCTCCGGTAGATTTTCACTCCGTGAAATGCATCGAGGAGGCGGACATAATCAACATCGCCTTTGACGAAAGTATGGTGAGCAAGAATCTGACCGAGGTGCTGTCGCATCAGACAAACCATGTGCCCGTGCTGAATGATGACGATTTTGCCTATCTGTGCGAGCGCACCGAGAGGCTCAACCGTGAGCGGAGCGAGGACATTTTTCAAAACGAAGTTGCATCGGCGATAATAACGGAAATACTCTACATCATACTGAGGAATCTCTCGTCAAACGGTGATTTTGAGCAATATCCCACATTGCTTCAGTCCGCGGTTAATATAATCAATCAAAAGTATCAGGACAGCATCAACATAAGCTGCATTGCCGACTCACTGCACATCACTCCGCAATATCTCGGAAAGATATTCAAAGAGGAGATGAACATATCCATAACGGACTACATAAACAACCTGCGGCTGAAACACGCGTGCTCCATGCTGGTGCACACCAACGCTTCGGTAAAGGAGATTGCCTTTGAGTCCGGCTACAATTCCACGGAGTATTTCCTGTATATCTTCAAGAAGAACATCCAGGCGACTCCGACGAAGTATCGCAAGGTAAACACCATATAGATTTGAGAGATAATTTACTCAAAGGCGAGGGGTATATGTTGTATATCTGCAAGATCCATAGCGAACGCGTGTCGAGCAGATATACAACATATACCGCTACCGCGAGCCGATTCGCTGTCTGACAATTATCATTTTTTCTGTTATCCGTTGAGATAATGCAGCGTTATGTCGTCGCTCTGTGCCATTGCAGCTTTTTTGCACGACAATTTCTTTGTCTCTCCCGGCAGCATAATCATGCAGTTGTCGTCAAACGAGAAGTCACCGTCCAGCCACACGAACATGGCGAGTTTGTCCGCTTTCAGAGTGATCTCCGCTCCGTTTTTGTCCATTTGTATTGCGGCACGGTCAAGCTTCATGAGCGATGGAATGACCGTCGAGTAATATGTCCTGCCCGAGACTCCCTGTGCCGCATAGTCGCATACGATGATTGTCCCTTCATCGGGTGCGAAACCGCTCGGCACATCTGCGTAGGATACCGAGTTTTTCGTTGTGTTTACTTTTATCCGCTCCGTGCGCAGTATGCGGTCCGATGCGACAAGGTGCAGGGCGATTTCCGCCGCAGAATCCCCGGCGGAATTGTTTGATACGGCGATGCGCAGCCCTTTTCCGTCATCATACACGCAAGCGCATATTTTTTGTGCCGTCATTTTGAATCCGTAGTAAGCGGCTTTCGGCACACCGTAGTAATCCACCATTGAACATCCGACAGCGGGCCAACAGTCGTTGTACATCCAAAAAATATTTCCCGACATATAGTCGTTGCTGCGCCTCATGCCTTCCATGGATGTCCGCATCCACTCATAACCCATTATGCCGAGTTTATACATTCTGTCGTTGGCGCCGCGGAATTTTCCGAACATCTTTTTTGCCGCAAGATCCATATGCTGAAATATGCTGAAATTGCGATATCTCTCGTCCGGATGGTTCTTTGTGTGATACACAAAGCACGAAAAGCTGTCCTCCGAGCGTTCCCCGGGCGGCATAAACCGCTTAAGCGAGCTTTCCGCCACGCTGCTGAACAGCGGAGTTTCGTTTGAAAACCGCGATATAAAACTACCGAAAAATTCGGGATAATCGTGCATATCGCTGTCCTTTAAGTAATCAAAATACAGATTGAGCATCCCCGTGCCGTGGAACAAGCCTTTTGCAGGACTGTTGTTGTACACTCCGCCCCACGGCGTGGAGGGAAAGAACTGCCGCAAGGTGTCATATTTGCGCAGTGTCGGCTCCGTCACTCCGTTGGCTATGCGCCGCGCGTTATTGATTAGGTTTTCGTTACCGCCCATTTGATTTTCATTGTCGCCGTTCCACCAAACTATTGACGGATGGCTTGTGAGCCGACCGACATTGTCCTCACATTCGCGCTCAAAGTTTTTCAGAAATTTTTCGGCATTTTTGTCGGGATTTTCTATATATTCGTCGCTGTAGGGATACACTCCGCACGCCATCATAAAATCCTGCTGCACCATTATGCCGCATCTGTCGCATATGTCATAAAAAATATCGTCCTCATAATATCCGCCTCCCCACACCCTGAGCATATTTATGTTGCCGTCTTTGGCAAGGCTGAGCAGTGCATTGTATTTATCCTCGGACACATTGCCGGGGAACGGATCTGCCGGAACCCAGTTTGCACCTTTGCAGATGATTTTTGTGTTGTTGACAAAAAGCTCGAACGATTCAAATTCGTTCTCCGAAGCTTCCTTTTGCGAAAAACGGTCAAACATCTTTTTCGCCGTGTCATAGGTGTAAGTGCCTATTTTATCTGCGCGCCGCACAATCTGTATATCCCTTATGCCGAAATTAACGCCGGATGAGCATATTGCAGAATCGTTTTCGTCCGTGACTATCGCCTCCAGAGCGTATAGCGGACTTTCGCCGTAACCGTTGGGATACCACAGTTCGGGGTTTTCTATAGTTACATAATCCGTGACAACGGCTTCGCGAAACAGTTTTTTGCAAGTATAAACCACTTCTCCGCCGGGTGATTTCACGGTAAAGCGCAGCATTGGAGATGTACCGAAGTGATAGACGCGTTTTTCGAATGTATCCGGAAAAAATCTGCGGTCGTGACTGCCCTTTGCATACAGCTTAACCGTGGCGCCGGCGGCGGTTATACCCTCTGTCACGGCTTGGAGACAATCTATCTTAACATATCTGTCGGCATAAAGCGTCACATCGCGCCATATGCCCATTGTCACGAATCTGTTTACCCAGTCCCAGCCATAGGTACACTGCATTCTGCGTGTGTAAAATCTGTTTATCGAGAAAACTCCCCCACACTCGCCGGCAGGAATTTTTTTCTCCTGTGCCACCGGCGGCAGAAAGACCAGTCTCACGGTGTTGGTGCCTTTTTTTGCGTATTCGGTTATGTCAAGCGTATATGTAATGTGCATATTGTCGCACGATGCGATTTTTTCTTCATTAACATATACAACGCAATATGTATCGAGTCCCTTAAACTCTATTTCGAGTTTATTGTAGTCGTCGGTTATGTCAAAATCGCGGCGGTACTCCCAGGAATTATCCTCTATCCACGATACGCTGTCTGCATTTTTGTCCCAAAACATATCGCCGATGATGCCGCTCTCGCTGAGTGCTGTGTGCACCGTGCCCGGAACGGTTGCGGTAATGGAGATTTTGTCTCCGTTTTCTCTGTTTCCCAAAAGTGTCCATTTGCCGTTTAAGGATGTAGTTTTCATGTTTTCACCTCATACTGTTGTTGACTGATTTAATTATAGCATACGCGGTTTACGGTTGTGAACATATATAATTAATCATTAAATAAGAAAATTCGGATTGTTTTGGACAATGTTTTTTCGATATTGCGGCAAAATAGATGTATAGAAAGGCGAAACAAAGAAATATATGAATGGGCTATAATGATATCGGAGCGATAAGCCGTGAAAGAGAATGATTGCAAAGCAAGAATTACAGATGCATGGACCGCGTGTTTGCCGTACCGATCACCGCGCTGAAAAATTGATTGGGTCTTTGAATTTTATTGCCTATAAACAAAAATATTATAAAAAATTATGAAAATTGCCTTATTTGTAATTACCACTTGTAAATAAGGAAATTTCATGATATAATAACATAAAATATGACATTTTTCTTGTCGAAAAGGGGGAGAATTTTATGAAATATTGTTCTAAGTGCGGAAAAGAGATCATGGACGAGGCTGTGGTGTGCCCAAACTGCGGTTGTGCTCAGGAGACTGTTAAAAATGCGAACGATTCAAGCAGTTTTGGTTGGGCGTTGCTTGGATTCTGCATTCCTATTGCCGGATTGATTCTTTATTTGGTGTGGAAAGACAGTACACCGCTCAAAGCAAAATCCGCAGGTAAAGGCGCCCTGGTTTCTGTCATTATCTCTGTCATAGTATACATAATATATGCAATTGCTATGGGAGCATTAATCGGTGCAAGCTTGTCCTGAAAATGAACTTAAAAAAATTTCTTGCCGTAGCATTTATGTGTCACCAAAGACCTGACAGATCGTTTTTTATATGCGGCAAGCAGTTACCTCTTTGTGCCAGATGCACGGGTATCTTAATCGGATATTTTCTGGGAATTCTAATTGCGTGCGTTACAAAATGTCAAAATCATCTTTTGATTTTGACATTTGTTATTCCCATGACTGTTGACGGTGCAATACAGTTGATTTTCAAAGCAGAAAGCAATAATTGGCGGCGGCTTTTTACGGGAATATTGGGCGGTATAGGGATAATATATATTTTTATAAACATTCATATTTTTACTGTTTGGTGGGTACGCATTGTCATGCGCCATTGGCACATTATACCGTAAACGCCGTTTGCTTGGCGCACTTTCGGCGACACAGGCTGCCCGTTGTTGAAAGTATTGTAACATATACAAAACCCCCACACGCTCTGTGTGAGGGTTTTATATAATAAATCTTAATTTTTCGCTTTTTCACGCTTTACGCAATCTTGTTGAGTTTGAGAGAAAGCTGAGCTTTCTTTCTGGCAGCCGTGTTCTTGTGGAGAATACCCTTAGCCACTGCCTGGTCAATTTTCTTGACTGCGAGCTTATAAGTCTCCTGCGCCTTAGCCTTGTCGTTGCTTGCAACGCTTGCTTCAAAATTCTTGATGCAGGTCTTAAGATTTGTTTTAATCATCTGATTTCTCAAGGTCTTGGCCTGTATAACCAATACTCTCTTTTTTGCAGATTTAATGTTAGGCATATGTTTCACCTCCGATTATGATAAAAAGTCAACATAAATTATTTTATCACACATACCATCAAAAAGTCAAGAGTATTCGCCGAAAAACCCGCTTATTTTTTATTTTTGGCAAGTTTGACGGTTAATTCCTCGCTTGGCGTGACATAAATTGTATTATAATTAATATATATCACCATTCCGGGGCGCGCACCGGAGGGCTTTTTTACATTTTTCACCTCGGTGTAGTCCACGGGGATGTTCTCCCCGTTTCTGCCGCGGCTGTAGTATGCGGCAAGCGATGCCGCCTCGATGTATGTCTCGTCCGGCATCTGCTCCGCATTGCTCGTCTTAACTATGGCGTGACTGCCATGTATGCCCTTGGTGTGGAACCATATGTCAGTCGCCCGTCCTATTTTCAGCGTCACATAGTCATTCTGACGGTTATTCTTGCCCACATAAATATCGTAACCGTCACTGCTGACAAAATGCATCGGCTCGGGCAAAAATGTCTTTTTTCCGCCTTTGCCTTTCTTCACCCTGCCTTTGTTTTTAAGATATCCCTGTTCTATCAGTTCATCTCTTATCTGATTAACCTCGCTCAGGTTCTCCGCATTCGCAATTGACTGCTGCACCGACTCAAGGTAGTCAATCTCCGCCTCGTTGAGCTGTTTTTGCTTGACCGTCTGCTCCTCGGCGGTTTTCTCCTTGGTATATTTTTTGTAGTACCGCTGTGCGTTTTGCGACGGCGTAAGCTCCTCTTTAAGCGGAATCTTCACCGTTTCGCTGCTCTCGGAATAATAGTTCTGCACTTCAATCCCTTTCATCCCCCGGATTATGCGATATATATTCGCAGTCACCAGGTCGCCGTAGAGCTTGTATTTATCTCTGCCGGACGCCTTTTGCAGCGTTTCATTCTGTATCTGCAGCTTCTTGCGGCATCGGTCTATATTGTTGTTCACAAACTTAAGCAAATCCGCGCTCTTTTGCCTCATGCTCTCGCCGGAGGCTTTTTTCATATAAAAGCTGTCGAGCGCCTCGCTCATGGAGTCAAAATGCTCCTTTGCCGCCGCGCCGCCGTACAGCGTGATGTCCTCGGCGCACACCTCGAGCATCTTGCCGCTCTCCGCGTCCGACAGCACCGTGGGCGAAAAATCTCCGCGGCGGATTTTATCAAACATAAACTCAAAACACTGCGCCGCCCTGCGCCGAACCGCCTGCGGCACCGCCGAGCCGAGCATATCCGCATCGCCGGTAGAACGATATACAATCTCTCTCGCCATCATGGGACTTATGCCGCAATATGCATCCATCAACTGCCGAAACAGCGGTGTGTCCGCACCCGTGAGGTGTGCCTGTGCATCGTCTGCATCGGAATCGAGAGGATTCTCCTTTCCGTGCGATGGCGGCAGCTCGTACACAAGTCCCGGAAGCACCGTGCGCACCGAGCTGACAGTCATGTCAACATGGATTATACAGTCGAGAATTTTCCCCTCCGCGTCCGTGAGGATAATATTTGAGTGCTTGCCCATTATCTCTATGATAAGTTTCTTCTCCGACAGAAATCCCATCTCGTCGTTGGACTCTATGCTTATCGCGACTATGCGCTCAAAGCCGATTTGCTCCACCTTGGTTATCTTGCCGCCGGACAAATGTTTGCGCAGCAGCATACAAAACATCGGCGGAGACGCCGGGTTCTCCTTTGTCATCTCGGTCAGGTGCAGCCGCGGAAACGACGGATTTGCGCACAAAAGCAAGCGCAGGTTGTTCCCTGCGCACCTTAGGTTTATTATTATTTCATCCCTCTCGGGCTGATGTATCTTGTCTACTCTGCCGCCGACCGTTTTCTCGCGCAGTTCGTGCACAACGGCGGCGATTGCAGCTCCGTCCAGAGCCATTGTCATCACCCTTTCATATAGGCAATGCGTGTTTAAGTCTCGTTTGCCTAAAAAACGGAATCCGAACACGGGTTCGGATCCCGTCTGCCTGCAAACATTGTACCACAAATCCGGCAAAAAAGCAAGCAACAGAGCAATCAGAAATAAGTCTTACATCAAAAATCGAGAATTGTCCTGTCTCCGTATACCATCTTCCAGTCACTGTCAAAGCCTCTTATTGCTGCGTCCGTCATGGGGTGAGAGATAACCGTCTTGAGAATATCCGCCGAAACAGTCACGCTGTGGCAACCGTAAAGCGAGCATTTGTGCACCTGCTCCGCATTCTTAAAGCTTGCCGCAAGCACCTTGCAGTCGAGTCCGTAATTGCCGATAAGCTCAACAATCTGTGCCACAACCTCTGTGCCATCGCCGATAATGTTGTCAAGCCTGTTCACATACGGTGCGACAAAATCCGCTCCGGCCTTTGCCGCAATAAGCGCCTGTGCCGGGGTGAAGATAGCCGTCATGGTGACGCCGATACCGAGTTTTTTCAGTTCTGCCGTTGCCTTCAGCCCTTCCTCGCCTATCGGGATCTTAACATAAGTGTTCGCACCCAGTTCTTTTTTGAGCAGTTGTGCCTCCTGCACGATTTTTTCCGCAGTTGTCTGTACGGTTTGCACATGGAGCAATTTTTCGCTGCCGATAATGCTCCTTATCTTTTTTACAAGAGTCCAAAAATCGGTGTTCTCCTTTGAAATTATGGATGGATTTGTGGTCACGCCCGCCAACGGATAAAACTCGTTGCAATGTTCTATCGCCTTAATGTCGGCGGTATCAAGAAAATATATCATTTTTTATCTCCTTCCGTCTTGTTCAGTATGTCGTCTGCAGAGCAGTAACGCTTATACACCTCGGAATAATCATTCCCGGATGGTGTGAAAGTCTGCACCGCTTCAATCATCTTTGCCGCCTCGCCAACCGAACGGAAAACTCCGGTGCCGACTCCGGCAAGGATTGCCGCGCCGAGGCAGGCGGTCTCTTTGTTCTTTAATGTTTTTATGTTTCTGCCCGTCATGTCCGCTTTCATTTGACACCAAACAGTGCTCTTTGCGGCTCCGCCCATAGAGCGGATCTCACTGCCGGATGCATTTATGAATTCGAGGTTTTGCCGCAGCATGCACGCGACCGACTCCATAATGCTTCGTATAAAATGTGCTCGTCCGTGCTCCGCGGTAATTCCCAAAAAACTTCCGCGTGCATCGGGGTTGTACTTCGGCATGGTCGAGCCGCACAGATACGGCAAAAATGTTAGTCCGTCACAGCCGATATCAACAGTTTCCGCCATAGCGCCCAATTCATCAAACGAAAATTTCTCACAAAAATTATCTCGGAACCACCTAAGCGCCAATCCTGCCGCCGGGCTCCATATCAGCACGCAATATTTACCGTCGTAGTTATAGTGACAGGGTATTGCGCTTTGCGGATTGAACGGCGGAATTTCGTCAACCGGAGAAAAAATCGCCATGGTTGTGCCCGTCATCTCGCTCACAATGCCCTTTTGTATCACTCCGGCACCTATAGCGCCCGACACCTGATCCATCGCACCCGTCACGACCTTTGTATTGCCGTAGTCGCCGATATATTGACCGCTCTCGTGAAGTGACGGCAACATCGATTCATCAACACCGATGAAATCGAGCATCTCTTTCCACCACACACGGTTGCGTATGTCAAAATATATCGTGGACGACTGCAGAGTCATCTCGGTTACGAATTTGCCGGTGAGTTTGTACAGGATATAGTCCTCCAGCAAAAATATCTTCTTGGTGTGCGCCCAGACCTCGGGTTCGTTGTCCCTGACCCACATCAGCTTGCAGGCAGGCCATGCGGCGGCTATCTCGCACTGCCCCGTCACTTCGTACACCTTTTTGTTGCCGAAGTGCTCTCTTATCTTCTCCGCTTTGTCTGCCGCGCGGTTGTCGAGCCACACTATGGCTTTACGCACCGGGTTGCCGTCCCCGTCGGTGAGTATCAGAGTCTCGCACTGGGTGTCCACAGCGAGAGCGTCCGGCTCAATGCCGAGAGCATCTATCTCGCCTTTAACCAATTCCCAGTATTTCTGCGCATCGCACTCGATAAAAGCGCCGTGCGACTCTATTTCATACTCCGTGTTCGAGCTGTGCAGCTCCTCTAATTTTTCATTAATCAGCACAGACTTTATCGCAGTAGTGCCTATGTCCAATCCAAAAAGCTTCATAATTATCTCTGCTGCTGCAGTGTGTAGTGAATGTCGTCCGCCTTTTCTTCCTCGGTGAATTTGTGCTTGGTGTCGATAACTTCACCGTTGTTCCACTTTCTGTCGCCCACATCCTCGGTTGTACCCATAACGGTTATGTTCACCTGTCTGCGGCGCGCTATGACATGATCCCAGTCTATAAAGTATACATGAGCAAACTGTCCGCCGTCAACCTCGCCGTCCTTTATCGTCATTGTCTCACTTCTGCCGAAGAAACAACTGCGCAGATGACCGTCTGTGTTCATGCTGGAATAGTCGCCGGGTTCATTTACAAATCTGCCGTACTTTGCGTGTATCGGTCCGGGGTGACGGTACTGATGCTCCTCGGCAAAATCCGGGATCATCTTACGCATGATGTCCAGCAGATCGTGCTGGAGGAACTCCAGGTCGAAAGAATCGATGTCGTGAGAGCACTCCTGAACCATTACCGAGCAGGTGGTGTGGTGTGAAACAATGCTTACGGTGCCGTTTTTAACTCCCGATGCCTCAACAATCTCTTTTACTTCCTTTGAAATGTCGTGGAAAGTCGGTATCCAACCTCTTGACTGCAATTCTACCTCTTTTTGAAAAACTTTGTACTCCATGATAAATATCTCCTCTTTATTTGTTATTTAATCTTTCTCCCACAGCGCCGCCGGGATGAATCACGGCAAACTGTTCGCTTTTATATCCCGTTTCCTCGATAAGTGCCGTCTGCAGCACATGGAATATCACGCCGAGCGATGTTGTGGAAGTTGTTCCCTGTGAATTGTATTTGTCAGTCTCGCGGTTGACATACTGCCTGAGCACCACATCCGCGCCGACTGCAAGCTCCGAGCTTAAATTCTCGGTTATTGTTATGACCTTTACTTTCTTTTTTTTGCAGATGTCGAGTATGGGCAACAGTTCTTTTGTTCTTCCGCCGCGCGACGCAAGGACGCAAACATCCCCCTCCTGCAAAAATCCCGTTGCGCCGTGCACCGCCTCCGCAGGCGATATAAACCGTGACGGGCGTTCTATGCAACACATAAGGTGTGCAAAATGGCGGCACATGATTCCCGAATGTCCGCAGCCTGATGCGCCTATCCGCGGTGCATTTTTCAAAAGTTCGATTGCCTTTTCATACGCCGCCTCGTCAAAGCACTTCTCCAAGCCGAGTATACACTCCGATTCTATCCGATATACCGACATCATACTCTCTAAAATCCGTCTCTCCATGATACACCTCAGTGAAGTTCATCCCACGCCCTGCGCAGATTGAAAATCATTTCCTCAACCATTTCGCAGGGGTGGTCGGATTTCATAATTCCGCTTGTGGTGCCCGTTGCCTGAGCACCAAGTTTAATTGTATTGTATACATCTGCGCCGTTCGATATGCCGGCACCCTGGAGAACCATTATGTCCGGGTTAATTTCTTCGACCGTCTTTATGGTTTCCGTTACATAGTTGCTGTCACTCGTTTTTCCGGTGCCTATAAGGTCCGTCGGCTCCGCCACTATTATATTCGGCGCCATTTTTGCTATGTTTTTCACATCATCCACGGTATCTGCACACACAATTGTGCCGAGTCCCACCTCGTCCGCACGCTTGATTGTCTCGGCAAGCACATCGAGCGATATCGGCTTTTCGGCATGATTGAGCATAACTCCCACAGCGCCCGCTGCCTTGACTGCCTCGGGCAAAACACTTCCCAGTCCTCTGCCGGGATAGAGCGGATCCATGTGCTGAGCAAAAACAAATATTCGCTCGGTGTTATTCGCAAGAAGTGAAATATCCGTATACTGCGGTGTAACAATTATATCCACATCGTACTTCATTGCCGTTTTGTCAATGACTTTTGCAAGTTTGAGCATTGCCTCGCCGTACATGAACGCCTTGGGGCCTATCTCAAAAAACGGCGGTTTGATTTTCAATTTGTTATACATTTCGCACCTTCTTTTTTGTGTTTCGGTTTATTTCTTTATTAGTTTCGTTTGCCTTTCTTTTAATATATCACAGATGATTGCCTTTGTCAATAAAAAAATCAGTTAATTCTAATTGTTTTCTTTTGATTGACTTTTTTACATTATAATGTTATCATCATATATAAGAGAGGAAGTGTGCAAAATGCAGATAACGGTAACAGAACGCCGAAACAAGATACTGGATCTGATAAACGAAAACGGCCGCGTCAGCGTAAACGAGCTGAGCAAGCTGTTTAATGTGTCCGTTGTTGTGATTCGCACGGATTTATCGGAGCTTGAGAGGCAGGGGCTTCTCGCAAGGGTTCACGGCGGTGCCATAACAAGCTACAGATCGTATTATGACATGAGCCTTATGCAGCGGCTGAACACAAATATCGATGAAAAAAAAGCAATTGCCGAAAAGCTGAGCACACTTGTGAAAGATTCCGACACACTCATCATGAACGCCGGCACAACGCCGATTTATGTCATGCGAGCACTTGAATCAAAAAAAATCACCATCGTGACAAACTCTGTTGCACTTGCGCTTGAGGGGGCGCAAAATCCTAATTTCAAAATCATACTCATCGGCGGAGATGTTGACGCGGACTTCCAGTTCACCTACGGCATATCGGCGATGAAAGAGCTGGAACGATACTGTGCCGACCTGTTCATCATGTCCGTCGACGGCATAGATATAAACAAAGGAATATCCACTTTCTATTATCAGGAATCCGAGATATGCAAATGCATGATGGAGCGATGCAGCAGAACCGTCGTGGCGGCGGACCACAGCAAAATCGGACGCACGGCATTTGCCAAGATATCCGATCTGAGCCGCGTTGACACAATAGTTACCGACTCGGCGGCGGATAAATCTTCACTTGATAAACTGCGCAAAAAAGGGATTGAGATTATTGTGTGATATAACGGGGTGCGTCAAAATGTTTTTGCCGCACCCCGTCAGGCAATGCGTGTTTGAGTCTCGCTTGCCTAAAGTTTTATATTCACATTTTTGCTACAAGATAATGCATATGAGTCCGCCGCTGCCCTCGTTAATGATTTTTTGCAGCGTCTCCTGAAGTTTATACTGCGCATCCTCGCTCATCTTGTACAGCTTGTTGTGCAGTCCGTCGTTGACAAGCTCGTGCAGAGACTTGCCGAAAATATTCGACTGCCATATATCCTTCGGATTGTTCTCAAACTCTTTGAGCAGGTCATTCAGCAATTCTTCCGATTGCTTTTCCGTGCCGACTATCGGCGAAACAACGGTTTCTATGTCTGCGCGTATCATATGTATGCTTGGCGCACTCGCCTTTAGTTTCACTCCGAATCTGCCGCCCTGTTTAACAATCTCAGGTTCTTCAAGTTCGAGCTCGTCTATCGTCGGTGCAACTATTCCGTAGCCGGTATCGTGTACCTTCTTGAGAGCAAACTCCACCTTCTCATATTCTTTTTTTATATGCGACAGCTGCCCCATAAGCTCCATGAGCGTGTCTCTGCCGTCAATCTCAAAACCCGATTTTTCGCCGAGAATCTTGTAAAAAAGGCTATCGGAGGCAGTTACATCAAAATGCACCGTACCTTCGCCCAGATTGATATCCGTGACCGAAGCGGTATCGATGTTCTCGCAATTTTCAAGCGAAGAGAGCACATTTTTGTAATCGCAGATGCGGCTGACGGATTTTATTGACGACAATATGTTATCGCAGACAGCCTTCTTTAGCCAATGGTCGCTCTCGAGAACTTCCACCCAGTCAGGCACATCTATTGAAATCTCCTTGAGCGGAAAACGGAAAAGCACCGCCTCTATAATGTTGTTGACATCGTCCGCCGTCAGCATGGCACAGTTTACACCGATAACAGGTACATCGTGGCGATGCTCAATTTCCGACTTGGCTTCCTTCGCCGAATCACTGTCGGGATCCAAGCTGTTGAGTAACACTATAAACGGCTTGTTTATCTCCTTGAGTTCGCTTATGGCTCGGTTTTCGGCCTCGATATAGTCGGCGCGGGGGATATCGGTTATGCTGCCGTCCGTCGTCACTACTATTCCGATTGTGGAATGTTCGCAAATGACCTTTTTAGTGCCTATCTCCGCGGCCTCGGCAAACGGAATCGCCTCGTCCGACCACGGGGTTTTCACCATGCGCGGTGTGTTTTCCTCTATATGCCCCAGAGCAGATTCCACAATGTATCCCACACAGTCTATCATGCGCACATTAAAGGACGCATTGTCCGAGAGCGAAATCTTCACAGCCTCGTTCGGGATAAATTTCGGTTCTGTCGTCATTATGGTTCTGCCGCCGCTCGACTGCGGCAGTTCGTCCCTTGCGCGCTCACGCTTGTAGGCATTTGAGATGTTTGGTATCACCAAAAGATCCATAAATTTTTTTATAAATGTCGATTTGCCCGTGCGCACGGGTCCGACGACGCCGATGTATACATCGCCGCCGCTGCGTTCGGCAATATCGCTGTAAATGTTGTATTGCGCCATAAGCCACTCCTCCATACGGTTTGTATTTTGTACATCTTATGACGCCGCCGCAAAATATATTACTTATTGAGCACTTTTTAATTTTATCTTAATTATCGAGTGCCGCCTGTAAATAGCAAAGCGTTTTGAATGTATCGGGTGTCAAGCTGTCGAGAATACCGGTATCCGCATCTCTTAAAATACCGAAGTTAAGAGTGCGTCTGTCAGATTTTGCACAAACTGTATCTAAGAATATTATTTTGACATAGTCCCCCAACGCCGTTTCGGAGCTTTCGACACTTTTCAAAACTTCCGGTATTGGTAAGTTCGGAAGTTTTTGCGGTCTTCAGCTAAGTTTTTGATCAACAATTATGGAAAATAAATGGCCTTAACACAAAAATGAAATTATTTCACTTTTATAGCAGGGGTTATTGACCGAGAAGAGGTTTTGCCAAAAATTCGATATCATTATATGCCGTCTTGTGAGATTGAGTGGGATTATAGAATATTTGATATAAAAAGTCTTAGCACTTTGTTAAAAAGCGATATTCAGCGGCTGCAAGAAGCGTACGAGGAATTTGATGATTGGGATTAAACGCCTCAAAGGCACAGAGCTAAAAAACTCATATATTTTGTGAATTCATCGCTTTTTCAAACAAATCCCTGCTTTGCATAATGCAAAACAGGGATTTTCGACAAACTGATAAAATGGGGTCAAGACAGATATAACCTGTCTTGACCTCATTTTTTGGCTTTCGTGTTCATTACAGATACAGAAAATCATCTTGTTGATAACACATATTAATGATTTTATAGTGAAATATCTCGCGTACCGCTCGAAGTGAAATAATTTGCTTGACGCAAATTATGAAATAGTGAGCTGCGCTCTCTGTGAAATGAAATTTGCCTTTTAACATCCGCGTAAGCGGATATCATTCAAACTCGCCAAAGCGAGTTTGTACCACACTTCTTCACTTTTCACTATTACTTTTTACTCTCCAAAAAATCGATATATAAAATTCAAGGGAAGAGTGAACAGTGAAAAGGTAATAAGTAAAAAATCGACAAGCACTTGTCGCACTTGTCGATTTTTTGGTGACCCCTACGGGATTCGAACCCATGTTATCGCCGTGAAAGGGCGGTGTCTTAACCACTTGACCAAGGGGCCACACATTGGCTCCCCCTGTTGGACTTGAACCAACGACAACGCGGTTAACAGCCGCGTGCTCTACCGACTGAGCTAAGGAGGAGTATTTACCCCAGCGACGTCCTACTTTCCCGGGCGGTCACCCACCAAGTATCATCAGCGTTGCAGAGCTTAACTTCCG